>NZ_CP076538.1:1746769-2403539 GCF_018885265.1 Amycolatopsis aidingensis
ACCGTCGAAGGGGTAGGCGTGGAACTCCTGCCCCCGCCGCCGCTGGCCGCGGAGGTGTGGGTGAGCGAGCCGGTAGTGAAGAACCGCCCGTTCACCCCGGGTGCGGTCACCGTGGTCTCGCTGTCCGGGTTACCGACCAGCACGCTGCCCTGGAACTGCGCTGTGCCCCCGATACTCGCCGTGGTGGCGTCGGGGAAGTTCCACAACAGCCGCTCGCGCAGGGCGTTCACCGGATCCGTGTCGTTGAGATCCCCGGTGTAGGTGTTGATCGTCCGGTTCGTGCCCAGCACGTTCACCAGCACGGTGGCGCCCTCGGGGATACCGGCGAAGGCGATCCCCTGCTGCCCGCCGGTGGCGCTGGCGATGTCGAAGTCCACGTTGAACACCTGGAGTGCGGAGGTGCCGTCGCCGGTGAACAGGGTCTGGTAGCCCTGGTTCACCGCGGTCCCTGTCGCCGGGCGCGGGCCATCCTCCGTGCGGGCGTAGCACTGGCTTGCCTGCTGCAACTGGCCGCGCAGCCCGGTGTAGGGCGTGGCGGCCTCCGGGTCGGCGATCACCGTGCCGGTGATGGTGCCCTCGGCCGTGCCGGCGTGCCGGACTACCCCGCCGTCGGCGAGCAGGCGCTGCCCCTCGGCCACGGTGACGTTCCCTCCGGTGGTCAGGAAGTCCGCGCCCTCCGGCGGCGGCACCCTGGAGCCGACGCCCGCGATGCCCACGTTGTAGACGGCCGATCCGCCCGCGTCCTTGGCCAGCGCGAAGTCGCCGAGCACGACGACCCTGCCCTCGGCCTCGGCGGCCCGCCCGCCGACCCGGAAGTCGGAGCCGACGAAGAGGTTGATGCCGTTGTCGCGGCCGGCGAACTCGCCGTTGTTCACCGCGGGGTAGGGGTCGGGGCAGTCGCCGGGTACGCAGGGTCCGAGCCCGCCGGGCAGGGTCGCCGCGCTGCCCGGCAGCGCACCGGCACCGAGCACTACCAGTGCCGCCGTCATGGCCAGCACGGAACCGGTCGAAAGGGCGATCAGACCGCCGCTGCCACGCATAGCCACCTCGATCACTCGCCGTGGGCATCCAGCGCCTGATCGTCACCGGACTGCGCGGGTCGCGCGCGGTGGGACGACCGAAATCCCCCGATGGGGTCGGCGGAACGGTACGCTATCTACTAGCGAGTAAGTACGAGGCCACAGATGGTGGAGGTTGACCATGGCTCGGACCGGGCAGGCCGGTGATCGCGACACCACCGCGGCACGGTTGCTCACCTCCTCGGCGCGCAACTCCTACGACCCCGACCTCGACGTGGACTGGGCCGCCCCGCTGGCCGAGGACAAGCCGTACATGCCGTTGGAGCGGATGTCGCTCTACGGCACCGATCTCTGGGAGCGGCTTTCCGAGCGGCAGCGGATCGAGCTGTCCAAGCACGAGATCGCCAGCATCATGAGCGTGGGGCTCTGGTTCGAGATCATCCTCATGCAGATGCTCACCCGCTACGCCTATGACCTCGACCCGCGCAGCCCGCACGCGCAGTACGCGCTCACCGAGATCGGTGACGAGACCCGGCACTCGGTGATGTTCGCCCGCACGGCGGAGCGGCTCGGGGTGCCCCGGTACGGCGCTCCCCGGCTGGTGCACAATCTCGCCAGGGCCTTCAAGGCCACCGCGAGCGGCCCCTCGATGTTCGCCTGCGTGCTGGTCGCCGAGGAGACCACCGACCGGCTGCAGCGTTCGATGATGGACGACACCGGGATCCAGCCGCTGATCAGGGCGGTGAACCGGATCCATGTCATCGAGGAGGCGCGGCATGTGCGCTACGCCCGTGAGGAGATCATCCGCGGCATGCCGAAGCTGAGCAGGGCCGGGCTGCGGCTGCATCGCTGGCGCACCGCGGTGGTCTCCTACGCGGTGGTGGAATGCCTTGTCGACCCCCGGGTGTACGCCAGCGTCGGGATCGACCCCGCCGAGGGGAGAGCGGCGGCCGCTGCCAACCCGCATTTCCACGCCACCCGTACCTGGATGGGCGAGAAGGTGGTTCCGTTCCTGCGCGAGCAGGGCCTGATCGGCGGAACGGGCGAGCGGCTGTGGCGCCGCTGCCACCTGCTGGGTTCCTGACCGGGGATCAGTCCGGCGGGGGCTTCAGCTCCACGATCTCCGCGGCCGCCTCGCCGTGCGGGGTCCGGTAGGTGATGGTGTCCCCGGCGTTGTGGCCGACGATGGCCCGGCCCAGCGGGCTGTCCAGGGTGAGCGCCGAGGCCGAGTCCTCGTCGGCGGCGTCCTCCGCGATGGCCACGATCCGCAGGGTCTCCTCGTCCCCGTCGTCGAAACGCAGTGTGACCGTGGTCCCCGGCGGGATCGGGTACTCCTCCTGTCCCGCGCCGCTGAGCATGTCGACGATCTCGCTGATCCGGCGGTCGATCCACGCGGCGCCCTCCGCGCGTTCCAGCATGTCGGCCTGGTCGGCGCTGTCGCCGAGCGACTCCTCGCTCAGCCGCGGTGCGAGCGCAGTGCGCTGTTCGCGCAACTGGGCCAGTTCCTCTTCCAGCCGCGCGCGTGCCGTTGGGCTCAACCCACCTGTGGACGTCATGCGGACATTGTCCACGGGAAAGCGGGATACGGCAGCACAACGTGATCTTGCGTAACCGCCGTATCCCGCTGGTCAGTTCTTCCCGTAACCCGCTCGGCGTAGTGCGTCGGCCAGTGCGCCGCCGCCGGAGTCGCCCTGCCTGCCGCGCCCGCCCGCGCCGCGGTCGCGGCGTTGCTGCTGGCCACGGCGCTGGTTCTGCTGCGGGCCTCCGCGATTGCGCTCGCCCTTCTCGCCCGGCTTGGCCGCCTTGCCGCCGACCTCGTCGTCCAGCCGCAGGGTCAGCGAAATTCGTTTGCGCTCGACATCCACCTCGAGCACCTTGACCCGCACCACATCACCCGGCTTGACCACCTCGCGCGGGTCCTTGACGAAGTTCTTGGACATCGCCGATACGTGCACCAGGCCGTCCTGGTGCACCCCGACGTCCACGAAGGCGCCGAACGCGGCCACGTTGGTGACCACACCCTCCAGCTGCATACCCGGCTGGAGGTCGGTGACCTTCTCCACACCCTCGGCGAAGGTGGCCGTCTGGAAGGCGGGCCGGGGGTCGCGGCCGGGCTTCTCCAGCTCCTTCAGGATGTCGGTGACCGTGGGCAGCCCGAAGGTGTCGTCCACGAACCGCTCGGGGGACAACCCGCGCAGCGCCTTGGAGTTACCGATCAGCGCACGGGTCTCGGTGCCCGCGGCGTCCACGATCCGGCGGACCACCGGGTAGGCCTCCGGGTGTACGCTGGAGAAGTCCAGCGGGTCGTCCCCGTCCCGGATCCGCAGGAAGCCCGCGCACTGCTCGAACGCCTTCGGCCCGAGCCGCGCGACCTCCTTCAGTGCGGTGCGGGAACGGAACGGGCCGTGCGTGTCCCGATGCAGCACGATGTTCTCGGCGAGCCCGGAGCCGATGCCGGACACCCTGGTCAGCAGCGGGGCCGAGGCGGTGTTCACATCCACCCCGACGGCGTTCACGCAGTCCTCGACCACGGCGTCGAGTGAGCGGGACAGCTTGCCCTCGGCGACATCGTGCTGGTACTGACCGACGCCGATGGACTTCGGGTCGATCTTCACCAGCTCGGCCAGCGGATCCTGCAACCTGCGGGCGATCGAGACCGCCCCGCGCAGGGACACGTCCAGGCTGGGCAGTTCCTGCGCGGCGTAGGCCGATGCCGAGTAGACCGAGGCGCCTGCCTCGGAGACCATGACCTTGGTCAGCTTCAGCTCGGGGCGCAGTTTGACCAGGTCAGCCGCCAGCTTGTCGGTTTCCCGGGAGGCGGTGCCGTTGCCGATCGCGACCAGCTCGACCTTGTGCTCCCTGGCCAGCTTCTCCAGCGCGACCAGCGCCTCGTCCCAGCGCGCCTGCGGTTTGTGCGGGTAGATGGTGTCGGTGGCCACCAGCTTGCCGGTGTCGTCCACCACCGCCACCTTGACCCCGGTGCGGTAGCCGGGGTCCAGCCCCATCGTCGGCCGGGTGCCCGCGGGCGCGGCCAGCAGCAGGTCCCGCAGGTTGGCCGCGAAGACCCGCACGGCCTCGTCCTCGGCGGCCTGCCGCAGCCGCATCCGCAGGTCGATGCCGAGATGCAGCTGGATCTTGGTGCGCCAGGCCCAGCGCACGGTGTCGTTCAGCCACTTGTCCGCGGGACGGCCGTGGTCGGCGATGCCGAACCGGGCCGCGATGTCCACCTCGTACTCGGTCGGTCCGGCCTCCCGCTCGCCACCCGGCTCCACGGTGAGGTCGAGGACCTCCTCCTTCTCCCCGCGGAACATGGCCAGCACCCGATGCGATGGCAGCTCGGTGAAGGGCTGGGCGAAGTCGAAGTAGCCGGCGAACTTGGCGCCCTCGGTCTCCTTGCCCTCGCGGACCTTGGCGGCGAGCCTGCCCTGGCCCCACATCTTCTCGCGCAGCTCGCCGATCAGGTCGGCGTCCTCGGCGAACCGCTCCACCAGGATGGCCCGCGCGCCCTCCAGCGCGGCGGCGGCGTCGGCCACGCCCTTCTCGGCGTCCACGAACACGGCCGCGGCGGCCTGCGGGTCGGTGCCCGGATCGTCCAGCAGCCCGTCCGCCAGCGGCTCCAGCCCCGCCTCCCGCGCGATCTGCGCCTTGGTCCTGCGCTTGGGCTTGTACGGCAGGTAGATGTCCTCCAGCCGCGCCTTGGTCTCGGCGGCCATGATTCTGGCCTCGAGCTCGGCGTCCAGCTTGCCCTGCTCACGGATGGAGTCGAGGATCGTGTTCCGCCGCTCCTCCAGCTCGCGCAGGTAGTTCAGCCGCTCCTCGAGGGTGCGCAGCTGGGTGTCGTCCAGGGTGCCGGTGACCTCCTTGCGGTAGCGCGCGATGAACGGCACGGTCGCCCCGCCGTCCAGCAGCTCCACCGCAGCCTGCACCTGCCGCTCGCCGACACCCAGTTCCTCGGCGATCTTGTGATGTATCGACACCGCCACGTTCCGACCCGTTCTCTCGCTGACGTCCGACCGCATTGTGCATGGCCAAGCTACGCGGTGCGACGCCGACCTGTACCCGGTGGGCGGCCAGTCGGGCCTGCATCCCGGCCGAACCCGCTTCGCTCCGATATTTCTCGGGGACGGATACAAACAAACAACCGGATTTTGAGAACGATTCCTGATATGCAACAAAATGTGGACCGCTGTCGATGTACGGGCGTCGGAGCGACGGAACCCTCGGAGGTCGCACGGTGGCGCGCAGGGACGTGGTCGAGGATCGGTTGGACCGGCTGGTGGCCGGGTTCGGTTGGTACGTGGACAGCTACGCCAACCTGACCGCACCGGCCAGCAGGCAACTGAGCACGCATCGCGCCACGATCGCGCGCAGGCAGCAGGCAGGGGGAGTGGAGGCGGCCCTCGCCGACCGGAAGTTCATCACGGACCTGTACCGGACGTTGCGGGCCTGGCGGCTGGGACACCGTGCCTCCGAACTCGTGCCGGAGGAGGAGTTCGCCAGTGCGCTGCGGCGCGCCGGGCCCGCCATCGCGGAGCTGGAGCAGCTGCGGATCGACGATCCCGAGGCACCGGGTGAGCTCGCGGACCGGCTGTGGCGGCTGGTGCCGATGGACCGGCGGTGGACGGGGAAGTTCTTCGCGCTGCGCGCGCACGAGTGGCAGCTGTGGCAGCAACCAGGTGACCGGTGCGGGTTGGTCGACCAGCCGCACCAAGGTGATGGACAACGCCGTCATGGCCTACTACCAGACGACGCTGTCCGGCAGCCGGACGGAGCGTCCCACCACCCGCCAGGTGTCGTTCCCGGTGGCGGGACTGCCTCCGGCCAGGAGCGAGGCCCTTTCCATCTTCGGCGCCGGGCACCCGCACGCACCACGGGTGCGGTCGTTGCTGCATGCCGCGCAGGAGGCGAGCGCGGGGCAGGGTTTCACCCCTGCCGGGCACGAAGCGGTGGCACTGGAGCTGACCGTGCACCGTGCGCAGGAGGACCGGCTCTCCGATGCCACCAACTTCCTCGGCGGGGTGGGCGACGTGCTGAAGGACAAGCGGTACCGGCGGCCGCTGCTGCATCTGGATGATCTCGCGGCGGTCTGGTTGTACCGCAACGACCGGCAGATCAAGCAGGTGCTGTACCGGGAGGACGTCGCGGCACGGACCTCCTACACCGTCACCGTGCGGGTGCTCGACTGAGCGCTGCTCAGGATGCGGAGCGCGCCGCGCGTGCGGCGTCGAACGGCGCCCGGTCGAAGATGATCCGGAGGTGCGTGATCTTGCCGTTCCGGACGGTGAGGTGCTCGGCCCCGGGTGCGCTGGCGACCGGAACGGTTTCGGTGTCGTACATCAGCAGCGCGGTCTCCGCGTCGCCGAAGGCCGCGATCAGGGTCGAGCCGGTGAGGATCTGGGTGAAGGGACCCATGAAGCCGCGGAACGCCTCCGCGCCCTCGATGAGCCCGGGCGGCGCCGCGCAGACGATGTCCTCGGCGACGTAGGTCATGGCCCGCTCGAAGTCCTTTCCGGTCCAGGCCCGGTGATAGGCGAGCGCGATGTCCAGGGCCGGGCTGGTGTTCTCGGTCATGGCGATCTCCTTGTTCCGCTGGTTGTGATCTTGTACTTGTTCGGACACCGCGGAGCCGCCGAACGGAACGGCCGGGGCGTGACAGGATGCGATTTGTGAGCCAGACCGCACTCGACCGCGCCAGGGCGGGGGATGAGCAGGCCTTCCGGGAGCTGACCGACCCGTACCGGCGCGAGCTGCACCTGCACTGCTACCGCATCCTCGGCTCGCGCACCGATGCCGAGGACCTGCTACAGGAGACACTGGTCGCCGCCTGGCGAGGTCTGCGGCGGTACGAAGGCCGCGCCTCGCTGCGGTCCTGGTTGTACCGCATCGCCACCAACCGTTGCCTCAACGCGCTACGGGACTCCGGGCGCAGGCGGCCGCCCGAGCCGGTGCCCCCGTTCGACCCGCCGGAGCCCACCCGCCGCGGCGATCCGACCTGGCTACAGCCCTATCCGGACACCCTGCTGGAGCAGGTCGCGGACGCCGCGCCGGGGCCGGAGGCCAGATACCATCTCAGGGAGTCGGTGGAACTCGCCTTCGTCACCGGCCTGCAGCTGATGCCACCCCGGCAGGCGGCCACTCTGGTGCTGCGGGACGTGCTCGGCTACCCGGCCGCTGAGGTCGCGACCATGCTGGGGACCAGCGAGACGGCGATCAAGGGCACCCTGCAACGGGCCCGCGCGGCACTGGAGCGGCACCGGTCCGATGTGGACCGCGAGCGCACCCCACCCGAGGGCTCCGCGGCGGAGTGGGAGCTGACCCGCCGGTTCGCCGAGGCTTTCACGGCAGGGGACGTCGAGGGGGTCGTCGCGCTGCTCACCGAAGACGCGTGGCTGGCCATGCCCCCGGCACCGCACGAGTACCACGGTCCCGCGGCGATCGCGGGGTTCCTGCGGGCCAGCTTCGGCTGGGACGGCAGTCACCCGGTGCGCCTGGTCGCCACCCGGGCGAACACACAACCCGCGTTCGCCTGCTACCTCGGCGAGCCCGCCACCCCGGCCGGGCTGCTCGTGCTCACCCTCCACCAGGACCGGATCCGTGCCCTCACCCGCTTCCTGGCCGAGGACCTGCCGCGTCACCTCCCCGCTTCTCAGTAGAAGTGCCGCAGCAGCGGCCAGATCCGCGACCAGGGCGCAGTGGTTCCGGTACACAGCGAGATGGGTGTCCCCTGCTCGTCGTTGTCCAGGCCGAAGCCGTTGTCGTGCACGGCGACCACCTCGCAGCCGGTGAACTGCGGTGGGGTGGCGCCCACCGCCAGCACCTTGCCGGTGCGGTCGTGCGGCGGTGGTCCCCAGTCCGCATAGGACATATGACCGGAGTACGGCCGCGGCAGGCCGAAGACGGGGCCGTGCTGTTCGAGTGCTCCCGCCTGGCCGTAGTTGCTCGTGAAGATCACCGCGGTGGCCCGCTCCCGTGGCGGTACCCGGCGCCAGGCCGCGGAGACCGTGGCCGCGAACCGGGACCAGCCGACCTGCTCGCCCTGCTCCTTGTTCAACGCGAGGATCGGGCCGTTCAGCGACCCAGGTGGAAGCACGGGCAAGGCGATGAGCGCGGACATCGTGATGCCGGCGACGGCGAGTCCGCCTGCCAGTGCCCGCCGAGCGGCGTACCGACCCGCGTCCAGCCAGGCCAGTGCCGGCCCCGCCCCGGCGGCGGTGAGCAGAATCAGCAGCGGGATCGCGTAGTACGGCTTCCCGCCGAGCAGGAGCAGCACACCACACAGCAGCAGGTAGCCGATCGGCAACACCCTGGCCCAGCGCAGGCCGGGGTCCCGCCAGATCCGGAGGAACCCCGCAAGCCACACCGGAACCAGGACGGGTGAGAGGTATGCCAGCTGAAGCGGGACGAACATCAGGCGGTTCTCGGCGCCGTCGTCCGCGCTGATGCCACCCGCCACGGTCAGCATCGGGAAGTCGTTGGTGGCCTGCCACACCACCAGCGGTGCCACCAGTACCGCGGCCACGGCGATCCCGGCAGGCAGCCAGCCGGTGCGCAGCGCCCGCGCCTGCCCTGCCAGCGGCAGTGCGACCGCCAGCACGGCGAACAGCAGCAGCACCAGCCACTTGTTGGCCAGTGCGACCCCGGCCGCGGCGCCGATCGCCAGCCACCAGCGCCCGTCGCCGGTGCGCAGCAGGCGCAGCGTCAGCAGCCCGATGACCGTCCACATCAGCATGTCGACGGTCGTTGTCGAGAGCATGTGCGTGACCACCAGCACGAAGGTCGACGCGGCGATCATGCCGGCCGCGAACGCCTGTGCCCGCCAGGCGCCGCCGAGTTCGCGCGCCACCAGTGCCGCCACGACCACGGTCGCGGCACCGGCCAGGGTCGCGACCACTCGCAGGCCGACCGGGGTCTCGCCGAACAAGGTCGTGGCGACCTCGGCCAGCAGCGGGGTGAGGGGTGGTTGGTCCACGTAACCCCAGTCGGGGCGGTCGCCTGCCACCAGGAAGTACAGCTCGTCGCGGTGGAAGCCGTAGCGGCCGGACATCGCGGTGAGCACCACGACCTGCAATGCCGCGATCAGCGTGACCGGGGTCGGCGCGAACCGGGGCAGTGCGCCTGCCGGTGTTCCGGCTTGTCCCCCTGCCCCCATGCCGCCCATCCCCGAAGCCTAGCGAAGCCCGCTACTGTGGCACCAACGGTAAGTTTTGGCGAACGGTTGACACCAACTTACCGTTAGTCAAGACTTACCCTTGTGCCTGGTGCTGCCGCGAGGGTGTTGGACGCCTTGGGTGACGCGAACCGTCGCCTGATCCTGGAACGGCTGTCGGCCGGCCCGTTGCCCGTGGGTGCGCTGGCCGACCAGCTACCGATCTCCCGGCCCGCGGTGTCGCAGCACCTGCGTGTGCTCAAGGAGGCCGGGCTGGTGGACGTGTCGGTGGCAGGCACTCGCCACCTGTACCGGATCGACCGATCCGGGTTCGCGGCCGTCCGGGACTATCTCGACCGGTTCTGGACCACCGCACTGGACACCTTCGCCGCGCTGGCCGAATCCGAAGCAGCCCATCCAGACCGGGCCGAACCAGAGGAGTATCCGAGATGACCGCAGAACCCACCGCCGAGATTCAGGTGCACCGGTCGGTGCGCGTGCCGTTGCCACCGGAACGGGCTTTCGAACTGTTCACCGCGCGGATGGGGGAGTTCTGGCCACGCGAACACTCCATCGGCTCCTCGGCGATCGCGGAGGTGATCGTCGAGCCATGGCCCGGTGGCCGGTGGTACGAGCGCGGGGTGGACGGCACCGAGTGCGACTGGGGCCGGGTGGGTGAATGGCAGCCGCCGGACACGGTGGTGCTGCTATGGCAGATCGGGGCGAACTGGCGGTTCGATCCGGACCTGGAAACCGAGGTCGAAGTGACCTTCACCGAGGAGTCCGCCGGGCGCACCCTGGTCGAACTGCGGCACCGGCACCTGGAGCGCTACGACGGGCAGGCGGATGTGATGTACGCGGTGTTCGACTCGCCAGGTGGCTGGACCGGCACCCTGGACCGGTTCGCCGAGGCGGCCGGATGACCGGGCCAGGACGGCGTGGCGGGGAGGTGCTTGCACTGGCGGCCGACGAGCGCGCCGACTTCGCCGACTTTCTCGAGACGCTGACCCCTTCGCAGTGGCAGGCGCCGAGTCTGTGCGCGGACTGGACCGTCCGGGACGTGGTCGCGCACGTGATCAGCTACGACGAGCTGAGCTGGTGGGAGACGACGAAGCGCTTCGCCCGTGGCCGGTTCGTTCCCGGCCGGATCAACCAGCTCGGTGTGGCCGAGTACGCCCGCGAACCACGGGAGCTGATCGCACTGCTGCGGGCCCACCAGCGCCCCAGCGGGTTACCCGCCGGCTTCGGCGGCATGATCGCACTCGTCGACGGCATGATTCACCACCAGGACATTCGCCGCCCGCTTGGCCTGCCCCGGGACATACCCCGGGACCGGCTACGGACCACCCTGCGGCTGGCGCTGCTCGCGCCGCCCATCCGCGCGTTCGTCCGGGCCCGTGGCCTCACCCTGGTCGCCACCGACCTGGACTGGTCGCGAGGTTCCGGGCCGGAGGTACGCGGACCAGCGGAGGCACTGCTGATGGCGATCGCAGGACGTGCCGGTGCGCTCGACGAACTGTCCGGCCCCGGCCTGCCCCTGCTCGCCGCGCGGGTCTGACCGTCGCGGCCGTCAGGCAGGCTCCGCGAGGTGGGCGTTCCACACGGCGGCGGCGTCCTCATGGGAGTCCACCCCGGCGAAGAACGCGTCCGCCAGCGAGTCGTAGTCCGGTTGTCCCACGCCGGTGACCTCGAGGAAGGTCGGGCGGTAGACGGCGAAGGCGGTCGAGTCGGTCAGCGGGCAGTACGGCACGGCCAGCCGGAGCGACCCCAGGCCGTATCTGACCGCGTCGACGATCAGGGCGTCGGTCCGGCCGGTGTCCAGGTTGAGATAGGCGTCGGCCACCAGCACGGCGCGGATGGCATCGCGTTCGTTGCCGTCCAGTACTTCCTGGGCGGCCCGGGTGGACTCGCCGATGTCGTCGAGCATGAACCGGTCCATGCCACGCTCACCGTTGGGCTGCTCGTAGGCCAGCATCGGGATCAACGTCTCGCCGTCGGAGACCGACCAGATACCGTGTGCCGCCCAGAAGCCTGCCAGCTCCGCGGTCTCGATCATGCGCGCCAGCATGTCAGCCGGAGCGCGCCGCCGTGGCGGGTTTCCGGAAATCCGGTGGGCGCATTTCGGGGTGACCTCCGGTGCTACGGTCGTTTCGCCGGGCCGGACATCGGCGAGGGGGAGTTCATGAAGATCGTGCTACCCGGGGGTACGGGGCATATCGGCGAGTTCCTGAGCCGGGAGCTGGCCGCGTCCGGGCACGAGGTGGTGGTCCTGAGCCGCCGGGATGACCTCGCGCTGGGGCCTGGTGTCCGGCACGTGCACTGGGACGGCCGCAGCCTGGGGGCCTGGGCGGCGGAGCTGGACGGTTGCGACGCGGTGCTCAACCTGGCAGGTCGCAGCGTCAGCTGCCGCTATACCCCGAGGAACCTGCGGGCCATGATGAACTCGCGGGTGGACTCCACCCGCGCCGTGGGCGCGGCGATCGAGCGGGCGGCCGACCCGCCGCCGGTGTGGCTGCAGATGAGCACGGCCACCATCTACGCCCACCGCTTCGATGTCGCCAATGACGAGGCGACCGGCATCATCGGCGGCACGGAGGCCGATGTTCCCGGGTACTGGGCGTTCAGCGTGGACATCGCCAAGGCATGGGAAGAGGCGCAGCAGCAGGCCGAAACGCCACATACCCGCAAGGTCGCGCTCCGCACGGCCATGGTGATGAGCCCCGGCCGCGGCGGCATCTTCGACATGCTGCTGCGGATGGTCCGGCTCGGCCTCGGTGGCCCGGTCGCCGGGGGAGCGCAGTTCGTCTCCTGGATCCACGACCGGGACATGTTGCGGGCGATCGAGTTCCTGCTGGAGCGAGACGACCTGCACGGGCCGGTCAACCTGGCCGCGCCGAACCCCCTGCCGCACCGCGAGTTCATGCGCACGCTGCGCGCCGCCCGCGGCATCCCGTTCGGCCTGCCCGCGACCGCGTGGATGGCCGAGATCGGCGCGTTCGTGCTCCGCTCGGACACCGAGCTGCTGCTGAAGAGCCGCCGGGTCATCCCGGGCGTCCTGCTGGACCAGGGCTTCTCCTTCGACCACCCGCACTGGCCGGACGCGGCACACGAACTGGTGCGCCGGACCCGGCGCGGCTCGCTCAGCAAATCGGTGGCAGGCACGACGAGCGAGAGGCGACAATAGCCAGGTCGGGCCGAAGGGAAAATCGGGATCGACTTCATGTGGTAGCTGGCTACGAGGGCGGGTGTATGTCTGCTTATTTTATCAATTGACTCACCCGATGCGGTCCCGTTGCAGGATTATCAGCTCTGGAATGCATCGAGCGGAATTTTTTGCTGGATTGTCGAGTTCCTTCGGAACAAGGCCAGCCATCCCGGCCTGTCGGCAATGCCGGACGATTTTGATAGGCGGTTCGATGGAGCCTGCCGAGCGAACTTACTTCGCAGGCCCCGAATATTCGGTTGCGCTGGAGCTCGTTCGTGAGCTGGTGGATATCGTCAACCGTTTTTCGCGTGAGTATCAGCAGTCGGCTTAGGGGAATCCGGCGCGGGGGAGACCCACCTCCGTGGTGAGCACCCGGCCGGTGTGGGACTGGAACAGCTCGCCCATCCTCTCCACGCCTCGCCAGTCCGCCACCATCAGGAACAGGGTCCTGCCTTCCGGGCCGCCCAGCATGCAGGCGAAGCAGGCACCGTCCAGCTCGAACTGGTCGAGTACCTCACCGCCCTCGCGGACCCGCCGCGCCACGGGCTTGTCCTCGACCACATCGGAGGTCCAGATCGCGCCCTCGGCGTCCATGGTGATGCCGTCGCCGCCGACCTCGGCCCACACCCTGCGGTGCGAAAGGCTGCCGTCCGGCCCGATGTCGAACGCGGTGAGCCTGCCTGCCCAGCTCTCCGCCACGATCAGGGTCGAGTTGTCCGGGGTGACGACCATGCCGTTGGGGAACCAGATGTCCTCGGCCACCCTGCGGGCCTTCCCGTCCGGGGTGACCAGCAGGATCGACCCGGGGCGGAAGTCCTCCTCGGCGAAGTGGAAGCCGACGCTGTTGACGTAGCTGTTGCCGCGGTCGTCCACGACGATCTCGTTCAGCGTGTCGGCGGTCCCGCGCAGGTCCACGTGCTGGACCAGGGAACCATCTGCCTCGACCCGCAGCAGTTCGTCCGCACCGGTCACCAGCATGCGGCCGTCGGGCAGCCAGTCGATGCAGTACCCGGCGGCCTTCGGGCCGCGCGCGATCACTTCGGTGCTGCCGTCCAGGTCCGCGGCGACGATCTGCTGCGCGATGCCCCAGTTGGCGAACCACAGCCTGCCGTCGTGCCAGCGCGGCGACTCACCGACGACCAGGCCATCGACCAGCGTCTTCAGCTCGGGCATGATCCGTTCCTCCTTGCTCAGCCGGCTCGTGCCGGCACCGTCTTCGGTACCTACACGAACGACTGGCCGCCGGATCGACAACCCGATCGTCCGGTTTCTAATCGGCTGATCTGGTCGCCGCGTACAACAGCATGTCCACCCGGCTGCCGCCGATCTCCTGGTGACTACGCAGCAGCCCCTCGCGCTCGTATCCCGCGAACTCGGCCGTGCGCACCGAGCTCAGGTTCCACGGCTCGATGTAGAGCTCCACCCGGTGCACCCCCGGAACGGACCAGGCAAACCGGGTCAGCGCGGTGAGCGCCTGGCCCGCGATCCCGCGCCCCCGGCTGCGCGGCGCGACGGCATACCCCGCGCTCGCCCGGCCCGCGGCGATGGATGCCAGATGCAGGCCGATCACACCCAGCGCCTCGTCGGTGCGCCGGTCCGCGACGCAGAAGGAGTACCCGGCCCCGGTACCGAGCCGTTCGTGCTGCCGCTCGATATAGGCATGTGCCTGCTCGGCGTCGGCGTTGCCTGGCAGTGAACCGATCTGTGGCAGGTAAGGATCGGTGGACAGGTCCAGCACCATGCCCACGTCATTGTTCGTGAAGGCGCGCAGCCGCACGTTCCGGAACTCCGGCGGGGCCGATGGCCAGGCAAGCCGGGTCATCGTGCGCGACCGCCAGATATGAGGCGGGTACCGCATGCGGGCGCTCCTGCCGAGCGCCATCGCGGTGACGGGGGCTGGGTGGCCTGCGCATCCGGGGACACTCGCGGGTCCTCCTCGGGCATGGCTCGCCACCACCGTTTCCCCGCCGCGACGAAATCCTCCACGGCCATCGGCGTGCCGTCGAAGCGTTCCACCGTCAGCTCCGCGAACTCGATGACACCCTCGATGCAGTACGGCACGTATCCGCTGTCTTCGTTGTCGAGACCACACTCGTTGAACCAGTACAACGAGTGTGCTCCGGGCGTCGCGTTCGTGCGGATATCCAGGCTGGCCACGGAGGGCCAGTCGTCGGCCGGATCGGTACAGTCCAGGAACTCCCAGCCGTACATCGTGCCGCACAAACCGATCGCGGCGAAGAAGTCCTCGACCTCGCCGTAGTCCCGCAACGGGATCGCCGGGCCATCGGACCGGGTGGCGCCCGGGTACTCCCGGCGCAGCAGCACCCGTACCTCCGACACCCCGGACAGGATCAAGGCCCTTCGGGTGTCCGGATCGACGGGGCCCTGCTCAGGCAGGGCCAGCACGTGCAGCAGCAACTCGACCCGGTTGTCCGGCCGCGGCCGGAGCCCGACGACGGCGGCCTCGTTCAACGCGACGTTCAGGTCCGGCCGTACCCGCTCCAGCGTTTTCATCTCGCCATCGTCACCCGGCCGGTCACGGTTGTGCAGCCCAATTACCCCCGTCCACGGGGTGCGGTAAGCACAGGGACCCCGGCGCCGCGCCGTGGGTCGAGGGGTGCGGCATGATCTGGGCATGACGGCCAACGAATCGCAACCAGCAGCCGATGTGAAGCCGCGTAGCCGCGAGGTCACCGACGGCATGGAGCGCGCCGCGGCCAGGGGCATGCTCCGTGCGGTGGGCATGGGTGACGAGGACTTCGCGAAGCCGCAGATCGGGATCGCCTCCTCGTGGAACGAGATCACTCCGTGCAACCTCTCGTTGCAGCGGCTCGCCGAGGCCAGCAAGCAGGGCGTGCACGGCGGGGGTGGGTACCCGATGGAGTTCGGCACCATCTCGGTCTCCGACGGGATCTCGATGGGGCACGAGGGCATGCATTTCTCCCTGGTCTCCCGCGAGGTGATCGCCGACTCGGTGGAGACGGTGATGGAGGCCGAGCGGATGGACGGCACGGTACTGCTGGCCGGCTGCGACAAGAGCCTGCCCGGCATGCTGATGGCCGCCGCCAGGCTGGACGTGGCCGCCGTCTTCCTCTACGCCGGTTCGATTCTGCCCGGCACGGTGGACGGCCGCGAGGTCACCATCATCGACGCGTTCGAGGCGGTCGGCGCCTGCGCACGGGGGCTGATCTCACGGGACGAGGTGGACCGGATCGAGCGGGCGATCTGCCCCGGCGAGGGCGCCTGCGGCGGTATGTACACCGCGAACACCATGGCCTGCGCGGCCGAGGCGCTCGGCATGTCGCTGCCGGGCTCGGCCAGCCCGCCCTCGGTGGACCGGCGGCGGGATCGGTTCGCCCGCGCCAGCGGGGAGGCCGTGGTCGAGATGCTGCGGCACGGGCTCACCGCGCGGTCGATCCTCACCAAGGCGGCATTCGAGAACGCGATCGCCGTGGTGATGGCCCTCGGCGGCTCCACAAACGCGGTGCTGCACCTGCTGGCCATCGCGCACGAGGCCGAGGTGGAGCTGACCCTGGACGACTTCACCCGGGTCGGTGACCGCGTCCCGCACCTGGCCGATGTCAAACCCTTCGGCAAGCATGTGATGACCGCGGTGGACCGGGTCGGTGGGGTGCCGGTGGTGATGAAGGCACTGCTGGACGCCGGGCTGCTGCACGGCGACTGCGTCACGGTCACCGGGCGCACGGTGGCGGAGAACCTGGCCGAGCTGGCGCCGCCGGAGCTGGACGGCTCGGTGCTGCGCAGGCTCGCCGACCCGATTCACCCCACCGGCGGGCTGACCATCCTGCACGGCACCCTCGCCCCGGAGGGTGCGGTGGTGAAGAGCGCCGGGTTCGACTCCGCCCGGTTCGAAGGCACCGCGCGCGTCTTCGACGGGGAGCAGGCTGCGATGGACGCCCTGGGCGAGCTGAAGGCCGGGGACGTGGTGGTGATCCGCTACGAGGGGCCCCGCGGCGGTCCCGGCATGCGGGAGATGCTCGCGGTCACCGGCGCGATCAAGGGTGCCGGGCTCGGCAAGGACGTGCTGCTGCTCACCGACGGCCGCTTCTCCGGCGGGACGACCGGGCTGTGCATCGGGCACGTGGCGCCGGAGGCCGCGCACGGCGGCCCGATCGCCTTCGTCCGGGACGGCGACCCGATCGTGCTGGACATGGCCACCCGCACGCTGGACCTGCGGATTGACGAGGCCGAGCTGGACCGGCGCCGGGAGGGCTGGCAGCTGCCGAAGGTGCCGCGGCGCACCGGCGTGCTGAGCAAGTACGCCAAGCTGGTCGGTTCGGCGGCGCAGGGGGCGGTGTGCTCATGACTTCCGAAGGCGATCAGCGAGGGCGGGCGGCGGAGCAGCTGTGGGCCGCCTGGCGGGACGGGTATCGGCTGGACGCCGTGGCCGCGGCCGACCGGCCGGGCGATCTTGCCGAGGGCATGGCGGTGCAGCTGGCCGTGGAAACGCTCGCCGGACCCGGCTACGGATGGAAGATCGCGGCCACCGGCCCTGGCGGGCAGGCATTCCTCGGGGTGGACGGCCCGCTGGCGGGCAGGTTGCTGGAGCGGTTCCAGCACCAGAACGGGGACACCGTTCCGGCGGACACCCTGCACATGGGCGTCGCGGAGGCCGAGTTCGCGTTCGTGCTCGGCGCGGACCTGGAACCCGCCGAGGTGCGTTCGGTGGACGATGTACTCGCCGCGGTGGGCGCCGTACACCTGGCGATCGAGCTACCGGACTCGCGCTACGAGCGGTTCGACCAGGTGGGCGGGCCACAACTGGTCGCCGACGCCGCCTGTGCCGGGCGCATGATCATCGGGCGGGAGGTCCGGGAGTGGGCCGAGGTGGACCTGGTGCGGCACCCGGTCTCGCTGCGGGTCGGCCCGGCGGCCGAGCACGGCAGCGGTGAGCTGGTGCTCGGCGATCCCCGCAAGGCACTGCACTGGCTCGCCATCGAGCTGCCCCGGCTCGGCACGCGGCTACGCGCGGGGGAGCTGATCGCGACCGGCAGCACGACCAAGCCGCTGCCGATCCGGCCCGGCGACGAGGTGGTGGCCGACTTCGGCGAACTCGGCACCGTGCGCGCCCGCATCGCGGGGTGATCAGGCGCCGTCCGGCTGCTCCATCTCGGCGAGGATCCGCGACCACTGCTCGGCCATCGCCGTGTTGAACTGCGCCAGGTTGTCCACGTTCCACCGGCGACGCTCCGGCTCCATGCCGGCCAGGTAGTCGCGGACGCGCTGCTCCTCGTCGAGCTGCTTGCCCTCCTCGCCGGTGACCTTCGGCGGGGGAGGGCCGCCGCGCAGCCGGCAGGCTTCACACACCGTTCGCTCATCCGGCTTGAGATAGATCTGCTGGTCGCAGCCGTCCGTCTCGCAGGTGGGAAAGGTCGTAGCCGTCACGGTGAGCCATCGTGCCAGGCCACACCGCGATATGCGCGAGGCGGCACGCCGTGGCCGGGCATGCTGCCGTCCGGGATGGATTCGATGTACCAAGTGGTACACTCGAGCCGTGAGGTTCGAGGTGTCCCGCCGGGTCGACGCCGACCCGGCCGCGGTCTGGGCGGCGCTGACCGACGTCGAGCAGTGGCCGAAATGGACCAGCTCGATGACCTCCGTGCGGCTGCTCGGGGAAGGACCGCTGCGGGCCGGTAGCCGGGCCGTGGTCAAGCAGCCCGGCCTGCTCGCGCAGGTGTGGCAGGTCACCGAGTTCACCGAGGGGCGCGAGTTCACGTGGGTCGCCCGTGGCCCCGGGGTGACGACCACGGGTAGCCACGTGCTGGTGCCCGAGGGGGACGGCGCGGTCACCGTGCTGCTCGGCCTGGAACAACGCGGGCCGTTCGGCGCGGTGATCGGGCTGTTGCTGGGCACGGTGACCCGCCGCTACCTCACCATGGAGGCGGAGGGCCTCAAGCGCGCGGCGGAAGACGCGCCGTACTAAGTGTTTTGGGCACGGGTTCCGGCCGGGCACAGAATCAGCGCTGGAGGTGGTGACCGTGCCGACCCCTCGCGAACACCCGAAACTGAGCAGGCGAAGCGTCGTCGGAGGCGTGGGCGCCAGCGTGCTGGGCGCGGCCGTCGTCCGGCCACCCTGCGCGCACGCGGCCCGGCAGGCGGCCACATCGCCGGAACGGTTCGGCAGGCTGTTCGACCTCCCGCCCTTCGCGGACAACACCTTCGAGGTGCGGGCCGCCCTGCGGCGGCTGGGTGAGCCGGGCGGGCAGCTGGACGCCACCGATCCGCTGCATCTCGGACCCGAACGCCTCATCACCGATCCGGAGGCCAGCCGGAACAACCCGAACAACACGACGCACACCGCGGGCACCCATTTCATGGGGCAGTTCATCGACCACGACGTCACCTTCGACGTCGACTCCAAGCTCGCCATCCCGCGCCGCCCCGAGGAGACCCGTAACCGCCGCGACCCCCGGCTTGATCTGGATTCGGTGTACGGCGGCGGGCCGTCGGTCGCGCCGCAGCTCTACCTTCCGCACGACCTGGACAAGTTCAAGGTCGGGTTCGGCGGCCGGTTCGAGGACCTGCCAAGGGACGACGGTCGGGTCGCCCTCGTCGCCGATCCGCGCAACGACGAGAACCTGATGGTCGCGGGCCTGCACGCGGCGTTCCTGCTTGCGCACAACCGCAGGGTGGACGAACTGCGCGCGGACCGGCCCGGTGGCGGCTCGGTGTTCGAGCGGGCGAGGCTCGACATCGTCCGGCACTACCAGTGGCTGGTGGTCAACGAGTTCCTGCCGCTGTTCGTGGGCAAGGCGCTGGTGGACGACATACTCCACAACGGACGCAAGTACTTCCGTCCGCAGCCGGGCGAGCACTTCATACCGGTCGAGTTCCAGGCCGCCGCCTACCGGATGGGGCACAGCATGGTGCGCCCCTCCTACGCGGCCAACCTGTTCGGCAACCTCGGCGGCGAGCCGTTCTTCGGCTTCATCTTCGACCCGGACAGCGAGGGCCGGGTCGACCCGGACGACCTCCGCGGGGGTGCCCGCGCACCGCGCAGGTTCATCGGCTGGGAGGTCTTCTTCGACTTCGGTGACGGCAACGTGCGGCCGAACAAGCGCATCGACACCCGACTGTCCACTCCGTTGTTCACCCTGCCGCTGGCCACCATCCCGACCAGGGACCAGCCGACCGTCCTCGCCCAGCGCAACCTGCTTCGTCAGCTCACCTGGTCGCTGCCGTCCGGGCAGGACGTCGCCGAGCTGATGCGGACACCCGTGCTGCGCGGGGACGACCTCGCCGAGCTGCATGAGCTCGGCGTCGGCTTCGAGCACAGCACACCGCTGTGGTACTACGTCCTCAAGGAGGCCGAGGTACTCACGAACGGGCTGTACCTCGGCCCGATGGGTGGCCGGATCGTCGCCGAGGTGATCATCGGTCTGATCCAGACCGACCCGGAGTCCTACCTGGCCCACGCCGGCTGGCGGCCGACGTTGCCGCGCCGGTCGCAGGACCGGTTCCGGATGACCGACCTGCTGACGTTCGCCGGGGTGGACCCGGCCAGTCGCCGGGCCGGCGGGAAGCGGACGCTGGAACAACGCTGGTAGCCCCCTAGTGCCGCATCAAGCAACGTTGCCTAGCTAATCGCCCGAAGAGCCCTGAACGTGGCATTCGAGACGTCAGATGTCTCGGATGTGCCGTTCGCGACGGTGAGCGTCCGGAAAGCCACGTTCAGGGCACCCCCGGCGGGCAACCCGTAACAGCGGCAACGTTCTGTGCGGCGGCACTAGTCGTCCTCCCGTGTCGAACCGATGGACACGGAGCCATGGCGCAGCGCGACCGCCAGTGCCGACCGCCGGTTCCGCACGCCGAGCTTGCGGAACAGCTGGCCCTGCAGGCTGTGCACGGTCCGCTCGGTGACCCCGAGTACGTCCGCGGTCTGCCGGACGGTGAGTCCACGCGCGACGCAGTGCAGGATCTCAGCCTCGCGCCTGGTGAGCGGTTGCGGCTCGGACCGGGACTCGGGGGCCCGTGGGCCGGGCGGGACGCGCATGACCGGATGCGGCCCGAGGTCCCGCAGGGCGGCGAGCACGGCGGTCGGCCCGTCGTCGTAGGCGACGAGCTCGGCCACCCCCGACTGCCGCAGCCGGTCGGCTTCCGGTGCAAACTCGGCACGGGCCACTGTGGAGTACAGGGCGACCACCCGCACGTGGTGTAGTTGCCTTAGCACCATGACGAGCTCGGTCACGTCCCACGGCGTACGTCCGGACTCGAGCAGCACGGTGTCCACCTTGGTCCGGTTACACGCGGACAGCAGCGCCGTCGGCCGGTCCACGCAGGCCACCACGCGGAAACCCGGCTGCTGTGCGGCGTACCACGCCAGCAGGTCACGAACGAGGTTCAGCCGGTGCTGCAGGACCACTCTCAACGGGCCGGCCATCGTCACCTCCGCTCCGGTCAGTGCCCGAAGCGTGCTCCCTGCCGCGGGAACCGGTCAATTTCGGACGCCTGCGGGTGGCGGGAAGGAAACGATTCGTTGGTTTCGTGATGAGCGACCGGACCGCTCGTGCTCCACGTTTGTCAAAACTCGGGACCGGGCGTGGGAAAGCCTGCAACGGGCGATTGACAGGTCTGTTCCCTGGCCGCCGCCCGGCCGGACGGGCCTGCCACATCGAATGATTTCGTCGCCGTACGCCGCGGCGCGACCGTTCGCTTTTGTCACCGGGCTGACAACTCTGCCGATTCCGCACGGCATTATACCGCCGCCCGTAGCCGTGATCGGCGTGCCGTTGACACCGTTCACCGGCCGAACTTAGGTTGCGGCCTCCAGCGGGCCGCTTCACCTTCCGCGGTATGGAGGTAGCAGGTGAGGGACGTGAAGCCGGGCGGGCTCGGCAAGGCCGCCATGGTGTGGTCGGCGATGCCGCGGACGGCGGGCGAGCAGTTCCGCCCGTTCGCCAGGGAGCTGGGCAGGACGATCATGCGGGAGATCCTGCGCGAGGTCCCGGTGTACGCGCGGCTGCTGGACGGCACGTACCAGCGGACGGTGGTCGGGTACATCGAGCAGGCGATCCTGTGGGCGATCGACGACGTCGGTGACCGGGTGCCGCGCAGCCGTGGCACGCAGCTGTTCCGGCGGCTGGGCGAGCTGGAGTTCGAGTACGGGCGCAGCATCGACCACCTGCTCACCGCCTACCGGGTGGCCGGCCGGGTGGCGTGGCAGTACATCGCGACGCGCGGCCAGGCGTGCGGATTCTCCACCGGCCTGCTGTGCCGCACCGCGGAGGCGCTGTTCACCTACGTCGACGAGGTGTCCGCAATCTCGGTCGAGGGCCACACCGCCGCGAGGGCCCGCAGCCTCGACACGGTCGCCGGGCGCAGGCGCAAGCTGCTCGCGGCCATCGTGGCCGACCCGCCCGCGAGCCCGGACGAGCTGGCCGAGCTCGCGGCCGCCGCCAGGTGGGCGCCGCCGGAGCGGGTCGTGGCCGTCGCGCTCGAACCCGGCGCCGAGCGGCGGCACCGGGCCTTTCCCCAGCTGTCCGAGGCCACGCTCGTCGACCTCGAGCACGCCGAGCCACGCCTCGCCGGGGACTCGGCGGAGGACCTCGCCAGCCTGACCGAGGGAGTGACCGGGTGGCGGGTCGCCATGGGTCCCAGGGTCCGGCTCGGCGACGCCGCGCTGTCCCTGCGCTGCGCGCGGCGCGCGCTGGAACTCATGCGCAGGAACGTGCTGGCTGGTCCGTTCGTCCGCTGCGAGGAGCACCTCGTCACGCTGTGCGTTTCCAGTGACCAGTTCCTGCTCCGCGAGCTGTGCACGCGCAGCCTGGCGCCGCTGGCGGGGCTGAAGGGCAACCAGCGTGCCCGGCTGAGCGAGACCCTGCTCGGCTGGCTGCGGGTGCGGGGCAGCGCCGCGGAGCTGGCCGCCGAGCTCGACGTCCATCCGCAGACGATCCGCTACCGGATGCGCCAGCTGCACGAACTGTTCGGTGACCGGCTCACCGACCCCGAGCGGCGCCTCGAACTGGAGCTCGCCCTCAAGGCCCAGGGCCTGCTCCCGGTCCAGGAGAGCCGCGAATGACGCACCGGGCCTCCCAGCGCGCGTCATGTCGTGGCGTACGTCGCGAAGAACAGCTCGGCCGCGTCCTGGACGGCTTCGCGGTCGTTGGTCGTGAGCAGGTCGAGGACCAGGCCGCGGGCCGTGGCCAGGGCGAGCCTGGCGTGTGCGCGGGCCCGCTCCGGCGGCATCCCGGCCCGCTCGGCGAGCGCGGTGAGCGGGCCAAGCCACGTATGCACGAGCCCTTCCAGCAAGGGCGTGGTGTGTTCCCTGCCCTGTAGCGCCTGGCCGTACAGCTCGAAGAACAACCGGGCATGCGGGTGCGTCGCCGGGTCGGCGAGCTGCTGCCACATCCGCCGGGCCTGTTCGCCGGGGGTGAGGCCGGAGTCGGCTGCCAGTTCGGTGAGTACGGCGCGCTGCCGCGCCTCCACCGCGCGCACCACCGCCACGAGCAGGCCCTCCTTGGAGCCGAAATGGTAGATCAGCATCCGATGGCTGGTGCCCAGCTCGGCTGCGAGGCCGCGCAGGCTGATGTCGGCGAGTCCGTGTTCGGCGAAGTACTGCACGGCGGCGGCGAGCAGCTTCTCGCGTTGCGGGCTCGTCCGCGCGTTGCCATCGTTCCCGGTCACGGTGTCGATGCTGGCAGACATCCGGCGATCGGGGCACCTCGTGCTACGGTATTCCATGGATTTTTGGAGGACTTGATGGATGCCGTGACCAAGCCGATGGTGTTCGACCAGATCGCCCGGGTCGGCAAGGCCCTGGCCAGCGGGAAACGCCTCGAGCTGCTGGATCTGCTCGCGCAGGCCGAGCGCACGGTGGAAGGGCTGGCCCGCGCCGCGGGCCTCGGCGTGACCACGACCTCGGCGCATCTGCAAACCCTGAAACAGGGAGGTCTGGTGGCGACGCGCAAGGAGGGCACCCGCGTGTTCTACCAGCTGGCCAGCTCCGAGGTCGCCGCGCTCTATGCCGCCGTGCGGGATGTGGCGACCACGCACCTTGCGGATGTCACCGCCGCGGTCACCGCCTTCCTCGGCCCGGAAGTGGAACGGGTGACGCGGGCGGAGCTGCTGGCGCGTGCCGATCGGGGTGAGGTCACCGTGCTGGACGTGCGGCCCAAGGTGGAGTACGCGGCGGGGCACATTCCCGGGGCGCTCAACATCCCGCTCGACGAGTTGCCCGACCGGCTCGACGAGCTTCCGGAGGGCACCGAGATCGTCGCCTACTGTCGCGGCGCGCAGTGCGTACTCGCACCCGACGCGGTGCGGCTGCTTGCCGACCAGGGGCGGCCCGCCAGCCGGCTCGCCGACGGCATGCTCGAATGGCGCCTTGCCGAGCTGCCCGTCGAGGGCGGTGCCCGATGACCGCGACACATCCCGCCCTGACCGAGGGCCCGATCCTGCTGGACTACAACGCCACCACCCCGGTCGACCCGCGGGTGACCGAAGCGATGCTGCCCTACCTGACCGGGTGGTTCGGCAACCCCTCCAGCGGCCACCACTACGGCCAGGAACCCCGGCGGGCACTGGCTCGCGCCCGAGGCCAGATCACCGCGCTGCTCGCCGCCCCGGATGACGGGCAGGTCGTGTTCACCGGCTCGGGCACGGAGGCCGACAACCTCGCCCTCCGCGGGGTGGTCCTGGCCAGCGGGGTCGAGCGCCCGCATGTGATCACCCCGCGCACCGAACACCCCGGCATCCTGGAAGCCTGCCGTGCCCTGCAACGCCTGTACGGCGTGGACGTGACCTATCTGCCCGTCGACGGCGACGGCCTTGTCGACCCGGACACACTGGCCGCCGCGTTCACCCCGGCCACGGTGCTGGTGTCGGTGATGGCCGCCAACAACGAAACCGGGGCCCTGCAACCGCTCGGCGAGCTGGCCCGCATTGCTCACCGGCACGGCGCGCTGGTGCACTGCGACGCCGCCCAGGCCGCGGGCAAGATCCCGTTGGACGTCACCGCCTCGGGCGTCGACCTGGTGACCGTGGTCGGCCACAAGATGTACGCCCCCAAGGGAGTTGCCGCCCTCTACCTGCGCCCCGGGCTCGAGCTGGAACCCCTGGTCTACGGCGGCGGTCAGGAGGGCGGCCTGCGTTCCGGGACCGAGAACGTCGCCCTCGCCGTCGCGTTGGGCACCGCCGCGGAACTCGCGGCGACCGAACTCGCCGACGGAGGCCACCATCACCTCCGGCGCCTGCGGGACCGGCTGCACACCCGGCTCGAACACGCCCTGCCCGAGCGGGTGCTGCTCAACGGCCCACCCGGGCAGCGGCTGCCCAACACCCTCAACATCAGCATCACCGGCACCCTGGGCCACGACCTCCTCGCCGCCGTGCCCGAGATCGCGGCCTCCACCGGCTCGGCCTGCCACTCCGGCGACCATCAACCCTCGCCCGTGCTTGCGGCCATGGGCATCGACACCGACCGCGGTCTCGCCGCGCTCCGGCTCTCCCTCGGCCGCTGGACCACTGCCGAGGACGTCGACCGGGCGGCCGACCTGCTCACCACCGCGACCAGGCGGGCGCACTGGGAGCACACGTATCAGCGGCATCCCGGGATGTACGGCGACCAGCCCTCAGCCCCTGCGGTGCATGCCGCGGCGGCCTTCCGGGACGCGGGGGCGCGGCGTGTGCTGGAACTGGGAGCCGGACACGGCCGGGACGCGATCTTCTTCGCCCGGTCCGGGTTCACCGTGCACGCCACCGACTTCAGCGCCACCGCCCTGAACCAGCTCCGCGGCACAGCTGACCGGACGGGCGTGGCGGGGGAGGTGACCACCGCCGTGCACGACGTGCGCCGGCCGCTGCCGCTGCCGGATGCGAGCGTCGACGCGGTGTTCGCGCACATGCTGCTGTGCATGGCCCTGACGACCGAGGAGATCCACGCCGCGGTGGCCGAGATCGCCAGGGTCCTCGTGCCCGGCGGCGTGCTCGTGTACACGGCCCGGCACACCGGCGACGCGCACTACGGCAGCGGCATCGCCCACGGCGACAACATCTTCGAGCACGGCGGGTTCGCGGTGCACTTCTTCGACCGGAACCTGGTCGACACGCTCGCCGACGGCTGGCACCTGGGTGAGGTGCATGCCTTCGAGGAAGGCGAGCTGCCGCGCCGCCTGTGGCGGGTCACGCAGACCCGGCCGCGATAGGCCGGTCAGCGTGCCCCGAACATCAGGCTTCGGCGGTGGCCAGCAGGGTCGCGGCGATCTCGTCGGTGTCGCGGGGGCGCAGGTTGACCGTGCGGCCGTGCTCGCCGTCACCGAGGAAGGTGAGGATACGACCGTGGTCCACGAGGTCGAGCACAGGCAGCGGCAGGCTCCGCACGCACCGCCCGTCCGGCTCGCGCACCAGGACGTACAGCTGATGTACCGCGTCCCGTTCGGCGCTCAGCCACTCCCGTAGCTCCCCGGCCGGGTCGGACTTGGCGAGCACGTCCATCGGCGCGGTCCCCTCGAACTCGGCCCTGCTGACGCTGACCGGGCGGACCGGTGCGGGCGGCACCTCGGGTAGCACGGCAAGGAACTCCTCCGGCCACCGCCGCGCGTCCACGGCGTCCAGCCAGGCCAGCCCGCCTTTGACGACGAGCCGCACGGCCCGCTCCTCCCGCATGGACACCAGGACGGCCTGGTCCCTGGCCGGGTCGGCGAAACCGCTCCAGCAGTAGACCTCGCGGGCGCCGTCGGCCAGGGTGTGCAGCATCCGGCGGAACCGCGGGCTGAGGCGCCCGCCATCGGCGAGGCCGAGTTCCTCGTACCACCGCGCGGAGAGCCGGGCCAGTTCGGCACGCACGGAGCCGCGAACGTAGCAGCCCTCGCTGCCGAGCACCGGATGCGGCTCGCCGAGCCCTTCCTCCGCCCAGGTGTGCAACAGCGCCAGCCGGGGTAACGGAACCGGCTGGTAGCCCTCGGTCATTGCCCGCCGATGGTTTGCCCGCCGATGGTGGGCGGGGCACCGCGAAGCCGGCCTCCGGGTCACGCAGCTTCTCGCCGGTCCCGAGCAGTGCGAAATGCTCGTCGCTGGCCTGGACGTACTTGCGTTCGTGCTCGGAGTCCTGCCTCGGTTTGCAACAACCCAGGAACCACCGTGGGCTGGAAGGACAGCAGGGTGGTGGCTCGGGACTCGACTTCGATCCAGCGGTCCAGCCACTCGTGCGCCACCTCGGGGGACACCAGCTCGGTCAGCAGGCGAGACAAATAGCCGTTGCTGCCGAGGATTTCCTCGCAGCGGGCGAGATCCTCGGTCTTGGGGGAACGGCGGCCGGTCTCCCACATGGCGATCAGCGACTACGACACGTAGGCCTGCCGGCAAGTGTCTCCTGGCTGAGACCGGCGGCATCACGTGCGAGCGCCAGCTCTCGTCCCCAGAACCTATGTGACGCAGCCGACACCAGCGATCGAGGGAGTTGCCATGCCGATGACCGAGCAGCACAGCGCGGCCGAGCGGGTCGCCACCGTTCTGGCCGGAAGGGGCCTGGTGGTGGGAGATCCGGATGCCTGCGGCCGGATGGCGACTCCCGGCGGCATGTTGCGGGTGAGCGCCTGGGGCGTCGAACTGTGGCTGCGCCCCACGGACGCGCGGCCGGGATGTCGGCGAGTATGACAGTGCACCCCGACGAGATCGCGATGACCGCCATCGCCGGACTGGCCGTCACCAATCCCGGCCGGCCGGAGCGCGGCACGGTTTATGTGGACGACGAGCGGGAGTTGCTGTGGCTGGTCGATCCGGCCTACGGCCAGTTCGTCGCGGTCCCCGAGGTCGCCGAGACGGTGGCCGACGTGCTGCTGGCCACCGTCTCGGCCGCCCTGCCCCCGTTGCGGTAGCCGGGCTACTCCTGGGCTTCCAGGTCGCCCTCGATCCGCAGGTACACCTCGCGCATCTGCTCCAGCAGGTCCGGATCGGGCTCGGCCCACAGGCCGCGGTCGGCGGCCTCGTTCAGCCGCTCGATGATCCCGCGCAGCGCCCAGGGATTCGCCTTGCTGAGGAAGTCCTGGTTCTCCTTGTCCAGCACGTAGGACTCGGTCAGCTTCTGGTACATCCAGTCGTCCACCACCCCCGCGGTGGCGTCGAAGCCGAACAGGTAGTCCACCGTGGCGGCCAGCTCGAACGCGCCCTTGTAACCGTGCTTGCGCATCGCGGCCAGCCAGCGCGGGTTGACTACCCTGGCCCGGAACACCCGCGCGGTCTCCTCGTTCAGCGTCCTGGTGCGCACCGCGTCCGGGGTGGTGCTGTCGCCGATGTAGGAGGCCGGTGCCGTCCCGGTCAGCGCGCGCACGGTGGCGATCATGCCGCCGTGGTACTGGAAGTAGTCGTCGGAGTCGGCGATGTCGTGCTCGCGGGTGTCGGTGTTCTTGGCCGCCACCACGATCCGCCGGTAGGAGTTCTCCATGTCCTCCCGCGCCGGTGCGCCGTCCAGATCGCGGCCGTAGGCGTAGCCACCCCACACCGCGTACACCTCGGCGAGGTCGGCGTCGTCGCGCCAGTTCCCGGAGTCCATCAGCGGCAGCAGCCCGGCCCCGTACGAACCGGGCTTGGAGCCGAAGATCCGGGTGGTGGCGCGCCGCTGGTCACCGTGCCGGTCCAGCTCGGCGCGGGTGTGGGCGCGGACGAAGTTCTCCGACTCGGGCTCGTCCAGCCCGGCCACCAGCCGCACCGCGTCGTCCATCAGGTCGATCACGTGCGGGAAGGCGTCCCGGAAGAAGCCGCTGATCCGCACGGTCACGTCCACCCTGGGCCTGCCCAGCTCGGCCAGCGGGATCGCCTCGATCCCGGTGACCCGCCGGGATGCCTCGTCCCACACCGGTTGCACACCCAGCAGCGCCAGTACCTCGGCCGCGTCGTCCCCCGCTGTGCGCATGGCCGAGGTGCCCCATACCGACAGTCCCACCGAGCTGGGCCACTGCCCGGTATCCTCGCGGTAGCGCTGCAGCAGCGAGTCGGCAAGCGACTGCCCGGTCTCCCAGGCCAGCCTGCTCGGGATCGCCCTCGGGTCAACGGTGTAGAAGTTGCGCCCGGTCGGCAGCACGTTCACCAGCCCGCGCAGCGGCGACCCGCTCGGCCCTGCCGGAATGTAGCCGCCGTCCAGCGCGTGCAGCACCGCGTCCAGCTCACCGCTGGTGCCCGCCAGCCGGGGCACCACCTCGGCGGCCGCGAATCGCAGCACCTGCCGCACCGGTTCGGACTCCGCCTCCGGAACGGCGTCCACCGACCAGTCCGCAGCCTCCATCGCCTCGACCAGCTCGCGGGCCCGCTGCTCGATCTTGTCCACTGTGGAGGAATCGGCGTCCTCGCGCAGCCCGAGGGCCGAACGCAGGCCGGGCACCGCGCCCTGGTTGCCGCCCCACATCTGCTGCGCGCGCAGGATGGCCAGCACCAGGTTCACCCTGGCCTCGCCGGTCGGCGCCGCGCCGAGGATGTGCAGCCCGTCCCGGATCTGCGCGTCCTTCACCTCACACAGCCATCCGTCCACATGCAACAGGAAGTCGTCGAACTCCGCGTCGTGCGGCCGCTCGCTCACCCCGAGGTCGTGGTCCAGCTTGGCAGCCTGGATCAGGGTCCAGATCTGCGCGCGGATCGCGGGCAGCTTCGCCGGGTCCATCGCGGAGATGTTGGCGTACTCATCGAGCAGCTGCTCCAGTCGCGCCATATCGCCGTAACTCTCCGCCCTGGCCATCGGCGGCACCAGGTGGTCGACGATGGTCGCGTGCACCCTGCGCTTGGCCTGTGCGCCCTCGCCGGGGTCGTTGATCAGGAACGGGTAGATCATCGGCAGGTCGCCGAGCACCGCGTCCGGCGCGCAGGAGGCCGAAAGCCCCGCGGTCTTGCCTGGCAGCCACTCCAGCGAACCGTGCTTGCCGAGGTGCACCACTGCATGCGCGCCGAACTCCTGCTCCAGCCAGCGGTAGGCGGCCAGGTAGTGGTGGCTTGGCGGCAGATCCGGGTTATGGTAGATCGCCACCGGATTCTCCCCGAACCCGCGCGGTGGCTGGATCATCAGCACCAGGTTGCCCGCCTGTAGCGAGGCGAGCACGATCTCCCCATCGGGATCGTGCGTGGTGTCCACGTACAGCTCGCCCGGCGCCGGACCCCAGTGCTCGGTCATCTGCTCGCGCAGGTCCTGCGGCAGCTGGGCGAACCACTCGCGGTAGCGGGCGGCCGGGATGCGGATCGGGTTACCGGCGAGCTGTTCCTCGGTCAGCCACTCCGGGTCCTGCCCGCCAGCGGCGATCAGCGCATGGATCAGGGCGTCCCCGTCCGGCTGGTCGGTCCCGGTCGGCTCGACCCCGGGGAACGGCTCCGCGCCGAGGTCGTAGCCCTGCGCGCGCATCCGGCGCAGCAGCTCCACCGCACTGGCGGGGGTGTCCAGGCCCACCGCGTTGCCGACCCTGGAGTGCTTGGTCGGGTAGGCCGAGAGCATCAGCGCGATCCGGCGCTGGGCCGGGGGAGTGTGCCGCAACCGCGCGTGCGACAGCGCGATCCGGGCCACCCGGCCCGCGCGCTCGGCGTCCGCCGCGTAACGGGGCAGGCCGTCGTCGTCCATCTCCTTGAACGAGAACGGCACGGTGATCAGCCGCCCGTCGAACTCCGGCACCGCCATCTGGTTGCCAGCGTCCAGCGGGGAAAGGCCCTCGTCGTTGTCCAGCCAGGTCTCCCGGTCGCTGGTCAGGCAGAGCGCCTGCAGGATCGGGATGTCCAGCGCGGCCATCTCGGCGATGTCCCAGGATTCGTCGTCCCCGCCGGCACCGGCCTGCGAGGGCCGGGTCCCGCCCGCGGCGAGCACGGTGACCAGCAGGGCATCGGCCTTGCGCAGCTCGTCCATCATCGCGGGCTCGCGGTTGCGCAGCGAGGCGCAGTAGACCGGCAGCGGGCGCCCGCCGGCGCGCTCCACCGCGTCCGCCAGCACGTGCACGAACGCGGTGTTCCCGGAAAGGTGGTGCGCCCGGTAGTACAGGATCGCGACCACGGGCCCCTCGGCCCGCGACTCGGGGCGCTCCAGCACGCCCCACTCCGGCTGCCGGATGGGCGGCTCGAAACCGTCCCCGGTGAGCAGCAGGGTGTCGGAGAGGAACCGGTGCAGCTGGGTGAGGTTCTCCGGGCCGCCCTGCGCGAGGTAGGCATGTGCCTCGGTGGCGATGCCCGCCGGTACCGAGGACAGCTTCATCAGCTCCGCGTCCGGGGCCTGCTCGCCGCCGAGTACCACCACATGCTTGCCGCTGGCCCGCACCTGGTCCAGCCCCTCCTGCCAGGCGCGCTCGGAGCCGAGGATGCGCACCACCACGATCTGTGCCTCGGCCAGCAGGCCGGGCAGCTCGGCGAGGTCGAGGCGGGCCGGGTTGGCCATCCGGTAGCCTGCCTCGCTCGCGCGGGCACTCAGCAGATCTGTGTCCGAAGTGGACAGCAACAGGATCATGACGCGGTGGTGCTCCTCCCGGGGGTGTCCTCGCCCCCGCTCGCGGGCTCACGTCGGCCGGAGTTCCTGGCTCCCGGGCGTGCACACCCGGTCACAGTCGCGGGACGGCCCCGGGCTTGCACCGGGTTCCTCCACTGCCGACGCGCGTTGGTCGACGTTCACTCTCCGGTCACAGCGGTACCCGAGTCAAGGTGACGTTGGCTCGGGAGGAGGCGGGGGCGTCTCTTAGAGTGATGGGCATGCCCTCTCCCGCTCGTACCCGCGCTGACGCCTGCCCAGGCGTGCTGGCCACGCATGACGCGGCCGACGGCGCGCTGGCGCGGGTGCGGCTGCCCGGCGGCATGATCGGCGCGGCCCAGCTGCGCGCACTCGCCGGGGTGGCCGAGGAGTTCGGCGATGGTGCGGTGCATCTCACATCCAGGGCGAACGTGCAGCTACGCGGGCTACCCGCGGCGGAACCCGCGCTCGCCAGACGGCTGACCGAGGCGGGCCTGCTGCCCGGGACGGAGCACGAGCGGGTGCGCAACTACCTCGCCTCGCCAGCCAGCGGCCACTTCGGTGGCCTGCTGGACGTGCGGGAACAGGTGCGCGAGCTGGACCGGGCGGTCCTGGCCAGCCCCGCACTGGCCGGGCTGCCCGGCCGCTTCCTGTTCGCACTGGACGACGGGCGTGGTGACGTGGCGGCCGAGGGCGCCGACCTGTGCTGGCGGGCGCTGGACGCCGAGACCGGTGCACTGCTGCTGGCCGGGATCGATCACGGACTGCGGGTGCCAGCCACCCACGCGGTCCCGGCGCTGGTCACCGCGGCGGAGACCTTCCTCACCGCGCGTGGCGAGGGTGAGCAGGCGGCCTGGCGGCTCCGGGAGCTGCGGGACTCCGCGGAGATCGTGTCCGCGCTGGCCGGGTTCGCCGCGCGTGCCGAACCGGTCACGCTGCCGGTGACACCGGGACTGGAGCCCGGCCGGTACGCCCAGCACCGGGGCGGGTACGCGACCTGCGTGGCTCCGGTTTTCGGGCGGCTGCCTGCCTCCGTGCTGCGGCTGGTCGCCGAGCTGGTCACCGAGGCCGTGGTGACCCCGTGGCGCACCCTGCTGCTGCCGGACTGCGCGGAGACCGGGGTGCTCGCACGTGCCGGGCTGGTGGTGACCGCCGCCGAGCCCGCGGCCGGGATCAGCGCCTGCATCGGCCATCCGGGCTGCGCGAAGTCCCATGCCGACGTCCGGGCCGACGCGCGGGCGGTGCTCCCGGTGCTGCCGCCGGGAACCCGGGCCCATTTCGCCGGCTGCGAGCGGCGGTGCGGGCGGCCCCGTGGCGAGCACGCCGACGTGCTCGCCGAAGGGAACGGCTACCGGGTGGACGGTAGCTGGGTACCGACCGCCGAGCTCGCGGATTCATTGGTAGAGAAAGGGACAGTGTGATCGACTACATCCGGGACGGGGCGGAGATCTACCGCCACTCCTTCGCCACCATCCGGGACGAGGCCGACCTCGGCATCCTGCCCGATGACCTCGCGGTGGTCGCGGTGCGGATGATCCACTCCTGCGGGATGGTCGACCTGGTCGAGGACCTGCGCTACTCGCTGGAGGTGGTGGAGGCCGGCCGGGCCGCGCTGGAAGCGGGGGCGCCGATCCTGTGCGATGCCGAGATGATCGCCAGCGGGATCACTCGGAAGCGTTTGCCCGCGGCCAACGAGGTGATCTGCACGCTGTCCGACCCGAGTGTGCCCGGACTCGCCGAGCGGATGGGCACCACCCGCTCGGCCGCAGCGCTCGAGCTGTGGCGGGACCGGCTCGCCGGTGCGGTGGTCGCCGTGGGCAACGCGCCGACCGCGCTGTTCCGCTTGCTGGAGCTGATCGAGGAGGGCGCGGGGGTGCCCGCCGCGATCATCGGCGTGCCGGTGGGCTTCGTCGGTGCCGCCGAGTCCAAGACCGAGCTGGCGCACCGGGCACCCGCCCCGTACCTGGTGGTCCAGGGCCGCCGCGGCGGCAGCGCGCTGGCGGTGGCCGCGGTGAACGCGATCGCCACGGAGGTGGAGTGATGGACACCGCGGCGACCGGCACCCTGTGGGGGGTCGGCCTCGGTCCCGGCGACCCCGAGCTGCTGACCGTCAAGGCCGCGCGGCTGATCGGGGCCGCGGACGTGATCGCCTACCACAGTGCGCCGCACAAGCGCAGCATCGCGCGTTCGGTGGCCGAGCCGTACCTGCGCGAAGGGCAGCTGGAGGAGGCACTGGTCTATCCGGTGACCACCGAGACCACCGACCACCCGGGGGGCTACGAGGGCGCCATCGCCGAGTTCTACGAACTGAGCGCGAAACGGCTGGCCGAGCACCTGGACGCGGGCCGGGACGTGGTGCTGCTGTGCGAGGGCGACCCGTTCTTCTACGGCTCCTACATGTACATGCACGAGCGGCTGGCCGATCGCTACCCTGCCGAGGTCGTGCCCGGGGTGACCTCGGTGAGCGCGGCCTCCGCCGTCCTGGGCAGGCCACTGGTGCAGCGGGACGAGGTGCTCACCCTGCTGCCCGGCACGCTGCCCGCGCCGGAGCTGGCCCGCAGGCTGGCCGACACCGAGGCGGCGGCCGTGCTCAAGCTCGGCCGCACCTTCGACTCGGTGCACCGCGCGCTCGCCGAGTCGGGGAGGCTGGACGAAGCCTGCTACGTGGAGCGGGCCACCTGGCAGACGCAGCGGGTGGAGCCCTTCGCCGATGTCGATCCGGCGAGCGTGCCGTACTTCTCGCTCGCCGTGGTGCCGAGCCCGGCCTACGCCGCGCGGACCTCCGGCAGCGCCGAGCCTGCCGGGCAGCCGCAGCGGCGGCCGGAGACCGCAGGAGCCGGTGAGGTCGTGGTGGTCGGCCTCGGCCCCGCCGGCCCGGACTGGCTGACCCCGGAGGCCGAGCAGGCGCTGGCCGCGGCCGACCATCTCGTCGGCTACGGCCCCTACCTGGCCAAGGTGCCGCAGCGGGCGGGCCAGCGCAGGCACGCCTCCGGCAACCGGGTGGAGGCCGAGCGCGCGCTGGAGGCACTGGAACTGGCCCGTCAGGGCGCCAGGGTCGCGGTGGTGTCCTCGGGCGACCCCGGAGTGTTCGCGATGGCCTCCGCGGTGCTGGAACAGGCCGAGGACGAGCAGTGGACCGGCGTCGGGGTCCGGGTCCTGCCCGGGGTCACCGCCGCGCAGGCCGCGGCGGCCAGGGTCGGCGCCCCGCTCGGGCACGACTACTGCGTGCTCTCGCTTTCCGACCGGCTCAAGCCGTGGGAGATCATCGAGCGCAGGCTGGACGCCGCGGGCGCAGCCGACCTGGCGCTGGCCATCTACAACCCGGCCTCGCGCAGCCGCACCACCCAGCTGGCCGCCGCGGTGGAGGTGCTGCTGCGGCACCGCGCCGCGGACACCCCGGTGGTGGTGGCCAGGGACGTCGGCGGGCCCGATGAGTCGGTGCGGGTACGCACCCTCGGCACCCTCGATCCGTCCGAAGTGGACATGCGCTGCCTGCTCATCGTCGGCTCCTCGCGCACCCGTGTGCGGGCAGGCGCGGACGGCGCCGACACGGTCTGGACCCCGCGGCACTACGGGGAGCCGGTCAGCGGGTCGGCGTAGTCCCGTCCGGCTGGCTGGGTCCCGGGCCAGGGGACCACCAGCCCGGCCGGACCTCCTGGCCCCTGGTGATCACCGGTTCCGCGGTTTCCTTCGCGTACGGCTCGACGGCCAGCAACCGGCCCCAGGTCCGCTCGGGCTCGTTGGCAAGGAAGCTCGGCACCTCGGGCTGGTCGGCCACCTCCTCGAGCCAGCCGTTCGGCCCGCCGCCCTTGCTGCTGGCCCAGTCCGCCTCCGGTGCGAGGTTGGCCGCGGTCAGCCGGTACTCGGGCACCTCGGCGATCCCGTCGTGCGAGGCGGCGGGCACCAGGCACGGGTAGACGAAGGAGGTCGGCCAGTCCATGTAGACCGGCTTGTCGCCGACCTTGTCGGTGAGGGTGGTGAAGGTCGGGACCCTGGGTGCGGTCACCGCGACCCAGCCGTCCTCGGTGAAGTCGTCGTCCGCGGCCACGATCCGCGCCGCCGTCGCACCCTGCGGCGCCTCGTCCAGGTTCAGCCGGACATCGCCCCAGCCGCCGACCCCGCCGCCGGTGCCAAGCACCTGCCGGTTCCCGACCACCCGGATGCCCTCCGGAGTCGGCCTGCCGAACTCGACCCGCACGCTGGTCGCCTTGCCCGGCGCCGCGGCCACGGCCACCACCAGCTGCCCGCCCGCGGGCCGCTCGGCGAGGTCATACCACTCGGTGCGCAACTGGCCGGTCGGGGTGGTGCGCTCGTCGTAGCTGCTCCACATGGCGACCGTGCCGGTGGTGAACCCGTGCGGCGGCTCGGCGATCGGATCGTCGGTCAGCGCGGCCTGGGTGTGGAAACCGGTCTGGGTGGCGCCGTTGCCCTCGTCGTTGTCCGGCAGGTCGCCAGGGGCCGCGGACTCGTCCGCCACCGTCGCCTGCTGCCCGGCGGGCAGCGGGGCCAGCATGCTGGAGATCGGGTCCCGCTCCACCATCACGTGATCGGCGAGGTTGCAGCTCTTGCCGAACACGTGCTCCACATTGGCCTCACCGAGGCTGTAACTGTGGTGCTGCCCGGTGATCGCCGCGGTCATGCTGGCGAACTCGGCGGCAGCAACCAGGCCGCAGACGACCACAAGGGACAGTGAGCCGAACCGTAGCGCGCGTCCCCTGCCCTCCGGCGGAGGTGGCGGCAGCCCGGGACGCTGGGCCCGCACGTTCTCGATGAAGGCGACCACGGCCACGGCCGCCGCGCCGATCAGCAGGATGGTGGAAAGGCCAAGGCCGCCGATCATGGGAGCGCGGTCAGCCCACGGCACGCCGAAGTCGGACACGAACCAGTAGGCGTTCGGCCCGGTGACCGCCAGCGCCGCGACCACGAGCAGCCCGGAGACGAACGCGGCCCGGTTGCGCCGGGAACGCAGCACGTTGGTGCTGGTCGCCAGCGCGGTGAGCGCCGCCATGGCCGCGCCCACCGCCGCGAAGGCGCCGAAGTGGTGCGTCCACTTGGTCGGGGTGAGCGCCAGCAGCAGGAAGAACAGGGCCACCGTGGCGATCAGCCGACGGCTCGGCCCGAGCGCCGCTCCCGGGATCCGGCCCCTGCGCAGCAGCACCACCAGGCAGGTGCCGGTGCACAGGATCAGCAGCAGCACCGGGAACCGGCGGGCCGCCGAGCCGTCCGCGCTGGAGCTGAACAGCAGCTCGTAGCGGAACAGTTCCTCGAACCAGGACAGGCTGGGACCCACCAGGCTGCGCAGCCGGGTGGCCTCGGTGACCGTGGCGAAGGTCTGGTCGGCGAACACCACCACCAGCACCAGCAGCCCGGAGCCGAGGATCGGCGAGAGCACCGGCACCCAGCTGCTCGCCCGCGCGCGCTGCCGCAGCAGCTGGAACAGCGGCCGCGCGGCCACGATGAACGGCGCCACGGCGATCAGCCCGGTCGGGGTGGCCGCCAGGGTGAACGCGGCCGCGAGCAGGCCGAGACACAGGGGCAGCAGCCTGCGGGTGACCAGCGCCCGCTCCACCGCGCACAACGCGAGCAACGAACCGACCGCGGCCACCGGCTCCGGACGCACGCCGTTGTTGTAGGGCATCCACCAGACCAGGAACACCGCCGCCGCGGCCCAGGCCGCCGCGCCACTGACCCGGACCTCCTTGCCCAGCCGGGGCATCACCTCCCGGCTGATCAGCAACCAGCTGATCACTCCGAGCAGGAAGGAGGGCAGCCGGATCCACGGCGGCACCGTGCTGACCTGCGTCATCAGCTCGTAGACGTGGTAGAACCAGCCGAACGGTGCCTCGGCCACCCCGAACCAGCGGTGATAGTTGGTCAGGTAGCCGACCTCGTCGGCCACCCTGGCCATGGTGAGGATGTAGCCGTCGTCCGAGGTGACCGGCCCGATGAACACCCAGGCGCCGAGCGCGGCGATCACCGTGACGTCCCGCGTGGTCAGATGCCACCAGCCGATCGGCGCCCACCGCGGTGCCCTGCGGGCGACCCCGCTGTCCAACCGGTTCACCGCGATCAGGCAGCCGAGCAGGGCCAGCACCCCGAGTACCCCGATGACGACCTTCAGCGTGGTCGGCGAGGACTGGTACCTGGTGTCCGGGGTGATCGACACGCCCAGCCCCTCGGTGGGGTCCCCTGCGGAGTCGATCTCGGAGTAGATGCCGACCACCCGGGGCCGGACGTCCCCGTCCTCGTCGTGGATCGGCGTTCCGGCCACGCTCACCGTGGTCCTGGTGGCGTCCGAGACCACCTGCACCCCGCAGTCCTGCGGGGGCAGTGGCTGCCGGGCGATCTGTTCCCCGCGGTTGGACACCACCAGCAGGTTGTTGTCGATCCGCAGCTGCATACCCGCGCCCTCGTCGGTGCGGGCGGCGGGCACGGTGGAGAACAGCAGCGCGTCGCCAGGGGTGCGGGCGTCCAGCGACCGCATCGTCTCGCACGGGATCGTCACCCGCATTTCCTGCGCCCAGTAGCCGGTCAGCGGCGCGTTGACCGGCCGGGTGTCGGTACCGGCAGGCCAGCTGATCCTGGCGGTGTCCTGCACCACCGGCAGGAACGGGAAGGCCAGCGCGCAGGCCGCGGAGAGCAGGCCGAGTACGACCGCCAGCCGGCGCCACCACCGGGTGCGCGGCGACACAACATCCGGTCTCGCGGTCGCCGGGGCAGGCGACTCGTCGAGAACCTCGGAGTTGGAGAACATGGCTAGCCGCATCGGGGGCAACGCTAGCCAACAGCCGCGGCGCACTCGTGCCGGGCTCCCGGCCCAGCCGGTTACCGGGTAAACCTTTCCCTGTGGACAGCCGCCCGCAGCGGTCGCCTGCGCCGCCAGTCGTGCCGCTCCAGGTCGGGAACGGCGGCCAGCTCGGTCACCGGGCCAAGGCACAACCAGGCCACCGGCCGCACCCCGTCCGGGATGCCGAGCAGCTCGGCAAGGAAGGGCTCCCGGTAGAAGCTGACCCAGCCGAGGCCGAGGCCCTCGGCGGTGGCCGCAAGCCACAGGTTCTGGATGGCAAGGCAGACCGAGTACAGCCCGGCATCGGCGATCGCGTGCCTGCCCAGCACGTCCGGCGAGCCGCGCGACGGGTCGTAGGTGACCACGACCCCCATGCTGGACTCGCGGATGCCCTCGATCTTGATCCGGGAGAACCGTTCGGCCCGTTCACCGGTCAGCGAGTCCGCGAACACCTCCCGCTCGGACCGCACGTGCTCGGCGAAGGTCTGCCGGGTGCCCGCGTCGGTGACCAGCACGAAATCCCACGGCTGGGTGAGCCCGACGCTGGGTGCTGAGTGGGCCGCCTCCAGCACCCGTTCCAGCACCTCCTCCGCGATCGGCTCCCCGGTGAACTCGGCGCGCACGTCCCTGCGCCGCCGCACCACCTCGTAGAAGGCGTCCAGTTCCTGCGGTCTCGTCATCCCAGTACCCACTCCAGTGCCGCTGCGACCTCCCGCACGATCCGTACCTCCTGCCGCGCGGGCCTGCGGACGATCACGACCGGGAGGCCGAGATCCGCCGCGGCGGTGAGTTTCGCCGAGGTCAGCGACCCACCGCTGTCTTTGGTGACCAGTACCTCGATCCGGTGCTCGCGCATCAGCGCGGTCTCCCCGGCCACCGTGTAGGGGCCGCGGTCGAGCAGCACCTCGCAGGCGGGCGGCAGCGGGGGCTGCGGCGGATCCACGCAGCGCACCAGGAACCACAGGTCGGCGCGGTCCGCGAAGGCGGCGAGGCCCTGCCTGCCGGTGGTGAGGAACACCCTGCCGCCCAGCCGGGGCAGCGCGGTGGCCGCGGCCGCCAGCGAGTCCACCCAGTGCCAGTCCGCACCAGGGGACTCCGGCCACCCCGGCCGTTCCAGGCGCAGCAGCGGAACCCCGGCCGCGCGGGTGCCTGCCAGCGCCGAGGCGCTGATCCGCTCGGCGAACGGATGTGTGGCGTCCACCACCGCGTCCACCGCGTGCTCGGTCAGCCACGCCGCAAGGCCCTCCGGACCACCGAACCCGCCGACCCGCACCTCGCCTGCAGGCAACCGTGGCCGTGCCACCCGTCCGGCCAGCGAGGATGTCACCGCCACCCCGCGCTCGAGAAGCGCGGCCGCCAGCTCCCGCGCCTCGGCGGTACCGCCGAGAATCAGTACCCGCCGCATGGCCTAGACCGGCCCCGGCTGGTCGCGGCGTTCCCTGCCCGCCGAGTACAGGAAGCTGTCCGGGAAGTTCTCCGCCGCGAGCACGGGCCCGACGAAGACCGTGGCGGCGCGGGTGATCCCGGCGGTCCGCACCTGCACCGCGATCTCATCGAGCCTGCCGCGCAGCACTCGCTCGGCAGGCTGGCTGGCCTGCGCCACCACGGCCACCGGGCAGTCCGGCCCGTAGTGCGGCAGCAGCTGCTCGACCACCTGCTCGATCCGGTTGATCGCCAGGTGCACGGCGAGGGTGGTCCCGCTGGCGGCGAAGGTGGCCAGGTCCTCACCATCCGGCATCGCGGTGGAGCGCGCCTGCGCCCTGGTCAGGATCAGGCTCTGGGCCACGGTCGGCACGGTCAGCTCCCGCTTGAGCACGGCGGCGGCCGCCGCGAACGCGGGCACCCCCGGGGTCACCTCGTAGGGCACCCCCGCCGCGTCCAGGCGGCGCATCTGCTCGGCCACCGCGCTGTACACGGAAGGGTCCCCGGAGCACAGCCTGGCCACATCCGCGCCACGGGCATGCGCGCCGGTCAGCTCGGCCAGGATCTGGTCCAGGGTGAGCTGGGCGGTGTCCACCAGCCGCGCCCCCTCCGGGCAGTGCGCGAGCAGGTCGGTGGGGGTCAGGCTGCCAGGGTAGAGACAGACCTGGCAGCGGGCCAGCAGGTCCCGCCCGCGCACGGTGATCAGGTCGGCGGCGCCCGGACCGGCGCCGATGAAGTGGACGGTCATGGTTTGCGCACGCTCCACTGGGTCACGGCGCGCGCCGGGGTCCAGCCGCTGAGGCCACCCAGTGGCGCCGCCTGCTCGATCGAGATCCGGACCAGCTCCCCGCCCCGCTCGGTGTACCCGGCCGCCAGCGCCTGCTCGGCCTGCAGGGTCACCCCGTTGGCGACCAGCCGCCCACCCGGCCGCAGCGCCGCCCAGCAGGTCTCCAGCAGGCCGGGCGTGCTCACTCCGCCGCCGAGGAACACCGCGTCCGGCGGGGCCAGCCCGGTCAGCGCCTCCGGTGCGGCGCCGGTGACCACCTCGATATCCGGCACGCCGAGTGCGCGGCTGTTGCGGCCGATCCGCTCGGCCCGTGCGGGGTCGCGCTCCACCGCGATCGCCCGGTTCGCCGGATGCGCCCGGCACCATTCGATCGCGATGCTGCCCGCACCCGCGCCAACGTCCCACAGCAGCTCCCCTGGCCGCGGGGCAAGCCGGGCCAGGCTGCTCGCCCGCAGGTCCCGCTTGGTGAGCTGGCCGTCGTGCTCGAAGGCCTCGTCCGGCAGCCCGGCCAGCATGCCCAGCAACGGCGTGCCCTGCCGGGCCGCGCATTCCACCGCGACCAGGTTCAGCGCAGCACCCCGTGGCCGGTCCCAGGTCTCCGCCGTGCCGGTGACGGCGCGTTCGGCCGGTCCGCCGAGCTCCTCCAGCACGGTGAGCGAGCTCGGTCCGTAGCCACGCTCGGTGAGCAGCCCGGCCACCTCGGCCGGGGTGTCAGCGTCCGCGCTGAGCACCAGTACCCGCCCGCCAGGGGCCAGCACCCTGGCCAGCCGGTGCACCGCGCGGCCCACCACGCTGACCACCTCGGTTTCCTCCGCCGACCAGCCGAGCCTGGCCCTGGCCAGCGCCACCGAGGACACCCCGGGCAGGATGCGCAGCCGGTCCGCGCCGAGCCTGCGGGCCAGGGTGCTGCCGATCCCGGACAGCATCGGATCCCCGCTGGCGAGTACGCAGATCCGGCGGCCATGATGCGCGGCAAGGGTGGGCTCCAGGTTCGGCAGCAGCGGGCTGGGCCAGCGCACCTTCTCGGCCCCGGTGTCCGGGACCAGGTCGAGCTGCCGGGAACCGCCGAGCAGCACCTCAGCCGCCTCGACCGCGGCCCTGGACGTCTCGGGTAGCCCTTGCCAGCCATCGGCCCCGATCCCGACCACTGTGACTTTCTCGACTTCCTCGGCCGGGTGCCGGTTTCTCCGCGGCTCTGCGCGCGACGCGATCGCGTCGCCGGGGCTTGACTTGCTCACGCACCGTGCCTTTCCGCTGGTCGGAGCCCCGCCGCCACGATCGCGGGCCTTCGGCCGGGGCGCGCTCGATGGGGCACCGTACTGCCGCGGTGGCGTCCGTGAGGGGCTGTGCTGACCGAACCGTATGCGATGATTCCGCCGACGGTCGCCGAGGAACCCGGTGCGACTCCGGGGCGGTCCCGCCACTGTGACCGGTCCCACCGTGGGCCGGGAGCCAGAGCTTCGGGCGGCCGTTTCGTGCTGGGCACACCCGGTGCGGACCGGTCCGAGGTGGGCGTGGACACCCACCCGTGGCAAAGGAGTTGATACGTGCGGTCCTACCCGTTCACCGCTGTCGTCGGGATGCAGGATCTGCGCCTCGCGCTCGTGTTGTCGGCTATCTCACCCGCGATCGGCGGGGTGCTGGTGCGCGGGGAGAAGGGCACCGCGAAGTCGACCATGGTGCGCGCGCTTGCCGGGCTGCTGCCGAGCGTGGACGTGCTGGAGAACTGCCGGTTCTCCTGCGATCCCGCCGCGCCCGACCCGCGCTGCCCGGACGGCCCGCACCGGCAGGACGAGGCCGCGCACCGGCGTCCCGCGCGGCTGGTCGAACTGCCGGTAGGGGCGGCCGAGGACCGGGTGGTCGGCTCGCTGAACCTGGAGCGTGCGCTGTCCGAGGGGGTCACCGACTACCAGCCGGGGCTGCTGGCAGGCGCACACCGCGGCCTGCTCTACGTGGACGAGGTCAACCTGCTGCACGACCACCTGGTGGACACCCTGCTGGACGCGGCCGCGATGGGCCGCGCCACGGTCGAGCGGGAGGGTGTCTCGGTCTCGCATGCCGCCCGGTTCGTGCTGATCGGCACGATGAACCCGGAGGAGGGCGAGCTGCGGCCGCAGCTGCTGGACCGGTTCGGCCTCACCGTCGAGGTGACCTCCAGCCGGGAGCCGGAGCAGCGGGTGGAGGTGATCCGGCGCAGGCTGGCCTACGAATCCGATCCGGACACCTTCGCCGCGGGCTACGCCGAGTCCGATGCCGCGCTGGCCGCGGACATCGCCGCGGCGCAACGGCTGCTCGGCTCGGTGCGGCTGACCGAAGCGGCGCTGCTGCAGATCGCCGAGGTGTGCGCCTCCTTCCAGGTGGACGGGATGCGCGCGGATATCGTCACCGCGCGCACCGCCGCCGCGCACGCGGCCTGGTGCGGAAGGGACGAGGTGTCCACTGAGGACATCCGAGCGGCGGCCCGGCTGGCGCTGCCGCACCGCCGCAGGCGCAACCCGTTCGACGCGCCGGGGATCGACGAGCAGCAACTCGACCAGGCGTTGCAGGACGCGCAGCCGCCGCAGGACCCGGACCCGGGGCCGGAGGACGACGGGCCAGGACCCGGGTCGGGCAGCGAAGCCCCCGCGGAACAGCCACCCGGCGACGCGGGCGGCTCATCCGGGGATCCGGGCGGCGCGCCCGATGGCGACAGCCAGGGCGATGGCGGCCAGGGTGACCAGCGCACGGTGGGCGCTGGCAGCCCGTACCGGGCCCGGCTGCTGACCGTCCAGGGCACCGGCTCCGGTGCGCAGGGACGTCGTTCCCGGGCGATCACCGAGGCCGGGCGCACGGTCGGGGTGCATCCGCAGGGGGTGCGCGAGGGCGGGCCACACCTGCTCGCCACGGTGCGCGCCGCCGCGCCGCACCAGCGCGCCCGCGGCCGTTCCGGTCCCGGGCTCGCGCTGCGGCCCCGGGATCTGCGCTACGCGGTGCGTGAGGGCAAGGAGGGCAACCTCGTGCTGTTCTGCGTGGATGCCTCCGGCTCGATGGGCGCCAAGTCCCGGATGCGCGAGGTGAAGTCCGCCGTACTCTCCCTGCTGCTGGACGCCTACCAGCGCAGGGACAAGGTGGGGCTGGTCACCTTCCGCGGTGGCGACGGTGAGCTGGCGCTGCCGCCGACGATCAGCGTGGAGGCGGCGGCGGCCCGGCTGGAGACCCTGCCCACCGGCGGCCGCACCCCGCTGGCCGAGGGGCTGCTGCGGGCGGCCGAGGTGCTGCGGGTCGAGTCCATCCGGGACCCACGGCGCAGGCCGTTGCTGGTGCTGGTCACCGACGGGCGGGCGACCAGCGGTGCCGACCCCGTCGGCCGGGCGCATGCCGCCGCCGGGCTGCTCGCGGGCAGCGGCGTGAGCACCGTGGTGGTGGACTGCGAGTCCGGCCGGATGCGCCTCGGCCTTGCCGCCGAGCTGGCCGCGCGGCTCGGTGCGGAACATCTCCCGCTCGGCGAGGTGGCCGCCGACTCGCTGGCAGGCGAGGTGCGGGCCCGGACCGGCGCGACGAGGAGGGCCGCCTGATGCCGAAGGGAAAACCGGAGGTCGTTCCGGACGACGGCCTCACCACCCGGCAACGCCGCAACCGGCCGCTGCTGGCCGTGCACACCGGCGCGATGAAGGGCAAGTCCACCGCGGCCTTCGGGATGGCCCTGCGGGCGTGGAACCAGGGCTGGTCCATCGGGGTGTTCCAGTTCGTGAAGTCCGCGAAGTGGCGGATCGGCGAGCAGGCCGCCCTGCAGGCCCTCGGCGAGCTGCATGCCAGTACCGGGCAGGGCGGACCGGTGGAGTGGCACAAGATGGGCGAGGGCTGGAGCTGGTCCAGGAAGAAGGGCACCGAGGACGATCACGCCGCGAACGCCCGCGAGGGCTGGGCGGAGATCCGCCGCAGGCTGGCCGAGCAGGCACACGACTTCTACGTGCTGGACGAGTTCACCTACCCGCTGCACTGGGGCTGGCTGGACGTGGCCGAGGTGGTGACCGCGCTGCGCGAGCGTCCCGGCAGGCAGCACGTGGTGATCACCGGCCGCAACGCCCCGGCCGAGCTGCTGGAGGCCGCCGACCTGGTCGCCGAGATGACCAAGGTCAAGCACCCGATGGATACCGGCCAAAAAGGCCAGCGAGGTATCGAGTGGTGACCGGAAATGCCCTGAACGTGGCTTTTCGGACGTTGGACGTCGCGAACGGCACTATTGAGACGTTGAACGTCGTGAAAGCCACGTTCACGGCCCTCGGGTGGGGGTCGCGGTGAGCGGGGGTGTGCCGCGGATCGTGATCGCCGCGCCGGCATCAGGGCACGGCAAGACCACCGTGGCCGCCGGGCTGATGGCGGCGCTGAGTTCCCGCGGGCTCACGGTGTCCGGGCACAAGGTCGGCCCGGACTTCATCGATCCCAGCTACCACGCGCTGGCCACCGGGCTACCCGCGCGCAACCTCGATCCGTTCCTGCAGGGCGAGGACCGGGTGGTCCCGCTGCTGCTGCACGGCGCCCGCACGGCCGACCTCGCCGTGATCGAGGGCGTGATGGGCATGTTCGACGGCGCGCTCGGCACCGAGGGCTACGCCTCCACAGCGCACCTGGCGCGGCTGGTGGACGCCCCGGTGGTGCTGGTGGTGGACGCGGGCGCGGCCAGCCGCAGCGTGGCCGCGGTGGTGCACGGCTTCGCGCACTACGACCCGAGGGTGCGGCTGGCCGGGGTGATCCTGAACAAACTGGGCTCGCAACGGCACGAGGACGAGATCCGGGAGGCGCTGAGCCCGACCGGGATCCCGGTGCTGGGGGCGCTGCGCCGCACCGAGCACATCCACGCGCCGAGCAGGCACCTCGGCCTGGTCCCGGTGGCCGAGCGGGTGGACGAGGCGCGGCGGTTCCTGCCCCGGCTGGCCTCCTGGGTCGCCGAGGGCGTCGATCTGGCCGCGGTGGAACGGGTGGCCAGGACGGCGCCGCCGCTGCACGGCACACCCTGGGAGCCGGCCGCCGAGGTCACCCGCGCCGGCCGGGGCGCGGTGGTGGCCGCGGCCGCGGGCCAGGCCTTCACCTTCCGCTACACCGAAACCGTGGAGCTGCTGGCCGCCGCGGGGGTCGAGGTGGTGGACGTGGACCCGCTGCATGCCGAGGCCCTTCCGGACGGCTGCGCCGGGCTGTACTTCGGCGGCGGCTTCCCCGAGGTGCACGCGGACGAGCTGGCGGCGAACGCGGCGCTGCGGCAGGAGGTGGCCGCGGCCGTGCGGCGGGGCATGCCGGTGGTCGCCGAGTGCGCGGGACTGCTCTACCTGTGCCGCGAGCTGGACGGCCTGCCCATGGTGGGCGCGCTGGAGGCCACCGCGCGGATGACCCAGCGCGGCGCACTGGGATATCGCCGGGCCACGGCGGAGGCGGACAACCTGGTGGCTACCGCGGGGCAGCGGGTGACCGGGCACGAGTTCCACCGCACCGAGCTGAATCCCGGCAGTGGCCCGGATCCGGCGTGGCACTGGGAGGGACGCCGGGAGGGCTTCGCATCGCCGAGCCTGCATGCCTCCTACCTGCATGTGCACTGGGCCGGCTATCCAGGGCTCGCGCAACGTTTCGCCGCGAAGGTCCACGATGGACTTTGATCTCCAGCACCACGGGGACCGCGACCTCGGCGAGGGGCTCGTCGATCTCGCGGTGAACGTCCGGCTGCCCGCCCCACCGGAATGGCTGCGCCGGGAACTGGCCGCCGGACTCGCCGGGCTCGCCGCCTACCCGGACACCGCGGAGGCGACCAAGGCGATCGCGGCCCGGCACGGCAGGGCCGCCGAGGAGGTGCTGCCGACGGCGGGGGCCGCCGAGGCGTTCACGCTGCTGGCCGCCGCGTTGCGGCCCCGCCACGCGGCCGTGGTGCATCCACAGTTCACCGAGCCCGAGGCCGCCCTGCGCGCCGCTGGTCACCCGGTGCACCGGGTGCACCTCTCCCATGCCGAGGGCTTCCGGCTGGTGCCCGGAGCCGTGCCGGAGGAGGCCGACCTCGTCTTCCTCGGCAACCCCACCAACCCGACCTCGGTGCTGCACCCGGCAGGGGCGGTGCGGGCACTGTGCCGTCCCGGCCGGATCGTGGTGGTGGACGAGGCCTTCCTGGACGCCGTGCCGGGCGAACCGGAAACCCTGGCCACCGAGCGGCTGCCCGGGGTCGTCGTACTACGCAGCCTGACCAAGACCTGGGGCCTGGCCGGGTTGCGTGCCGGATACCTGCTCGCCGAGCCGGAGGTCGTCGCCTGCCTGCGCGCCGTGCAGCCGCCGTGGTCGGTGTCCAGCCTGGCGGCCGTGGCGATGGTGGCCTGTAGCAGCCCGGCCGCCGTCGCCGAGGCCGGGGCCCTCGCCGCCACCGCGGAGCGGGACCGGGAGCTGCTGGTGGCCGGGCTGACCGAGCTGGGGATCACCGTGGCCGACCTGCCACGGGCGCCGTTCGTGCTGATCCGGGTGCCCGACGGCGAGCGGGTCCGGCTGGCGCTGCGCCGCGCGGGCTACGCGCTCCGCCGGGGCGACACCTTCCCCGGCCTCGGCCCCGACTGGCTACGTATCGCCGTCCGCGACCCGGTCACCACCCGCGCCTTCCTCACCACGCTGAGCCGCCTGCTGTGAGTGGCCCTCCCACCACCGCCCAAGTGGAGACGCTGACACGCCGCTGTGCTCCCTGCGAAAAATGCAGCGAACGGGCCACTCACAGCAGTAAGGAGCGGGTCAGGGGAAGGGGAGGGGTTCGGCGTCGCGTTCGGCCAGCAGGTTGGTCATCAGGTCGATCTCGTTACCCTGCGACTCCAGCATGCTGCGGGTGAGCGCCCGCACCGCGGGCAGGTCGGTGTTGTCCAGGGTGTACTGGGCCATCTCGGTGCCGCCCTCATGGTGGCGCAGCATCAGCTGGAGGAAGTAGACGTCCAGCTCCTCCCCGGACAGCGAGCGCATCTTGGCCAGCTCGTCATTGGTGGCCATCCCCGGCATCGGCGGTTTGCCCGCCATAGTGCTCGCGTGGTCCGCGTCATGGCCACCGCCGGAACCACCGTGGTTCCCGCCGTGCTCACCGTGCTGCGGCATCCACGTCATGTGCTCGCCGAGGGGCTGCTCCGGCTGGCCCCAGAGCATCAGCCAGCCCTTCATCCTGCCGATCTGCTCCAGCTGGGTGCTGCCGATGTCGAAGGCGAGCTGCCGGATGCGCTCGTCGGTGCTGTGGTCGCGCACCCAGTTCGACATCGTCACGGCCTGGATGTGGTGCACCGACATGTCCTGCGCGAAGCCGACCTCGACCGAGCCCGCGGCGGGCTGCGCGGCCGGTTCCTCGCCTGCCGACCTGCCGATCAGCAGACCGATCGTCGCACCCACCAGCAGGACGGCGAGCGCGGCCGCGCCGAAGATCACCACCCGCGGCCAGGTGGCCTGCTCCCGCTGCCCCCCGGCCCCGGCGGGCTCCGGGGCCTCGGTGGATTCGCCTGCCATGGATCAGCCCTCCGAAGGCTGGGTCGGGGCCTGGCCCTGGCCGGGGCTGCCGCCCATGTCCTCCGGGGTCGCTCCCTCGGAGCCCTGGTAGTCCATCGGCTTGGCGTCCGGGCCCGGCGGCTCGGGGTTGAACGGCGGCGGGTTGTCGGGGTCGAACTGCCCCGGCCCGAGCGCGTCGCAGGAGGCGCCGATCTCCGGGTAGGTGTTCTGGTTCAGCCGCAGCGCGGTGATGAACTGCTCGATCCGCTCGTCGTCGACGCTGTCCAGCTTCAGCTGGTGCCCCCAGGACTGCAGGGAGATCGGCTGGTCGAGCCCGGGATAGGGGGACATCATCATGTACGGCTTGCCCTCGACCCGCAGCTCGAGCTTGTCCAGGTCCTCGCCGGTGACCTGGTCCGGGTTGTAGGCGATCCACACCGCGCCGTGCTCCAGCGAGTGCACCATGTTCTCGGTGCGCACCGCCTCCGGATACACGATCCCGGTGCAGGCGGCCCAGAAGCCGTCATGCGGACCGCCGAAGGGCGGGCTCTGATCGTACGCCACCCGCTCGGTCGGCAGGATGTGCCTGCTGCCCTCGTACTGCTCGACCTTGATTCCGGGAATCTCGGTGGAGGGGTCCGGGTTCTGCGCGGAGGGGGTGAAGGCCTCCGCCGCCTCCTCCCGGTCGGCCTGCGCCCGCTTGTCCGCGGACTCCACCCAGTAGTACGCGAACACGCTGCCCGCCAGCAGGACGATCGCGATCACCGCGATGATCGTTCCCCACGGGGTGTGCTTCTTCGCGACCACCGAACCACGGGCCGCCTTGACGGGCTGCTTCTTCGCGTTGCCCTTCTTCTTGCCGCTTGACATGACTCCCGCGTTTCGTCGTGTGGGGACCTTGTATCAGTTTAAGGGCCGGGTGTCGGATCGCTGTCAATCAGTCATCGATGACCAGGCACGCCCGGGCGGTCGGCGCCCTGACCCCGGAACATAGAATCCCGGAGTGACTCCCGCCGCCCTCGCTGACCTGGTCCGGACATCCGCCGTGACGGTACTGGCCGCACGTGGTCTCGACCACACCGTGCTGCCGGAAACCGTGACGATCGAACGTCCGCGCAATCCCGAGCACGGAGACTACGCGACCAACCTGGCGTTGCAGGTAGCGAAGAAAGTAGGACTCGCCCCGCGCGAGCTCGCCGAGGCGCTGGCGGCGGAGCTCGCCGGTGCCGAGGGCGTGGCGGGCGCCGAGGTCGCGGGTCCCGGCTTCCTGAACCTGCGGCTGGCCGCCGACGCCCAGGGCGAGCTCGTGCGCCAGGTGCTCGCCGCGGGCCGGCGTTACGGCACCGGGGACGCGCTGGCCGGCCGGAAGGTCAACCTGGAGTTCGTCTCGGCGAACCCGACCGGGCCGGTGCACCTCGGCGGGACCCGCTGGGCCGCGGTCGGCGACGCCCTCGGGCGTGTCCTTGCCGCCCAGGGGGCCGAGGTGACCAGGGAGTATTACTTCAACGACGCCGGAGCGCAGATCGACCGGTTCGTCGACTCACTGATCGCCGCCGCCAAGGGCGAGCCCGCGCCGGAGGACGGCTATGCGGGCACCTACATCAGCGATATCGCCGCCGAAGTCATCCGCGCGGAGCCGAGCGCGCTCTCGCTGCCCGAGGACGAGCGGCACGAGGTGTTCCGCCGCCTCGGCATCGAGCAGATGTTCGACGAGATCAAGAAGAGCCTGCACGAGTTCGGCACCGACTTCGACGTGTTCTTCCAGGAGGACTCGCTGCACGCCTCCGGGGCGGTGGAGCGGGAGGTCGAGCAGCTCAAGGAGTCCGGCAGCCTCTACCTCGCCGACGGCGCCTGGTGGCTGCGCAGCACCGAGCACGGGGACGACAAGGACCGGGTGGTCATCAAGACCGACGGGGTTCCGGCCTATATCGCCGGTGATATCGCCTACCTGCGGAACAAGCGCGACCGCGGTTTCGACCTGTGCATCTACATGCTGGGCGCGGACCACCACGGCTACATCGCCCGGCTGAAGGCCGCCGCGGCCGCGATCGGGGACGACCCGGACGTGGTCGAGGTCCTGATCGGGCAGATGGTGAACCTGGTCAGCGACGGCAAGCCGGTGCGGATGAGCAAACGCGCCGGCACCGTGATCACCATCGAGGACCTGGTCGAGGCCGTCGGGGTGGACGCCGCGCGCTACGAGCTGACCCGCTACTCGGTGGACTCCACCCTGGACGTCGACCTCGACCTGCTGCGCAAGCACACCAACGAGAACCCGGTGTTCTACGTGCAGTACGCGCATGCCCGGCTTGCCTCACTGCAGCGCAACGCCGCCGAACTCGGGCTGTCATCCGCCGCGGACGCGGACGTCAGCCTGCTCACCCACCCGCGGGAGGGTGACCTCATCCGCACGATCGGGGAGTTCCCCACCGTGCTGCGCAGGGCGGCCGAGCTGCGTGAACCGCACCGGGTCGCCCGCTACCTCGAAGCGCTCGCGTCGGCATACCACAAGTTCTACGACGTGGCGCGCGTCCTGCCACAGGGCGACGAGGAGGCAACCCCGCTGACCTACGCCCGGCTCACGCTGTGCGAAGCCGCGAGGCAGGTGCTGGCCAACGGCCTCGCGCTGCTCGGCGTCTCGGCCCCGGAACGGATGTAACCAGATGTGCGCTCACCCCGCGGGGCCTCGGCATGCCGAGGTGTTCCCGCACGCCGACCGGGCCGGTTTCCCGCCGTCCTCCGCGGACGAGCTGGACCGGCTGTATCCCAAGGTATGGCCCCGTAACGCCTTCCGCGCCCCGGACGGGGTGGTGCGGATCGCGGGCGTCGACGTCCGCGAGCTGGCGACCACCTACGGGACGCCGCTCTTCGTGGTGGACGAGGCCGACTTCAAGTCGCGTTGTGCCGAGTACGCCGAGGCCTTCGACGATCCGAGCCTGGTGCACTACGCGGCCAAGGCCTTCCTCTCCACCGAAGTGGCGAAGTGGATCAAGGGCCAGGGTCTGAGCCTGGATGTGTGCAGCGGCGGAGAGCTGGCGATCGCCCAGCGGGCCGAGTTCCCGGCGGAGCGGATCACCTTCCACGGCAACAACAAGTCCGTCGCGGAGCTGGAGACGGCGATCGAGAGCGGGGTGGGCACGGTGGTGCTCGACTCCTTCTTCGAGATCGCGAGGCTGGCCGATGTCGCCGCGCGGCACGGCATTGTGCAACCGGTGCTGATCAGGGTGACCGTGGGGGTGGAGGCGCACACCCACGAGTTCATCGCCACCGCGCACGAGGACCAGAAGTTCGGCTTCTCGCTGGCCGCGGGGGACGCGGCCGAGGCCGTGCGCAGGGTGCTGAACGCGCCATCGCTGCGGCTGATCGGGCTACACAGCCACATCGGCTCGCAGATCTTCGACCCGGACGGCTTCGAGGTGGCCGCCCGCAGGGTGATCGGGCTGATCGCCGAGCTCGGCAAGGAACACGGCAACGAGCTGGTCGAACAGCTGTCCCTTGTGGACCTCGGCGGTGGGTTCGGGATCGCCTACACCGAGCGGGACAACCCGCCACCGCCCGCGCAGATGGTCACCCAGATCAGGGAGATCGTGCGCAAGGAGTGCGAGTTCGCCGGGCTCCCGGTGCCCAGGATCGCGGGTGAGCCGGGGCGGGCCATCGCCGGACCCGGCACGGTGACGCTGTACGAGATCGGCACCGTCAAGGACGTCGCACTCGGCGACGACCAGTTCCGCCGGTACGTCAGCGTGGACGGCGGGATGAGCGACAACCTGCGGACCGCGCTGTACGACGCGGCCTACGACTGCAGGGTGGTCTCCCGCTCCTCCGGCGAAGGGCAACCGGAGCAGGCTTCCGCCGTGCTGTCCCGCGTGGTGGGAAAACACTGTGAATCCGGCGACATCGTGGTCCGCGACTGCTGGCTTCCGGACACCCTGGCACCCGGCGACCTGCTCGCCGTTGCGGCCACCGGGGCGTACTGCTACTCGATGGCCAGCAACTACAACCGGCAGCCGCGGCCGGCGGTGGTCGCCGTGCGTAACGGTGGCGCCCGCCTGCTGCTGCGCCGGGAGACCAACGAGGATCTGCTGCGCCTGGAGGTTTCGTGAGCACCCACGGCACCGAAGCACCGCGTCCCATCCGGGTCGCCCTGCTCGGCTGCGGCACGGTCGGCGGGGAGGTCGTCCGCCTGCTCACCGAGCAGGGCGACGAACTCGCCGCGCGGATCGGCGCTCCGATCGAGCTCGCCGGGATCGCGGTACGGAGGCCGGACAAGCACCCCGAGCTGCCGCCGCAGCTGCTCACCGCCGACCCCGCGAAGCTCATCGAGTCCGATGTGGACGTCGTCGTCGAGCTGATCGGTGGGATCGAGCCGGTGCGCGACTGGCTGCTTTCCGCGCTGCACAAGGGAAAGTCCGTGGTCACCGCGAACAAGGCGTTGCTGGCGGAATGCTCGGGCGAGCTTTCCGAGGCCGCCGACTCCGCCGGTGCGGACCTGTACTTCGAGGCGGCCGTCGCGGGGGCGATCCCGCTGCTGCGCCCGCTGCGGGAATCCCTCGCCGGTGACCGGATCACCAGGGTCATGGGGATCGTCAACGGCACCACCAACTACATCCTGTCCGCAATGGACTCCACCGGCGCCGGCTATGCCGAGACCCTGGACGAGGCGAGCAGGCTCGGCTACGCGGAGGCCGATCCGACCGCGGATGTGGACGGCTACGACGCCGCGTCCAAGGCCGCGATCCTCGCCTCGCTGGCCTTCCACAGCAGGGTCACCGTCGCCGACGTGCACCGCGAGGGCATCGCCGGGGTGAGTGCCTCGGACATCATCGCCGCGCAGAAGATCGGGCGCACGGTCAAGCTGCTGGCGATCTGCGAGCGGGTCACCGCCGAGGACGGGAGCGAGTCGGTCTCCGCGCGGGTACACCCGGTGATGATCCCGCGCACGCACCAGCTCGCCGGGGTCGGCGGGGCGTTCAACGCGGTGTACGTGGAGGCCGATGCGGCGGGCGAGCTGATGTTCTACGGCCAGGGCGCCGGTGGCGCGCCGACGGCCAGCGCCGTGCTCGGCGACCTGGTCGCGGTGGCCCGCAACCGCGTGCTCGCCGGGCGGGGCCCGCGCGAGTCGGCGCATGCGGCGCTCCCGGTCCGGCCGATGGGGCAGACCCCGACCCGGTACCACATCAGCCTGGACGTCGCCGATCGCGCCGGGGTGCTGGCCCAGGTGGCGCAGGTGTTCGCCGTGCACGACGTCAGCATCGCCGCGGTACGGCAGCGGGACCGGCTCTCCACCGCGAGCCTGGTCATCGTGACCCACTCGGCACCTGACTTCGCGCTTCAGTCTACTGTGGACGAGATCAGCAGGCTGGACGTCGTGCGTGAGGTGGTCAGCGTGATGCGGGTGGAGGGCGAGGACTCGTGACCGACCGCAAGGCCGGCTGGCCGGGCATCATCGCGGCCTACGCCGAGCGGGTCCCGATCCCGGACGGCGCGAAGGTCGTCACCCTCGGCGAGGGCAACACGCCGCTGCTGCGCGCGGGCCACCTTTCCGGGGTCACCGGGTGCGAGGTGTACCTGAAGGTCGAGGGCGCCAACCCCACCGGTTCGTTCAAGGACAGGGGGATGACCGTCGCGATCACCCACGCGCTGGCCAGCGGGCTGCAGGCGGTGATCTGCGCGTCCACAGGCAACACCTCGGCCTCGGCTTCGGCCTATGCCGCGCGCGCCGGGCTGGCCAGTGCGGTACTGGTGCCGCAGGGCAAGATCGCGCTGGGGAAGATGGCGCAGGCGGTGCTGCACGGCGCGCGCATCCTGCAGGTCGACGGCAACTTCGACGACTGCCTGGAGCTGGCCCGCAAGACCGCGGCCGACTACCCGGTGACGCTGGTCAACTCGGTGAACCCGGTGCGCCTGATCGGGCAGAAGACGGCGGCCTGGGAAATCTGTGACGTGCTCGGGCGGGCCCCGGACATCCACTGCCTTCCGGTCGGCAACGCAGGGAACATCACCGCCTACTGGGCGGGCTACGCCGAGTACGCCGCGGACGGCATGGTCGAGACCACCCCGCGGATGTTCGGTTTCCAGGCGGCGGGCGCGGCTCCGCTGGTGCACGGCGAGCCGGTGTCCACCCCGGAGACCGTGGCCACCGCGATCCGGGTTGGCAGCCCGGCGTCCTGGGAGCCCGCGGTACGGGCACGCAACGCCAGCGGCGGCCTGTTCGCGGCGGTGACCGACGAGGACATTCTCGCGGCCTACCGGCTGCTGGCCGCCCGCGAGGGGGTGTTCGTGGAGCCCGCCTCCGCGACCAGTGTGGCCGGCCTGCTGGCCACCGCGGCCGATGGCAGGCTGCCGACCGGATCCACCGTGGTCTGCACGGTGACCGGGCACGGCCTCAAGGACCCCGGCACCGCGCTGGAGGGCAATGTGGAGGTGGAACCGCTGGCGGTGGACCCGCGCGCCGTGGCGGCCGCGCTGGAGCTCTCATGAGCGATCCTGGGTTCCGGATCACCGTCCCGGCCTCCAGCGCCAACCTCGGGCCGGGTTTCGACACCTTCGGCCTTGCGCTCGGCCTGCATGACGTGGTCGAGGTGCAGGCAACCGGGTCCGGCCTCGAGGTGGAGGTCGCCGACGCCGGCGCGGGCGATGTGGCCGCGGTGCCGACCGACGAGCGGCATCTCGTGGTGCGCGCCCTGCGCCGGACCTGCGCGCTGCTCGGCGTCGAGGTCCCCGGCCTGCGGCTACGCTGCCACAACGCCATCCCGCATGCCCGCGGCCTCGGTTCCTCCGCGGCGGCCGTGGTCGCCGGGATCGCCGCCGGGTTCGCGCTGGCGGGCAAGGAACCCGGCGGGGAGCAGGACACGGTGCTGAAGCTCGCGGCCGAGTTCGAGGGACATGCCGACAACGCGGCGGCCAGCCTGCTCGGCGGGCTGGTGCTCGCCTGGTGCGAGGGGGAGCGGTTCCGCGCCCGGCGGCTGGATCCGCATCCGGGGGTGCGGCCGGTGCTGGCTGTGCCCGCGCAGCGTTCCGCCACCGACGAGACACGCGGGCTGCTGCCCGCCGAGGTCCCGCATGCCGACGCCGCGTTCACCGCGGGCAGGGCCGCGTTGCTGGTGCATGCCATGACCGCGGCGCCCGAGCTGCTGCTGCCCGCCACCGAGGACCGGTTGCACCAGGGCTACCGGGCCCCCGCCTATCCCACTACCGCCCGGCTGATCGACACGCTGCGTGAGCACGGTATCGCCGCCACGGTGTCCGGCGCGGGGCCCTCGGTGCTGGCCCTCACCGCCGACGGAATAATTCCCCCTACCGTGGACGTTAGCAGTTTCGTGCTGACCGAGTTAGCGGTCGACCTGGTCGGAGTGCGGGTTGTCGCCGCATGACACGCGCGGCGCCAACTGGGGGGTGGTTGTTGCACCACGTCGCAGGGCCGTCTACCCTCGGGGGCGTTCGTTCACCGTGCGCATTCCGCACCCGATGCCGATGCCGGGAACAACTCCCGGATCGCATCTTCCGTCCAGCCGGTAGTCCCTTGGCACGGGGCCGGTGCTGACGTAGGCGGGTCTCGGTCTCTGCGGTGACCGATTTCACGGGTTCCGCCTGGAGCCCGTACCTCCCGTGCTGGCGGCTTCGCCGCTGTGACTGGCACGTCTCAGCCTGGGCTCGCCCGCACCGGGAACAAAAGGCCGTTTCGCAATTCGGACGCGGGCGGCAGTCCGCTGACTCACCATGGAGGCGTGGGTCGGTAAGGAAGGACTTGTGTGAGCAACACCGATCTTTTGAGCGGCGAAGTGGACCCCCAGACGGCAGCCCAGAACGAGAAGGCAGACACCGAGGGCTCCGGGGAGCAGGCGCCGCAGGCGAACGGCACTGCCACGCCGAAGCGCCGTCCCGGTGGACTCTCCGGTATGGTCATCGCTGACCTGCGGAAACTCGCCACCGAGCTGGGCGTGGGGGACACGACCGGCATGCGCAAGGGGGATCTGATCGCCGCGATTCGCGAGCGGCAAGGCAAGAGCAAGCGCCGCACCGGAGGGGACACCCTGCCACTCGACGGCATCAGTGCCGACGAGTCGGAGCAGCCGAACGCCGAGCAGACCAAGGCGGACGCGAAGGCCGAGACCAAGGCCGGCAGCGCCGACGACAAGGTCGAAAGGAAACCCGACGCCGGGACCGAGACCAAGGCCGAAGCGAAGGCCAAGGCCGAGCCGAAGGCGCGCCCCGAGCAGGGCGACACGGCTCCGGCCGAGGCGGGCGGCACGGCAGGGGAGGCCACCAAGGCCACCAAGCAGGCCCAGCAGCCCGCGAAGCAGGCCGAGCAGGGCGGTCCGGCCGACCAGGCCCCTTCCGGCGGCCAGCAGGGCGAGGAAGGCGGCCGTTCGCGGCGGCGCCGGGGTGGATCCGGCCGTTCGGGCGGTAGCGGCGACTCCGGTGGCGGCCAGGACGGCGGCGACCAGCGAGGTGACCAGCGAGGTGACCAGCGCGGCGAGCAACGGGGCGACCAGCGCAAGCAGAACGATCGCCAGAACAACAACCAGCGCAACCAGGGCCAGCAGGGCAACCGTGGTGGTCAGGACGAGGACGATGACGAGCGGGGCGGCCGCAGGGGCCGCCGGTTCCGGGACCGTCGGCGCCGGGGCGGCCGCGGCGAGGGCAGCGGCAGCCCGGACACCGAGATCCGTGAGGACGACGTCCTGCTGCCCGTCGCGGGGATCCTCGACGTGCTGGAGAACTACGCCTTCGTCCGCACCTCGGGCTACCTCGCCGGGCCGAACGACGTGTACGTCTCGCTCTCCCTGGTGCGCAAGTACGGCCTGCGCCGCGGGGACGCGATCACCGGGGTGGTGCGCCAGCCGCGGGAGGGCGAGCAACAGCGGCAGAAGTTCAACCCGCTGGTGCGGGTGGACAGCATCAACGGCCTGGAGCCGGATCAGGCGAAGAAGCGTCCCGAGTTCACCAAGCTGACCCCGCTGTACCCGAACGAGCGGCTGCGGCTGGAGACCACGTCGAACAAGCTGACCACCAGGGTCATCGACCTGGTGATGCCGGTCGGCAAGGGGCAGCGCGCGCTGATCTTCTCGCCGCCGAAGGCCGGTAAGACGACGATCCTGCAGGACATCGCCAACGCGGTCACCACGAACTACCCGGAATGCCATCTGATGGTCGTGCTCGTGGACGAGCGGCCGGAAGAGGTCACCGACATGGAACGGTCGGTGAACGGCGAGGTGATCGCGGCCACCTTCGACCGGCCGCCCTCGGACCACACCACGCTGGCCGAGCTCGCCATCGAGCGGGCCAAGCGGCTGGTGGAGATGGACTACGACGTGGTCGTGCTGCTGGACTCGGTGACCAGGCTCGGCCGCGCCTACAACCTGGCGGCCCCGGCATCCGGCCGGATCCTCTCCGGTGGTGTGGACTCCACCGCGCTGTACCCGCCGAAGCGGTTCCTCGGCGCGGCCCGCAACATCGAGAACGGCGGCTCGCTGACCATCTTCGCCACCGCGCTGGTGGAGACCGGTTCCACCGGTGACTCGGTGATCTTCGAGGAGTTCAAGGGCACCGGTAACGCCGAGCTGAAGCTGGACCGCAAGATCGCCGACAAGCGGACCTTCCCCGCGGTGGACGTGAACCCGTCCAGCACCCGCAAGGAGGAGCTGCTGCTGTCGCCGGACGAGCTCGCGGTGCACAACAAGCTCCGCCGGGTGCTGCACGCGCTGGACTCGCAGCAGGCCATCGACCTGCTGCTGGACCGGCTGCGCAAGACGAAGACCAACATCGAGTTCCTGATGCAGGTCTCCAAGACGGCGCCGGGCCAGGACGAGGACTGACCTGACCCGGTGAAGGCCACCATCGCGGCACTTCACGCCGTGATGGTGGCCTTCACGACGCCGGGACGGCAGGGTGCCCCATCGGCGTATGGGTGACCGGCCCGGCAGACACGCCGCGTATACCCCGGCCCGAGTGCGTTACCGGCGCCAGAGGGTGGCGTACTTCTTGCCGTACTTCTCGTCCGTTTCGCTGGCCAGTAGTTCTTCGGCCGTCGACCGGATGCTCTCGTCCTGTGTGGCGTCATAGACGGTACGCATGCTCTGCAGGATGTCGTAGCGGATCAGCGACCAGTTCTTCTCGGTGCGGCATTCGCCGAATCGCCTGGCCATCCCGTCGCGACATGGACTGTCGGTGATCTCGATGATCGTGCTGTAATGCCGCCATGGAACCAGCCCTACGGCAGACTGTTGACGATCTCCGCACCACGTCTTCGTCCGTGGCCGGTTCTCAGGCCGATCGGCCGAGGAAGGCCAGAAACCGGGTCTGCTGGTCGGCGTCCGGTGGCGGGGCCAGCCTGGGACCGAAGGTGCTCGGCGTGCGGGTGATGATCAAACGGGCAAGGGAGAACGACGGTGCGACGAGATCGGGCTCCAGGCGTACGTCCATGCCGAGCGCGGAGCCGATATCCCAGGTGTGTACCAGGGTGTCGAGGGTCAACAACGCCAGGGTGTCCGTGAGCTTCGTGTCGGGGCGCCCGGACGCGAACCTCGGTGGGGCGGGCCGGTCGAGTATCTCGTCGGTGAGGAGGTCGGCGGCTGCTTTGCGGGTCGCGCGCCACGCGGCCAGCGGGTCGTCGCCTGCGAGTTCGCCGGGATTCTCGGATCCCGGTGGGCCGGTTCGTTCCGTGTACTCCTGGCCCTTCGCGTGATGGTGCAGAACTTCCTGCCCCCAGATGACGTGACCCACCACGTCGCGTACCGTCCAGAGTTCGCACGCCGAGGCCGCGTTCCATTGTTGCGGTGGGACAGCGGCGAGTACCGCGTCGAAGGTGTCCTGTGTCCGCCGGTAGCGATCCAGGATTTCGTTGGTTTCCATTATTCTCCCGTGGTACTGCTTACAAGTTCAACGCCGCGCTGATGGACTTCGTCAGTTGTTCGGGGCCAGGAACCAATTCCTTGTCGAGCGCAAGGGCATACGGGATGACAGTGCCATCCGGCCTGCAGACACGCTTCGGCGGTGCTAGCAGATCGAACTCTTCGGCCGCCGTCGCGATGATCTCCGCTCCCAGCCCGCACATACGGTTCGAGTCATCGATCACGACGAGGCGCCCGGTCTTGTTGACCGACTTGCGGAGGCAGTCCCAATCGAAGGGATAAACCGTTCTCGGATCAACAACCTCGAGGTCGACCCGATCGCTGAGGCTTTCGGCGACCTCGAGCGCCGTACCGACGTGCTGTCCCACCGCCACTATCGTCAGGTCGCCGCCCTCTCGCAGGACGTTCGCCTCCCCCAGCGGCACGATCTCCTCTTCTCCCGAGTCGGGCACATCCGTCGACCCCAGCAACGAGGAAGGGGCGAACATGGCGACCGGGTCGGGATCACGGATCGCCGAACGCAACAGTCCATACGCGTCCGCAGGCCTACCCGGAACCACCGTCTTGATCCCCGCATGTGCAAGCAGGCTGTAGGGGTTGTCCGAGTGTTGGCCCGCCCACCCGAATCTCGAACCCGACCCCGAGACGAGATACGTGACAGGTACCTGAATCTGCCCACCGGTCATCAACGAGAACTTATGGGCCTGGTTCACTATCTGCTCGAAAACCAGGTAGATCAGCGAGGATATCTGGAATTCGATCACGGGCCTCTTGCCCGCCATCGCGGCACCGGTCCCGAAACTGGTGAAACCTTGTTCGGACAAGGGCGTGTCCAGCACTCGCTCGGGGCCGAACTTGGGCATCAACCCCGAGGTGACCCCACTCGCTCCGACCCGTACGTCCTCGCCGAGCAGGAACACGTCGTCGTCCGCCGCCATCTCGGCGTGCAAAGCGCGATTCAGCGCATGGGTATAGCCGAGGTCCGGCGGAGGAGATGGCAGTTCACTCACAGGACCACCCCCGGCCGGACCGCGGCCGTTCCCGAGTACAGATACATCAGTGCGTCCTTCGGCTCAGGCGATGCGGCGTTCTTCGCGAACTCAACCGCCTCATCGATCTCGTTCTTGACAGCTGCATCGATCTCGGCGACGGCGTCATCGCCCAGCCGCTCGCCCAACGACACGATCGGATCCCGCTTGCGCCAAGTGGCCACCTCGTCGGGATCGCGGAACTCGACACCTAGTTGCTCGAGTACGGAGTGGTGACCGAAGAACCGGTAGGTCAGGCATTCCAGGAACGCCGGGCCCGCACCATCGCGACACCGTTCGATCAGTTCCCCGGCCACGCCTGCCACCGACTCGACGTCCATGCCGTCGACCGTGCGTGCGACCATCCCGAAGCCCTCGGCGCGCCGCGCGGCGTTACCCGCGAGTCCCGAGTCACACCTGAGGCTCGTCGCGTACATGTTGTTCTCGCAAACGAACAGTACCGGCAGGGACCAAATCGCGGCCAGGTTGAATGCTTCCAGCAGGACGCCCTGGCTCATCGCTCCGTCGCCGAAGAAACTGACGACGACCTCCGAGTTTCCGCGGGCCTTGGCGGTCCAGGCGGCGCCGGCGGCTATTGCCCCGCCTGCTCCGACGATCCCGTTGGCGCCCAGGATACCTAGCCGCATGTCCGCGGCATGCATCGATCCGCCACGACCTTTGTTGAAACCTTCAAGGGTGCCGAGAAGTTCGGCGAGCAAACGGCGGGATTCCGCCCCCTTTGCCAGCACATGCCCGTGCCCCCGATGAGTGCTGGTGATGAAATCCCGCTCCGTCAGGTTCGAGCATACACCTACGGCCACGGCTTCCTGCCCGATGTAAGGATGCATACCGCCGACGATCTCACCGGCGATCGCCATCTCCAGGCATCGCTCCTCGAACTCTCGGATCAGTTTCATGGACCGGTACAGGGCCAGCTGATGTTCACGAGTCATTGTTGCAACAGCCCTTCGTGTTCTAGGCCGGGACGGGGGAGACCGAACTATTTCACTCATCAAAGGGGCCGCCGATCACATGGCTTGCGACGGGGACCGGACAAGCATTCTGTCGACGTAGCGAAGTAGCGCGCTGTCGTCCGGGCTCGGAACGACGATCGAGGCGAATTCATCACCTGACGAGCCGTTGTCGGAGGTGTCCGGAGTGGAGTCGAACAGCAGTTTCAGGATGGCGTGTTCCTCGGGCGAGTGGGTCTCGAGCATTGAGAGCCACTCGGATACCGGCCGGATGTCGATCACCGTACCGGTGCTCCGCAGGAGGCCCAGCAGGTGCGTGAGACGTACCGGTCGCTGACTCGCCAGCACGAACCGGCTGCCGTCCTGCGGCTGCTCCACGCCGAGCCGGGCGAGCAGACCGGCTGTCTCGTCCACCGCGATCCAGGGTTCCTCCAGCTCGGTGTCCGGTGCGGCGCCGAGTTCGAGAATGAGCCGCAGCACCCGCAACATGATGTCCCGTGTGTTTCCCTGTCCGGTGCGCGAATCGCCGACGATCCGGGGCAGCCGGTAGACCGCTGCCGGTATTCCGTGCTCATGTGCGGCGACGACCAACTGCTCGGCATGCGCCTTGGTCTCCGCGTACCCGCTGCGGCCACCACTTTCGTCGGCGGCGGAAATGGTTGACACGAACTGTAACTGCTTGAGCCGGGTCGTGGCCGCCAGCCGGATCAGTTCACGGGTGCCACCCACGTTGGCTTCCTCGAGCTGTTCGTAGCTGGCGAGCGCATCGACCCGAGCGCCGTTGTGGCAGATGAGGTCGACTTCGTCGGCCAGCCGGCCGAAAGTCTCGGTGGTGAGCCCGAGCCCGGGAGTTGCGAGATCACCGGGAACGACCACGATCCGCTCGTGGTCGATGTCGTGCCACAGGCCGTAGCGGTCGAGATTCTCGCGCAGCCGATGCCATCCCGCGTGTTCGTCCGCCGCCCGAACGAGGCAGTGCACACGCCCGCTGGTCCGTGTCAGCAGCTCGCGGACAAGGTATGCCCCGACGAAGCCAGTGGCTCCGGTGAGCAGGACGTCGGAGAGTCCGCCGGCTCCGCGGGGCGGCAGCGGCTCCGGGAGGATGTTGCGCAGCACGGGCTGGGGATCGAAGGAGCGGATGTGGGTCGTGCTTGTCCGCCGCTCCCCGCTGATCTCCTCGGCCAGCTTGGCGATCGTGGGCCGTTGGAACAGCGTCCGCAACGGCAGGTTCAGGCGGAACTTCTCCTGGATCCGGACGACGAGTTGTGCGGCCTTCAGAGAGTGCCCGCCGAGGTCGAAGAAGTTTTCGTCCCTGCCGACAGCGTCGAGATCGAGAACTCCGGCCCAGATCTCGGCCAACGTTTCCTCGGTCGGGTTCTGTGGCCGGACGAACGTCGCGGCCGTGTCCGATCGGCTGCCGCCGGGTTCGGGAAGTGCCCTGGAGTCCAGTTTTCCGTTGTTGGTCAGCGGTAGCTCGGGGAGTGACACGAACGCCGCGGGCACCATGTACTCCGGCAGTTCGTTTCGCAGGCGGGCACGCAGAGTGTTCTCGTCGAGAACGCCGTTCCCCGATGCCTTGAGATAGGCGACGAGCCTCCTCTGGCCGGGGGTGTCCTCGCGGGCGATGACGGCGGCCTGCGCGATGTCCGGATGGGCCTGCAGTACGGCTTCGACCTCCCGAGGCTCGATGCGGTAGCCGCGGATCTTGACCTGGTCGTCGGCCCGTCCGAGGTACTCGATATCGCCGTTGGCATTGTGGCGGACGATATCTCCGGTCCGGTAGAGCCGGTCGCTGGTGGTGTCGTACGGGTTGGTGACGAACTGCTCCGCGGTCAGTTCCGGTTGCCCCCGATAGCCTCGTGCGACACCGGGTCCGGCCACGTGGAGTTCTCCCGGCACCCCGGTCGGCGCCAGCCGGCCGTGCTCGTCGAGAACATACACGCGGGTGTTGCCGATCGGGCGGCCGATGGGGATGCCGTTGGCGTCGGCGGGAAGAGGAGTGGCGACGGGGTGGCAGGTGGCGAACGTAGTGCATTCGGTCGGGCCGTAGCCGTTGACGACCTGGATGCCGGGCAGTGCGGTGACGGCGCGGCGAACATGGGCGACGGACAGCGCTTCGCCGCCGACGAGCAGATGGCGCAGCCCGGCCAGCGCCGTGGTGTCCTCGTCGACGATGTGATTGAACAACGACGAGGTAAGCCAGAGCGTGCTGATCCGGTGGCGGGTGATCGCGTCGGCGAGTGGCCGGGCGGTGAGGACCCGCTCGGTCGAAATGACGCACCTGGCACCGGTGAGCAGGGCTCCCCAGATTTCGAAGGTGGCGGCGTCGAAGGAGATCGCCGATGCGTGCAGGAGAACCTCGCCGGGGCCGAGGATACCTTCCGGTAGCCCGGTGACGAGGCGGATGATCGCGCGGTGTTCGATTTCGACGCCTTTGGGGCGTCCGGTCGAACCGGACGTGTAGATGACATAGGCCAGGTCCCGCGGCCCCACTCCGGAGTCGAGCGCGGTCGCTGGTTCCTCGTCGATGGTGGGATCGCCGATCAGGTCGGTGGTGACCACCAGTTCGGCTTCGCTGTCGGTGAGCAGGAGCTGCCTGCGTTCCTCGGGGTACTCCGGATCGATCGGCAGGTACGCGGCGCCGGTTTTGACAATGGCGAGCAACGCGGTGATCTGGCCGATGGAACGTGGCAGGCACACTCCGACGAGCGTCTCGGGTCCGGCGCCCAGGGTTCGCAACCGGTGCGCGAGCTGGTTCGATCGGCTGTCGAGCTCGGCGTAGGTCAGCGACTCCCCGTCGCAGGTCAGGGCGGTCGCGTCAGGTCGGTGGTGGACCTGTTCGGCGAACAGCGCGGGCACGGTCGCCGGTGCCGGCAACGTTGTGCCGGTGTCGTTCCAGGTTTCCACCAGCCGCCGGGTTTCGGATTCGCTCATCATCGACAGGGCGGACAGTGGCCGCTCCGGGTCGGCCCCGGCCGAGGTGAGTAGCTGTTGGAAGTGTTGGATGAACCGTTCGATCGTGACGCGGTCGAACAGGTCGGCGTTGTAGTCGACCCGCGCCTCCAGCACGCCGTCTCGGTCCGCCAGGTGGCATTCGAGATCGAACGGTTTCGCGTCCGTGCTGGCGGGCAACACGGTCGACAACGGCGTGTGCACCAACTGGAGCGCGACTTGAGTGAGGGGGTGGCGGCTGAAGTCTCGTTGCGGCACCAGTTCTTCGACGAGGCGTTCGAAGGGCACGTCCTGGTGCGCGTATGCGCCGAGCGTGGTCTCGCGTGCGCGACCCAGCAGTTCGCCGAAGGTGGGATCTCCGGAAAGGTCGGTACGCAGCACCAGCGTGTTGTCGTCGAAACCGGTCGGCCGTTCGGTGCCGGTTTCTCCGGGTGGGGGTGCTCCGACCGTCACGTCGGTGGTGCGTGCGTAGCGGGACAGTACGAGGCTGAAGCTCGCCAGTAGTGTCATGAACAGGGTGACGCCGTGGCGGCTACTCAGATCCCGTAGCTGCTTGGCAACACCGGAGTCCACCACGAAGGAGATCGAGTCGCCGCGGTAGGACGCCACCGGCGGACGGGCGCGATCCGTCGGTAGTTCCAGTGCCGCGGGCGCATCGTCGAGTTGTTTTCGCCAGTAGTCGAGTGGTCCGCGGAGTGCTCCGAAGATCGGCTCGTCTGGGTTCTCCAGCCCCTGTTCGAGGAGCCGGACGAACCGGCTGACGAGCCGCCCGACGGTGGAGCGGTGGAACAGACTGGAGCGGAACGTCAGTGTGCCGTACAGCTTGCCGTCCTGCAGGTGTGTGACGAGTTCCAGGTCGAACCGGGTGTTCACGCCCGCCCACGGCACCGGGGAGATCTCGCCTTCGTCGAGCGTGGCCAGTTCCCCGTTGTGCACGACAACGGCATCGAAGATCGCGTTGCGCCCCAGCTCCCTTTCGTGCTGGACCTCGGCGACCACCTGGTCGAACGGTGCCTGCTGATGGGCGTATGCCTCGGTCATCTTGGTGCGTGTCAGCTTGATCAGCTCGCGGAACGACGTCGACGGGGTGATGTGGCTACGCAACACCACTGTGTTCACGAAAAAGCCGAGGACATCGGCGAACCGCCGGTCGTCGCGGCCGGCCAGCACCGTTCCGATCGTCACGTCCTCTTGTCCGGAATGGAGGGACAAAAGCGCCTGGAACACCGCAGCGACGGCACTGGAGAGCGCGCACCGCTGGCGCAGGGCGAACGCGGAAAAAGTCTTGGTGAGTTCGGCGGGTAGTTCGAAGTAGACGTGATCGCTGGCGAATCCGGGATCAGTCGATCGCGGCCGGTCCGTTGGCAGCCGTAGTGGTTCGAACCCGTCGAGCTCCTTCCGCCAGTACGCGATGTGTTCCGCGGTGGCCTCGTCGTCGGTGCCGGAGCGCTGCCATGCGACGAAGTCCTCGTATGTCACGTCGATCGGCTCGGGTGTCGGCGACCGGTAGAGGCTGATGACGTCCTCGGTCACGATCTGGAGGGAGCGACCGTCGATGATGATGTGGTGAAACACCATGCACAGCACGGCCGATCCGTCCGAGCACTCGACGACCATGGCACGCACGGGCGGCGCGGCGGCGAGGTCGAACGGTTCGGCGGCCAGCTCCCCCGCGTGCGCCTGCCACTCGTTCCCGCCCGTACCGGCGGTCCTTCGTGTTACCGGAATGCGGAAGTCCGCCAGCGGTGTCGCGACCGGCATACCCGACTCGTCCACGTCGAACGTCCAGCGGAGCACCGGGTGACGTTCGACGAGCGCGTCGAACGCTCGCTGGAGTGCCTCGAAATCGACGCCCTCGTGAAACCGCAGCACGATCGGAATGTTGTACGCACCGCTGGTCCGGTCGAGCTGCTGCATGAGCCACAAACGCTCCTGCCCGAGCGACAACCTCATTGGGTTCTCCTTCATCAGACGCACACCGGGCGCATCATGGTCGTCGAGTGGCGAGGACATCGCGGTCTCCGCTGCGAGCGGGTCCCGACGCCATCGCGGATTCGATCAGGACTTGTTCGTCGACCTTTCCGTTGCGGGTGAGCGGGAGTTCGTCGACTACGACCCACAGGGCAGGTAACGCGTAACTCGGCAGCAGATGCGACAGAAACGTGCGCAATGACCGTGGTTCCGCATCGGCGCCTTGGCGTGGGACGACGGCCGCTACCAGCTGGGGACTTCGGTCCGCATGCCGAGCGACGACGACCACAGCGTCGCGGATATCGGGATGACGAGCGAGGGCGGTGCTGATCTCCTCGGGTTCGATGCGGTGCCCGTCGAGTTTGACCTGCTTGTCCGCACGGCCCAGGAATGTCAAGTTGCCGTACGGGTCAAGCCGGACCAGGTCGCCGGTGCGGTACAGGCGCTCGTTGATATCCGGGGAGAATCGGCCGAACCGGCCATTTGTCTCGGTCTCGTCGTTGAGATAACCATCAGCTAAGCCTGATCCGGCCGCGTACAGCTCACCGACCGCGCCAGGCGGAACGAGACGGGCGTTGCGGTCGAGAACGAAAACTTTGGTGCCTGCGATCGGCCTGCCGATGGGTAGCGGCCCGTCGATCTCCGTGCTGTCACGCACAGTGTGCGTAGTCGTGAAGGTGGTGTTCTCGGTGGGTCCGTATCCGTTCGTGATCATCAACCCGGGATGCGACTCGAGCATGCGCGCCGCGCACTCGTGGGATACGACTTCGCCGCCGCTGACGAGCCAGCGGAGTCCGCTGAGCGCCTGCGGCCGAGAGGTGGCAATCAGCCGGAACAGGCTGGCCGTCAGCCAGGCGACCGAGATCTTCCGCTCGGTGAGGAACATCTGGATTTTTCCGACCGAAGGAAGTTTCCCTGGAAAAACCTCCAGCGTCGCGCCGTTGAGCAAGGCCACCCAGATCTCGTACGTCGACGCGTCGAAGGCCAGCGGCGCCATGCGCAGAACGCGGTCACCGGGGCGCATCTGGAGTTCGGGAGTAAGCGAGAGTCGCGTGACTGCCTGATGCGGGACGACAACGCCCTTCGGTTCGCCAGTGGATCCGGAGGTGAACGCGATGTATGCCGTGCGGTGTGGATCCCGGGAGCCAGGTGTTCGGCTTGGCGGCTCGGGGTCGGTGCCGGCGTGCTGTCCGGGGTGCCATGAGTCGACGCGGGTGAGTTCGCGCAGGGCGGGATGGTCGATCGTGGCGGTGTCGGTGACCGCGACCGCGGGCGCCAGCTTGCCGACGATCCTCCTCAGCCGGCCTTCCGGTGCGTCATCGTCGAATCCCGCGTATGCGGCGCCGAGGCGGATGATCGCGAGCAGCGCCACTATCTCGCCGACAGACCTCCGGGTGGCGACGAGCACCGTGTCACAGGGCAGGACCCCGGCGCGCCGTAGTACGTCGGCGTAGTGATCGGCGACATGCAGGAGCTGCTCGTAGGTCAGCTCGACGCTCGCGTCCCGGACCGCGACCTCCTGTGGGCGGCGCCGCACCTGGTCCAGGAACAGGGTTTCCATGTCGACCGCGGGCACGTCGGCGCCGACCAGCGCATCGAGGATCCGGCGGCGCTCCGGCGCGATGCAACGCACGTCCTGGAGAGAACCGTCGAGGGACGCCATCTCGTTCACCGCGGCGGCGACGTCGGCGATGAACCCGTGCGCGGCGTAGGGTACCTCGGCGATGAAGCGGACCTGCCCGGACCGGAGATCAGCGTGCCCGGAAGTGATCACGAGGTCCACAGGTCCGTCATCGGCGACCCGGGTCGTGTGAACCGTCCGCAGGAGGTCATCGATGGGCGCTTGGTCGTCGATCTGAAGCCGGATCACCCTCCCGGCGACCGCGATCGCGGCTTCGCTCACCGCTGTCCACCGGTACAGGGTCACGGCGAACGCAGCCACCACCAGCGCTGCGTGGTCCCGTCCGGAGGACCCGGCCGCAAGTTCGGCCGTCAGATCGTAAGGAGCGGCTCGCGCGTCAGGCATCGGCCTTGTTTTCCCCTGCGCGCCGGCGATCCAGTCGCACATGAAGGTGATCAGGCTGGCGGAAGATGTGGCCTCGCTCCCGCAGCCGCCAGAAGCCCTGCCGGATGCCGTCGAGCGAGCCGCTGCGCCGGACGCCGCCGAACCGGAGCGACAACCGTTCGAACAGCGTGTCGAACTCCGCCAGGGCCAGTTGGATGCCCAGGCAGGTGTGCGGGCCGGAGGAAAAAGCCAGCAATCGCTGGTCTGGCCGCCCCGGACGCCAAGTATCCGGATCGGCGAATGCCCGCTCGTCGCGACTGGCGCTACCCAGCGACAGCAGAAGCGTGGACCGGCGCGGTACATGCACGCCGTGCAGGTTCAGGTCGGTTCGCGCATACCTGAGGATGGTGTGGCTCGGCGGTTCCCACCGCAGCGTTTCGCGAACGACGTGGTCCCGGTATTCGGAGTCCGCCAACGCCGACAATTCGACGTTGTGCGCCAAGGTGGCATACATGATCTTGCCGATGGTGGCGACACTCGTCTCGGTTCCGGCCAGCAGAAACAGCGTGGCCGTTCCGAGCAACGACTCGTCGAGCGGTTCCCCCGGCGGGAAGGCGAGATCGAGGAACGGCATCCGGTCGCCCTCCCGGCGATGGGCAAGCCTGTCCTTCAGATAGTCGATCAGCTCTGCTTTGGCCGTGAGCGCCGTGTCCAACGAGGTTGCCGGAAACTCGATCGCGCCTGCCAGTGGAAGAACCCGGGGGCGCAGCCAGGCCGCGTCTTCCGGGGGCAAACCGAACAGCCGGGTGACCATCGCATAGGGCACCCCGACCGCGACCCGCTCCATGAATTCGATCTCGACCTCGTCCATGGACCCCATCTCATCCTCGATCGAGTCGAGAACCTGGTCCACCGCGGGAATGAGTATTTCGGTGCGCAGCCGCTTCACCGAGCCACCCGCGAACAGTGGCATGAATATTTTCCGCAGCTCGCGATGACGCGGCCCGTCGGCGTCCAGCAACGTTGGGCCGAACAACCGGCGACTGCTGCGCATCGGAAACCCGCTGACGACCTCCCGGTCCGCCAGCAGGGAAACCACGTCTTCGTGCCTCGTGACCAGAAAAGCATTGAACGCCTCCGACCAGTGCACGGGATCCGCCCGTCGGAGTTCCTTGTAGATAGGCCAAGGGTCGGCGAGAAACTCGTCAGAGCTGAAGTCCAAACTCACCGCTGCGGAGCTCATTTGTTGCCTCCATTATCCATTTCAGTTCGGCGCTTCATCTGACGATCGGCCTCTTCCGAAGTGAGCTTCATGGACTCTGCGGTACCGTCGAATCCGCCGAAGAGGCCGGGCACGATCTCGTCGGCGATCGCCGTCAGTTGATCGAGCGTCGCTTTGTGTGATACCCACTTGGGAACGAAGAAATTCAACGACACCGGGTCGCCAATACGATCCAGGAGGTCGCGAATCATCCGAGTGCATGTAGCGGTGTCTCCGATAATGAATGCCCCCGAGTCGACAAGACTCTCCAACGTCTTGCGATGAGCGGTCGGAGAGTCCGGAATGGGCATGCCCAGAACACTCCGGTACAAACCGCGTCGCAGCGCGGAAAATCCAGTCAGAAGCTCATCGATGCCGGTGGTGGCGGAGTCGGAGACATGGACGAAAATGTTGCACCGGATCCGCGTCGAACCCCCGGCTTTGTTTCGGTAGGTTTCGATGCGTTCGATCAGTGAGCCGACCGGGTCTTTGTCCATCCCAGGCCGAATGGAGCCCCAAGGCGGTACCACGTGAGCGGTCGGAGTCGTCGCGGTGTCGGTCAGGAGCTCGATCCCGGGATCGCTCAGCGATGACGCGACCACGGTCTCGATGGAACCCCTCAGCGGCCGGAGCTGAAGTACGGCCTTCTTCGCGGTGAACCACGGTGTCGTGGTGTCGACCGTATCGCCGTTGAGCAGCGCTTGCACGACCTCCAACGCCGCTCGGAAGTGGGCGCGGACGGTGTCCGGATCCACCCCGATCATTTCCATGTCGTGAACGTATGTCCCTGTTCCACAGCCCAGAATCGTTCGACCTGCCGTGAGGTGGTCGAGCATCACCATCCGTTCCGCAACATGAAGAGGATGATGATAGGGAAGCGGTATCACGCCGGTAGCAAATCGAATACGGCGCGTTTCACGGGCCAACGCTGCGATGAGCAGCTCAGGAGAGCTGAGTGTGCTCCAACCGCTGGAGTGGTGCTCACCCAGCCATATCTCGTCGAAACCCAGATCATCAGCCAGTCCACACAGTTCGATATCGTGCTTCAGCGCCGCATGAGGGCTGACCGAAGGGTCGTGGAATGGGGGCAAGAAGCAACCAAATGCCGTTGAATGCATGATACCGAAACCCCGTAATCTCTTGTCAGAGGACATGGCACAGCTGGTCTCGACGGGAGGAGACGGCTGTTTTCGCTGCTATAGATAGCAATCGGCGGAAGACAGTTGCTTCCCTAGACTGATGACACTTGATCCAGCAGAAGATCGCAGAACTTGTCGACAGTGGTTAGATCCTGATTTTCTTCGAGATCAATAAAAACGTCGAGCTTTGTTTCGATTTTTTCGATAAGTGCCAGGTACTCGATCGAACTCATTCCCGTCTCGGGGAACTCTGTATCTGATTCGATGGTCTGACTTTCCAGAACGCCGCCGGCAACCTCGGACAGTAGAGAGAAAATTTGTTGACGTAACTCTGCCCGTGCATCTTCCGCAGTCATGTATCCCCTTGTTTTGTTGAATAATTATTCAATATGGGTACATTGCATCTGGGATTGGAATGTTGGTTCGGTGTCAGTGATCGTAAAAACAGAGCGGCGTTTCAGTTGATCTCGGCGGCCGCGCGTACCGTTCCGATTGCGGTCAGCAAAAACTTCCCCCGTATGCCCACTGCTGTACCTCCCCAGGTGTGGTCCTTGCCGCACGTTTTAGTCAGCCCCAGAGTTCGTACATGCGAGCAAGCTGACACCATCGTGCCTGAATCGCCTGCGGTCCGCAAGTGACCAACCTAGACCGAAAGTAGGTTGAGGTTTGAGGTTGTGGGTGCTGCTGGGTGCCCGCTGCCGGCAAATGATCTCTTGCTGATTTCGGGGCTGGCGCCGTCGAGGTCACCGTGCCGCGGGTGAACGACGAGCCCGTCGACCCGGAGCGGGTGAGCGGCAGCGGTTCGCTTCGGCGATCCCGCGGCCGTGGGCGCGCAGACGCCGAAGATTACCGAGGGTGGGCGGCGCGCGTTTGCCGGGCGTGATCTGTCCGGTGTGGACTATGTCCAGCCATGGGCGGACGGTGTCGCTGTCAACATCCGTTTGGAGGAACACAGGCTGTGCATGCTGGTGCTGGTCGGTGGGCGCAGCCGAGGCCTTCGAAGCCACTTATGGGACGAACTTCGCAAAGCGGTCGTCAAGATCATCAACGATCTCGACGAACTGCTCGCGTTGAACACACCGCCTGAACCCAACCCCACCGACCCAGGAAGGAAATATGACGACCATAGACAAGATCGCGTGGATCCGGCTGGAAGGCGGCAAGATCCTCGGTACGCGGTCACGCGGCAAGGACGTGTACTACATCCCGGGTGGCAAACGCGAACCTGGCGAAACCGACATCCAGACCCTCATCCGGGAGATCAACGAAGAACTCGCCGTCGTCATCGCGCCCGCCAGCGCGACACACGTCGGCACCTTCCAAGCCCAGGCACACGGACACGCCACCGGCGTCACGGTGCGCATGACCTGCTACACCGCCGACTACCAGGGCACCCTGACCCCCAGCAGCGAGATCGAAGAACTCATCTGGCTGGCCTACACCGATCGCGACCGCGTAGCTCCCGTCGATCAGCTCATCTTCGACCACCTACAGCAGACCGGACAACTCACCTGACACCAAGCATCCGACACGGTCTGCCTACGCAACGGGGTCGGCTCCGCCTCCAACGCGCCCAGGATGCGCAGCCCGGTCGGCACGCTCCGGTGGCGGCCGAGGACAGCCCGTGCCTGCTGCAGGCGGCCCGCTACCCGGCGTGAGTGGATCCCCGGTCAGCCCAGGTCGTTGAACAACTCCAGCCTGGCCCGCATCTGGTCAAACGTGATCTGTCGACGACGCACGTCAACCCCACCTACGATGGCGTTCGGGACCTCCGTCCGCATCTTCGTCCGCAGGGGTCCGAGGCCGACCCCGGCAGGGGGCGACCGTCCGTACAGACGTGTACACGCCGGTGCCGGGAACAACAGGTAGGCCGGGCGTGTTGAAGCCGCTGCCAGCACGTCTGGCAGAATGATCCGCTGACGTCCGGCACCGGTTCACCTCGCTGACGCCCTGCGGGGACCCGGCGGCCACCCGAGAGAGGACACCATGAAGAGCGGTATTCACCCCGAGTACAAAATCACGAACGTGCACTGTGGTTGTGGTAACAGCTTCACCACCCGCAGCACCAAGGACACCGGCGACATCCACGTCGAAATCTGCTCGAGCTGCCACCCGTTCTACACCGGCAAGCAGAAGATTCTGGACACCGGTGGCCGGGTCGCCCGCTTCGAGGCCCGCTACGGCAAGCGCCCGAAGAAGGCCGGCGGCAAGTAGCTTCCGTGACGGCGCCCACTCCCGAGCTGGGGTGGGCGCCGTTTCTGTGTCATAACCCTGTCCCGGCAGTTCTGGTGGAATGAGGTCAGCGTGGAATCGGACTCTGTGCGGAGTTTGCTCGACGAGCACGCCGAGTTGGAACAGCAGCTCGCGGACCCGTCGGTGCACGCCGACCAGGAACGCGCCCGCAAGCTGGGCAGGCGGTACGCCGAACTGACTCCGGTGGTCAAGGCGGTCGCCGAGCTGGACGCGGTGCGGTCCGACCTGGCCGCCGCAAGGGAGCTGGCGAGCGAGGACCCCGCCTTCGCCACCGAGGCACAGGAGCTGGCCGAGCAGATCCCGGCGCTGGAAGCCCGGCTGACCGAACTGCTGCTGCCACGGGACCCCTACGACAGCTCCGACGTGCTGATGGAGATCAAGTCCGGGGAGGGCGGCGAGGAGTCGGCGCTGTTCGCGGGCGACCTGCTGCGCATGTACCTGCGCTACTCCGAACGGATGAACTGGAAGGTGGAGGTACTCGGCTCCACCGAGTCCGACCTCGGCGGCTACAAGGACGTCACGGTCTCGATCAAGAGCCGGGACGCCGAGGCGGCCGGGGTGTGGGCGCGGATGAAGTTCGAGGGCGGGGTGCACCGCGTGCAGCGGGTGCCGGCGACCGAGTCGCAGGGCCGGATCCACACCTCGGCCGCGGGGGTGCTGGTCTACCCCGAGCCCGAGGAGATCGAGGTGGAGCTGGACCCGAACGACCTGCGCATCGACGTGTACCGGTCCTCCGGCCCCGGTGGGCAGAGCGTGAACACTACCGACTCGGCGGTGCGGGTCACCCACCTGCCCACCGGCATCGTGGTGTCCTGCCAGAACGAGAAGTCGCAGATCCAGAACCGGGCGCGGGCGATCCAGGTGCTACAGGCCCGGTTGCAGGCCATGGCCGAGGAGGAGGCCGCGGCCAGGCAGGCCGACACCCGCCGCTCGCAGGTCCGCACCGTGGACCGCTCCGAGCGGGTGCGCACGTACAACTTCCCGGAGAACCGCATCTCCGACCACCGGGTCAACTACAAGGCGTACAACCTGGACCAGGTGCTCGACGGTGAGCTGGACGCAGTGCTGGATGCGCTGGCGGCCGCCGAGCGGGAGGAACGTCTCGCCGAGCAGACGGTCTGAACCAGGGCCCGGCATGGCCGGTTCAGCCGGACCAGTGCCCGGAGATGAACTTCGCGAACAGCAGTGCCTGCAGCAGCCCGCCCAGGTACAGCGTGACGTAGGCCGCCGGACGCAGCACCCGGCTGCGCTGCGCCAGCGCGGCGAGCGCCACGTACAGCACCAGGCAGGGCAGCACGTACCGGTGCACCGAGACCACGTTGCTGTTCAGCGTGAACATCACGATGGCGACCAGGCCGAACACCGCGAGCGGGACCAGGGCCGTCCGGTCCTCGCGCTGCGCGGGCGGCAGGCAGGCGGCGGCAGGACCGTGCAGCCGCCGGTCCCGCAGCACGCAGCCGATCAGGTAACAGGACGCGGCCAGCAGCAGCACCAGCCCGATCACCGGGAGTACATGGCTGACCAGCCGCCAGGTGGTCATCTGGTCCAGCCCGAGCAGCGCGCGGCCGGTCAGCTCGACCTCCTCGGCGATGGTTGCCGGGAAGTTCGGGTTGAACACGTGGTAGCTCCACGAGTTCGCCGCCTGATAGGCGTGGAACATGCCCAGCGCGTCCCCGGTCACCACCCGCAGGTAGGCCATGTACCCGGCGAAACCCGCGATACTGGCCGGGAACCACAGCAGGTTCGGCGAGAGCAGGCCGCGCAGGCTCCACCCCCTTGACCGCCAGAACTCCAGGAAGCACAGGCCGACGAACAGCACGCCGGTGATCCGGCTGGCAGTGATGGCCATCAGGCACAGGCCCATCCACGCCCAGCTGCGGCGCAGCGCGAACAGGTAGGCCCAGAAGCCGATCGCGCAGAACAGCGCCTCGCTGTAGAAGACGTGCAGGAAGTACGCGGCCGGTGCGCTGAGGAAGCCGGCAACGGCCAGCCACGGTCCGTTGCCCTCACCGAGGTGGTATCGGACGATCTTGAGCAGGGCCACCACGGCGAGCCAGCTGGCCACCGTGTTGATCAGCATCCCGGCGGCCAGCACCCCCAGCTGGCCGAAGGTGATGGTCTGAACCAGCCACACCGTGAACGGGAACAACGGATAGAACGCCCGGATCGGCACGAACTCCGCGTAGCCGCCGTCCAGGATGTGCCCGTAGTGCACCCCGTCCCAGCGGTAGGTGTGCGCGAGCAGGCCGTCCCCGGAACCGATACCGGAGCCGGGGATGCCCTCGCTGGTCGGCAACGTGGGGCCGAACAGCAAGGCGGCCGCGGTGAGGGCGCCGTGCCAGAGCAGCACGACGAACAGTGCCACGCCGAAGTCGCCGGAAAGGAACGCGTGCCACCGGGAGGGACGCGCCAGCCGCCCGCGCGCGGCCGGTACCGGCGCGGTCTGTTCGGCCTCGATCGCGGTGCCGCTGGTCATGTCGAAGCTCCTCGCCGGAAGACCACGGTGCTGTACAGGACGTAGTTCCACACCAGCCCCACGGCGATTCCGGCTGCCTTCGGCACCAGCAGGGGCAGGTCGGGGAAAGCGCCACCGACGAGCATGATCACGACCGGTTGCACGGCCCACAGCCCGATAGCGGTGATGGTGAAGAAAAGCAGCGCCTGCAGGCGCGGGTCGCCCTCCTTTGCGCGGAAGGTGAAACTGCGGTTCAGGCTGAAGCTCAACAGCATTCCGGCGCTGGTGGAAAGGAAGTTCGCGAAAAAGATCGGCAACCCGGCGGTGACGAGTACCAGGTAACCGACGAAATCGACCGCGGTGTTGGCTATGCCGACGAGCCCGAACCGCAGCCTGGTTGGCGTGAGGACTTTCAACCGACGAGACTCTTCAGCTCGGTGTCCGCCTCGGCCTCGGCGCCGGTGCGGACGGAGGCCACGGTGTAGAGCGGCCGGTTCTGCACCTGCGCGTAGGTGCGGCCGATATAGCTGCCGAGTACCCCGATCATGATGAGCTGGATACCGCCGAGGAAGAATGTCGCGATGGTGATGAAAGCCCAGCCGGGAACCGCCGTCTCCGGGGCGAACAGTTTCACACCGAGAACGTAGAGGATCCCCGCGAAGCTCAGCAGGGAAATGGTGTAGCCGATCCGGCTGATCAGCCGCAGCGGCGCAACCGAAAAGCCGAGAATGCCATCGGCAGCGAACCGGAGCATCTTGCTCAACGGATAGCCAGTGCTGCCCGCATTCCGCTTGTCCCGGTCGAACGGGACCGCGACCTGCCGGAAACCGATGTAGCTGACCAGCCCCCGCAGGAAACGGTCGCGTTCCCGGTACTTCCGCAGCTCGTCGACCACCTTCCGGTCGAGCAGCCGGAAATCGCCGGTGTTCTTCGGGATGTCGATGGCGGCGAGCTTACGCAACAGCCAGTAGAAGCCGGCCGCGGTGGCCTTCTTGAACGCCGAGTCCTGCCGGGACCTGCGCTGGGCGTACACCACGTGGTAGCCCTGCTCCCACTTCTCCATCAGCTCCAGAGCGACCCGCGGCGGGTCCTGCATATCGCTGTCCATGATGACGGCGGCGTCCGCGTCCACCAGGTCCAGGCCGGCGGTGACGGCCAGCTGGTGGCCGAAGTTGCGGGAGAGCTCGACCACGGTGACCCGGTCGTCGGCATCGGCCAGCGCGTTCAGCCGGGCCAGTGACTCGTCCTTGCTGCCGTCATCCACGTAGATGAACTGGAAGCGGTACCGATCCGACACGGCCGAGGTGACCTCGTCCACCGTCCGGTGCAGCAGGTCGATGTTGTCCGCCTCGTTGAAGATCGGGAATACGAACGCGACGGTACGTCTGTTGTCGGTGCTGTCCAGCTGTCTGGCCGTGTCCCATTGCCCAGCCACCAGTCCACCCCTCAGAAACGTGGGTTGTTTTCTTCCCTCAATGCAGATCGACGGGGATCACACAGCGTTACATCTGTTCGCAACGAGGAGCACTATAGCGTCCGCAGTAACTCGAACGAGTGACGACCCCAGCCGGGTAGGCCCGCCGAGTCACCTGGCTGGGTAGAAGCGTGGCGGGCTGGCCATCGACCTGCCGGGCAAGTGAAGATGGCCTGGTGAAGCGACAGCCGTTGCGCCTGGCGATCCTCGAGGCGACCAGGATCCTGACCGAGGCCGGGGTGGCCTCCCCCCGCGCCGATGCCGAGTTGATCGCCGCCCATGTGCTCGGCGTGGAACGCGGGCGGCTGCCCCTGGTACCGCTGGTCGACACGGCCGTGGTGGACGCGATCGGGCAGCTGGTCATGCAGCGGGCCAAGCGCATCCCGCTACAGCACCTGATCGGGTGGGCGGCGCTCGGCGGGATCACGGTGGACGTCGGGCCGGGGGTGTTCGTGCCGCGGCCGGAGACCGAGTTGCTCCTGGAGTGGGGACTCGGCGTGCTGAAGGGCAGGGAGTACCCGGTGGTGGTCGACCTCTGCACCGGTTCCGGTGCGCTGGCGCTCGCGGTCGCGCACGCCCGGCCGGACGCCGTCGTCTACGCGGTCGACGTCGACCGCAACGCGCTGGCCTGGGCCCGGCACAACGCGGAGGCCAGGGCGGCGGCCGGGGACACCCCGATCCGGCTGTACTCCGGCGATGTCGCCGACAACACCATGTTCGCCGAGCTGGACGGGCTGGTGGACCTGGTGCTGTGCAACCCGCCCTACGTCCCGGAGGGCACCCAGGTGCCGCCGGAGGTCGCCGAGTACGACCCGGCGCACGCGGTGTTCGCGCCGGAGAGCGGGCTGGCCGTGATCCGGCATGTGGTCGCCGCGTCGGCACGGTTGCTGCGGCCCGGCGGCGGGCTGGCGATCGAGCACGACGACACCCATGCGCAGGCGGTACCGGCACTGCTGCGCGCCCGCAGGGTGCTCACCGAGGTGGCGGGTCATGCCGACCTCACCGGGCGTCCCCGGTTCGCGACGGCCCGCCGAGGCTGACTTCGCCGCGCTCGTTAGGCTCAGCGGCTATGAGCGCCCTGTACGACTGTAACGAGCGGGAGAGCAGGACCGAAGGCCTCGCGGCCGCGGCGGGTGCCGTGCGTTCCGGCCGGCTGGTCGTGCTGCCGACCGACACGGTGTACGGCATCGGTGCCGACGCCTTCGACACCACGGCGGTGCACGCGCTGTTGCAGGCCAAGAACCGGGGGCCGGACATGCCGGTGGGCGTACTGGTCGGCTCATGGTCCACAGTGGACGGACTCACGCTCGGCGTGCCGCCGCAGGCCCGCGCGCTGATCGAGGCGTTCTGGCCCGGTGACCTCTCCATCGTGCTGCCGCACGCGCCGAGCCTGAGCTGGAACCTCGGCAGCACCCGGGGCACCGTGATGGTGCGCATGCCGCTGCATCCGGTCGCGCTGGACCTGCTGCGTGAGGTCGGGCCGATGGCGGTCTCCAGCGCCAACGTCTCCGGGAGGCCGCCCGCGAGCACCGCGGAGCAGGCCAGGGAGCAGCTCGGCGAATCGGTGGCGGTGTACCTGGACGGTGGCCCCAGTGGGGACCCGGTTCCCTCGACCATCGTCGACCTGACCGGCGACGCGCCGGTGCTGCTGCGCGAGGGTGCGGTCAGCGCGGCGGCGGTTTCCGAGGTGCTCGGTATGCCGGTGCAGGGCAGGGACGACTAGAGACCCTGGATTGCGAGCGTCGTGACTCCGACCGTCAGCGCAGGGCTCCCGATCCGGGAGTACATCCTCGTCGCGCTCATCTCGGCCGCGGTGACCTTCCTGCTCACCGGGCTGATCCGCCGGTTCGCGATCAAGGCGGGCGCGATCGCCACCCCGCGGGCCCGCGATGTGCACGTCATCCCGATCCCCCGGATGGGCGGGCTGGCGATGTACCTCGGGGTGCTCGGCGGGATGGCGCTGGCCCACCAGCTGCCCGCGTTGCGCCGCGCATTCGAGTACTCCTTCGACCCGGTCGGGGTGCTGCTCGGCGGGGGCGTGATCGTGCTGATCGGCGCGCTGGACGACCGTTTCGAACTGGACGCCTGGACCAAGCTGGCCGGTCAGGTCATGTGCGCGGGGATCCTGGTGATCTTCGGGGTGCAGTGGAACACCTTCTGGGTGCCATGGGGCGGCAACGAGGAGGTGCTCGGCTCGGTCCTGCAGCTGGACAACAACCAGGGCGGGCTGCTGGCCGTGCTGCTCGTGGTCGTGATGGTCAACGCGATGAACTTCGTGGACGGCCTGGACGGCCTCGCGGGCGGGCTCGGCTTCATCGCCGCGGCCGCGACCTGCGCCTTCTCCCTCGGCCTGCTCGCCACCTCAGGGGGAGACGTCGGTAGCTACCCACCGGCGCTGATCGCGGCCACCCTTGCCGGGGCCTGCCTCGGCTTCCTGCCGCACAACTTCCAGCCCGCCAAGATCTTCATGGGCGACTCCGGCTCCATGATGATCGGGCTGATGCTGGCCGCGGCCAGCACCTCGGCCTCCGGCAAGATCAACTACCTCACCTTCAGTCCCTCCGACACGCTGGCCCTGATGTCCCCGCTGCTGGTCGTGGCCGCGGTGCTGTTCCTGCCGCTGCTGGACCTGATGCTGGCGGTGATCCGGCGGACCCGCCGGGGGGAGAGCCCGTTCGCCGCGGACAAGATGCATCTGCACCACCGGCTGCTGGAGATCGGGCATTCCCAGCGGCGGGCCGTCCTGCTGATCTACCTGTGGGCAGGCCTGCTGGCCTTCGGCGCGGTCTCGGTGACCCTGTTCGACAGCACCATCGTGTTCTGGCTCGTCGCAGCGGGCCTCCTGCTGGCGGCGCTGATCTCCGCGGTGCCTAGACTGAAGTCGAGGAACCAGCAGGGAGTGCCGTAGTGAGCGAGAACGCGCAGACCGAGACCAACCCGCATGCCGAGAGCGTGCGCAAGCTGGCCAGCGCCATGCTGCGGTACGCCTTGTGGCCCTCGGTCGCAACCGCGACGGTCGCCGTGCTGGTCAGCACCCTGTTGACCGGGACATCCGGGCTGTTCAGCTCCCTGATCGGGGTCGGTGTGGCGCTCGTCTCATCCCTGGCGACGCTGGCACTCATGCGCAAGACCGCCGCGATGAACCCGATGATGGTGATGGCCGTGGCGATGGGGGGACTGGTGGGCAAGTTGCTGGCGCTACTGGGCATCGCGGCCGCCCTCGGCTCGCTGAGCTGGTTGCACCGGGAGGCACTTGCCCTATCGATGCTCGCCGTCGTGCTGGTCTGGGCGGGTGCGGAGGCACTGGCGTTCCGCAAGACCAAGATCCCGACGATCATCCCGGACGGCCGCTAAGGAGTACGCCTGTACGGCGTTGCGCAAAGGGCTGGTATGGTCCGCCACCAGGAAGCGGTTGCCCTCCGTCTCGGGGTGCTGTCCGGCAAACCACCCGCATGGACCTGGTGAGTTACCCCCGTACCTCACCCGCGGCGGGTTGTGACCCGAGACCCTACGGAGAGTCGGCATCCGCTTCCCGGTGCCTGATCCCGATCGGGTACGTTAAGTCCAGATCGTGACGATTCCCCCGGCGGAGTGAACGCCGGCCGGGAGAACCGGAAGGAGCCCAGTTGGGCGCGCTGGTACTAGCCGAAGGTGGCGAGTTCGTCCCTCCGGGTGTTGAGACCCTTTTCCCGCCCGCCATCGGGCTCGGCATCACCAAGCCGATGGTGCTGCTGGTCCTGGCGTTGGTCATCGTGTCCGCGTTCTTCCTGCTCAGCTCGCGCAACCTGAAGCTGGTGCCAGGGAAGTTCCAGTTCGCGGCCGAGTCGGTGTACGACCTGGCCCGGAACAACATCGCGCGGGACCAGATCGGCTCGAAGGACTTTCGCGCGTTCATCCCCCTGATCCTGGCGTTGTTCAGCTTCATTCTGGTGAACAACCTTTTCGGGATCATCCCGCTCGTGCAGTTCCCGACGTTCGCGCACTTCGGCTTCCCACTCGCACTCTCGCTGCTGGTCGTTTACCCGGTTTACCACTTCGTCGGCTTCCGGCGGCACGGATTCGGCGGCTATCTGAAGCACCAGTTGATGCCCCCTGGCGCGCCCGGGTTCGTCATGCCGCTGCTGATTGTGCTCGAGTTCGTCCAGAAGTTCGTCTTCAACCCCATCACGTTGGCCATCCGGGTTTTCGCCGCGATGTTCGCAGGGCACCTGCTGTTGGCGCTGTTCGCGGTCGCCGGTGAGTACCTGGTGGTGGAGGCGGGCGCGGCACTCAAGCCGGTCGGGGTGGTTTCGTTTCTGTTCGGCCTCGTGCTGTTCTTCGTGGAAGCCCTGATTCAGGTGGTGCAGGCCTACGTGTTCGCCGTGCTGTCCGCGGGTTACATCGGTATGGCGCTGGCCGAGGACCACTGACCCAACAAAACACATAAGCCCGATCCGTGCCCGCACGGACCGAGTTGAAAGGGAAACACAAGTGAGCAACATTGTTCTCGCGCAGGAGGCCGTGAACCTCAACCAGGGTCTCGCCGCGATCGGTTATGGCCTGGCCGCGATCGGTCCCGGTATCGGTGTGGGTCTGGTGTGGGCCGCCGTCATCAACGGCACCGCCCGGCAGCCGGAAGCCCAGGGCAAGCTGATGGGTATCGGCTGGACCACGTTCGCGCTGAGCGAGGTGCTCGCCCTGCTCGGCTTCATCGTGTACTTCATCGCTTCTGCCTGAGCCGATCGAACGGCCCTTAGGGAGGCATGGTGCTGAACACACAGATGGTGCTGGCGGCCGAGGAAGTCAACCCGGTTATTCCGCACGTCTCCGAGATCATTCTCGGGCTGGTCGGTTTTCTCATCCTGCTGTGGCTGCTGAAGAAGTTCGCGGTTCCGCGCTTCGAGAAGCTGTACGAGGAACGCACGGAGAAGATCGAGGGCGGCATCGAGAAGGCCGAGAAGGCCCAGGCCGCGGCCGAGCAGGCGCTGGAGCAGTACAAGGCGCAGCTGGCAGAGGCACGGACCGAGGCGGCCAAGATCCGCGACGACGCCAGGGTGGAGGCCGAGCAGATCAAGGAAGAGCTGCGGGCCGAGGCCCAGGAGGAGGCCAGGCGGATCGTCTCGCAGGGCGAGGCGCAGCTGCAGGCGCAGAAGGCGCAGATCATCGCCGAGCTGCGGGCCGAGCTCGGACGCAACTCGGTCGAGCTGGCCAGCCGGATCATCGGTGAGTCCCTCGAGGACGAGGCCCGCCGCCGCGGCACGATCGACCGGTTCCTCAACGAGCTCGAGACCAGTGGCAACGGTGCGGCCGGGGCAAGGACGTAGGACATGACGCTGCATGCTGCTAGCCGCGAAGCACTGGCCGCCGCCGAGACCCGCCTGGACGAGGTGCTGGCCGACGCCGGGGCGGATCCTTCCGCCGTCGGCGAGGAGCTGCTGTCCGTGGTCGGCCTGCTGACCAGGGAGGTCGGGCTGCGCAGGGCCGTCGGCGACGGTTCCTCCGAGCCCGGTGCCCGCACCCGGCTGGTCCGGTCCCTGCTCGAGGGAAAGGTCTCCGAACCGACCCTGACGGTGCTGGACACCGTGGCCGGTGCCCGGTGGTCCAGCCCGCGTGAGCTGGTCGACGGGCTGGAGTCCCTCGGCCGCTCCGCGCTGCTGACCAGTGCGGAGCGTGCGGGCAGCCTGGCCACAGTGGAGGACCAGCTCTTCCGAATCGCCCGTATCGTGGCGAGCGAGCCAGAACTGGACCGGGCGCTGTCCGACCGGACCGCACCCGAGCAGGCCCGCCGCGGGCTGGTGCGGAACCTGTTCGACGGCAAGGTGGACCAGGTCGCCGTGATCATGGTCGAGCAGCTGGTTTCGCGGCTGCGCGGCCGCGGTATCGGGCGTGGGCTGGACCACCTGGTGGGACTGGCCGCGCAGCGCAGGGAGCGGTCGGTGGCACACGTGACGGCCGCAAGCGAGCTGTCCGAGGAGCAGCAGGACCGGCTGGCCGAGCGGCTGCGGCAGATCTACGGCCGGCCGATGGCCCTGCACGTCGAACGCGACCCGAGCGTCGGCGGTGGCCTGCTGATCAGGGTCGGTGACGAGGTCATCGACGGTACGTCGGCGGGCCGCATCGCGGCGCTGCGCCGTCAGCTCGCCGGCTGAGGGCACACACTTTCAGACACTGGCAGAAGAGAAGCGAGAGCGGGAACGACAATGGCGGAGCTGACGATCTCCTCGGATGAGATCGCCAACGCGATCGAGAACTACGTCTCGAGTTACTCCCCGGACGTGAGCCGGGAAGAGGTCGGCACGGTCATCGACACCGGTGACGGTGTTGCCCACGTCGAGGGTCTGCCCTCGACGATGGCCAACGAGCTGCTGGAGTTCCCCGGCGGCGTCCTCGGGGTGGCCCTGAACCTGGAGCCGCGCCAGATCGGTGTCGTCATCCTCGGTGACTTCGAGACCATCCAGGAAGGCCAGGAGGTCAAGCGCACCGGCCGGATCCTCTCGATCCCGGTCGGCGAGAACTTCCTCGGCCGGACCATCAACCCGCTGGGCCAGCCGCTGGACGGCCTCGGCGACATCGAGTCCTCCGACAACCGCGCGCTCGAGCTGCAGGCCGCCTCGGTGGTGCAGCGCCAGCCGGTGAGCGAGCCGCTGCAGACCGGTATCACCGCGATCGACGCGATGACCCCGATCGGCCGTGGCCAGCGGCAGCTGATCATCGGTGACCGTAAGACCGGTAAGACCACGGTCTGCGTGGACACGATCATCAACCAGAAGCGCAACTGGGAGTCCGGCGACCCCAGCCAGCAGGTGCGCTGCATCTACGTCGCGGTCGGCCAGAAGGGCACGACCATCGCCGGGGTGCGCAAGACGCTGGAGGACGCGGGCGCGCTGGAGTACACCACCATCGTGGCCGCCCCCGCTTCGGACTCCGCAGGCTTCAAGTGGCTGGCCCCGTTCGCCGGTGCCGCGCTCGGCCAGCAGTGGATGTACGAGGGCAAGCACGTCCTGATCGTCTTCGACGACCTCACCAAGCAGGCCGAGGCCTACCGCGCGCTCTCGCTGCTGCTGCGCCGCCCGCCGGGCCGCGAGGCGTTCCCCGGCGACGTCTTCTACTTGCACTCCCGCCTGCTGGAGCGCTGCGCCAAGCTGAACGACGAGCTGGGCGGTGGCTCGCTGACCGGGCTGCCGGTCATCGAGACCAAGGCCAACGACATCTCGGCCTACATCCCGACCAACGTGATCTCGATCACCGACGGGCAGTGCTTCTTCCAGTCCGACCTGTTCAACTCCGGCCAGCGGCCTGCGGTGGACGTGACGACCTCGGTGTCCAGGGTCGGTGGTGACGCGCAGATCAAGGCGATGAAGACCGTCGCGGGTTCGCTGCGGATCGACCTCTCCCAGTACCAGGAGCTGCAGGCCTTCGCGGCCTTCGCCTCCGATCTCGACCCGACCTCCAAGGCGCAGCTGGACCGTGGTGCCCGGCTGTACGAGATGCTCAAGCAGCCGCAGAACTCGCCGATCGCGGTGGAGCACCAGATCATCTCGGTGTGGCTGGGCACCAACGGTCACTTCGACGATGTGCCCACCGAGGACGTGGCCCGGTTCAACAACGAGCTGATGGCCAACCTGCGGCACAAGCACGACGACATCCTGACCGAGATCCGCGAGCAGAAGAAGTGGACCGAGGAGATCGCCGAGCGGGTCGCCGCCGCCACCAACGAGTTCAAGAAGGGCTTCACCACCTCCGAGGGCAAGCCGCTGGTGAACGAGGCCCAGGCCGAGGCCATGGAAGCCGACAAGGTCGGGCAGGAGACCGTGAAGGTCAACAAGCCCGCGCCGAAGAAGTGACCGGATAAGCCATGGCCCAACTTCGTGAACTCCGGCAGAAGGTCAAGGCGACCAAGGCGATCGGCAAGATCACCAAGGCCCAGGAGCTGATCGCCACATCCCGGATCGGTAAGGCGCAGGCCAGGGTGGAGGCCGCCCGGCCATACGCCGACGAGATCACCAAGGTGCTCTCCGCGCTGGCTACCGCGGCGTCCACACTGGACGACCCGTTGCTGACCGCAAGGGAGAACCCGACCAGGGTCGCCGTGCTGGTGGTCACCAGCGACAGCGGCCAGTGCGGTGGGTACAACGCCAACGTGCAGCGGACCACCGAGGAACTGCTGTCCCTGCTGCGGGAGCAGGGAAAGGAGCCGGTGCTCTACGTGACCGGCAGCAAGGGTCTCGGGTACTACCGGTTCCGTGGGCGCGAGATCCAGCAGTACTGGACCGGGTTCTCCCAGCGGCCGCACTACACCGACGCAGCCGAGATCGGTTCCACCCTGGTGCAGGCGTTCCTCGCCGGCGCGGACGACGAGGGCGGCGCCCCCGGCCCTGACGGGGTGCTCGGCGTGGACGAGCTGCACATCGTCTACACCGAGTTCCGCTCCATGCTCACCCAGACCCCGGTTGCCAAGCGGGTCGCGCCGCTCGAGGTGGAGTACTCCGACGGCTCGGCCGAGGCCGCGGAGGCCGCCGGGCTGGCGTCCTCGTACGAGTTCGAGCCGAATGCGGAGAAGCTGCTCGGCGCGCTGCTGCCGAAGTACATCAACACGCGGATCTTCTCGGCGCTGCTGGAAGCGGCGGCCTCCGAGCTGGCCGCGCGGCGGACCGCGATGAAGGCCGCATCGGACAACGCACAAGAGCTGGTGGAGACCTACACGCGGCTGGCGAACCAGGCGCGCCAGGCCCAGATCACCCAGGAGATCAGCGAAATCGTCGGCGGTGCTAACGCGCTTGCCGCTGTAGGAAGTGATGACTGAGCGATGACTGCCACTGAAACCGCCCCAACCGCGCTCAAGGGCCGGATCGTCTCGGTGACCGGCCCGGTCGTCGACGTCGAGTTCCCCCGGGGCGCGGTACCTGACCAGTTCAACGCGCTGAAGGTCGACATCGGGTTCGAGCAGCTGCGCAAGACGGTGACCCTGGAGGTCGCCCAGCACCTCGGCGACAACATGGTGCGGACCATTTCGCTGCAGCCGCAGGACGGCCTGGTGCGTGGCGCCGAGGTCACCGACACCGGCGGCCCGATCACCGTGCCGGTCGGCGACAAGGTCAAGGGGCACGTCTACAACGCCCTCGGCGACTGCCTTGACGAGCCGGGCTACGGCGCCGACCTTGAGCGGTGGGGTATCCACCGCAAGCCGCCTGCCTTCGACCAGCTCGAGGGCAAGACGGAGATGCTGGAGACCGGCCTGAAGGTCATCGACCTGCTCACCCCGTACGTGCAGGGTGGCAAGATCGGCCTGTTCGGCGGCGCGGGCGTCGGCAAGACGGTGCTGATCAAGGAGATGATCACCCGTGTCGCCAGGAACTTCGGTGGCACCTCGGTGTTCGCCGGGGTCGGCGAGCGCACCCGTGAGGGCACCGACCTGTTCCTCGAGATGAGCGAGGACGGGGTCATCAACGACACCGCGCTCGTCTTCGGCCAGATGGACGAGCCGCCCGGTACCCGTATGCGGGTCGCGCTGTCCGCGCTGACCATGGCGGAGTACTTCCGCGATGTGCAGAACCAGGACGTGCTGCTGTTCATCGACAACATCTTCCGGTTCACCCAGGCGGGCCAGGAGGTCTCCACCCTGCTCGGCCGGATGCCCTCGGCGGTGGGTTACCAGCCGACGCTGGCCGACGAGATGGGCACGCTGCAGGAGCGGATCACCTCGACCCGGGGCCGGTCGATCACCTCGATGCAGGCGATCTACGTCCCTGCGGACGACTACACCGACCCGGCGCCCGCGACCACCTTCGCCCACCTGGACGCGACCACCGAGCTGTCCCGGTCGGTGTTCCAGAAGGGCATCTTCCCCGCGGTGGACCCGCTGGCCTCCACCTCCACCATCCTGGACCCGGCGATCGTCGGTGAGGACCACTACCGGGTGGCCTCCGAGGTGATCCGGATCCTGCAGAAGTACAAGGAGCTGCAGGACATCATCGCGATTCTCGGGATGGACGAGCTGTCCGAGGAGGACAAGCTCACGGTGAACCGGGCCCGCCGGATCGAGCGGTTCCTCTCGCAGAACATGCTGGTCGCCGAGGCGTTCACGCAGATCCCCGGCTCCACGGTGCCGCTGTCGGAGACCATCGAGTCCTTCGACAAGATTACTAAGGGTGACTTCGACCACTACCCTGAGCAGGCGTTCCTCGGGATCGGTGGCCTGGAGGACCTCGAGAAGAAGTACCACGAAATCACCAAGAAGTGAGCCACTCCCGAGCGGCGGGGCCGGCGTCCACGGTGTCCACAATGTACACAGTGGGATGTTCCGGCTCCGTCGTTCGAATAGTGGAACCCGGTACCTGCGGTTCAGCCGTTACACTGGGTGCAGGCACCACCCGATGTGAAGGAGAGCTACGTGGCTGAGATGTCCGTGGAGGTTGTCGCGGTCGAGCGTCGCCTCTGGTCGGGTAGGGCCACCTTCGTGGTGGCGCAGACCACCGAGGGTGAGATCGGCATCATGCCGAGCCACGAACCGGTGCTCGGTCAGCTGGTCGAGGGTGGGGTCGTGCGAGTGACCACCACCGACGGTGAGACGGTCACCGCCGCGGTGCACGGCGGGTTCCTCTCGGTGACCGCCGAGGGGGTCAGCATCCTCGCCGAGAGCGCGGAGCTCGCCGAGGAGATCGACATCGACGCCGCGCGGGCCGCGTTGAGTGTGGAGGACGAGGCCGAACGCGCCAGAGCGAGCGGGCGCCTGCGCGCCGCCGGGCAGTCGGTCTGATCGAGCGACGAGCGGGAGCCGGCCGTGGGTATCGCACTGATGGTCATCGGGCTCCTGCTCGTGCTGCTCACGCTCGCCGGCTGGTACCTGCTGCGATGGGTCCGGATGCGCAAACTCGGCGGGGTGAGCGTGGCCCTGCGCTGGCGGCCTGACCGCGCCCGCTCCGGCTGGCATCTCGGTATCGGCCGGTACCGCGGTGAGGAGTTCGTCTGGCACCGGGTGTGGAGCCTGCGCACCGGGCCGGACCGGGTGTTCCACCGGGACTATCTGGAGATCGCCGACCGCAGGGAGCCGATCGGCACCGAATCCTACGCCGTACCCGCCGACTCGACCGTCCTGCGCTGCGAGTCCGACCGCCAGGAGCCCATCGAGATCGCGATGGGCCCTGGCGCCCTGACCGGTTTCCTGTCCTGGCTGGAATCCGCCCCGCCCGGCCGGCGCATTCCCCGCGCCAGCTGACCATGCCCTGAACGTGGCTTTCGAGACGGTAGACGTCTCAAATGTGCCGTTCGCGACATCTGACGACCCAAACGCCACGTTCAGGGCACCTGCTGGGTGCGGGGTGGCGGGTCAGCCGGCGCAGAACTCGCGCCAGGCCGCCTTGCCTGCCCGGTCGCGCAGGCGGTAGTCGGAATGACCGTGTGCGGTGAAGTCCAGGTCGAAGTACTGCACCCAGCGCGCGCCCCGGTCGGTGAGGTAGCCGGTGATCTCCCGTAGCCATTCGGCCCTGCCGCTGCCGTCGTCCCCGGTCGCCAGCGCGCTGCCGGTCTCCGCGATCGCGAACGGCTTACCCGCCTGCCTGCTCACCCGGACCACATCGCCGAACACCGTCTCGGCCGAGCGGTACTTCCTGGTGACCCCGGTGATCTGGTTGTAGGCATCCCAGGCCAGCACCTCGATATAGCGGTCGCCGGGGTAGAAGTCCCGCCAGTTCAGCCGCGAGTCCGGGTCCGCGGTCCAGTTCATCAGGATCAGCGTCGGGTGCAGCCGGGGATTGCCCGCCTCTGCGGCCAGTTCGTGCAGGTGCCGCCAGGCGGCCCGGTACTCGGCCGCGGTGAACTCGCCCCGCTTCAGGATGTTGTCCTCCGGTTCGTGGAAGTAGCTCCAGTAGACGTCCACGTCCCGGGGCGCCTCTGCGAACCAGGTGCGGAAGTGCTCGTCGTGCCTGCCCGCCGTCACGCTCGCCGGATCGGCCTTGAAGGACACCGTGAGTGTCCGGTTGCCCGCGTCCAGCTTGCCCGGCCAGTGCCGGGGCAGGCCGGGGTAGAAGACCCGCACGGACTCCAGCCCGTAGTAGCCGTCGACCCGTTCGAAGGCCTCCTGGTAGGTCTCGCCCCTGGACTCGGTGGCGAAGGCGGCCCCGCACAGCGGCGTGGCGGGTGCCGCCGTGGCCGGTGCCGTGATGGTGCTCGCGATGACGGTGAGGGCCGCGACCGTGTACCCCAGCATTCGTGTTTCTCCCTCAAGCTTCGTTAATAGTTGGTAAATGGATAACAGAGCCGGATGGCCGCGTCCAGGGTGTGTTCCGCGCCCTGCTCATCACGTAGCTACGCGTGGCAGGCATGATTAGCGCCCATGAGTGAGCACTTCGACGTGCATGGTGGCGCGCGGCTGGTCGGTGAGGTAGAGGTTGTCGGGGCCAAGAACAGCGTGCTCAAGCTGATGGCGGCGGCACTGCTCGCCGAGGGCACCACGACCATCACCAACTGCCCGCAGATCCTGGACGTCCCGTTGATGGCCGACGTGCTGCGCAGTGTCGGCTGCGAGGTCACCATCGCGGGGGACACCGCGACCATCACCACGCCGTCCGAGCTCTCGCATCACGCCGACTCGCCCGCGATGGGTAAGCTGCGCGCCTCGGTATGCGTGCTGGGCCCGCTGGTTGGCAGGCTGAAGCGCGCCGTGGTGGCGCTGCCAGGCGGGGACGCCATCGGTTCGCGGCCGCTGGACATGCACCAGAACGGGCTGCGCAAGCTGGGCGCCACCAGCACGATCGAGCACGGCTGCGTGGTCGCCAAGGCGGACGGGCTGCATGGCGCGCAGATCTGGCTGGACTTCCCCAGTGTGGGCGCCACCGAGAACATCCTGATGGCCGCCGTGCTCGCCGAGGGCACCACGGTGATCGACAACGCCGCCCGGGAGCCGGAGATCTCGGATATCTGCACGATGCTCACCGAGATGGGCGCCAAGATCGAGGGCGCGGGCACCTCCACCCTGACCGTGCACGGGGTGGACCGGCTGAACCCCACCGAGCACCGGGTGATCGGAGACCGGATCGTCGGCGCCACCTGGGCCTTCGCCGCCGCGATGACCAGGGGAGACCTGACCGTGCGCGGGGTCAACCCACATCACCTCGACCTGGTGCTGGAGAAGCTGCGGCTCGCCGGTGCCGAGGTGGAGACCTTTGATGGGGAGGGCTTCCGGGTGGTGCAGGCCGACCGGCCGGTGTCGGTGGACTTCGTGACCCTGCCCTACCCCGGCTTCGCCACCGACCTCCAGCCCTTCGCGGTCGCGCTGTCCGCGGTGTCCGACGGCACCTCGATGATCACCGAGAACGTGTACGAGGCCCGGTTCCGGTTCATCGAGGAGATGGTCCGGCTCGGCGCGGACGCGCGCACCGACGGGCACCACGCCGTGGTCCGCGGGGTGGACACGTTGTCCAGCGCGCCGGTGTGGGCATCGGACATCCGGGCTGGGGCCGGGCTGGTACTGGCCGGCCTGTGCGCCGACGGGGTCACCGAGGTCTGGGACGTGTTCCATATCGACCGCGGCTACCCGCATTTCGTGGAGAACCTGAACCGCCTCGGGGCCCGGATCGAGCGGGTCTCCACCGAGCCGGAACGTTCCTGAACCGCACGGAACACGATCATTACCCGGCGGGTTGTGCTTGGTGAGCGCCGAGCCGCGGCGCGCCGATCGACGGATGCGGGGTAGTGGATGTCCCTGACCATGAGCAGCGAGAACCGGATGGCCTTCCTTGCCGAGGTGCGGGTCGGCCTGATCGCCATCACCAGGCAGGGAAGGGCGCCGCTCGCGGTACCGATCTGGTACGACTACCAGCCGGGTGGCGATGTGGTGGTGATGATGGAGATCGGCTCGCTGAAGGAGCGGTTGCTGCGCGAGGCCGGGCGGTTCAGCCTGTGCGTGCAGCAGGGCGAGATGCCGTACAAGTACGTGACCGCCGAGGGCCCGGTGGTGGCTTTCGAGGAAGAGCCTTCGTTCGAGCGGAAGGTGGCGATCGCGGCCAGGTACCTGCCTAGGGAACAGGCCGAGCGGTTCGTCTCGGGGATCCCCGCGGACAGCCAGGTGATCGTCCGGATGCGCCCGGAGAAGTGGCTCAGCACCGACTACACCGGGGTGGAGTTGGGCTAGGATTCCGCGGCCAGCGCCGCGCCGAAGCCGATCAGGGCGGTGCCGGTGACCGCGTCCAGGCTGCGCCGCACCCGGGTGCGGCGCAGCCAGGTGCGCACCCGGTGCACGAAGAACATCAACAGCAGCAGCCAGAGCCCGCCGAGCACGCTGACGGTGTAGGCGAGCAGCAGGGCGTCCAGGGTGCTCGTGCTGGCCGGGTCGAGGAACTGGGGCAGCACCGAAAGGTAGAGCGCCAGCACCTTCGGGTTGGTGACATTGGAAAGGAATCCCTCGCGCCAGCGCCGGAAACCGGAGGCGCGCGAGCCGGTCGCGCTTGCCGTTCCATAGTCGCCGCGCCATGCCGCGCGCAGTGCTTGGATGCCCAGGTAGCAGAGATAGACCACACCGGCCCAGCGCAGGGTGGTGAACACCGGCTGGGAGTGCACGATCAGGGTGCCGAGCCCCAGTGCCACCGCGGTGCCCTGCATCAGGTTGCCCACCGTGATCCCGCAGACCGCGAGCAGTCCGCCGCGGGCGCCACCCGCCAGCGCGTTCTTCAGCGCCACCATGGTGTCCGGTCCTGGGGCCAGTACGACCAGCACGACGAAGACCAGATAGCTGCTGTAGGCACCCCACGTCACGGCTTCTCACGCTAGCGGGTGTACCGCCGGTCGGGTGAGTGATTTTCCTGGCCGGGTGGCTCATTCCACTCCGCGCCGGATGTTACTGGCGAGTATGATGGGCGGGTCGTCGATCGGGAGGTTGCCCGTGCCCTATCCAGCGGACCGTGAGCGCGATCGCCCGTGGGTGATGCGGACCTACGCGGGCCACTCCTCGGCAGCGGCCTCCAACGAGTTGTACCGGCGCAACCTCGCCAAGGGGCAGACCGGGCTCTCGGTGGCCTTCGACCTGCCGACCCAGACCGGATACGACCCCGACCACAAACTGGCCAAGGGCGAGGTCGGCAAGGTGGGCGTGCCGATCTCGCATATCGGCGATATGCGCCAGCTGTTCGAGGGCATTCCGCTGGCCGAGGCGAACACCTCGATGACGATCAACGCGCCCGCCATGTGGCTGCTCGCGCTCTACGTGACCGTGGCAAGGGAGCAGGCCGAGGCGGACGGCCGGGATGTGGATGAGGTGCTGGCGCAGCTCACCGGCACCACGCAGAACGACATCATCAAGGAGTACCTCTCCCGCGGAACCTACATCTTCCCGCCGGGACCCAGCCTGCGGCTGATCTCCGACATGATCGCCTGGACGGTGCACCACGTTCCGAAGTGGAACCCGATCAACATCTGTAGCTACCACCTGCAGGAGGCCGGTGCGACGCCCACCCAGGAAGTGGCCTACGCCCTGTGCACCGCGATCGCCGTGCTGGACGCGGTGCGCGACTCCGGGCAGGTCGCCGCCGAGGACATGGCGCGGGTGGTCGCGCGGATCTCCTTCTTCGTCAACGCCGGGGTGCGGTTCGTGGAGGAGATGTGCAAGATGCGCGCCTTCGCGGCGTTGTGGGAGGAGATCACCCGCGACCGCTACGGGGTGACCGACCCGAAGGCACGGCGGCTGCGGTACGGCGTCCAGGTCAACTCGCTCGGCCTGACCGAGGCGCAGCCGGAGAACAACGTGCAGCGGATCGTGCTGGAGATGCTGGCCGTCTCGCTGTCAAGGGACGCGCGGGCGCGGGCGATCCAGCTGCCTGCCTGGAACGAGGCGCTGGGCCTGCCCCGGCCGTGGGACCAGCAGTGGGCGCTGCGCATGCAGCAGGTGCTCGCCTACGAGACCGACCTGCTGGAGTACGAGGACCTTTTCGACGGCTCCCGGGTGGTGGAGGCGAAGGTCGGCGAGATCATGGCGGGCGCCCGCACCGAGATCGACCAGGTGCTCGAGCTCGGCGGGGCGGTGGCCGCGGTGGAGAGCGGCTACATGAAGTCCCAGCTGGTCGCCTCGCTCGCGGAGTACCGGCGCGGGGTGGAGTCCGGTGACCGGGTGCTGGTCGGGGTGAACCGGTTCGAGACGACCGAGCCGAGCCCGTTGCAGGCCGAGGGTGTGGATGCGATCGAGACCGTCGATCCGGTGGCGGAGAAACAGGCCGTGGCCGCGGTGGAGCGGTGGCGGGAGCGGCGGGACAACGCCGCGGTGGAGCGGGCACTCGCGGAGCTGCGCGCGGCGGCGGGCACCACCGCGAACCTGTTCGAGGCCACCCTCACCTGTGCCGCGGCCGGGGTCACCACCGGGGAGTGGGCAGGCGCCCTGCGCGAGACCTTCGGCGAGTACCGGGCACCCACCGGCGTGGCGGCGGCCTCGATCTCCGGGGAGGGGGCCGCCGAGGTGGAGCGGGTGCGGGCCATGGTCGAGGCGACCGGCGCGGAACTGGGGGAGAAGCTGCGCATGCTGGTCGGCAAGCCCGGGCTGGACGGGCATTCCAACGGCGCCGAGCAGGTGGCCGTGCGGGCGCGGGACACCGGGTTCGAGGTGATCTACCAGGGCATCCGGCTCACCCCGGAACAGATCGTGGCCGCGGCCGTGCAGGAGGGCGTGCACGTGGTGGGGCTTTCGGTACTGTCCGGCTCGCATCTCGAGGTGGTGCCCGAGGTGGTGGATGGCCTGCGCACGGCGGGTGCGGCGGACATACCTGTGATCGTCGGCGGGATCATTCCGGCCGACGATGCGCGGTCGCTGCTGGATCGGGGTATTGCCCGGGTGTTCACCCCCAAGGACTACGAACTCACCGACATCATGGCCGAAATCGTCAATGTGGTACGGGAGTCCCAAGGTCTGCCCGTCGCGTAATTGTAACATTCGATTCGATCATGCTAAACCTGCTGGTCAGCTCGCCGTTGCCGAGTGTAGGGTCCATAGTGGACATTAAACGCCCTTTTGACCCTTTCAGGTGAACTGCCTAGGGTCGTCGCAACGAGATCCCTCCCTAGCTGCTTCCCTGGCTCGGGAGTCGATTGAGCAGGCAGGAGTCAATACGCGTGAGTGATGCAGATGTGTCCCGCCGCAGATTCCTCCGTGGTAGCGCTGGGGGCGCCCTCGCCGTCGCGTTGGGCGGCGGACTTGTCACGAGTGGATGCACCTCGGTCAACATAGCCGCGAGAGGCGATGGCGGGCAGTTGCTCGACCGGTTGCGGGATCGCGGGGTGGTCCGCATGGGGTTCGCCAACGAGCGTCCGTTCGGGTTCATCAACCATGAAGGCGAGCTGACCGGCGAGGCACCCGAGGTCGGTAAGGCGGTGTTCCGCAGGCTGGGCATCGACGAGTTCGAGCCGCGATTGGCCGACTTCGGGTCGCTGATCCCGGGGCTCAAGGCGGGGCTGTTCGACGTGATCGCGGCCGGTATGTACATCACCCCGGCCCGGTGCGCCGAGATCGAATTCACTAATCCTGATTACAACGCCCCGGAGGCCCTGCTGTTGCCCGCGGGCAACCCGCTCGGGCTGACCGATCTGAAGAGCGTTCGGGACCACCAGAGCGCCCGGATCGGGGTACTGACCGGTTCGGTGGAGGAACGGTACTCCCTGGCGCTCGGCATTCCGCGCGACCGGGTGGTGGTCTTTCCCGATCAGGCATCCGGGATCGACGGGGTGCTCGCCAACCGTGCCGACTCGCTGATGCTCACCCGGCTCTCGCTGAACGCGGCGTTGCAGGAGCGGCCGGGCGCACCGCTGGAGATCGGTGAGACCTTCTTCGTGGTGATCGAGGGAGTGCAGCAGAACGGCGCGGGCGGATTCGGCTTCCGCAAGGGCGAGACCAACATCGTGGACGCGTTCAACCGGGAGCTGGCGGCGATGAAGGCGCAGGGCGAGGTGCTGGAGATCGTCCAGCCGCATGGTTTCTCCAAGAACGAGATGACCGAGTTGACCGCCGAGGAGCTGTGCTCGGCTCCGGAAGTCGTTTAGGGGGCGGGCCGATGTCATCCGGATTCGTCGAGTACCTCTGGGAAGGCCTGCTGGTTACCCTGCAGCTGACCGTCTACGGCGCCGCGCTCGGGCTGGTCTTCGCGTTCGCCGCCGGCCTGGCCAGGCTGAGCGGGAGCAGGCTGCTACGCGGGATCGCTTTCCTCTACACCGAGATCTTCCGCGGGTTCCCCGCGCTGGTCCTGCTGTTCTGGCTGATCTTCGTCATCCCGGCTTTCGGGTACCAGCTCGACCCGCTGTTCGCGGGCACCCTCGCGCTGGCGTTGAACATCGGTGCCTATGCCGCCGAGGTGGTCCGCGGCGCCGTGCAGTCTGTCCCCAGCGGACAGACCGAGGCGGCGATCGCACTGAACTTCACGCCCGCGCAACGGATGCGCAAGGTGATCCTGCCGCAGGCGGTCGTGGCGATGATCCCGCCGTTCTCGAACAACCTGATCGAGTTGCTGAAGGCGACGGCGCTGGTCTCGCTGGTGTACCTGCCCGACCTGACGTTCGCGGGTAACCTCATCCGGAACGCCACCGGGGACACCACGGCGGTGTTCCTCGGCCTGCTCGTCGGGTACGGCGTGATCGCGCTGATCTTCACCGCGTTGATGCGCTGGCTGGAGCGGATAGCCTCGCGCAAGCTCGGCAGGCAGGTGCCACCGGGCGCCATCGCCCGCATCTTCAAACGCCAGTCCGCCGAGCCGCAGGGGGTGTGACGCATGGATTTCCGGTGGAGCCTCGTCTGGGACTCGGTTCCCACGCTGCTCGACGGCCTGGTCACCGCGTTGATCGCGACCGCGTTCGGCTATGTCATCGCGCTGGTGCTCGGCCTGGTGTTCGCGCTGCTACGGCGCAGCGACTCGGCCTGGATCCGGTGGCCGATCGGTTTCCTGATCGAGTTCATCCGGTCCACCCCGCTGCTGGTGCAGCTGTTCTTCTTCTTCTACGTGCTGCCGCTCATCGGGATCAGCGTCTCGCCACTGCTGACCGGCGCGTTCGCGCTCGGACTGCACTACGCGACCTATACCTCCGAGGTGTACCGGTCCGGTATCGACAACGTGCCGGTGGGCCAGTGGGAGGCGGCGACCGCGCTGAACCTGTCCACCCGGCGTACCTGGACCAGCGTGATCCTGCCGCAGGCGATCCCGCGGGTCATTCCGGCGCTTGGCAACTACGTGATCGCGATGTTCAAGGACACCCCGCAGCTGGCGGCCATCACCGTGCTGGAAATGCTCGGGCTGGCGATGAGCATCGGTTCGGACACGTTCCGGTACGCGGAGCCGATCACCGCGATGGGCCTGTTCTACCTGATCGTGGCGCTCGTGATGGCCTGGGGCGCACGCATCGTGGAGCGCAAGTTCGGCACGGTGCGCGCTTAGCCTGCGCTCCCCACAAATCTGCATGAGAGGAACTTGAGAGATGAGCGAGGCAACCGAGGCGTCGTCGGGTACCGCAAAGAACGACCAGTTCATCGTCTTCGACAAGGTACGCAAGCAGTTCGGCAGCAACGTGGTGCTGGACGACCTCTCGTTCTCGGTCGGCTCCGGCGAGCGGGTCACCCTGATCGGGCCCAGTGGTTCCGGCAAGACCACGATCCTGCGGCTGCTGATGACCCTGGAACGGCCGAACAGCGGCACCATCAATGTGGACGGTGAGTACCTGTTCCACGAGCAGCGCAACGGGAAGCTGGTTCCGGCCAGCGAGGCGCATATCCGTAAGGTCCGGCGCCGGATCACCATGGTGTTCCAGCACTTCAACCTGTTCCCGAACATGCGGGTGCTGCGCAACGTCACCGAGGCGCCGATCCACGTGCTCGGCCAGCCGCGGGAGGAGGCCGAGGCCAGGGGCAAGGAGCTGCTGGAGATGGTCGGGCTCGGCGACAAGCTGGATGCCCACCCCTCCCAGCTCTCCGGCGGGCAGCAGCAGCGGGTCGGCATCGCCAGGGCGCTGGCGGTGGACCCGGACGTGCTGTTGATGGACGAGGTCACCTCGGCACTGGACCCGGAGATCGCGGCCGAGGTACTGGACGTGCTGCGGGACATCGCGCGCAACACCGACGTCAGCATGCTGCTGGTCACGCACGCGATGAAGTTCGCGCGGGATGTGTCGAACCGGGTGCTGATGTTCTGCGATGGCGGGATCATCGAGGACGGGACGCCGGAGCGGATCTTCAACGAGCCGGAGCACGACCGCACCCGCAGCTTCCTGCGCTCGGTTATCGACGAGACGTGATTCGGCGGGGTCGCCGTACTACCGTCGAGGTATGGGCGAGTACGAGCACCTGCTGCTGAAACGGGACGGCGACACCGTCACCATCACGATGAACCGGCCGGGGCGGCGTAACTCGCTGTCCGCCGAGCACCTTGGCGAGCTGCTCGCCGCGTTCCGGGAGACCGCCGAGACCGATGCCACCGGCGTCGTGCTCGCCGGTGCCGGGCCGGTGTTCTCCGCCGGGCACGACTTCGCCGACGTGGCCGCGCGGGACCTGATGCAGGTGCGCGAGTTGCTGCGGCTGTGCACCGAGCTGATGCGCACCGTCCAGTCGGTGCCGCAGGTGGTGCTGGCCAGGGTGCACGGGCTGGCCACGGCGGCTGGCTGCCAGCTGGTGGCCTCCTGCGATCTGGCGGTGGCCGGCGAGTCGGCGGGTTTCGCGCTGCCCGGGGGCAAGGGCGGCTGGTTCTGCCACACCCCCGCCGTCCCGGTCGCCAGGTCGGTCGGGCGGAAGCGGCTGATGGAGCTCGCGCTGACCGGCGAGGCCATCGACGCGGCAACGGCGCTGGACTGGGGCCTGGTGAACCGGGTGGTCCCGGACGGCGAGCTCGACCAGGCCGTCGCCGACCTGCTGGGCCGGGCCGCCCGGGGCAGCAGGGCGAGCAAGGCGCTCGGCAAGCAGACCCTGTACGCCCAGCTGGACCGGCCGGAGTCCGATGCCTACGCCATCGCGCTGGAGGTCATGGCCTCGGCCGCACAGCTGCCCGGCGCCCGCGAGGGCATGGCCGCCTTCCTGGAAAAGCGCACCCCATCCTGGCCCGACTGACTGCCATGAGCGGGCCACTCACAGCGGTTGGCTGCCCTGGTGCAGGAGCAGCAGGAAGTAGGCGGCGAGGGACTGGGAGTCGGTGATCTCGCCCTTGCGCGCCATGGCCTCGAACTCGGCGCGGTCGAACCAGGCCATGCGCATGTCCTGCTCCTCCTGCTCCCGCTCCGGCTCGCCTGCCTCGAGGTCGGTGGCCAGGAAGGCGTGGCCGCGCTGGCTGCTCAGCCCTGGGGCCACGTCCAGCTTGCCGAGGTCGACGATGGAACCGGCGCGCAGCCCGGTTTCCTCGCGTAGCTCCCGCGCGGCCAGTTCGGGTACGGGGACGTCGGCGAGCTCCGGCGCGGTGCCCTGCGGGAACTCCCACCGCCGCAGCCCGAGCGGGTAGCGGAACTGCTCCACAAGGCACAGCCGGTCCCCGTCCAGGGGAATGATCAGCGCGTAGGTCGGCTTGTCGACAAAGGAGTAGATGCCGGGAGAGCCGTCCGGTCGGCGAATGTCGTCCTCGCGCAGGGTCATCCAGTTGTTGCGGTAGACCTCGCGGGAGCCGATGCGTTCGATGCGATGCACCTCGTCAGTATGTCGTTCATGGAGGTTGCCGCGGGATGTGCGGGAGCGGAACACCCGCCGTCCTACCCTTCGCTCCGGCCGGTGTGGCCGTCGCCTAGTCTCAACGACCGTGCGTTTAGTAATCGCCCGGTGCCAGGTCGACTACGCCGGCAGGCTCACAGCCCATTTGCCGATGGCCACCAGGCTGCTTCTGGTCAAGGCCGACGGGTCGGTGTCGGTGCACTCCGACGACCGTGCCTACAAGCCGCTGAACTGGATGAGCCCTCCGTGCTGGCTGATCGAGGACGGCAACCTGTGGATCGTCGAGAACAAGTCCGGCGAGAAACTGGTGATCAGCATCGAGGAGGTGCTGGAGGACGTCTCGCACGAGCTCGGCGCCGAGCCCGGCCTGGTCAAGGACGGGGTCGAGGCGCATCTGCAGGAGCTGTTGGCCGAGCACATCCAGACCCTCGGCGAGGGGTACTCGCTGGTGCGCAGGGAGTACCCGACCGCGATCGGCCCGGTGGACATCATGGCAAGGGATGCCGAGGGCGCCTCGGTCGCGGTGGAGATCAAGCGGCGCGGCGAGATCGACGGGGTGGAGCAGCTGACCCGCTATCTCGAACTGCTCAACCGGGACCCGCTGCTGGCCCCGGTGCACGGCGTCTTCGCGGCGCAGTTGATCAAGCCGCAGGCGCGCACGCTGGCCGAGGACCGCGGGATCCGGTGCGTCACCCTCGACTACGACGCCCTGCGCGGTATCGAACCGGACGAGTTCCGCCTCTTCTAGACGCGAAACGCAAACTCGACTACGCGAACGGCAAACTCGGCTACGCCGACGGCCAACTCGTGCGCGTGGCGAGCAAACTCGTGCGCGTGGCGAGCAAACACGCCGAGCGGGTGATCTTTGCGCGCTCGGCGGGCGAGTCATGTCAAGACAGGACAACATCGGCCCGGGTGCGTTCACGGGTGTCCTGTCATGCAGTAGTGTGCGCGGTCAGCTCGATTGTGGTGTTTGTTGTTGGATGATGTGCGACTCGGGAGGTGAGTCGGTTGCACGTGCTGGCCCAGGCTGACCTGCGCCTCGACGCGAACGCGGTCGACTACTTGCTACTGGCGTTCTATTTCGTCCTGGTGCTCGGCATCGGTTACCTTGCCCGGCGGCAGGTGTCCACCAGCCTGGACTTCTTCCTCTCCGGCCGGTCCCTGCCGGCCTGGGTGACCGGGCTGGCGTTCATCGCGGCGAACCTCGGGGCCATCGAGGTCATGGGGATGTCCGCGAACGGGGCCCAGTACGGCATGCCGACCGCGCACTACTTCTGGATCGGCGCCGTGCCCGCGATGCTGTTCCTCGGCATCGTGATGATGCCGTTCTACTACGGCTCCAAGGTGCGCAGCGTTCCCGAGTTCATGCTGCGCCGGTTCGGCAGGCCCGCCCACCTCGTCAACGGCATCAGCTTCGCCACGGCCCAGATCCTGATCGCGGGCGCGAACCTGTTCCTGCTGGCCAGCGTGGTGAACCTGCTGCTGGGCTGGCCGATCTGGGTGTCGGTGCTGCTGGCCGCGGTGATCGTGCTCGCCTACACCGCGCTCGGCGGGCTGTCCGCGGCGATCTACAACGAGGTGCTGCAGTTCTTCGTGATCGTGGCCGCGCTGCTGCCGCTCACCATCGTCGGGTTGTACAAGGTCGGCGGCTGGGACGGGCTGGTGGACAAGGTCACCGCGAGCCCCGGCGGCGCCGAGCAGCTCAGCTCCTGGCCAGGCAACCAGCTCACCGGGTTCGGCAGCAACTTCCTCTCCGTGCTCGGCCTGGTCTTCGGCCTCGGCTTCGTGCTGTCCTTCGGGTACTGGACCACGAACTTCGTCGAGGTGCAGCGCGCGATGGCGTCCAAGAGCATGTCCGCGGCGCGGCGCACCCCGATCATCGGTGCCTTCCCGAAGATGCTGATGCCGTTCATCGTGATCATCCCCGGCATGATCGCCGGAGTCACGGTCACCGAGCTGATGGGCGAGAACAAGGAGGCCCTGCTGGCCGGGCAGGCCTCGGGCAGCGGAGCGGACTTCAACGACGCCCTGCTGCTGCTCATGCGGGACCTGCTGCCCAACGGCATGCTCGGGATCGCGCTCGCCGGGCTGCTCGCCTCGTTCATGGCCGGGATGGCGGCCAACCTCAGCTCGTTCAACACGGTGTTCACCTACGACATCTGGCAGGCCTACCTGAAGAAGGGCCGCTCCGACGGGTACTACCTGCGGATCGGACGGATCGTCACGGCCTGCGCCACCGTGCTGGCGATCGGGACGGCGTTCATCGCGTCCACCTACGCCAACCTGATGGACTACCTGCAGCAGCTGTTCTCCTTCTTCAACGCGCCGCTGTTCGCCACCTTCATCCTCGGTATGTTCTGGAAGCGGATGACGCCGACCGCGGGCTGGGTCGGTCTTGTCACCGGTACCGCCTCGGCAGTCTGCGTGTTCATCCTCGCCGAGACCGGGGTATGGGACCTGCCGGGCCAGGGCGCTGCCTTCGTGGGCGCCGGGGCCGCCTTCGCGGTGGACATCGCGGTCAGCGTGGTGGTCTCCTACCGGACCACGCCGAAGCCGGTGGCCCAGCTGGCGGGGCTGGTCTACTCGGAGACGCCGAAGTCGACCAGGACTCACTCGTCCACGGGCGAGGACGCGGGCTGGTACCGCAACCCCGGCCTGCTCGCGGGCATTGTGCTGGTCATCACCATCGCGCTGAACATCATCTTCTAGGAGGGGTGCGTCATGGCGAACGAACCCAGGACCCGCCGCGCCGGTGCCTTCGACGTCCGGACGGTGATCGCCCTGCTGATGGGCGTCTACGGCGCGGTGCTCACCGTGATGGGGCTGGGGGTCACCACCGAGGAGGAGATCGCCAAGTCCGCGGGCGTGAACATCAACCTGTGGGCGGGCGTCGGGATGCTGTTGTTCGCGGCCTCGTTCGTGCTCTGGGTGAAGCTGCGCCCGCTGACCGTCCCGGAGCAGACCGAGGAGGACAGCTCGCCCGCAGGCGAATGAGCAGGTTGGCCGGACGCGACCGGAGCGGTGCCGCTACCGTGCAGGGCGTGCTTTCTCGCGTTCCCATCCGGTCCGGTCGCGGCCTGCTCCCACTGGGGGCCGCGCTCGCGCTGCTGCTGGCAGGCTGCGGCCCGGACCTCGGCAAGGTCAACTTCCAGCGCACCACGGTGCCCGCGGAGTCCGGCGGCGGGCAGGGGCAGGTGCCGACCGGGCCGATCGACGATCCGGCGGTCACCGTGTCCGCACTGCGCACGGTGGACCCCTGCGGCCTGCTGACTCCCGAGCTGCTCGGCGAGCTGGGCACCCCCGGTGAGGTGAACGCCTCCGGCTGGGACGGCTGCAGCACCAGGATCACCGACGCGGGTGGCAAGCACATCCTGCTGTCCCTGCGGCTCGGTGAGTCGATCAGCGGCACCCGCACCGCGACCGGCAACGTCGAGGGCCTGCCACAGATCGAGAACAAACTGGACGAGACCAGTTGCTTCGTCACCGCCCAGACGTCCAAGGAGGACGGGCTGGGCATCACGGCGCAGGTCGACTACGAGGGCGGCGACCCGTGCGCACCCGGGCGTACCGCGTTGCGCAAGGTGATCCAGGCGATACACCAGGACCCGCCCCGGCTCGCCGAGGCCGAGGGGTCACTGGTCGGGGTCGATCCCTGCACCGGCATCGGGGACGAGCTGATCGCCGAGGTGCTGCCGGGTGAGGTGGAGCAGCGCAACGCCAACCTGCACACCTGCCGCTGGTCCGGATCCGGCCCGGAGGTGATGCTGCGGTTCCGGCTCGGCTACGCGCCCGATGACGGCACCGAGGTCGACCTCGGTGGCGGGGTCACCGGCTACCAGAAGTCGCTGGCCAGCGGCGGCCAGTGCGCCGTGACCTGGATGCACCGCCCGCTCGATGACAACCAGGGCGAACTGGCCGAGCTGGAGTACAGCAGCTACACGGCGCAGGAAGCCGATGGCGAGGATTCCTGTGCCAAGGCGGTGGACACGGCGAAGCAGGTGCTCGGTTCGCTGCCAGGAGCCTGAGCGTCCATCCCGGCCGCGCGTGGCGCGAGCGCGCCGTGGAGGGTAGGAAGGGTCCGTCAGCTACCCGCGCTGGAGGGCCGTATGAAGAAGATCATCAACGATCCGGCGGCGGTGGTCGCCGAATCGCTCGCCGGTCTCGCCGTTGCCCACGCCGACCTGGTACAGGTGCGGCAGGATCCGGCCGTCGTGGTGCGCTCGGACGCCCCGGTGGCCGGGCGGGTGGCCGTGGTCTCCGGTGGCGGCTCGGGACACGAACCGCTGCACGGTGGTTTCGTCGGGCCGGGCATGCTGCACGCCGCGGTACCCGGCCCGGTGTTCACCTCGCCGACCCCGGATGCCGTGCAGGCCGCGATCTCGGCGACCACCGGCGCTGCCGGTGCCCTGCTGGTGGTGAAGAACTACACCGGGGATGTGCTCAACTTCGAGACCGCGGCCGAACTGGCCGCGGCCGAGGACCTTGACGTACGCAGCGTGGTGATCGACGACGATGTCGCGGTGGCGGACTCCACCTTCACCGCGGGCAGGCGCGGGGTCGGCGGCACCGTGCTGCTGGAGAAGATCGTCGGCGCGGCGGCCGAGCGGGGCGACTCGCTGGACGCGGTGGAGGCACTGGCGCGCAAGGTGGTCGGCCAGGTGCGCTCGATCGGGGTCGCGCTCAGCGCGCCGGTGGTGCCGCACGTCGGCGCGCCCAGCTTCGAGCTCGGCGCGGACGAGATCGAGTTCGGGATCGGGATCCACGGCGAACCCGGCCGGGAACGTATTCCGGCCGAGTCCGCGGACGCACTGGTGGACCGGATGCTCGGCGCGGTGCTGGAGGACCTGCCGTTCCAGCGCGGCGACGAGGTACTGCTGTTCACCAACTCGATGGGCGGCACTCCGCAGCTGGAGCTGTACCTCGCGCACGGGATCGCCGAGCGGCTGCTCGGGGAACGGGGGATCGTGGTGCGGCGCAGGCTGGTCGGCCCCTACGTCACCAGCCTCGAGATGCAGGGGATCAGCCTGACCCTGCTGAAGCTGGACGACGAGCTGACCGGGCTGTGGGACGCGCCGGTGCGCACAGCGGCACTGCGCTGGGGGGTCTGACCATGGGATGCACGGCAAGCGATGTGGCCGGGGCGCTGCGCGCCGCATCCGAAGTGGTCACCGAGTATCGGGACGAGCTGGTCGAACTGGACCGGGTGATCGGGGACGCCGACCACGGGGAGAACCTGCAACGCGGGTTCGCCGCGGTCGTGTCCACTCTGGACACCGCAGTGCCGGAGACGCCGGGCGCGGTGCTGAAGGTCGCGGCGACCACGCTCATCTCCAAGGTCGGTGGTGCGGCGGGACCGTTGTACGGAACGGGGTTTCTGCGTGCCGCGACCGCGCTCGCCGACCGGTCCGAACTGGACGCTGCCGGGGTGGCCGAGGCTCTGCGCGCCGGCCTGGACGGGGTGCGGGCACGGGGGAAGGCCGAGCAGGGCGACGCGACCATGGTGGACGCGCTGATCCCGGCGGTGGAGGCCGCGCAGCGGGCGGCCGAGGCGGGCAGCGGGGTCGCCGAGGTGCTTTCCGCCGCCGCGGACGCCGCGGACAAGGGGGCCGAGTCCACCGTGCCGCTGGTAGCCCGCAAGGGCCGCGCCTCCTACCTGGGCGAGCGCAGCGCGGGACATCTGGACCCCGGTGCCAGGTCCACCGCCCTGCTGCTGCGCGCCATGGCAGGGGCGGCGCGGTGAAGGTCGCGTTGGTGTTGGTCGCGCACAGCGCGAAACTGGCGGAAGGACTCGCCGAGCTCGCCGGGCAGATGGCACCCGAGGTCACCGTGCTGCCCGCGGGCGGCCTGCCGGGTGGCGGGCTCGGCACCGACTACGACTCGGTGGTCGCCGCCGTGCAGCGGGCCGACTCCGGTGCTGGGGTAGTGCTGCTCTACGACCTCGGCAGCGCGCAGATGACCGCCGAACTCGCCGTGGAGTCGCTGCCGGAGGAGGGCACGGCCGTGGTCGCCGACGCGCCGTTCGTCGAGGGCGCGGTGGCCGCGGCGGTCGCCGCGCAGGGCGGTTCGACCAGGGACCAGGTGCTGGCGGCCGCCGCCGCGGCCGGAGCGCCCGCCGAGCCGGCCGCGGTCCCCGCCGAGCCGGACGGCCAGGACACCCGGCAGGCGGAGCTGACCCTGCGCAACGAGGTGGGGTTGCACGCCCGCCCGGCCGCGCTGCTGGCACGGGGCGTGGCCGACCTGGACGCCCAGGTACGGATCCGGATGGGCGGTACGGAGGTGGACGCGCACAGCGTGCTCGCCCTGATGTCGCTCGGCGCTCGGCAGGGCGACCGGATCGAGGTACTCGCCAGCGGGCGGCAGGCGCAGGAGGCGCTGGAGCGCATCACCTCCCTGGTGGAACGCGACTTCGAGGAATGACCCGTGGCCGCCCGGCCACACCGTTAGGGTGGCTGGTCATGACGGCTCGAGGGGTGCGGCGGGCAGCCGCGGTACTGGCGGTGGGTGTGCTCGGCGTGCTCGGTGGATGCGCAGGGGACGTCACCGGCAGTGCCGTGCCGGAGCCGGAGGAGCAGCCGCTGACCGTGGCCTCCTTCGGCGATCTGCGCACGCTCGATCCCTGTGGCCTCGCCCGGCCCGCGGCGTTCGCGGCACACGGGCAGGCCCGCCCGCTGCCCCGCCGGTCCTTCGACGAGTGCCTGGTTGCGGTCACCATCGGACAGGACAATGTGGAGGTCGAGTACGGGCTGCTGCGCCAGCTTGCCGCGCTGCCGGACCAGGGCAGGGAGATCGGCACCCTGTCCCGCGGGGTGCGGGTGCTGGAGACCGCGTCCGACGAGCGTTCCTGCGAGCGGCACCTTGTGCTGGCCGACGATATCGCGATCTCGGTGTTCGCCCAGCGCCAGGAACCGGACGCCGAGGTGAGCGCGGAGCAGATCTGCGCCGTCGCCAAGGCAGGGGTGGACGCGATCTTCGAGACCGTGCAGGCAGGCAGTGCCCCGCACTGGGACCCGCCGCACAACTCGCTGGCCCGGCTTTCGGCCTGTTCGGCGCTGCCCACCGACGAGGTGCTCGGGCTGCTCGGCCGCGCCTCCGCGGAGGAGGTCACCCTGTTCCCCGCGGAGCACCAGTGCATCTGGGGGCTGCCGGGCGGCGAGACGCCGAACGCGCAGCTGGACTTCGTGGTCAGCGCGGAGCAGGGGGCGACCGACGACGCCGCCGTGGAGCGGATCGCGGGCCGGTCCACCACGGTGGATCCGACCGGGACCGACACGCTGCGCGTGTGCACCATCCGCACCGAGCACATCGAGTTCAGCCAGGCCATCGAGGGGGAGCGGGAGTACGCCGTGGTCCGGACGCTGTTCCCGGCCGAAACCGGCACCGACCCGTGCGAGGTCGGCAGGAAGCTGGCCGAGCTGGCCTGGCCGGCATTACCACCGCGGTGAGTGTTTCCGCGGCCTTGACCGTCCGCTGATCGTCACTTACTCGATTCTGTTCGGTGACCGATCGTGATCATGGCCCACACATGGCACCATCAGACGTTCTACTAGCCGGTAACTTGTGGAGGTCGGCCGTGGGACGGGAGATCACGAAGGTCGGGGTCGTCGGGCTCGGCACGATGGGCTCCGGCATCGCGGAGGTACTGGCCCGCAGCGGGCTCGAGGTGACCGGGGTCGAGGTGAACGAGGAATGCGCGGCCCGTGGCCGAGGGCATATCGAGGGCTCCACCGAACGGGCGGTGCGCAAGGGCAAGCTGGACGAGGGGGAGCGGGACGCGCTGCTGCGCCGGATCCGGTACGTCACCTCGCTGCACGAACTCGCCGATGCGGACCTCGTGGTGGAGGCGATCCCGGAAAGCCTCGAGCTCAAGGCCGAGGTGTTCGCCCAGCTGGACAAGATCACCGGGCCGGAGACGGTACTGGCCTCCAACACCTCCGCCCTTTCCATCACCGAGATCGGGGTGCACACCACGCGTCCCGGCAAGGTGGTCGGGATGCACTTCTTCAACCCGGCCCCGGTGCTGCGGCTGATCGAGGTGGTGCGCACCGTGGTCACCGAGCCGGAGGTGGTCACCGAGGTCACCGCCTTCGCGGAACGCCTCGGCAAGACCCCGGTGGTGATCGGCGACCGGGCCGGGTTCATCGCCAACGCCCTGCTGTTCGGCTACCTCAACCACGCCGTGCGGATGTACGAGCAGCACTACGCAGGCAGGGAGGACCTGGACGCGGCGATGCGGCTCGGCTGCGGCTACCCGATGGGCCCGCTCGCCCTGCTCGACCTGATCGGGCTGGACACCGCATACGAGATCCTGGACACGATGTACCACCAGTCCCGGGACCGGCTGCACTCACCGGCGCCGCTGCTCAAGCAGATGATCACCGCAGGGTTGCTCGGCCGGAAGTCCGGCCGGGGTTTCTACACCTACGAGGCACCTGATTCCCCGGTCATCACGGCCGACGGCCAGGCAACGGAGTCCGCTTCGGAGGGTGAGGCCAGGCCAGTGGCCACGGTGGGCGTGGTCGGCACCGGCACGATGGCCACCGGCATCGTGGAGGTCTTCGCCCGGCGCGGCTACCCGGTGCTGCTACGGGCCCGGAGCGCGGAGAAGGCGGCGGCCGCGGTGGCGAAGGTGGGCAAGTCCCTGGACAAGGCGGTCAGCAAGGGCCGGATGTCCGGCGAGGATGCCGAGGCGACGCTGAACCGGATCACCCCGGTGGTGGAGTTCGCCGGGCTGACCGAGGCGGACCTGGTGATCGAGGCCGTCGCCGAGGACCTCGCGGTGAAACGGGCGGTGTTCGCGGCGCTGGACGAGGTGGCCAAACCCGGTGCGGTGCTGGCGACCACCACCTCTTCGCTGCCGGTGATCGAGTGCGCCGCGGCCACCACCCGCCCGGGTGCCGTGCTCGGCCTGCACTTCTTCAACCCCGCGCCGGTGATGAAGCTGGTGGAGGTGGTGAGCACGATCGCGACCGAACCGGAGGTGCTGGCCACCGGCAGGGCGGTCTGCGCCGCGGTCGGCAAGCATCCGGTCCGGTGCGGGGACCGCGCCGGGTTCATCGTGAACGCGCTGCTGTTCCCGTATCTCAACGACGCGGTGAAGATGCTGGAGGCGCACTACGCGCGGGCCGAGGACATCGACACGGCGATGAAGGTCGGCTGTGGGCTGCCGATGGGCCCCTTCGAGCTGCTGGACGTGGTCGGCCTGGACGTGTCGCTGGCGATCCAGCGCACCCTGTACGACGAGTTCCGCGAGGCCGGGTTCGCCCCGGCGCCGCTGCTGGAGCACCTGGTGACCGCGGGCAGGCTGGGCCGCAAGACCGGCAAGGGTTTCCGGGACTACACCCAGCGCGCGAGCTAGTTACAGCAGCCACCACCGCAGCAGCCGCCACCGTCGGCGGGCGCGGGCGTCGCGGCGCTGCCGGTCAGCGGGACCGTGGTGAGCAGCTTGACCGTGTCCCGATGCCCCTCCGGGCAGGTGGCGGGCGCGCCGGACTCGCTCATCGGCCTGCTCAGCTCGAAGGTGCCGGTGCATTCCCGGCAGCGGTAGGCGTAGGTCGGCATGCGTCCATTATCCGGGAGGTGCCGCGGATGGGAAGCTGGCGGCATGGACACAGCGGACGAGCCCATGCTGGACGAGCGGATCCCGCATCTCGCCACGGTGGTCCCGGCCACGCTCGCCGCGCTCGGCGTGGACGGCTGCCCCGACCCGCTCGGGTTTCCCGAGCTGACCGGGGCATGCGTGCTGCTGGTGGACGGGCTGGGCTGGGAGCTGCTGGAGCAGCACGCCGCGGACGCGCCGGTACTGGCCGGGCTGCGGCGCAGGCCGTTGCGGGTGGGCTACCCGGCGACCACGGTGGCCGGGCTGTCCGCGATCGGTACCGGGGTGCCCTCGGGGGAGCACGGGATGGCGGGTTACTCCTTCGAGGTCCCCGGGGCCGGGGTGCTCAACGCGCTGCGCTGGTGCGGCCATCCCGGCGGGGAGGACCTGCGCGGGGTGGCGGTTCCGGAGGAGGTACAGCCGCTGCCCACCACCTTCGCCACTGCCGCGGCCGCCGGGCTGGCGGTGCACGTGGTCTCCGCAGCCGAGTACAAGCACAGCGCGCTGACCAGGGCGGTGCTGCGCGGCGGCCGGTACGTCGGGGTGCATGCGCTTGGCGACCTCGCCGCGCGGGCGCTGGCCGCGATCGACGCCCCGGGCAGCTTCTGCTACGCCTACCACAGCGAGCTGGACATGCTCGGCCACGTGTACGGACCCGGTTCGCCGGAGTGGCGGATGCAGCTACGGCAGGTGGACCGCCTGGTGGAGTCCCTCGTGGCCGGGCTGCGGCCGGGAACGATGCTCGCGGTCGTCGCCGATCACGGCATGGTCGCGCTGGACGACACCGCGGTGGACGCGGATGACACCCCCGAGCTGCTCGCCGGGGTACGCGCCATCGGCGGCGAGGTCAGGGCGCGGCATGTGTACACCGAGGACGGTGCCGCCGGGGATGTGCTGGCCGCGTGGCAGGAGACACTCGGCGTGCGGGCGTGGGTGCTGCCGAGGGAGGAGGCGATCACGCGGGGCTGGTTCGGGCCGCGGGTCGCCGACCATGCGCGGCCCCGGATCGGGGATGTGGTTGCCGCCGCGCGCGGCCGGTCCGGGGTGCTGCGCGAGCTGGCCGAGCCGGTGGAGTCGGCGATGCGCGGCCAGCATGGTTCGCTGACCAGTGCCGAGCAGCTGGTCCCGCTGGCGCTCGCCTACGGCTGATCCGGTTCGGGCGGACGCTGGTTACCGTGGACTCGTGCCCCGACGTAACCGGCCCCGAGGCTCCCGTCCCGACCAGCCCTCCGCGGTCGGGGCGGCCACCGGCTGGGCCCGGCCGGAGTCCGGGCCGGACGGGGACTGGCTGGTGCGCAGCGTGCCGGGTTCGCAGGCAACGAAGTTCTACCGCTGCCCCGGCTGCGACCACGAGATCCGGCCGGGCGTGCCGCATGTGGTGGTCTGGCCCGCTGGCGAGACCGGTTCGGTCGAGGAACGCAGGCACTGGCACCGTGGCTGCTGGCAGGCGCGGACCCGGCGCGGGCCTACCCGACGCCGCTGATCACTTCCGGTAGAAGACGGCGGGAACGTCCTTGCCGCCCTCGAGGTAGGGACCTTCCTTGTGCAGCCGGAAGCCGAGCTTCTCGGCCACCCTGCGGGCCGGGGTGTTGTTCGGGTTTGTGACGACCACCACAGGCGCCTCGGGCATCTCCCGCTCGGACCACTCCACGGTCGGGGCCGCCATCTCCACGGCGTAGCCGTTGCCCCAGGCGCTGGGCCGGAACCGGTAGGCAAGGTTCAGCACCGTCTCGCCCTCGATCTCCTTGTACCGCACTCCGCCAAGGCCGACAACCGTGCCAGCGGCCGGTTCCTCGACCATCCAGTACCCGAACCCGTGCTCGGTCCATTGCCACAGCCATTCGGCGAAGATCGTCCTGGTCTCCTCCTCGTTCGGCGGGGGCCCGCCGTGCTCGTGGGTCGCCGGATCGGTCTGGATCTCGATGACGGTCGCGAGGTCGTCCTCGCGGATGCGGCGCAGCAGCAGCCGCTCGGTGCGGATATCGCGCAGTGTGTGGATCACGTAGGCGACACTAGCCCTGGGGTCGAACAGAATAGGGCGTATGACCAAGCTGCCACTTGTCCTGTTGCATGCCTTCCCGCTGGACTCCCGGATGTGGAACCGGGTCCGGGACCCGCTCGCCGAGCACACCCGGTTGATCACCCCCGACCAGCGCGGCCTCGGCCGGACCAGGCTGCCGGAGACCGACCGCGCGCCGAGCCTGGACGACGCCGCCCTGGACGTGCTGGCCATGCTGGACAAACTGGAGCTGGACCGGGTGGTGCTCGGCGGCTGCTCGATGGGCGGCTACCTCACCATGGCGGTGCTGCGCGCGGCCCCGGAGCGGATCGGCGGGCTGGTGCTGATCGACACCAAGGCCGGCGCGGACACTCCGGAGGCGGCCGCGAACCGGCTTTCCGTCGCAGACCGGGCCGAGGCCGAGGAACAGACCGGCTGGCTGGCCACCGCCATGCTGCCCAAGCTGCTCTCGGTCGGCACCCGCTACCGGCGCCCGGACATCGTGGAGACCGTGCGGGACCAGATCGAGTCCCAGCCGCCCGCCGGGGTCGCCTGGGCGCAGCGGGCGATGGCCGCCCGGCCGGACTCCACCGAGGCGCTGCGGGCCGCGGGCGTGCCCGCGCTGGTGCTGGTCGGCCAGGAGGACGGGATCACCCCACCGGAGCAGGCCAGGGCCATGGCTGAGGCGCTGCCCGCGGCCGAACTGGTGGAGGTGCCGCGCGCCGGGCACCTGAGCCCGCTGGAGGAGCCCGCCGCGGTGACCGAGGCGATCACCGCCTGGTACCGCACCCACTGCTAACCCACACCTGGCGGTGGCGGGTGGGTCTAGAGGTATTCCGCCAGTGCTGCTTGCGCTTCGGGTAGCCGGCCGGGGAAGCGCCGGGCGATCACGAACCGCCAGCACACCCCGAACAGCCGCCGCAGCTCGACGAACGGCGCCAGCTCATCCCGCCCCGGCGCGCCGGGGTAGGCGGCAAGTGCCGCGGCGCCGTCCATTCGGGTGGTCGTGGCCAGCGTGGCGAGGTCCCAGCCGAGCGGACCGCGCCAGCAGTCCTCGAAGTCGATCCAGCGCGGGCCCGCCGGCGTGCTGAGCAGGTTGCCGGGATGGGCGTCCCCGTGCAGCGCCTGCACCTGCCCGGCCGGGAGCTCCCCGGCCAGCCTGTGTGCCCGCTCCCGCAACGGTTCCGCGGCCGGGCCCAGCTCCCCGGTCAGGAGGCCGAGCATCCGGTGTACCTCGGCCAGTGGCCCGCCGGTCGGCAGCTCACCGGGATACTCGCGCAGGCACTCGTGCAGTTCGGCCAGGCTGCCCGCGACCTCGGCCGGAGCAGGCCGGTAGGACGTGACATGCGCTACATATCGCCACAAGGTCACCGGCAGGTCGCCCGCGTGGTGCGGCCCGGCGGGTGGGTCGGTGGACGGGGGCACCACCGGGGCGCCACGCCCGGCGAGGAATGCGGCCAGCGCCACATCACGGGCCAGCCAGGCCGCGGCGTCGGGCCGGGTCAGCAGCGTGGTCGCGGGCACCCTCGCGACCACCGGACCGAGTCTCACCAGCACGTTCGACCGTTCGGCCAGCACCTCGGGGGTATCCGCCGGCAGCCCGAACCGGGCGCCCACCGCCACGGCCGCGGCCACCGCCCGCGCCACGTATCCCTCGGCCACGGGGTGATCTTGCCAGCCTGTGCGCACCCGCGGGAGGGGTGCGGGATACGATCCCCCTTGAGCCGCCGGCGTTGGCGCCCCCGCCCGCAGGCTGCTGGACCACGCCGAACGGTGACCACCACAAAGTTGACAGCAGGAGGCAGGAGTGACGGCCGTAGCCCCCCAGCCGATTGCCACGCGTCCGTATCCGACGCGCGAGTCGGTGAAGGGTTCGTACCTGCTGCGGTTGTTCCGCACGACGGACCACAAGCAGATCGGCATCATGTACCTGGTCACGTCGTTCGCCTTCTTCATGGCGGGCGGCGCGATGGCGATGCTGATCCGCACCGAGCTGGCCCGCCCCGGGCAGCAGTTCCTTTCCGCGGAGCAGTACAACCAGCTGTTCACCATGCACGGCACGATCATGCTGCTGCTGTACGCGACCCCGATCCTGTTCGGGTTCGCGAACTTCATCCTGCCGTTGCAGATCGGTTCACCGGATGTGGCCTTCCCCCGGCTGAACGCCTTCTCCTACTGGCTGTACCTGTTCGGCGGCCTGATCGTGGTCTCCGGCTTCCTCACCCCAGGTGGCGCGGCCGACTTCGGCTGGTTCGCCTACACCCCGCTCTCGGATGCGATCCACTCGCCAGGAGTCGGCGCCGACCTGTGGATCTCCGGCCTGGTGGTCTCCGGTCTCGGCACGATCCTCGGTGCGGTCAACATGATCACCACCGTGGTCTGCCTGCGCGGACCCGGGATGACCATGTGGCGGATGCCGATCTTCACCTGGAACATCCTGATCACCAGCGTGCTGGTGCTGCTGGCCTTCCCGATCCTCACCGCCGCGCTGATGGGCCTGCTGGCGGACCGGCATCTCGGGGCGCATGTGTTCGACCCTGCCAATGGCGGGGTGATCCTGTGGCAGCACCTGTTCTGGTTCTTCGGCCACCCCGAGGTCTACATCGTCGCGCTGCCGTTCTTCGGCATCGTGTCCGAGATCTTCCCGGTGTTCAGCCGCAAGCCGATCTTCGGGTACAAGAGCCTGGTCTGGGCGACGCTGGCCATCGCCGCCCTGTCGGTCGCGGTGTGGGCGCACCACATGTACGCCACCGGTGCCGTACTGCTGCCGTTCTTCTCCTTCATGACCTTCCTGATCGCGGTGCCAACCGGGGTGAAGTTCTTCAACTGGATCGGCACCATGTGGAAGGGGCAGCTGTCCTTCGAGACGCCGATGCTGTTCTCCATCGGCTTCATCGTGACCTTCCTCTTCGGCGGTCTGTCCGGCATCCTGCTGGCCGCGCCCGCCATCGACTTCCACGTCTCGGACAGCTATTTCGTGGTGGCGCACTTCCACTACGTGCTCTACGGGACGATCGTGTTCGCCACCTTCGCCGGGATCTACTTCTGGTTCCCCAAGATCACCGGCCGGATGATGGACGAACCACTGGGCAAGCTGCACTTCTGGACCACGTTCATCGGGTTCCACGGCACCTTCCTCGTCCAGCACTGGCTGGGTAACGAGGGCATGCCGCGGCGCTACGCCGACTACCTGATCAGTGACGGGTTCACCACGCTGAACACGATCTCCACGATCGGCGCCTACATCCTCGGCGCATCCACGCTGCCCTTCATCTGGAACGTGTTCAAGAGCTACCGCTACGGCGAGATCGTGACCGTGGACGATCCCTGGGGTTACGGCAACTCGCTGGAGTGGGCCACCTCCTGCCCGCCGCCGCGGCACAACTTCACCGAGTTGCCGCGGATCCGGTCCGAGCGGCCGGCCTTCGAGCTGCACTACCCGCATATGGTCGAGCGGCTGCATTCCGAGGGGCACATCAGCTTCACCGGTAAGGCCGTGCCGCATCCCGCGGCCAAGAGCGCGCCATCGGAGGTACTCACCGAGGCCGCGGTCCCCGGCAGGCACGACAAGGACAACGCGAGCGAACAGTGAGCAGCACGCCGGTACTGATCACGACCACGGGTCCGGACAAGCCAGGCGTCTCCTCGGTACTCTTCGCGGCACTCGCCCGGCAGGGCGTCGAGGTGCTGGACGTCGAGCAGGTGGTCATCCGTGGCCACCTGGTGCTCGGCGTGCTGGTGGCGGTGGAGACCGACGCCGAGGGCCTGCAGGAGGCCGTCGAGCAGGCCATGGCCACCGTCTCGATGCAGGTCGAGGTGCGGATCGGGGACGCCATCGGTGATGACCCGTACGCGCAGGGCACCCAGGGCTCCAGCCACGTGGTGGTGGTGCTCGGCCGCCCGGTGACCGCGCGGGCGTTCACCGAGGTCGCGCGCAGGCTGGCCGCCCTGGACGCGAACATCGACGCGATCCGCAGCGTGGCCGACTACCCGGTGACCGGGCTGGAGGTCTACGTCTCGGTCGCCGAGGACACCCTGGTCGCCGACGGTGAGCTGCGCTCGGTGCTGGCCGATGTCGCCTCCAGCGTCGGTGTGGACGTCGCCGTGGAACGCGCCGGGCTGACCAGGCGGGCCAAGCGGCTGGTGGTCTTCGACGTGGACTCCACCCTGGTGCAGGGCGAGGTCATCGAGATGCTCGGCGCGCACGCCGGGGTCGAGCCGCAGATCCGGGAGATCACCGAGGCCGCGATGCGCGGCGAGCTGAACTTCACCGAATCACTGGAACGCAGGGTGGCGCTGCTGGAAGGCGTCCCGGCCGCCGCGCTGGACGAGGTCGCCGCCGCACTGGAACTCACCCCTGGCGCCCGCACCACGATTCGTACCCTCAAGCGGCTCGGCTTCCACTGCGGGGTGGTCTCCGGCGGGTTCACCCAGATCATCGAGCGGCTGGTGGACGAGCTCGGTCTCGACTTCGGGGCCGCGAACAACCTCGAGGTGGTGGACGGCAAGCTCACCGGCCGGGTGGTCGGCGAGGTGGTGGACCGCGAGGGCAAGGCCGCGGCGCTGCACCGGTTCGCCGCCGAGTACGACATCCCGCTCGGCCAGTGCGTCGCGGTCGGCGATGGGGCGAACGACATCGACATGCTCGCCGCGGCGGGTATGGGGGTGGCGTTCAACGCCAAGCCGGCGCTGCGTGAGGTCGCCGACACCGCGCTGTCCCACCCCTACCTCGATGCCGTGCTGTTCGTGCTCGGCGTCACCCGCGCCGAGGTGGAGGCGGCCGACTCCGCCGACGGCCTCCAGCTGCTGCGGCCGTGACGGTCCTGGAACCGCTCGCGGCCCGCTATGCCTCCTGGCTGAACTTGCCCGCGGCCGATACGGCCGACACCTCGGACGAGGATGCCGAGCAGGTCCGCGCCATGCCGGTGATCCTGCGGATCGAGCGGGCCACCCCACCGGACCGCACCGCGCTGCTGGAGGCGGCGGCCACCGCGGCCGTCGCCCTGTGCCTCGACGAACGCGCGGCGCCGGGCGGGGAGTGGCACGAGCAGGTGACGCACTGGATCGACGGCCGGATCCGCAAGGTCGCCCGCCGGGCCCGCGGTGCCCACTGGCACGCCGTGCGGGAACTGCCAGGGGTGACCGTGGAGGTGGCCGGCGCGCAGGCCCGCGCCCTGCTGCCGCTGCGGATCGCGGACACCCCAAGGGAGGTCACCCGGCTGCAGATCTCCGGCAGCGAGCTGCCTGCCGACGAGCCGGGCCCCGCGCCGGAGGGGCTGCCGGTGCTGTGGCTCAACCCCGGGATCAGCATGACCGTCGGCAAGGCCGCGGCCCAGGTCGGGCACGCCACCATGATCCTGGCCGCGTTGCTGGACCCCGGCAGGCTCGCCCGCTGGGCCGCCCAGGGCTACCGCTGCGCCGTCCGCACGCCCACCGCGGGGGAGTGGGCCGGGTTGCGCCCGGCGGACGATGCAGGCGCGGCGTGGCGTGCACGGTCCGTCGTGGCCGTCCGGGACGCCGGCTTCACCGAGATCGCCCCCGGAACCATCACCGTCCTGGCTCAGTGGCCGCGTCAGGACTTGGCGTCCGAGGCCTTCCAGACGACGTAGGCCTCATCGGCATCGGTGGTCATGGCTTCCACGAACTTGTCGTGGTCGAAGCCGGGCAGCATCTGCAACCGCTCCAGCAGGGCATCGGCCGCCGGGTCACCACTGGGAACCGCGGTACCCGCCCCGTCCGAACCTGCCAGCATGAAGAACACGTCCTCGTCCCACGGCCCCTCCGGAATCACTCTGATCACCACGGCGGACAGATCCGACCAGGTGACGGACTCCTCGCTGCCGTCGGCCAGCTGCCGGCGTACCCCGGTGTCGTCGACGCGGACCGCCCGGGACCGGGCGCTGGATGAGTCCTGGGACAACAGTTCTCTCCCTGCGGGTTGACGTTTTGTCCACGGTAGTCCGGTCCGTCCGCTGGTCACTCAGGTGGGGGCGGCGGCGTTCAGTCTGCGCAGCGCATCCCGGGCGACCTGGCGGTCGGTGGTGGGCCAGAACGGCGGCAGCGAGGCTCGCAGGAAACCGCCGTAGCGGGCCGTGGCCAGCCGGGAGTCCAGTACCGCCACCACACCCCGGTCGGTCATGGTGCGGTGCAGCCTGCCAGTGCCCTGCGCCAGCAGCAGGGCGGCGTGGGTGGCGGCGACGGTGAGGAAACCGTTGCCGCCACGCGCCTCCACCGCGCGCTGCCGGGCGGAGGACACCGGATCGTCCGGGCGCGGGAAGGGCAGCCGGTCCACCACGACCAGTTGCAACGAGGGCCCCGGCACATCCACGCCCTGCCACAGCGAGAGCGTGCCGAACAGGCAGGTGTGCTCGTCCTCGGCGAACTTGCGCACCAGCAGCGAGGTGGAATCCTCACCCTGGCACAGGATCGGGTGGTCGATCCGGCCGCGCAGCTCCTCGGTCGCCTGCTTGGCCGCGCGCATGGAGGAGAACAGCCCGAGGGTGCGCCCGCCTGCCGCGTCGATCAGCTCGGTCAGCTCGGTCAGCATCGGCTCGCCGAGCCCGTCCCTTCCCGGCGGCGGAAGGTGCTTGGCCACGTACAGGATGCCGTTGCGGCGGTAGTCGAAGGGCGAGCCGACGTCCAGGCCGGTCCACTCGATCACGTCCCCGTCCGCGGGCGGTGTCTTCTCCGTTGCGGTGCCGGGTGTCTTCTCCCCTTCGGCTCGCTCGGCCTGCTTGGCCGATGGCGGCAGGCCCCACTGCCGGGCCAGGGTGTCGAAGGTGCCGCCAAGGGTCAGGGTGGCCGAGGTGAGCACCGTGGTGTTCGCGCCGAAAACCCGCTCGCGCAGCAGCCCGGCCACGGCCAGCGGGGCCACCCGCAGCGTGGGCGGCCGGGGGTTGGCCGAGAACTGGTCGCTGCTCAGCCACACCACGTCCCGCTGGTTCGCCTGGTCCTCCTCGAATGCCTCCAGCAGGCGGACCGCGGTGTCGTGCACCTCCTCCAGCAGCGAACGGGCCAGTTTGCGCTGGGTGGCCTCCTCGACCTCCTCCTTGCGGTCGGAGCCGAGCGCGGTGAGGCAGGCATGGGCGGCGTCCCGGACCGCGGGCAGGGCACCGGCGAGCGGTTGCGGCAACGAGTCCATCCGGCCGGGGCTGAGGTCGTCCAGCACCAGCGCGAGCCCGTCGCCCGACTCCAGCAGCCGGTCGGCGACGCTCGCGTCGATGAGCTTGCCGCAGCGGCGGCTGGCCGCGGAGATCATCGCGCTGGTCAGCTCGCCGGTGGCCACCGAGGTGACCCGGTCGACCAGCTCGTGCGCCTCGTCGATGATCACCAGGTCGTGCTCGGGCAGCACCTGGTAGCCCTGCAGTGCGTCGATGGCGAGCAGCGCGTGGTTGGTCACCACCACATCCGCCCGGCCAGCCTCGGCCCTGGCCTGCTCGGCGAAGCAGTCGGTGCCGATCGGGCAGCGGGCGGCGCCGAGGCATTCCTTCGCGGTCACCGACACCTGCCGCCAGGCCCGCTCGGACACCCCTGGCACCAGCTCGTCCCGGTCCCCGGTCTCGGTTTCCGAGGACCATTCGTACAGGCGCTTGACCTCCTTGCCCATCTTGGAGACGTCGAAGGCGTCGAAAAGGCCCTCGTCCTCCGGCTCGTCGGCGGCGCCGGTGTCCAGCTTGTGCAGGCACAGGTAGTTGCGCCTGCCCTTGAGGATGGCGAAGGTCGGTTCCCTGCCGAGGGGTTTCTTCAGCGACTTGGCCAGCCGCGGCAGGTCCCGGTCCACCAGCTGGCGCTGCAGCGCGATCGTCGCGGTGGAGACCACCACGGTCGCCTCCTTCTGCACCGCGTAGCGGATGGCGGGCACGAGATAGGCCAGTGACTTCCCGGTGCCGGTTCCCGCCTGCACGGCGAGATGCTCGCCGGTGCGGACGGCGCGGGCGACCGCCTCGGCCATGTTGATCTGGCCCTCCCGCTCGGTGCCGCCGACGGCCTCCACCGCATGCGTGAGCAGCTCGCGGACACTGGGTAACTCGGAGCGTTCGGCCACGAAGCCAAACGGTACCCGGGGGTGCCGTCAGAATCGGGCGGGCGGTGGGCTCAGTGGTGCGAACGGATCCGTTCGACCAGCTTCCAGGTTCCCGGCAGCAGGCCGGCGGCGAGCACGATCTTCACCGCGTCACCGATCAGGAACGGAACCACGCCCATGGCGAGGCCGTCCGCGAGGCCCAGCGAGGCCGAGGCCATCAGCCAGGGCACGCCGACGGCGTAGATCGCCAGGTTGCCGAGCACCATCGTGCCCGCGGTGCGCAGCGGGGTGCGGTCACCGCCGCGCGCGGCCAGCGCGCCCACCAGGGCACCGGCGAACACGAAGCCGATGATGTACCCGGCGCTGGCGCCGAACAGCCCCGAGCTGGCGTTCTGGAACCATGGCACCCCGGCCGCGCCAGCCAGCAGGTACAGCAGCATCGCGGCGGCGCCACGCTGCCAGCCCAGCGCGGCCCCGGTGAGCAGGGCGGCGAAGGTCTGGCCGGTCATCGGCACCGGGCTGCCCGGAACCGGCAGCACGACCTGCGCCGCGAGCCCTGTGACCACCGCGCCGCCCGCGACCAGGGCGAGGTCGCGGGCCAGTGCGCCGGGTACGAGATCGGCGAGGACCGGGCGGCGGCCGGCAAGGGACAACGAAGACACGGATGACCTCCCAGCGAAACGAAAACTCCAGCGGAGGCTAGTGCGCGCCGCTCCGCCGCGGCCCGCGGAAGTCGTCTTTCTCACGACCTCGCTCGTGGCCGGCCTGGCCACTCGACCGGGTGGTGTGACCCGCCGCGGGTCAGGCTCGGCCCGCTCGCCGCCGATGTCGACAACGGGTAAGTACGGCACGGGGAATGGAGCGGGTGATGTCGAGGATCAACCGGGCGATGCTGGCGGCGGCGCTGAGTGGAGGGCTGCTGGGTGGCGGGCTGGCGGTACCGGCACAGGCCCAGGAGCAGGACTCGGAGTGGACCGCGCTGGCCGAGGGCTCGCTCGGCAGGGTGGACATGGTGGTGGGCGGACAGTCGGTACGGTCCGGCCCGATCGCCCGGTGCGACGCCGACGAGCAGCCACGCAACAACGCCGGGGTGGCGGTGGTCAGCCGGACCACCCGGTACGGCAGGGGTGAGACCGACTGCGGCCGGGACCAGCAGGGCACCGCCTCGGCCGAGGCGGGTGGCCAGCGGTTCAGCACGGAGATACTGCGCCAGTTCGGCGGCCCCACGATCGAGGTGCGCTCCTACGCCGCCCGTTGCCGGACGACGGGGAACGGCAGCAGCGGGTACATGGAGCTGAGCGGCATCTCCGGGTTCACCGTGCCGAGCGACATCCCGGTCAACCACACCGTCACCATCCCCGGCAAGCTGCCCGCGGACCCGCCGATGGCGGAGATCGTGGTGAACGAGGTGATCGTGCCGGACCCGCCGGACGGCAGCATGACCACCAACGCCCTGCACATCACGCTGTTCCCGGAGGGCGGCCCGGCCAGCGGGAGCCTGGTCGTCGGCAGCGCGAGCTGTGACCCCTTCGGCCTGCCCCGGAACCGGCCAACTCGCGTTCATGAACGGCCAACGCGCGGATGTGGACGGCCAACGCATGCGCGTGGACGGCAAACACGGCGTGCCATCGTGTTTGCCGTCCACGCGCACGCGTTTGCTGCCTACGCGCACGCGTTGGCTGTTGATCTACAGTCAGGCGGCCACCTTGGGCTCCCCTTCGAGGGCGACACCGGCCTCGCGCAGCTCCTCCATGGTGGTGTTCACGGAATCCTTGGCCACCCCGCGGTGAAGTCGAGGAGCACCCGGACGGTGAAACCCGCGCGGGCCGCGTCCAGCGCGGTCGCCCGCACGCAGTGGTCGGTGGCGATGCCGACCACGTCCACCGTGTCCACCCCGCGGGCCCGCAGCCAGCCAGCCAGGTCCGCGCCGGTCTCGGTATGCCCCTCGAAGCCGGAGTAGCCGTCGCTGTACTGGCCCTTGGAGAACACCGCCTCGATCGGCGCGACGTCCAGGTCCGGGTGGAAGGAGGCGCCCGCGGTCCCGGCGACGCAATGCCGCGGCCAGGACCGCACGAAGTCCGGTTCCTCGCTGAAATGCGCGCCGGGGTCGATGTGATAGTCCCTGGTGGCCACGATATGCGCGTATCCATCGGGTCCGAGCCCGAGCCTGCGGGAGATCGCGCCTGCCACCTCGGCGCCGCCCCGCACGGCCAGCGAGCCGCCCTCGCAGAAGTCGTTCTGCACGTCCACCACGATCAGTGCTTTCTCACCCATCTCATCCTCCATACGTCACTGGGTGAACACCGTCGGTATCGCGGGCTCGCCGTGGGACAGTTTCAGGCCCTCCCACGGCAGGCTCACCAGCGCCTTGCGCAGACGCTGCCTGCTGTCCTCCAGGGTGGGTAGATCCTCGACGGTTTGTCCACCGCGCACCAGCGGGATCTGCACCGGACGGTCGTACTGCCCGGCCGCAGGCGGCGAACCGGCGGGGTGGATGACTTCCTCGATCGCGGTGCCGGTCTCCTTGTGCCTGCGCAGGGCCGCCTTGCAGCCGCCGCGGGACTCCTTGTGCGTGCTGCGCTTGGCCACCGGCCGTCCATCCACCTCCACGAGTTTGTAGACCATGCCCGCGGTCGGCGCACCCGATCCGGTGACCACGGAAGTGCCGACCCCGTAGGCGTCCACCGGTTCCGCGCGCAGCGCCGCGATCGCGTGCTCGTCCAGGTCGCCGGAGACCACGATCCGGGTATCCCGGGCGCCGAGCGCGTCCAGTTGCTCGCGCGCCCTGCGGGCCAGCGGCCCGACATCGCCGGAGTCGATCCGCACCGCGCCGAGTTCGGGGCCGGCCACCCGGACGGCGGTCTCGATGCCCGCGGTGATGTCGTAGGTGTCCACCAGCACGGTGGTGTCGGTGCCCATCTTGGCGATCTGCGCCCGGACGGCCTCCTCCTCGTTGTCGTGCAACAGGATGAACGCATGCGCCACGGTGCCCCGGGTGGAGATTCCGTACCGGCGCCCGGCCTCCAGGTTCGAGGTGGTGGCGAACCCGGCCAGGTAGGCGGCCCTGGCCGCGGCCACTGCCGCGTACTCGTGCGTGCGGCGGCCACCCATCTCGATGATCGGCCTGCCGTGCGCGGCACTGGACATCCGCGCCGCGGCCGAGGCCACCGCGCTGTCGTGGTTCAGGATGGACAGCACCATCGTCTCCAGCACCACGGCCTCGGCGAAGCTGCCACGCACGGTGAGGATCGGGGATCCGGGGAAGTACAGCTCGCCCTCGGGGTAGCCGTCGATCTCCCCGGAGAACTCGTAGTCGGCCAGCCAGGCCAGGGTGGCGTCGTCCACCACCCCGGTGGACTCCAGCTGGGCCAGTTCGGCGTCGGTGAACCGGAAGTCGGCGATCGCGTCGAGTACCCGTGCGGTGCCCGCGACCACGCCGTAACGCCTGCCGTCGGGCAGCTTGCGGGCGAACACCTCGAACACGCACGGGCGCTCGCCGGTACCGTCGGCGAGCGCGCTGCTCAACATGGTCAGTTCGTAGTGATCGGTGAGTAGCGCCGTGCTCGCGTTCTGCTCTGCCATACCGCAAGCCTATTCACCGGATCCCGGGGTATGGCGGCCCTGCCGTCCCATGTGTTGGGCCGATCGTGACACCATGGGGATATGACCACGCCTGTCGAGGCCGAACAATCACTCGGTGCCGAACTGGGTGCCGAGGACAGACCGTGGCAGACGATCGTCTGGAACGACCCCGTGAACCTGATGTCGTACGTGACGTACGTTTTCCAGAAGATCTTCGGCTACAGCCGGGATCACGCCACGAAGCTGATGCTCGACGTGCATCACAAGGGCAAGGCCACGGTGTCCTCCGGCACCAAGGAGAAGGTCGAGGGTGACGTCGCCAAGCTGCACGCGGCCGGCTTGTGGGCAACGATGGAGCAACCGTGAAGACCTGGCGTCGTAAGGGCGCCAAGTTGCTCGCCGGTTTCGAGCAGCAGGAGGCCGCCGTGCTGCGCGGGCTGGTGAGCCAGCTGGAGGACATGCTGCGGGCGCGCGCCGAGGAGGCGCCGCAGGACGAGCTCGCCGAGCTGACCGGGATCAAGACCGGCCCCTCGGAGTCGCCGAACGATCCGGTGCTGTCCCGGCTGCTGCCGGACTTCCACCGGCTGGACCCGGACAACCCCGCCAAGGAAGACCTCGACTCGGCCGCAGCCCTGCGTTCCCTGCACGAGCCCGAGGTGCTCGAGGCCAAGGTCGGGGTGGCCACGGTCGTGCTGAACACGCTGTCACCCGATGGTGGGGATGTGCGGCTGACCTTCGAGCAGGCCGACGCCTGGCTGTCCGCGCTGAATGACGTCCGGCTCGCGCTGGGCACCGCGCTGGACGTCACCGAGGAGATGCCGGACGAGCTGCCCGAGGACGACCCGCGCTCGGCCCACCTCGGGGTGTACCACTGGCTGACCTGGGTGCAGGAAAGCCTGGTACAGGCGATGAGCGACTAGCCAGGCCGATTGGGTGCCGCGATGCTGAACGCGATCACCGACGTCGGAGGGGTGCTGGTCGGCCACCACCACCGGCTCGGTGACGGCTGGGCCACCGGCACCACCGTGGTGCTGGTGCCGGATGGCGCCACCGGCGCGGTGGACCAGCGCGGCGGCGCGCCCGGCACCAGGGAGACCAACCTGCTGGAGCCGGAGAACCTGGTGCGGCGGGTGAACGCGGTCTGCCTCTCCGGCGGCAGCGCCTACGGTCTTGCCGCCGCCGACGGTGTCATGCGCTGGCACGCCGAGCGGCACCGTGGCCTCCCGGTCGGCACCGAGCCGCACCAGGTGGTGCCGATCGTGCCCGCGGCGGTGCTGTTCGACCTGCCGCGCGGTGGCTGGGGCAACCGGCCGGACGCCGAGTTCGGTTACGCCGCCTGCACGGCCGCCGCGGACGGCGCGGTCGAACAGGGCACGGTCGGCGCGGGGGCCGGGGCACAGGTCGGCTCGCTCAAGGGCGGAGTGGGCACCGCCGCCGAGCGGGTGAACGAGTTCACCGTCGGCGCGCTGGCGGTGGTGAACGCGGCGGGGGAGGCCGTCCGGTTCACCGATGGCCGCCCGTTCGCCGCCGACCACGAGGTGGACGGCGAGTTCGGGGTGGCATGGCCGGACCGGCCCGCCGAGCGGCCGGACACCACGGGCACGGTGCTGAACACCACCATCGGGGTGGTGGCGGTGGACGCGGACCTTTCCAAGGCGGAGTGTCGCAGGCTCGCCGTCGCCGCCCAGGACGGGCTGGCCCGCGCGGTGCGGCCCGCACACTCGATGTTCGACGGCGACACGGTGTTCGCATTGGCCACCGGGCACCGGGAACTGCCGGAGGGCAGAGGGCCGTTCGGCGAGGTGGCCAGGGCGGCGGCGCTCGACACCCTCTGCGCGGCCGCGGCAAGGACCTTCGCCCGCGCCATGGTGCGCGGCCTGCTTACGGCCAGAGCGGTACCCGGGCTGCCCGCCTACCGCGACCTGTGGCCGGAGGCGTTCGCAGGCGGGGACTGAGTGTCTGTTCTCACGGTGTGGACACTCCCTGTCCAGCACGTAAGATGGCGGCGTGCTTCGGATCCGCCGTGACCTCGTCGACGAGATCGTCGCCCATGCCCGCCGGGATCACCCGGACGAGGCATGCGGGGTGATCGCAGGCCCGGATGGCAGCGACCGGCCGGAGCGGTTCATCCCGATGCTGAACGCGGCGCGTTCGCCCACATTCTACGAGTTCGACTCCGGTGACCTGCTCAGGCTCTACCGCGAGATGGACGCGAACGACGAGGTGCCGGTGGTGATCTACCACTCGCACACCGCCACCGAGGCCTACCCTTCGCGGACCGACGTGTCCTATGCCTCCGAGCCGTTCGCGCACTACGTCCTGGTCTCCACCAGGGACCCCGAGAAGCACGAGTTCCGCTCGTTCCGCATCGTCGACGGAGTGGTCACCGAGGAGCCGGTCGAGGTCGTCGAGTCCTACATGTTCGCGCATACCGGAAGCGACGACACCCCCGACGCCTGAACCCCGCCGCGCGGAGCGGTGGAATATCCGCGCGTCCCCGAACGTCTGCCGAAGAAGAACCCGCAAGCGGAGGTAACCCATGGCCGTGACCGTGTCCATCCCGACGATCCTGCGTACGCACACCGGGGGTGAGAAGTCCGTCGAGGCGTCCGGCAGCACCGTGCTGGAGGTCATCGACGACATCGAGGCCCGGCACGGTGGCCTCAAGGACCGCCTGGTCAAGGACGAGAAGCTGCACCGGTTCGTGAACGTCTACGTGAACGACGAGGACGTCCGGTTCGCCGGTGGCCTCGCGGCCGAGGTGAAGGACGGCGACACGCTGACCATCCTTCCCGCGGTCGCCGGCGGCGCGCGCTGACGAAATGGCTCGCTACGAGTCGCTGCTCGACGCGCTCGGGGGTACGCCGCTGATCGGCCTGCCCCGGCTGTCGCCGACCGACGGGGTCCGGCTCTGGGCCAAGCTGGAGGACCGCAACCCGACCGGCTCGATCAAGGACCGGCCCGCGCTGGCCATGATCGAGGCCGCCGAGCGTGAGGGCAGGTTGTACCGCGGCGCCACCATCCTGGAGCCGACCTCGGGCAACACCGGCATCTCGCTGGCCATGGCCGCCAAGCTCAAGGGCTACGGCCTGGTGTGCGTGATGCCGGAGAACACCTCGGCCGAGCGCAGGCAGTTGCTGCAGGCCTACGGCGCCCGGATCGTGTTCTCCCCGGCCGCTGGCGGATCCAACGAGGCCGTGCGCAGGGCCAAGGAGCTGGCCGAGGCCAACCCGGACTGGGTGCTGCTCTACCAGTACGGCAACCCGGCCAACATCGAGGCGCACTACTCGGGGACCGGCCCCGAACTGCTCAAGGACCTGCCGACCGTGACCCACTTCGTCGGCGGTCTCGGCACCACCGGCACCCTGGTCGGGGTCGGCAGGTACCTGCACGAGAACAAGCCGGGGGTGCAGATCGTCGCGGCCGAGCCGCGCTACGGCGAGCTGGTGTACGGCCTGCGCAACCTGGACGAGGGCTTCGTACCCGAGCTGTACGACCCGGACGTGCTCACCGGCCGCTACTCGGTCGGCGCCTACGACGCCCTGCGGCGCACCCGCGAGCTGCTGGAGCACGAGGGCATCTTCGCCGGCATCTCCACCGGCGCGGTGCTGCACGCCGCGCTGGCCGTCGCCGAGAAGGCCGCGGCCAAGGGCGAGCAGGCCGATGTGGCGTTCGTGGTCGCCGACGCGGGCTGGAAGTACCTTTCCACCGGCGCCTACAGCGGCTCCCTCGACGAGGCCGCCGAGCGGCTGGACGGCCAGCTCTGGGCCTGATTGGCTGGCCGGGTGAAGACCATCGGCCTGCTGGGCGGGATGAGCTGGGAGTCCTCGGCTGAGTACTACCGGCTGCTGAACGAGTCCGTACGGGATACGCTCGGCGGCTTCCACTCGGCGCGCTGCGTGCTCTACTCGGTTGACTTCGCCGAGATCGAGCGGATGCAGGCCGAGGAAAGGTGGGAGGACGCGGGGCAGGCGCTGCTCGCGGCGGGCACCGCGCTGCGGCGGGCCGGGGCCGAGGTGCTGGTGCTGTGCACGAACACCATGCACAAGGTCGCCGACCTGCTCGCCGAGGGCCTGGACATCCCGCTGCTGCACCTGGCCGATGCCTGTGCCGACTCGATCATCCGGGCGGGCCTGCGGCGGGTCGGTCTGCTCGGTACCGGGTTCACCATGGCGCAGCCGTTCTATCGCGACCGGCTCGCCGCGCACGGCCTCGAGGTGCTGGTCCCCGAACCGGAGGATCGTGAGCGGGTGCACCGGATCATCTACCAGGAACTGGTGCTCGGGGTGGTCACCGAGGAGTCCCGGCAGGCCTACCGCGAGGTGATGGCCAGGCTGGTGGCGGCTGGTGCGCAGGGCATGATCTACGGCTGCACCGAGATCGAGCTGCTGGTCGGGCCGCAGGACAGCCCGGTGCCCACCTTCCCGACCACCCGGCTGCACGTCGAGGCCGCCGCGGGTTATGCCCTGGGCAGGGCGCCACTGCCGCCCGCACCGGGCGGGCGAGTGATCTCAGTGCCTGTTTGGAAACGCGCGACACGATCGGCTCGGCGAGGCTAGGACTCCGGTCACGGTCGTCACCTCCGCAGGTCAGGCGCCCCGCCTCGCCGCCCGTGGGCTGCGCCGAGCGCGTTCCTCCTGCCGTCACCGCAGGTCCCAGCGGCTCTCAGACGCTGATCTCAGGGTTTTCTCCCGAGGCAGGGTCGCCGGCAGGCTCGTAGCCTGGTGGTGTGAGTTACCCGCCAGCGCAACCAGCACCTTCCGGGAAGCCGGCCGAGGAGTCCACCAAGCGTGTCCTGCCGGCCAACACCAAGGCGGCGGCCATCGTGGCGGTGGCCTTCACCGCCCTGCTGTACCTGGTCGAGCTGGCGGATGTGATCATCCCGGCCGAGCTCGACCACGGCGGCATCATGGCCCGCACGCTGTCCGGCCTGGACGGCATCGTGTGGGCGCCGCTGCTGCACGCGGGCTGGGGCCACCTGCTCAGCAACACGGTGCCGGTGCTGGTGTTCGGCTTCCTGGCGATGGCCAGCGGGCTGGCGCGGTGGGCCGTGGTGACCGCAACCATCTGGATCGTGGGTGGGCTCGGCGTGTGGCTGCTGGGGCCGGCGGACGCCTACACGGTGGGTGCGTCCGGCCTCGCCTTCGGCTGGCTGGCCTTCCTGCTGGTGCGCGGGATCTTCAACCGCAGCGCCGGGCAGCTGATCGTGGCCGCGGTACTGCTGTTCCTCTGGGGCGGCATGCTCTGGGGCCTGCTGCCTGGCAACCCGGGGATCTCCTGGCAGGGCCACCTGTTCGGGGCGCTGGCCGGTGTCCTCGCCGCCTGGCTGGTGGCAAGGGCGGACCGCGCCAGGGGGCGCAAGCAGGCGGGTGGCCCGCCCGCGCCCGGTAATCTCGGGGCGTGAGCCCAAGCCCGGATGCCCCGATCGGCGTGTTCGACTCCGGCGTCGGCGGCCTGACGGTGGCCCGCGCCCTGCTCGAGCAGCTGCCCGCCGAGCGGCTGCGCTACGTCGGGGACACCGCGCACAACCCCTACGGCCCGCTGCCCATTGCTCGGGTCCGCGAACTGGCGCTGTCCGCGCTGGACGGGCTGGTGGCGGACGGGGTGAAGGCGCTGGTGATCGCCTGCAACACGGCCTCGGCCGCCTGCCTGCGGGACGCGCGGGAGCGCTACGACGTGCCGGTGATCGAGGTGGTGCTACCCGCCGTGCGCAGGGCGGTCGCGGCGACCCACTCCGGGCGGATCGGGGTGATCGGCACCGAGGGCACGGTGCGATCCCGGGCCTACGACGACGCCTTCGCCGCGGCCAGGGACGTGTGGGTGAGTACCGTGGCCTGCCCCCGGTTCGTGGACTTCGTGGAGCGCGGGATCACCTCCGGGCGGCAGGTGCTCGGCCTGGCGCAGGGCTACCTCGAACCGCTGCTACGGGCGGAGGTGGACACCCTCGTGCTCGGCTGCACGCACTACCCGTTGCTCACCGGTGTGCTGCAGATCGTCATGGGCCAGGACGTGACGTTGGTCTCCAGTGCGGAGGAGACCGCGAAGGACGTCGTGCGGGTGCTCACCGAGCGGGATCTGCTGTCCGACCGGGACATTCAGCCCCAGCACGAGTTCGTGGCGACCGGTTCGCCCGAACCGTTCACCCGGCTCGCCCGGCGGTTCATGGGCTTCGCGCCGGGTGTGCTGGCTCCCGTTGCCGGGTGAGGACTTGTTCCGGCGCATAGGGTGTCGGGCGTGCGACTGACCATTCTCGGCTGTGCGGGCAGCATTCCGGGCCCGCATGCGGCGGCATCGGGTTACCTGGTTGAGGCGGACGGATTCCTGCTCGGCCTCGAGCTCGGCAACGGCACCCTGGCCGAACTGCAGGCCCTGCGGGATCCGTTCGAGCTGGATGCGCTGCTCCTCTCGCATCTGCACCCGGATCATTGCGCCGACTTCAGCGCGCTGACCGTGCTGCGCCGCTACCATCCGGCCGCGCCGTACGACCGGCGCCCGCGCAGGTTGCCGGTGTACGGCCCCGCGGAGACGCCGGCACGGCTGGCCAACGCCTACGCGCCGCACGAGTCGGAGCGGCAGGAGACCGATCTGTCCGACGTGTACGAGTTCCACCCGCTCTCCACCACGGCCAGGACGATCGGGCCGTTCGAGGTGACCTGCTTCCCGATGGATCATCCGACGGAGGCATTCGGGGTCCGGATCAGCCATGGCGGCCGGACCCTGGCCTACACCGGCGACACCGGTCCGTGCGCCGCGGTCGAGGACCTGGCCAGGGATGTGGACCTGCTGCTTGCCGAGGCGTCCTGGACGGACTCGCCCGCCCGGCCGCCGGGGGTGCATCTCTCCGGCAGGCAGGCGGGCGAGCTGGCCAGGCTGGCAGGCGCCCAGCGGTTGCTGCTGACCCATATCGCCCCGTGGACCGACCCGGCCGCGGTGCTTGCCGAGGCCGAGGCGGAGTTCCCCGGCGCGCTGGTGGCCGAGCAGGGCGCCGTCTACGAGGTCTAGACGCGGTCGGCCAGGTAGTCGTCCCACAGCTCGTCGAAGTACGCCTTGAACAGCAGCAGCATGCTGGTGGTGCCGCCGGGCAGGTCGAACTCGGCGAGGTCGTAGGCCAGTTCGGCACCCTTGCGGCTGGGTGTGGGATTGGTGACGTCGGTGAACCAGTCCAGGAAGGTGAGCTGCTCCTGCTCACCGGGCTCGACCGGCGGGGAGAGGATGTCCAGCAGCATCGGCCGGTTGCGCAGCGTCCACCGGTAGAACTCGGAGAAGGCGAAGAACCGCTGTTCCACCGCGGTCGCGGTCTGCCCGTGCACCTCCTCGGCGAGGGCAACGCCGTGCTCGGTTGAGGCCTGCTCGGCCTCGCTCCAGGCGCGGTCGTGCGCGGAGCGGTTGCGCAGCTCGCCGCCGGCCAGCCGGGTCAGGTAGTTCGCCCACAGCTGCGAGCCGGGGTTGCCGAAGGTGTCCTCGCCGCGGCCGAGCGCGATGGCGATCCCGCGCTCGATGCCCTCGACGATCCCGGCGTCCACATAGGATACCCAGGTGCCCGGCGCGCCCATACCGTTGTCCCGGAAGAAGTCGATGATGCCCTCGATGTTGCCCCAGCGCGGGGCATAGCCGGGGACGACCTCCGCGGCGGGTCCGCTGGACATCAGCTGGACGAACTCCAGCCGCTGCGACATCGACATCAGGTTGATCTCCTCGGCCGTGCAGTCGAGCGCGGCCGCGCAGTCGGCGGGGCCGCGGTGCTCGGCCGCCGAGGTGACGGCCGGTGCACCGGCGAGGCACAGGGCGGTGATCAACGCCGTGGCGACGGCGGACCGCATGCGAGTCATCTGACCTCCTTCGAAAGTGATCAGCGGGACTCTACTGGTCCAGGCCGCGCCGGACGGGTTTCTTCAGTGATTTCGATGTGGGTTTAGAGTGCACCCGTGGCGCGAAAAGACGGCAGGAACGACGACCAGCTCCGCGAGGTACGGATCACCCGCGGATTCCAGCAGTGGCCCGCGGGCTCGGTGCTCATCGAGTTCGGCGACACCAGGGTGCTCTGCGCGGCCAGCGTGACCGAGGGTGTCCCGCGGTGGCGCAGCGGCTCCGGGCTGGGCTGGGTCACCGCCGAGTACGCGATGCTGCCATCGGCCACCAACACCCGCAGTGACCGGGAGTCGGTGAAGGGCCGGATCGGCGGGCGCACGCACGAGATCAGCAGGCTGATCGGGCGGTCCCTGCGGGCCTGCATCGACCTGGCCGCGCTCGGGGAGAACACGATCGTGATCGACTGCGACGTGATCCAGGCCGACGGCGGCACCCGGACCGCGGCGATCACCGGGGGCTACGTGGCGCTGGCCGACGCGATCACCTGGCTCGCCGCCGCAGGCAGGCTCGCCGACCCGAAGCCGCTTTCGGCAGCGGTGTCCGCGGTGAGCGTCGGCGTGGTGGACGGCAGGGTACGGCTGGACCTGCCCTACGAGGAGGATTCGCGGGCCGAGGTGGACACCAACGTGGTGGCCACCGATGCGGGCACCCTGATCGAGGTGCAGGGCACCGCCGAGGGTGCCACCTTCACCCGGTCTACTTTGGACAAGATGCTGGACGTGGCGCTCGCCGGATGCGCGGAGCTTGCCCGCAAGCAGGAGGAGGCGCTCGCGCTGCCGTATCCCGGTGAGCTGCCGGAGCCGCAACCAGCGGGGAAGAAGTCGAAGGGCACCAAGTGAGCAAACTGCTGCTGGCCACCCGTAACGAGGGCAAGCTGACCGAGCTGCGCCGGATCCTGGCGGCCGAGGGCATCGAGGGCCTGGAGGTGCTCGGGCTGGCCGATGTGACGGAGTTCGAGGAGGTCGCCGAGACCGGCGCGACCTTCGAGGAGAACGCGCTGCTCAAGGCGCGTGCCGCCGCGGAGGCCACCGGGCTGCCCAGCGTCGCGGACGACTCCGGCCTGGTGGTGGACGCGCTGAACGGCATGCCGGGTGTGCTGTCCGCGCGCTGGTCCGGCCGGCACGGCGACGACAAGGCCAACCTCGAGTTACTGCTCGCCCAGCTCGCCGACGTGCCGGATGAGCGAAGGGGAGCGGGCTTCGTCTGCGCCGCCGCGCTGGTGGTCCCCGGTGGCGGGGAGACCGTGGTGTACGGCGACTGGGGCGGTGAGATCGCCTGGGAACCCCGTGGCACCAACGGTTTCGGCTACGACCCGATCTTCGTCCCCGAGGGGGAGACCCGCACCTCGGCCGAGCTCGGTTCGGCGGAGAAGGACGCCGTCTCACATCGCGGCCTTGCCCTGCGTGAGCTGCTGCCCTACCTGCACGAGCTCGCCTGACCGTGTTTGCCGCGCACATCCGCGTGTTTGCTCCCCACGCGCACGCGTTTGCCATCCACGCGCACCCAGTCTGCCGTCCGTCACCTTCCGTAACTACCCGGCTGACCCGCTGCTAGGGTTCCGGCCGTGCTCGTTCCCGTCACGATGCCCGGTGTCACCGAAGGCCAGGTGGCGCGGATGCTGCAGCCGAGATGGACCCGCGCACGGTCCTACCTGCTGGCGGGTCTGGTCGTCTGCCCGCTGATGTTCGTGGTGACCTGCCTGAGCGTGTGTCGATCGCCGTGGCCGGTCAGGGCGTCGCGTGGTGGCTGGTGCTGCCGGTGCTCGGCACCGCGTTGCCCGCCGTGATCCTGCTCGGCAGCCTGCGCTCGTTGCGCTACGAGCCGCCGCGGTGGGGACGTGCCGCGTTCCTCGCCGGTGGGTGCCAGTTGCTGCTCGGCGGCATCCCCGCGGTCGGGATGGCCATGAACGCGGGAACGACGCTCGCGACGGTCGGCGCGAGCGTCGTGTTCCTGCTGCAACTCACGCTGCTGGTCCTCGGTTTCGTGTTCGCGCACCGGGCGCACCGGGTCCTGCTGTTTCCGCCGTGCCCCGAACTCGGGGCCACCCCGTTCACCGTGGCGTTCCGCGCCCGCATCGCGGACCTGGGCCTGTTCTCCGGTTCGGTGGCCATCGCGGGGGACCGGGTGGAGTGGTCGGCACGGCGGCACAAGGGGCGCGGTGGACCCACCGCCTACGGCAGCCTGCCGTTCGACCGGTTACGTGGCGCGCGGCCCACGATGCTGCCGGACACCGGGCAGCGGATCCCGTGGCTACGGCTTTCCGACGACTCCGCCGTGCACACCTCGGCGGGACCGGCGGTGCTGCTCGCCTCGGACGCGGGGGAGTGGATGCTTCCGGTACCGGACGCCGAGGTGTTCGTCCACCTGCTGCGCTGGCGGGTCAGTCGACGTACTTGATCTTGACGCCCGGGCCGAGTTTGCGCAGGCCACGGTAGTGTCCCTTGCGATCCAGTCGTAGCCGGATGTCCAGTTCTGCCAGCGGGCTGAGGTCAACCGTACCGGGGAACCGGACCAGCCGGACCGTGTGCAGCGGAAATCGAGTCAGGGGCGTCAGGTCAGGTACCGTGGTCCCGCTCAGGACCAGTTCGTTCAGGGGCCAGGCGGGTAGCTCCGTCAGGTCGAACTGACCGTAGTCGATCAGGCGTAGCCTCCTGATCCCCGGGAACGTCCCTGACAGCTTGCCGACGTCGTGCCGGCAGACGGGGTCGTACAGGTTGATCTCGGAGATGTGTGGCAGTGGCCGGGTGCGGTGGAGGGCTTCCTCGGTGTATTCGGAGAGTTCGAGCAGGCGAAGCTTGCGAAGTTCGGACAGAATATTGTAGTCGCTCACCCTGACGAGGCTGCCGAGACTCAGCAGGTCGAGGTTCCTTGTTGTCGAAACGAAGCTGATGTCCTGCCACGGGTGCGTCGGCGCCAGGATGAGCGAGATCAGGTTGTCCAGTTTACTCAGTACGCTGGTGTCGGTGATCTCGGCGGCGTCACGCAGGATCAGGTACTCGATCCGCCGATGCGCTTCCAGTGCCGCGAGGCTGACGGTCCGTCCCGGATTGAGATGAACATTGATGTTCGTGACGTGTTCCTGGTCCGATAGTGATTCCAGGTCGTCGAGCGGTTCGCGCTGGGGAAGCATTATCCAGAGTGATCTGAGACGTCGTAGTCGGCCGGTGAACGGCAGCAACCGTCGCGAGTGGACGATGAGGTGTCCATGGGCCAGCGGTGAGTCGGCGAGTACTTCCTCGGCGAAGCGTTCGGGGTCGAAGTACTGCCATGCATCCGCGATCTGATACTGGACCGAGGGTCGTGGATCCTGGGCGTACCGGGCGAGCCGGGGCAGTGCTTCGGAGCTGCAGGTGAGCGCGACCGTCCGGGCCGTGGCCACCGCCTTGGCCTCGGACAGTTCGCTCAGGTCCGTCGGCAGGTGCCGCAGCACGCGGTGGCCGATACTCGCCAGCGAACGGGTCTCCCGCACGTTCCGAGGTGGTACCAGATGCCGTTCGACCAAACCATCCACTCTGGACCGAACGGCGGGCTCCACATCCTGCACGGTTTCCAGGCAGGCGGCGGCCAGTAACCGTAGCCTGCGCGCGTGGGGCCGGTTTTCCTCGGCGCGGTCCAGGATCCCGCCGAGCAGCTGGGCGGCCTGCCGGGCGGTCGCGTGCCCGCAGGCCATCACGACGGTCTCCCGCCAGGTGTCCAGATGCGCGTGCGCCACCAACGTGTCGATGTGATGCTGCTGCACCGCCTCGTCCGCGGCGAGGTACTCCTGGAAGGTACGGTGCACGAAGTCCACCTTGCCGGGAACCGGCTCCCGCAGCACCCCGCTGCGTTCCAGCAGGTGGTTCAGCAGGGCCTCCGGCTCGGCGTCCACATTGGGCATCCCGGGCAGTTTCTGCCGCAGGTGTACCAGGGTGTTGTCCCTGGTCAGTTCCACCCGATTCGCCAGGGTCAACCGCCACGCCAGGTCCCGCAACAGGACCTTCTTCTCCGTGTCGGTGAGCAGTCCGGAAATACCCCGCTCGGCATCACGCAGGTGCAGCAACATGGCCAGTGCCTTGTCGTACAGGTCCATCCGGTTGCGCGGCAGCTCGGAACGGTGCGCCAGGTTCAGGGCACACAACATGGCGCACAACAACGGGGTGGCGGCGAGCTCGCGCAGATGCGGCCGCTCCAGCTGGCCGCGCAGCCTGCGCTGTGCCTCCGCCGCCTCGGCAACGTGCGTCCCACTGGCTGCCTCGTGCCAGCGTTCCACGAAGGTCAGCACATTGCGTGGGCTCATCGGCTCGAGGGTGACCGTGGCGAACTCCTCCTCGGCGAGCCAGCGACGGTCTGCCGCCGCGGTCCGTGAGGTCACCACGACCCGCATCCCGGGGAAGGTGCCGACAAGGTCCCGCAGCCACGCTTTCACCTCCCGGCGCCGCGCAGCGGGAACCTCGTCCACGCCGTCCACGAGCAACAACGCCGTGCCGTCCTCGAGCCGCCGATGGACCCAGCCCTCCGGCATCGCGCCCGCGATGGCCTTCGCCGCGTGCGGCACGAACTCCTCCGGGGCAGGCAGGTCCCCGGCGCTGAAGCTGCGCAACTGGATCAGGAAAGGCACGCAGCCGTTCCACTCCGCGAGGGCGCCGGTGAAGCCGTGCCGGGCCGCCGTCACCGCGAGCCAGTGCAGGAGCGTGGTCTTGCCGGAGCCCGCGTCGCCGCGCAGCAGGGTCCGTTGCGAGTCGCCGATGGCGTTCTCCACCGGAACGCCGTCCGTGTGGTGTGCCGTGCCCGTCGACTCGAACCATTCGGCGGCGATCCGGCGGTCCCGTGGCCGGTCGTTCTCGGTGGACACCCTGAGGCTGAGATACGCCACGGTCAACGGCAGCGCGGGCTGCTCGTCCATCGGCAGGCCGAGCAACTCCAGCCGGTCCAGCCGGGCGGCAAGGCACTCCAGGTACCTTCCACGGAACGCCACGTCCAGGTCGGTGCCCTGGGGTGCGAACAGGCTGGTCCGCGGTAACCGGGCCAGCAGCTCGTCCAGTCGTTCGGACTGGGTGGTCAGCCTGGCGAGCACCTCGGCCAGCGCCGTGGACCGGAAGGCCGGCAGGTAACGGATCACCTGCACCAGGTGACGACAGGCCTGGTCGAGCGCAAGTTCGTACAGCGGCCGTGCCCGCTCGGCCAGGCTGACCTGCCGTGCACGGTCCGGAAACTGCCCGCGCAGCCTGCGGGCGAGTTGCTCGGCATCGGCGTCATCGGCGAGCAACGCCTCGTCGGTGAGATCCGCCTCACCGAGGACGTCCAGCACCGCGAGGACCGCCGCGGCGGCCTCGTTCTCCGGCAGGTCGCCGGAGAACTCGTGCAGCACCGGTTCCAGCTGTTCGGTGACCTGGTTGCCGATCCGGTCGAGGAGGTTCTCCAGCTTGCGCCGTTGCAGCGGGCTCGCCAGCTCGGCCTCGGCCAGCTCGGTCAGGCTCGCGGCGCGCTCGAATCGTGCCCTGCGACGCTGCAACCAGGACCGCCCCGCCTGCGTCGCGATGGCGGAGCCGAGCCTGAGCGCCGCCCCCTCCAGACCTGTGATGACCCCTCCCCGTCCGCGTTCGCTGGGATCGTGCCCTGGGCGGACAGGCCGGACAATCCGGCAGGAGGGTGATGGAGGTCAGCTCGCGATGTCCAGGTCGCGCAGCAACTTGGCCACGTGCCCGGTGGCGCGGACGTTGTAGAGCGCCTTGGCGATGTTGCCCTCCGCGTCCACCACGAAGGTCGAGCGGATGACCCCCTGCACCACCCGGCCGTAGTTCTTCTTCTCGCCGAACGCGCCCCACTCGGTGAGTACAGTCTTGTCCGGGTCGGACAGCAGCGGGAAGGTCAACTGCTCGGCCTCGACGAACTTGGCCAGCTTCTCCGGCTTGTCCGGCGAGATGCCGAGCACCTGGTAACCGGCACCGTCCAGTTCGGCCAGGTTGTCCCGGAAGTCACAGGCCTGCTTGGTGCACCCGGGCGTGCCCGCGGCCGGGTAGAAGTACACGACGACGGAGCGGCCCCGGAAGTCCGCGAGGGACACCTCGTTGCCCGCGCTGTCCGGGAGGGTGAACCCGGGAGCCGGGTCACCGGGGGAGAGCCGACGCTGTTCGGTGGTCATGGGGTGCACCGTACCGGGCGGCACCGACATGGTTTCCGGGCGATCAGACGGAGCCCGCGTAGATGGCGGTGGCCTCGCTCCCGGTCCGGGGCCGCAGCCGCAGGCAGAACGAGGTCGGCTCGGGGGGAACCGCGAAGGCCACCGTCATCCGGACGTTCCGCTTCGGCGGCAGGTCCTTGTCGGCCTCGGTCAGGCCGTTGAACCCCTGGGTCGCGTCCACCACCTGCTTGGCGGGCTCCTCGTCCACGATGCCCTCCACAGACAGCTGGGACAGCCGGTAGGGCTGCGGACCGTCGTTGTAGAGCGAGATCTCGAACGACACGGCGCGGTCGGACTGCGGGTAGGCCGCACTGCTCGGGCGGAAGGACTTCGGTTCGGACACGGCGACGGTGATCCCGGAGGTGAACTTGTAGTCCTTGCCGAAACTCACCGTTTGCTCGGTCGGCGTCCGTTTGTCGTACTCGGACGATTCGCTGGTCTCACTCGGGGAAGACGCGTCGTCGCTCGCGGCCGGCGTGGTGCACGCCGTCGCGACCACCAGCAGGCAAGCGGCCAGGGCGGGCCTCAGCATTCGCACAGGCGCCACTCCTTACTCCGTTTGCTGTAGGTGCTACATCCATTGGATGGCGGTAGCCATCGAGGCCTGCTCCACTCTGTCGGGACATGCGATCGGGTGCGAGCGGGAAAGGGGGGTTGAAGCGGAGCTGGTGTCGGCCCGTGTCTCATCCGTGATCGGAATGGCACCACGGGTGACAATCGTCACCTCGGTGCCACATCTGCAGCCGCCGTCCCCGTCCACCGGTCACACCGCGAGCGCGAAGAACAGGATGAACATGCCGAGCCCGGCCAGCCAGGCGACGATCAGCCACCCGAAGTCGCGCCAGGGGTCCACGGCCTGCTTGTCCTCGCCGGGCACGTACACACCGCGGAGCTCGAACCAGTCCGCCCAACGCACCAGCCAGCGCAGGGGGTTGCGTGCGGGCATGGGTCACCTCCCGGGCGCCGTACCGCCAGGACAGTTTCGCCAGCACAGTGTCGTCGGATCGGCGGCCGTACGCTACCCGACCGTCGTCGGCGGTTGTGTTGTTTAGCACGAGTGATACAACCTGTTGGCAGAGTGGCATCAAGGTGGCATGGCATCGCATGCCCCGTGCCACACCGAGAGCGAGGTGGATCGTGACCGGTCAGCAACTCAAGCCGCAACGGCGCAGCCGCAGGGTGGCGATGTCCGCGGAGGAGATCGACGCCTACCTCGCCGCGGAGCGCACCTGCCGGGTGGCCACGGTGAACGATCGCGGGCCGCATGTCACCGCGCTGTGGTTCGTCTGGCACGAGCGGGCGCTGTGGTTGTACTCGATCACCGACAGCCAGCGCTGGGTGGACCTGCGACGGGACCCCCGGATCGCCATACTGGTCGACTCCGGTCACGAGTACTTCGAGCTACGCGGGGTGGAGATCACCGGCGTGGCCGAGCAGGTGGGCGAGGCGCCCCGAACCGGACAGGACTACCCCGAGCTGGTGGAGCCGGAGAAGTTGTTCGCACGCAAGTACTTCGGCATCGAGGAGACGCCATACGACGAGCGGCACGGCTGGCTCAGGGTCACCCCGGAGAAGATCAACAGCTGGGACTTCCGGAAGATGCTCGCCGATCAGTGATCACCCTGGACCATCCTGCCGAGGATCCGCGCGTACATCCGGCCAGGGCTGGGGACCGTGGGCGGGTGCAGGAAACCTGGCAGGGGCGGTAGAGCGGATGCCAGCGGCTGCAGGCGCTCGTACAGCACACCGGCGTCGGCGGGCCGGTCGGCCGGGTCCTTCCGCAACAGCTCGTGCAGCAAGGTGGCCAGCTCGGGCGGTGCCTCCGGTACCGGTGGCGGTTCGTCGTTCACCTGCCGCTCGAACACCGCATACGCGGTCGGCCCGCTGAACAGCTGCCGCCCGGTGAGCATCTCGTGCAGCACGCAGCCCAGCGCGTAAAGGTCGCTGCGTGGCCCGGCAACCCCGTGCCGGATCTGCTCCGGCGCCATGTAGGCGGGGGTGCCGAGGATCTGACCCGCCCTGGTGAACTGCGCTACATCGGACTCGCGCAGGATCGCCAGCCCGAAGTCCAGCACCTTCACGCTGCCGTCCGGGCAGAGCATCAGGTTGGTGGGCTTCAGGTCACGATGGCAGATCTCCAGTTCGTGTGCCGCGGCCAGCACGGCGCAGGCCTGCGCGGCGATCGCCGCGGCCCAGGGCACCGGGACCGGGCCGTGCTCGCCGAGCAGATCGGCGATGGTGACCCCCTCGATGAACTGCATCACCTGGAACAGCCGCGCGTCGAACATGCCGAAGTCATAGAGAACCGGCGCCCCTGGGTGTTCCAGCCGGGCCAGGATCCGGGCCTCCCGGACGAATCGCTGCTCCAGTTCCTCGTCCGGCCCACCGGGCAGGTGCAGGAACTTCACCGCCACCCTGCGGTCCAGGTGTGTGTCGTAACCCGCGTGGACCGCGCCCATGCCGCTCCTGCCAAGCGGGAGCTCGTCCAGCCGGTAACGGTCCGCGATCAGCATCGCCGCACCCCGTCAGTCCCGGGGTGCCAGCCGGCCGCCTGCCAGCCCGCCGAAGCCCAGCCGGACCAGGGTGCCCACCAGCGTGCTCGCCTGCCTCGCCGCGTCCTCCAGCCGAGTCAGCTGCCGGAACGCCGCGCCGTAGCGGCGCTGCTGGTCGAGCGGAAGGCGGGGGAGCCGGGCACGCCGCGGGTCGATCCGGCCGGAGCCGCGCGGCGCCCACTGCGCGGCCGCGCGCAGGATCCCGGCCAGGAAGTCGGGGTCCAGTAGGTCAGCCTCGACCCGGTAGCGGGCCAGATGGGGGCCGAGTACCGCGGCCGTCTCGGCCACCCGCGCCGCGCCCGAGGCGGAGGCGACCACATCGCCCGGCTCCACCATGACCTGGCCGGGGTGCTCGGCGGTGCGGCCGGAGGGCGGGCCGCCGGTCAGCAGGTCCTCGGTGGTCAGCATCGCGAGGTCACCATCGTCGGCCGGACTGTTGCGCGCCGGGGCGTGCTGGATGGTCAGCATGCCCTCCCTCGCCAGCTCTCCTACCGTGGTGAAGGGCGCGTCCCCGGATCCGTCCCGGCTGGTCAGGCCGGGCACTTCCAGGGAAAGCGCGGTCAGCTGCGCCGCCACCTCGGTGAACTCCTCCAGCACCGCGCTGCCCTCGTGGCGCAGCTGGTACCGCGCCGGGCTCAGGTCCACCTCGTCGTCCAGCAGCTCGAGGATCGGTACCGCCTGCTCGGCTTCGGGGTCACGCAGCTGGCGCAGGCAGGCCGTGGCAACCTCGGCGAGGTCCTCGGCCACCAGCAACAGCACCCGGGAGGGTGGTCGTTCTCCCGGCTCGGGCCTGCGCAACAGCCACAGGTCCGGGCCGGAGTCCGGCAGGCTCACCACCGCCCGCAACGCGCCCGCGCGCAGCAGGTTCCCGCGAATGCGTTTCCCCGGCCTGCGGCCCGCGGCCGCCCCCGGCATCAGGACCGCCACCAGCCCGCCGGGCCGGACGTGGGCGAGGCAGTGCTGCACCCAGGCGAGTTCGGGTTCGCCGCGTGGCGGCAGGCCGTACTCCCACCGCAGGTCACCGGCCAGCTCCGGATGTCCCCACGCGCGTTCGTTGAACGGAGGGTCGCAGACCACGGCGTCCGCGTGCGTCCCGGGAAAGGCGTCCTGGCGCAGCGAGTCCCCGGCGAGCACGGTGGCGTCCACGCCACGCAGCAGCAGCCGCATGGCGGCGATCCGGGCGAGATCCGGGTCGCTGTCCTGCCCGAGCGCCTGCCGCGCCCCGCCCGCAAGCAGCAAGGTGCCCGCGCCGCATGCCGGGTCGAACACCGTGCCGCCCCTGGGGCTGACCAGCCGGGTGAGCAGGTTCGCCACCTCCGAGGGAGTGACCGACAGCCGCCTGGAGTGCTCCTCGAGGTAGCGGCGGCAGAGGAACTCGAAGGCCTCCACGGCGCCCCGCTCGGCGGCCAGCGCGGTGAGCAGATCCCCCAGCTCGGTGCCGATCGGTTCGGCCTGCTGGTCCTCCGCGGCGGGTGTGCCGCCCTGCCTGCTCAGCAGCAGCGCGCCCGCGCTGCCCACCAGCCTGCCGAGCCCAAGGTCGTCGGTGCTGGCACGGAGCCGTTGCCACACACGGTCGGCCAGCGAGACCTCGTAGGACTTGCCGTTGCGGCGCAGCCAGTCCTCCACCTCGCGCAGGGAGAACCGCGGACTGGAAGCCGTACCGCCGACGGGCCGCGGGAAGTCCTCGTGCCTGCGCCGCCAGTTGCTCACCGCTGCCTTGCCGACGTGCACGAGCCGCGCGATATCACCCGCGTTCACGGTGGTGTCGTGACTCATGGCGACGACCATAGTTCACAGTTAGCTTACGGTCCACAGGGGATGTGCTTGTGAACTGAATCAACCAGTGATGTACTGGTGACCATGACATACGATACGGGGTTGGCGTTGCGGTACGCGGTCCGGTCCGATGCCGGGGTGCGACGCAAGTCGAACGAGGACGCCGCCTTCGCGGGTGAGCGGGTGTTCGCGGTCGCCGATGGTATCGGCGGGCACGTGTTCGGCGAGGTCGCCAGCTCCACCGCGACCGCCGCGATGGCCGACCTGGACGGCGGGCTCAGCAAGGCCCTCGCCACCGGCCGCGCCACGGGCGGCCTGCGTGATCTCGATCCGCTGGCCGTGCTCGCCACCGGTGTGACCGACGCCGCGGGCCGCCTCGCTGAGCTGGTCGCGCGGGACACGCGGTTGCAGGGGATGGGCACCACGCTCACCGCGATGCTCTGGGACGGCGCGCGGTTCGCCATCGCCCACGTCGGTGACTCCCGCTGTTACCTGCTGCGGGAGGGGACGCTGCGCCAGCTGAGCCGGGATCACACCCTGGTGCAGGCGTTGCTGGACGACGGCAAGGTCTCCGCCGAGCAGGCCGCGGCGCATCCGCGCCGGTCGGTGCTGATGCGGGCGCTACAGGGGGAGGGCTCCGCCGAACCCGATCTCTTTGCGCAGGACGCGCTGGCCGGGGACCGGTACCTGTTGTGCTCGGACGGGCTGACCGACGTGATCTCCGACGAGGCCGTGGCGGAGACCCTGCTGGCCCGGCCAGAGCCGGAGGCGGCGGCCTGCGCGCTGATCGACCTGGCCAATGCCGGCGGCGGGCCGGACAACATCACCTGTGTGCTCGTCGACGTCGTTGGTACTCGGGATTGATCAGGTGCCAGCCGTTGCCGTGCGGGCAGCGCTGCTTGCGTAGCCCTCCCTCGGACTTGGCCACGAACCGGTCGGCATCGGCCTCGGTGGGGATGACGGCGCGCTGCTGGCAGCCGGTGCACCTGGCCGCGCCGGTGTACCGGAAGTCGTTGGATCCTCGTCTGTTCCTCGGCACGCACATCCTCGGGATCACACTCGCTGTCGGCTACCCGGCCGAGTATGCAGCCCCTGGCTGTCCGCGCAAACGGGGCGGTCCGGCGCGGACCCGTTACCAGGGACCAACCGGGAGCTCGGCGAAGAAGGCGGCGATGTCCCTGGCCAGCAGCCACGGTTCCTCGGCCGCGGCGAAATGCCCGCCGGAGGGCAGGACGGTCCACCGGCGAAGGTCGTAGAGCCGTTCGGCCCAGGACCGGGGCGGGGCCCCGCCGTGTGCGAACTCGTTGCCGAACAGGCCGACGGCCGTGGGCACCCGAACCCGGTCGGTCGCCGTGCGGGCGGCATGGCAGTCACGGTTGTCGTGGAAGTCGCGCATCGACTCGGTGATGGTGGCGGTCACCCAGAACAGGGTGATCGTGGTGAGCAGGAAGTCCCTGGAGAACCGGGACTCGATGTCGCCGCCCGAGTCCGACCAGGACCGCCACTTCTCCAGCAGCCACGCGGCGAGACCGGCCGGGGAGTCGTTGAGGGCGTAGCCGAGGGTCTGCGGCGCGGTCGACTGGACCGCGTTGTAGCCGCCCTCCCGCTCGGCGAAATCCCGTTCCTGCTCGATGAAGGCCCGCTCGGCCTCGGTCAGCGGCGGCGCGTCCGCACCGAGGTAGGGATCGAGCTCGATATTGCTCAAGTGCAGGCCGAGCACGGATTCCGGTTCGTCCACACCGAGAAAGGTGCCGATCCCGGAACCGAAGTCCCCGCCCTGCACCCCGTAGCGCCGGTAGCCAAGACCACGCATCAGCCGGTGCCACAGTGCGGCGGTATCGCGCATTGTCACCGCGCGTGGTGGCCTGCTGGAGAATCCGTAGCCGGGTAGTGAAGGAATAACCACGTCGAAAGCCGGTCCGTCGATACCGTGCGCCGCGGGATCGGTGAGCAGCGGCACCAGCGGGAGAAGTTCCACGAAGGTACTCGGCCAGCCGTGCGTGAGCACCAATGGGATGCCGGTTCCGGACGCGGCCCTGTGGTGGACGAAGTGGACGTCGACATCGCCGATCCGGGCGCGGAAGTGGTGGAACCGGTTCAACGCGCGCTCCCGCGCACGCCAGTCGAAATCCTCAGCCCAGTAGGCGAGGACCTCGCGCAGATAGTCCACATCGGTGCCCTGCGACCATGCGGCTCCCGGGGCGGCGGCGGGCCAGCGGGTGCGCCGGATGCGGTCGCGCAGATCCGCCAGTACCTCGTCCGTGACGGCGATGGTGAACGGTTCGATGTCGATGGCGTGCCGATACGTGTTCACCGCATCAGGTTCGCACGGTTTCCGGTACCCGCCCGACAATCGACCGCGCGGCCGATTCCTGGCTACTCCGGGTGCAGGTGGCCCTCCAGCGTTCGGCGCACTGTGTTTCGATTCGTCCCCTTTGCTGGAGAACGTGCCGGAACTTCTGGTATACCTTCGAAGATCGCAGCGTACGAATGGGGCTCTGGCGAGTGGGCGGTTACCTCCGGCCACTTATTCCGCCGAGGTATGCGGGATTCGTTCTGGATGTACGTCCGATCGGTCAAGGATCAACCGGTTTCCGGCCACGGTCGGGCAGCGTGACCAAAGGAGAGACACAGTATGGCGGAGGTTCCTCGCCGGACCGCACGGTTCCGGTTGCCCGTCGACAAGCTCGCCCCGCACCTGATGGAGGCGTTCGAGCAACTCGACGAGGCTGCGGAAAAGGTCAGCCTACCGTTACCGCTGCTCGAGCTGGTCCGGCTGCGCGTGTCGCAGATCAACGGTTGCGCCTACTGTGTCGACTCGCACCACCAGGACACGCGCGAGGCCGAGGTCCCCGAGCGGACGATCGCCGCGCTACCGGTGTGGCGCGAGTCGCCGTTCTTCTCCGAGCAGGAGCGGGCCGCCCTCGAGGTGGCCGAGGCACTCACCAACATGAACCGGGCTCCGGTGACCGACGAGCTCTGGACCCGGGCCGCCGAGCACTTCACCAAGACCGAGCTGGCCGAGCTCACCTGGAACGTCGCGATCATCAACGTGTGGAACCAGCTCGCAGGCGGTGCCCGCCCGTGGCTCATTTCCTGAGAGTCCGAGCCCGGCCGAGCCGACCGTGTCGCGAGTTCAGGAACAGGCACTGAGTACCGGCGGGCCGAGACCGAAGCGGGAGCGTGAATGCGGATCGGACTGATGGGCGCGGGCCGGATCGGCCAGGTGCATGCCGGGTCGCTGGCCGCCGACCCCAGGGTCGGCGAGCTGGCCGTTACCGACCTGAGCCCAGCCCGCGCGACCGCAGCGGCCGCGCAGGCGGGTGGCACGACATTGCCCACCGTGGCGAAGCTGCTGGACTGGTCCCCGGACGCGGTGGTCATCGCCGCGCCGACCGACACCCATGCCGAGCTGATCATGCGCTGCTGCGCTCGCGGCGTCCCGGTGTTCTGCGAGAAGCCCTGCGTCACCGACCAGGACGCGGCCAGGCGGCTGGTGGACCAGGTCGGGGCCTGCGGGGTGCCCGTGCAGGTCGGCTTCCAGCGGCGGTTCGACCCCGGATACCGCAGGGGTCACCAGGACGTGCGGTCCGGCGCGCTCGGCGACCTCCGCAGGGTGCACATGGTCACCGCCGATCCGGCCCCGCCACCGGCGGCCTATGTGGCGGTATCCGGTGGCATCCACCGCGACTGCCAGATTCACGACTTCGATGTGCTGCGCTGGGTGACCGGTCGTGAGGTGGTCGAGGTGTTCGCGACCGGGATCAACCGCGGAGCGGACTACATCGGTGCCGCAGGGGACGTCGACGAGGCGGCCGTGCTGCTCACCCTGGATGACGGCTCGATCGTCACGATGCAGGCCTCGCGCTACAACGGAGCGGGTTACGACGTCCGGATGGAGCTGGCCGGGACCGAGGCGACGATCGCCGTCGGGCTGGACAGCCAGGTGCCGCTGCGCCCGGTGGAACCCGCGTCGCTGGGGAACCCGGAGCGCGCGTGGTCGAGCTTCCTGGACCGCTTCGCGGCGGCCTACCGCGCGGAGATCGCGGCGTTCCTGACCATGGTCGAGCAGTCCGGGCCCAGTCCGTGCACAGTGGACGACGCGCGGCGGGCGCTGCTGATCGCCGACGCGGTCACCGCATCGCGGCGGGCCCGGCGACCGGTTCCGGTCGGGGAACCGGTTTCCGCGCCGGCCGGGCTGGGAACCTCGTGACCGGGCAGCGGGTGAGCGGTGGCCTCGCCCTGTCCGAGGATGCCGTGTTCGCCGACTTCGCCAACCGCGTCGAGCTGTCCGGGGCGGTGGTCGCCGAGATCGGCGGCTCGGTGGCGGCGGAGACCACCGAGCAGCACGGCGTCGCCTGCTGGCACGCGGTGGACCCGAACCGCCCGGCCTACACCGCGGAGTCCGGTCGGTACCGGGTGCTGCGGGCCCGCGCCGAGGAACTGCCGCTGCCGGACGCGAGCGTGGACGCGGTGTTCTCCAGCAACGCCTTTCAGTTTCTCGACGTGGCGTCGACCCTTGCGCAGGCACGCCGGGTGCTGCGCCCTGGTGGGCTGCTCTACGCGCATTTCGGTCCCATCTGGAGTGCGATCGACGGGCACCAGCTGGAGTACGTCCGCTACCAGGGCCGCGATCTGGTGTTCTGGCGGGACACCCTGCTCCCGCCATGGGCCCACCTCGCCTACGAGCGGGACGAACTCGCCGAGCTGCTGGCCGATGCGCTGCCTGCCGAGCTCGCCGAACTGCTGCTGTGGCACGTCCACGACAGTGACACGGTGAACCGGCTGTTCTTCGAGGACTACGTCTCGGCCGCGCTGGACAGCGGCCTCCGGTGGGTCGAGGTCACCGCCTCGGCCCAGCTGGACTACCTGATCTCCGCGCCGTTCGACCCCTCGGCGCTGCGGGAGGTCACCGAGGAAGAGCTCACCGCGCAATGGACCCGCAGGCGCGGCAGGCCGACTCAGGTCGGGATCCGTGATGTGCTGATGGTGTTGCAGCGGCCGGACTGACCAAGGGAGCCGCATGAAGGGCACCGAACCTGGATCGAGCGAACTCTCCGGCGCCGAACTCGAGCGGTACCTGCACGACGCCGTGCTGGCCGCGCGGCGGGCGGGCCGGGTGGTGCGTGCGGCGTTCCACGACGGCAGGGTGGCCGCAAGGGCCAAGGCCCCAGGCGACTACGTGACCGAGGTCGACCTGCGGGCCGAGCGGGTCATCCGCGACTGCCTTGACGCCGGAACCGGGGCCGGGGCCAGGTTCGTCGGCGAGGAATGCGGCGGCGCCGTGGACGGGCTGTGCTGGGTGGTGGACCCGCTGGACGGCACGACCAACTTCATCCGTGGTTTCCCCTCGGTCGGGGTGTCCGTCGCGCTGGTCGCCGACGGCGAGCCGGTGGTCGGCGTGGTGCACGCGCCGCTGTGGCGGGAGACCTTCACCGCCGTGCGCGGCGGCGGGGCCTTTCGTAACGGCGAACCGATCCGGGCGAGTACGAGACCGGCCGCGGGTGCCGTGTGCTCCACCGGGTTCCCGTTCAAGACGCCCGACCTGCTGCCGGCCTACTTCGATGTGCTGAGCGCCGTGGTGGGCACCGTGGAGGACATCCGCAGGCCCGCCGGGGCGAGTCTGGACCTGGCCTGGGTCGCCTGCGGGGTGTTCGACGGGTTCTTCGAACTGGGCCTCGGCCCCTGGGATGTGGCAGCCGGGGCGCTGCTGGTGCGGGAGGCGGGTGGGATCGTCACCGACTGGCGTGGCGATCACGACGCCTGGCTGGCCTCCGGCAACATTCTCGCGGCGGCGCCGCTGGTGCACGCCGGGCTGATCGAGCACACCCGCGGCGCGGCGCTCGTGCCGGCGGACCGGGCGCCTTCTTGAACACGGCTTAGATGAACTCGTCCAGCAGCCGGTAGTAGTCGCGCTTCGCGTAGTCCATTCCGGACAACCCGTAGCGGGCCCGGAACAGCGTGGCGTGCGCCGGGCCGAAGCCCCATTCCTGCCGCTCTTCGCCGATGTCCCGCATGGCCACCGACAGGTCCAGCCACCGGTCCGCCCTGCCGAGCCGCCCGGTGTCCAGGACTCCGGTCACGGTAAGGGTTTCCGGATCGAGCAGGACGTTGTCCAGGCAGAGGTCACCGTGGCAGACGACGATGTCGTCTTCTGGCGGGACCGGGGTGGCGTCCAGCTCGGCCAGCAACCGCTCGGCAGACCACCCTCTGCGGTGTTCCTCGATATCGTCCAGGTCCACCGTGCCGAGCCGGACCGCGGCCCGGCAGCGGGGCAGGGTGACAGCCAGGGTCCGGTCGAACGGGCATGCCCGCTCCGGGAGCGCGTGCAGCGCGGCCGCGAGTTCCGCGACCGCGCCAACCACCCGCGCTCGCTCGGCCGGACTCCACGGGCCGGCCGCAGGCATCCCGGTGACCGCGGTGGTGACCAGCCAGGACCGCTCCGCGGTGCCGCCGACCTCCACCACCTCAGGGACCGGGAAGCCCATCCGGGCCAGCCATCGCAGCCGGGCCGCCTCGTTCTCCGGGTGGAACCGGAGATCCGCGGTGTCCACGATCGGCGAGGTCTTCACGTAGTAGGTGCGGTCGCCCCGAACCCGGTGGATCGTGGTCCCGTACGAACGGGTTGCGACATGCTCCCACTCCCCGCCCAGCACCTCGGGACAGGCCAGCGGAACCGGGTCCGGCCCGCTCATGCCCCGGTGTGCGCGGCGATCTGCTGGATGGTCTCCTCGGTACGGGCGCGCACCCGCTCGTTGTCGGTCAGCGCGCCGCCGAACGCCTCGGCGGCGAACTCGGCCATCCGGTCCGCGCCCAGCTCTCCCGGCTCGACGCTGGTGGTCGCCGCGACCTTGCGGGCACCCTTCTCGAATGCGGTCAGTGCATGGTCCACATCGGACTCGGTGTACGAGGTGGTGATCATCTGTGTGCCGCTGTCCTCGAAGTAGGCACCGTAGTCGTATGCGGCGCGGTAGATGTCCCAGGACAGTGCCTCGGAAGGGACCACGACGTCGAACATCATCGGCGGTCCACCGACGAACGCCGGGATCCCGACCTCGGCGAGGATGTCCCGCATCCCGTCCATCAGGGTCTGGCCGAGGCGCACGCAGTGCTCGTGCGCGCTACCGTCCGCGAGCTCGTCGAGCACGGCCAGCGCGGCGGCCATCGGCGGAACCTCGCGGGTGTAGGTGCCCGCGATCCCCGCCGCGTCGTAGGCGTCCATCAGCTCGCGCTTGCCCATGATCGCCGCGATCGAGTGCCCGTTGGCAAGGCCCTTGCTCATCGTGATGAGATCGGCGGGCACCTCCCCGCTTCCGTTCAGGCCCCGCGGACCGTAACGGAGTGAGGTGATCACCTCGTCGATGATGAACGGCACGCCGTGCCTTGCGCACAGCGCGGAGAGCCGGCGGTAGTAGTCCGCGCCGAACCAGGCAGGCTCCGGGGTGACCACCACCCCGGCTACCCTGCCGGTGAACTCGGTCAGCATCCGCTCCAGCGCGGCCTCGCTGTAGCCGAAGCAGGCGACCCGGTTGCCCGCGTCGTAGCCGATCTCCAGGAACCCAAGGTGCCAATCGTGCCACCCGTGGTACCCCGAGGTGAGGATCAGGTCCCTGCCGGTGGCGGCGCGGGCCAGCCGGATGGCGGTCGTGGTCGCCTCCGAGCCGGTCTTGGTGAACACCACCTTCTCCGCGGCGGGGTACCGCTCGCACAGCCGCTCGGCCAGCTCGATCCGGGGCAGGGACAGGGTGCTGGCGAACACCGTGCCGTACCGGCTGATGCACTCGGTGATCGCGCGGACCACGCTGGGATGCCGGTTGCCCAGCAGCAACGCGCCACTGGCCGCGGTCACGTCCAGTAGACGCGCGCCCTCCACATCGCGCATCCACGGTCCCTCCGCCTCGACGAACACCGAGGGAAACCGGGTGCCGATATCGTAGACCTCGGCGGCGGTGACCCGGCGCGCCCGCTCGATCAGTTCCTCGTTGCCCTGGCTGCCGATGCTCATGCGGTTCCCTCTTCCCGACTCGAATCCTGCTCCACGAAGAAGATGTTGCGCAGCGGAGCCCGCTGTGCCGGTATGTCCAGCACGGACCGGTAGTCCGAGAGCGGCAGCGCCTCGCTGAGCAGCGGACCGAGCCGTACCGAGCCGTCGGCGATCGCGCGCAGCGCCCGGTCGATCATGCCGACCCCGGACAGCGAGCCGACCACGGTCAGCTCGCGCAGCATCACCACGCTCGGCTCGAACGGTGTCCGGTCCTCGCCGGAGTAGCCGACCAGCACGTAGGTGCCGCCCTGCCGGGTCGCCACCAGCCCGTCCGGGAACACCGTCGCAACGCCGGTCGCGTCGAACACGACCTCCTGCGGATCGTCATGCCATGTCTGAAGATCCGGTACCACGCCGAGGCCGAGGTCGGCGGCGATGGCCCGCCGGTGCGCGCTCGGGTCGGCCACGGTGACCGACTTCGCCCCGCCCGCGACGGCGAGCTGCGCGGCGAGCAGGCCGACCGCTCCCGCGCCGAGCACGCCGACCGTACGCCCGGTCAGCTCGCCGGCCCGCTGCACGGCGTGGATCGCCACGCACAGCGGTTCCACCAGACAGCCCTCGGCCCCGGACAGTCCTTCCGGCAGCGGGCGCAGGTTCTCCGCTGGCAGGCAGAACGCCTCGGCGAACGCGCCCGGCAGGCTGAACCCCACCTCGTCAAGGGCGAGACACAGGTTCTGCGCCCCGCGCTCGCACCACTGGCAATCGCCGCACGGCAGGAAGTTGTGCCCCACCACAGCCTTGCCGACCAGCTCGGGTCGACCCGGTGCCGCACGTACCACGCCTGCCCACTCGTGCCCGGGAATCACCGGGTACTCGGCGTCGTGCAGCGTGCCGCGCAGCAGCCGTAGATCGGTGCCGCAGAGCGCGACGTGCGTGACCGCGACCAGCGCCTGGTCCGGTCCCGGGCGAGGGCACGGGACTCGTTCCAGGCCGTGCTCGGCCGGGCCCTTGACGACCAGGGCGCGCATCGTGCTCGCGTCCGTGGCCGGATCTTCGGTATACATCGTCACCTACCTGGTTGGAGGAGATCACCATGGCTGACGGCCTCACCGGGGACGGGGCACTGCTGGCCCTTTCCCCGCATCTGGACGACGCCGTGCTGTCGGTGGGCGCGGCCCTGGCCGCGGTGGCGGCGACCGGAAGGCCGGTGGTGGTCTGCACCGTGTTCGCAGGCGAGCCCGTCCCGCCGCTGTCGGAACCCGCCGCGCGGTTCCACCGTGACTGCGGACTCGGTGCGGACGCGGTCGCCGTGCGCCAGCGAGAAGACCTGGCAGCGGTGGCCGCTCTCGGCGCGACACCGCTGCATCTGCCGTTCCTGGACGCCCTGTACCGGCGACACGGGGACGGCTGGCTGTGCACCTGGCTGGGCGCGCACTTCGATCCCGGCCTGCCAGCCGAACCGGAGCTCACGGCGGAGATCACCGCCGAGATCGCCGGGCTGCTGCGGTCGCTGCGCCCGGCCGCGGTGTGGACCTGCGCGGCCATCGGCGGGCACGTCGACCACCGGCTCACCCTGGCGACCGCGGCCGCGGCCTGCGCGGCCGAGGGCTTCCGGCTCGCGCGGTGGGAGGACCTGCCCTATGCCATCGGCAGATCCGCCGAGAGCGGCCAGGGCAGGCTGCTGACCGGGCCGATCTCGGCGGCACATCGGGAACGCAAGCTCGCCGCGATCGGCGAGTACCGCTCGCAGCTTGGCATGCTCTTCCCGGCGGGCGGACCCGCGTGGCGCTCGGCCTTCGCCGGGCACGCCGCGGCGCGGTTGGAGACGCACGGCGCGGAGGAGCTGGTGTGGTCCGCCGAGCCGCCTGCCTGCGCTCACGCGTCCGGGTCCGGGCTGTCGCCCAGCCGGTGAACGAAGAACGCGCGGCCGTGCCAGCCGTAGCGCAGGAACTCGCTGTAGTCGTAGAAGCCGTCGGTGCGGGCGAAGCACTCCCGCATCGCGCGGCGCATGCCGAACCGGGGGTTGGCCCGGTTGCAGTTGTAGTCATCCATCAGCAGCACCGCTCCGTCCGGAAGCAGCCGGTCGCCGAGCAGGTGATCGAGCACCTCCACGGTGGATGAGTACAGGTCGCAGTCGAGGTTGGCGATGGCAACGTCCTCGGTCAGCGGGGTGGTGTGGAGGCTGTCGGAGAACATGCCGGGCACGATCGTCCAGCCGGTCTCGCCGATCCGGTGGGTGAACTCCGCGCGCAGCATCTCCTCGGTGCCGGGTGGCGCGGCGTCCTCGTGCTCGCGCCAGTACCCGCTGTCGGCGACCTCGTAGGAGATCGAGTCGACGTTGTTGGTGCTCTCGGGAAACCCCTGGAACGAGTCGTAGACGTAGAAGTGGCGGGGAAAGGTCTTGGCGTAGAACTCGGTCTCCGCGCGGAACTCGGCGATCAGGTCGGCGAGCAGCAACGAGCTGAACCCCTCGAAGCAGCCGAACTCGGCGACCGCGCCGGGGATGTGGCTGCCGTACACGTACTCGAAGGTGAGCCGGAACGCCTCGCCGTAGATCTCCCTCGCCCGGCCGGGATCGCCGTAGGTGGCGTTCTCCACCTGCTCGGCACTGCGCGGCGTCAGGGACATCGGGGTCGTCGGGTTCATTACTGTCCTTCTGCGGTAGTGGGTTCGGTCGCGGTCTTGGCGAACAGCGCGGGATCGACCTCGATGTCAAGGCTCAGCTCGCAGCATCGGTAGCAGATCGGTTCCAGGTCCTGCCGGATGAGCTCGCGCATCCGGCCGTAGGTGTCCCCTGTCCACACCTCGCCGAGGGTGGAGTCCCGCACCGAGCCCATGACGGTGTCGGCGAACGGGGTGCAGCTGAGCACGTCCCCGTTGGGCAGCACGGTGCTCTGCGCCCACAGTTTCGGGCAGGTGGTCTCCTGCACGACATCGCGCCACTGGTCGGTGAAGAACGTGCTCTGCTCCTCGCTGGAATAGCGTACCGGTGCGACCAGCACGTTGACCGTGTCCGAACAAGTCTTGGCCTCGTCCAGGATCCGCCACAGCGTGTCCCGGTCGACGTTCGCGTGCTGGTGCTCGTTGCAGTAACCGGTCCAGGACATGAACGGCCTGCCGGTGATCGCCTCGAAGGCGGGGCGGGTCGCCTTTCCTTCCTCCTTGGTGAAGTACATCGCGAGGTCGACGGTCACCTCGGGCACGCCGAGCTCCTCGGCGAGCCGCACCATCCCGGGCAGCGAGGTGTAGTTCATCCCGGTGAGGGTGAAGTTCAGCGCGATGCGCGGGCCATGTCCGGCCTTGCGGGTGGCCTCCTGTAGCGCCTCGATACCCGCGACGACCCGCTCGAAGGACTTGCGGCCGCGGATCGGGTTGTTGATCTCGGCGGTGGGTCCGTCCAGCGAGACGTACACGATGTCGATGCCACCGTCGACCAGTCCTTCCGCGACCCTTGGCAGCAGGGTTCCGTTGGTACTCATGTCCAACTGGGACTCCGGAGCGCGGGTCTTGGCCTGGCGCACCAGTTCCAGCACCTGCGGATGCATCAGCGGCTCACCGCCCATCATCGAGATGCTGGGGTTCGGGGCATGTGCGACGAGCTCGTCGACAATCCCGTTCCACATATCCAGGCTGATGTGTTCCTTTTTCACTTCCTCGAGCCAGGTGTTCTCACTGGAGGAATCACCGTAGAGCCAGCACTCACGGCAACTCAGGTTGCACGCCCAGTTGACGAAGACGGTGACATACCGCGGAACCGGGGGGAGAGCGGGTGCGTTGGTCGGTGCGATAGGCAGATGGATCACTGGATACCTCCGATTGGGCCACAACGTGCACAGGTGCTCCTCCGGGCCACCCGCAACCCTTGACAGGACTTCCGTGGATACGTCTAATAAACCACGCGGGCGGTCGCAGGATCAAGAACCCCGCAGTGAGGGGGGCCCTGATTTTGCCGACATCAGAGACTTATATGCCGATGCGAGTACTCTTAATCAAACCTCCTATCCGTTCCTGTATGGTCGAGATCGGTCGGCATATGCCGATCGGCCTCGCATATCTCGCGGCGCAACTCCGTACCGCTGGAATGGAGGTCGAGATATTCGATTCCCTGGCGTGGACGGATGACAATCACGTCGTTTCGCCGGAGGATTACACCGATGCCGACCGGGCGAAGCTCGACGCCCATCCGCGCTGGCGGCACCTGGTGCACTGGGGTGCGACCTGGGAGCGCATCACCGACAAGCTGAGCTCCGGCGGCTACGACGTGGTCGGGGTGTCCTGCATGTTCACCCCGTACTACGAGCCCGCCTACCAGCTCGCCCGGCTGGCCAGGGAGATCCTGCCCGAGGCGAGGATCGTGCTCGGCGGGCAGCATCCCACGGTCGCGCACCACCACGCGATGACCGAGGATGCTTTCGACGCGCTGGTGCTTGGTGAGGCCGAGGCCAACGTCGCGGACGTCTTCCGTGCCCTGCACGCGGGGGAGAGCCTGCTGTCCCAGCCCGGTGTGGCGTTTCGGTGCGGAAAGGGGATGTGCGACTGCGCGGAACCGGGCGACCGAATTCACCTGCAGCCTCGCGCGAGTTTCTTGCAGGATCTCGACAGTCTTCCCAAGCCCGATGTGACGCTGCTCGACATGAGTAGCTACGACGCCACGGCAACGTTGATCACCAGCCGCGGTTGCCCATTTTCCTGCTCTTTCTGTACCGTGCACGCCACTGTCGGTAAGCAATTCAGGACGCGGTCCTCGAAAAATGTTGCCGACGAGATCGAGCACTATGTCAAGGAGCACGGTATCCGGCGGTTCTTCGTCGAGGACGATAATTTCACCTTCGACATCGACAGAGTCCACGAGATATGCCGGGCGATCCGGGACCGCGACCTCGACGTGGAACTGCACCTGCCCAACGGGATGACCGTTGTCAAACTCGACGAGCAACTGGTCACCGATATGGCAGGCGCCGGGTTCCGCAGCCTGTTCCTCGGCCTCGAGACCACCGACATGGCGCGGTTGCGCAAGATTCGAAAGGGGTTCACCTCGCTGCGGAAGGTCCGGGACGGTGCCGCACTGTTCACCGAGAAGGGTGTGGATGTCGGCGCCTCGCTGATCGTCGGCCTGCTCGGGCAGAGTGCGGAGGAGCTGGTCAAGGACTCGGTCAACCTGATGCTGGCCGGGGTTCGTTTCTGGACCAACCCGTTCTACCCGATCCCTGGTTCCCCGGACTTCCAGCAGTGCCTCGCCAACGGGTTGATCACCCACGACACCGAACTCGCGCTGTACGACCAGTTCAACTTCGCCATCGGCTCCGACCAGCTCTCGCCAGCCGAGCTCTACTGGTCCTGGGTGAGCACGCAGGCGATGGCGCAGTGGCCCGCGTTCATGCTGGAGGGCGCGGCCCGGCGGGAACGCGGACCGGTGCCGCTGGCCGAAGGGCTCGAGCGCCTGCTGGCGCACAGCACGGACCTGTTCGGTCCGGACGGTGGACTGGAGGTACCCGCGGTCCCGGTCATCGTGGACGGCGACCGGGTACACGTGCATCCGGACGGCTGCTACGACGCGATGCAGCACATCGCGGGCAAGCCCCGGCCGGACGACCTGTGCACCTTCACCGGAGACGCCCTCGCAGCCGCGGTCAGCCTGTACACCGGGGTGGCCCACGGTTCCCGGCAGCTGCCTGGCAAGACCGAGGGACGTTGCGTGTTCGCGCTCAGCGTGGACGATGTGGACCCGGTCTTCGAGCGGATCTGCCGGATCGCCGTCACCGTGCTGCGCGAGTCGCTGGACGAGCTGGCCGACGAGCCGGACAGTGCCGTGGTGGTCGAGTAGCTCGTGATGCGCGGCGCTCAGTACGACGCGTGCGTCGTCGGCAGCGGAGCGGCCGGCGGGGTGGTGGCCGCGGTGCTGGTCGCCGCGGGCTGGAATGTGCTCGTCGTCGAGCAGGGCGAGCACGTCCCTGGTGGGACGTACCTGCACGACCTGATCCCTGGCTTCGAGACCGCGCGGGCCAGGACACTGGAAGGGGAGTGGACCGAGGACGGCTACCCGTGGACGGCGTCCTGCGTCGGTGGCGGGACCCGGTTCTACGCGGGTGTCTCGCTGCGCCTGCGGGAGATCGACTTCGACGCCTCGGCGTATGTCGCCTCGGACGCGTTGCCGCCGGCGTGGCCTTTCGGTTACGCGCAGCTGCGGCCGCACTACGACTGGGTGGAGCGGCGGCTGGGGGTCACTTCGGACGGTGGACTCGACCCGCACCGGCCCTCGCCACCCCTCGACCTGCTCCCGCCGCACCGGCAGAGTGCGCGCGGCGCCGCGCTGGCGGCCGCCGGCCGGTCGCTCGGGATGAACCCGTTCCCGATGCCGCTCGCGGTGACCTCCCGCTCGTTCGGCGATGCCCCAGCCTGCACCGACCTCACCACCTGCACCGACTACGCCTGTCCAAGCGGGGCCAAGGGCGATGTGTACCGGCGGCTGCTGGAGCCGCTTTCGGCCGAGCCCAATCTGACGGTACGCACCGGACTCAAGGCGCTGCGCCTCGCGGAGGACCGCGCGGGCCACGTCCGTGAGCTGGAGTGCCTCGACCTCACCACCGGTGCGCGGGAGTCGGTGTTCGCGCGCCAGTTCGTGGTCGCGGCCAACGCGATCCAGACCGCTGCGCTGTTGCTGCGCTCCCGTTCGGAGCGCTCGCCGGACGGTCTTGGCAACGGGAACGACCTGGTTGGCCGTGGCCTGTGTATGAAGGTTGGCCAGAACCTCACCGCCCGGCTGGCCGATGACCTTCCCGACACGCCGCCTGCGAGCGGCGGCCGGTATGTGACGGTGGCGTTGACCGATCATTACCTGGATGCGGACTGCCCGACCGGGCTCGGCGGGCTCATCCTGGAGACCGGGCCCCTCGATCCGGCCGGGCGGGCGGATCCGCGACTTCTTCGATTGGAGTGCCTGCTGGCCGACCAACCGATGGCGACCAACCGCGTCCGCCTCGATTGGTCCACAGTAGATAGTCTTGGACTTCCCCGGTTGGTGCTGGACTACCGGCCGCACCCGGTGGATCTGGAACGGTTGGCGTACCTGCGCAAGCGGGGCGGGGAACTGCTGACCGCGGCCGGGGCGGTCGAGGTGACCGCCGAGCCGATGGACTTCACCCTTGGCAGCGGGCACCTGCATGGCACCTGCCGGATGGGCTCGGATCCCCGTAGCTCGGTCTGCGACCCGGCAGGCCGGGTGCACGGCGTGCGCAACGTGGTCGTGGCCGACGGCGCGCTGATGCCGTATCCCGGCGGGGTGAACCCCGCGCTGACCATTCAGGCCGTTGCCCATCGTGTCGCCCGTTCCCTTGTGGAGTCCGGTCCCAGGTGAGCTGCGGCGCGCCGCGGATCAGGTCCGGCCCGGCGTCCGCACGCCGGAGACGGCCGCGTAGACCTCGGTCAGCCGCTTGCTGACCGTCTCCAGCTCGTACCCCGCCGCCCGCAGTGTTCCCGCTCGCCCGTGCTCGCGGCGCAGCTCGGGGGAGTCCAGGTACTTGCGTACCGCGGCGGCCAGCCCTGGCGGGTCGTACGGCGGCACGATCAGCCCGGCCGCGCCGTGGTCGACCACCTCGGGCAGCCCGCCAACCTCGGTGACCACCACGGCCTTGCCCGCGGTCAACGCCTCAAGCACGGTGCCGCCGAGCTCCTCGTGCCGGGACGGGATGACCACGACCGCCGCCGATTTGATGGCCTCGGCGATCTCGTCCCGTTCCAGGTGCCCGCGCAGCTCGACGTGGTCCACGATGCCGAGCCTGCGGAGATCCGCACGGCAGTGCCGGAGCTCGTTGCCGTCCCCGCACATCACGAACCGGGCGCTGGCGCCTTCCCGGACCAGCAGTGCCGCCGCCTCGACGTAGTCGGCCCAGCCCTTCTCCGGCGCGAACCGGCCGCAATAGAGCACCACGGGCGGCCCGCTGTCGGGCTCGGGATCCCCCGCGGAGGGCCGGAACGCGTCCAGCCGGACGCCGTCCGGCACGATGTGCACCCGATCCGGTGTGGTCAGTCCGTTCTCGAGATACACCCTGCGGATGCGTTCGGTCAGCACGACGGCGGCATCGGCCCTGCGGACCGCCCAGCGTTCGAACAGCCTGGCCGGACCGATCAGCAGTCTGCCGAGTGGCGTCTCCGGATGGAAGGTGGCGATGGCGCTGCAATGTGTGGTGATCACCAACGGCAGCCGCAGCAGGAACTTCGCGATGACGGCGAACAGGAAGGTCCACGGTAGTTCACTGCAGTGCACATGGATCAGCGAGAACCGGCGATGGGTGCGCCGTATCCGTTGCCGGACGCACCAGGCCGTCACCGCCATTCCCCAGGACACCAGCAGCCCGATGTAGCCCTTGGAGCGGGTGGGGATCGGTGCCACCGGCAGCGAGAGCAGTTCGAACGAGGTCCGCTCGTCGGTCGCGAGCCTGGCAGGCATGCCGGGCCTGCGGGGCAGCACCACGGACTGCCGGGAACCGAGCGCGGACACCTGCTCGGTGGTCTGCATGATCTGCACCTGCATCCCGCCGATCGGTTCGTATTGCAGCTCCCGATGGGTCAGCTCACGGTCGGCGAGGTAGTAGTACGGGGTGAGCCGCAGGACGTGCAGGCCGGACTCCTCCTGGTGCGCTCCCGCACTACCCTCAGAGCTTGCTCCTAAACGCGCGGCACGATCGGCTCGGCCGGGCTCGGACTCCATCACGAACGGCGCCTTCCGCAGGTCATGCGCCCGGCCTCGCCGCCCGTGGGCTGTTCGCCGCTGAGCGCCGTGGCGCGAAGCGCCTCGGTTCGGGTGGTGGTGGGAGACGGGTGGGCGCGTTTCTTCCGCTCACCTCACGCAACCAAGTCCAGTTCAGGAACAGGCTCTCAGAGCTGGTCATGATGCTCGCGGACCTTGGCGAGCGCGCTGAGGATGTCCTCCACATCGGCGGAGTTGCCCAGTAACGCGCCGTGGTGGCACAGCAATGTGGAGACGCAGAACCGCTCGGCGCCAGGGAACTCTCGGCCGGTCGCCCGCCTGCGGCCCTCCTCGCTCCAGATCTGCGCGAACCGCCGCTTGGTGTGCGGGCGCAGCATCAGGCTGCGGTTCAGCGGCGGGTCCGGCGGGTACCACGGCATTCCCAGCTCGGCGCTGATCGCCTCGGCGACCCGCGTCGCGGGCACGGAACCGAAGGTACCCTCCCGGAAGGTGATCCCGTACTCGTAGATGGAGCGCCGATCCGCCTCCGGCGGTACCGGGATCGCGCCGAAGTCACCGAGTTCGGCGAGGCCCTTTTCCAGGTTGACGGCGATCTTCTCGCGATGCTGGTGCTGCTCGTCGAGCCGTGGCAGCTGGTCGAGCAGCACCGCAGCGGAAAGCTCGGACATGCAGTAGTTCGCGCCCATCACCTCGCCGTCCTCGACCAGCTCCATCTCGCCCGCAGGCACCTCGGCGTCCGGGTACCGGCGCGAGTCCGCGCGCAGCTGCTGGACCTTGCGGTAGATCTGCTCGTCCGAGGTGATCACCGCACCACCCTCGCCCGCGGCGAGGACCTTGCCGTTCTGGAAGCTGAACACGCCGACCGCGCCGTGCGTGCCCACGTTGCGGCCCCGCCAGCGTGCGCCGTGGGCCTGCGCGCAGTCCTCGATCAGCGCGGCACCCGCCCGCTCGGTGACCGCCATGATGCCGTCCAGATCGGCCACCGTCGCGGCGTGGTGCACTACGATGACCGCCTTGGTGCGCGAGGACAGGCCGGAACGGATCGTGTCCGCGGTGATACAGCCGGTCTCCGGGTCCACATCGACCAGCACCGGCAGCGCGCCGACCCGCAGCACCGCGGTGACCGGGGCGACCCAGGTCATCGTCGGGACGATCACCTCGTCGCCGGGACCGATGTCCAGCGCCTCCAGCGCGACCAGCAGAGCGCTCGATCCATGGTCGACACTGACGCAGTAGGGCACCTCGTTGTAAGCCGCCCACTGTTCGGCGAACCGCCGTTCGCGTGCCTGAGTGCCGTCACTCGGCCAGCTGATCGCCCATCGTCTGGATCGGATGGCTGCCACGACCTCCTGCTCGGTCGCGGTGTCGTACTGCGGCCATCTTGGCCAATCCCGATCCTGTCTTACCGGTGTGCCTCCCAGCACGGCGAGTCGGCTCATGAATCTCCTCGTAGGCTGGCTTGTCGTCAACTGTCGTCAGCTGCTCACAGAGCATCGCGTGCGCACTACGGCCGCGCGGGCTCAACATTGCCGACCGGAAAAGGTTCGACGTGAAATCCGAGGAACCGGGGAGTTCGTCACCCGGTCCGGGTTACCGAAGGATGGACGATCATCGGAGGAATCGGTGGCACGATACCCGCTGCGCATTGCACTTAATGCTCACTTACCCCTCCAGTCCGCCCAGTCCGCGACCCGGTTTCCTGAAGCGCCCACAGCTACGCTTCGGTCCACGCATATATCCCGGGTCGAAGTGGAACGAGACTGTCCCACCGGTTACCCGGTTGTCAAGGACTTCCGGGATCCGTATGCGGGACCGGAACCCGGGCTCGGCTGACCTGACGCATCCGGTGCGTCAACCGGACCAATGCGGGCATCTCGTGTCTCCGGTGTTTCTGGACCTTTGTGTATCTCGCGGGTACCGTGGCCTTGCCGTGGGCTTCAGGGAACCCGAGCGCGGGTGGACCCACAAGCAACTGCGGCGGGCGTCATCGCATCGCCATGGGGAACCCGCGCCGTCTGGGTAACGTCGTAAGGGCAGACCCTGCGTAGGCGTGCGATCACGGCTGGGGGCGCACACCTCCCGCCGGTGCCTTTTTGCACGGTCGGAGTCCGCAGACGTTAGGAAATCACGATGGCCAAACGGTTCGCTGAGTCAATTCGACAGCGCGCGGTGCCGAAGGACCCGGATTTCGTGGCACTCGGATTGGGTGGCACGAACATGATGGCGTTGCTCTGGTCGATCGCGATGGGCAAGCGGTGCGTGGGCGTCGAGCTTCGCGGTGACCCTTCGCTTGGCGTGCACTGGAACCTGCGTGAGGACTTCTTCCACCATCTCAGTCTTATCGACCGCCTGATGGTCCAGCGCCATGGTGAGGAAGGCGTCCCCCGGCGCCGTGACGGCGAGCCTTTCCGGCTCAGCGAGGTGTTCCGTAGCGAGGAGACCGTGGCCGGGGAGATCTTCGCGGACGAGGTCATCCACAGCGAGACGCCGGTCGGCGTCCATGTCTCCGGTTTCATCCACCACACCGAGTTCATCGATGATCGATGGGTGGACGGGAAGCCGCAGCGGGACATCGTGGTCCTGGACCCGCTGGAGCCGCCGAAAGAGTACGATCCGTCCCGTGTCGGCAGGACCATGATCGACGTACTGGACAGCCCCTCGACCTTCCAGGCCGGCGCGAACGAGATCCTGGTGATGCTGCGCCGCTACCTGGAGATGGTAGAGGAGATGGACCTCGAGGCGGGTGTCGAGCCAAGGGTCCGGCTGTTTCTTTCCCACCGGGTCGTGGCCGGCGACGAAAGAGCCAATGATGGTTTCGTGAAATGGCTCCGGCGGGACGACGGCTTCGTCGGTCTGCCGGACGGACGCAAACGCCTGATAATCGAGGAAATTCAGGAGTTCGATTACAAAGGAAAGTTCCGCAGGGTCCGCAAGCCCGGAACGGAGCCGATCGACCTCGGTACTCCCGAAGTGTTCATGATCGCGCAGGGGTTTGACAGCAGCGACGCCGACCGGCTGGGTTTCAAGCAGGAGGACGTCGAGGTCGACAACCACGACGGGAAAGGTCCCGTTGTGGCGCAGGCGGACTATCTCGCCGGGTTCATGGAGCTGTACGTAGGGGCTCGCTTACGGAGGCGAATCGCCTCGGCCTTCGACAGCGACGGCAACGAGTACTGGGTGCGGCAGCTTGCGGTCGGCCATGAGGACGATCCGGAAGTCGGCTGGATCCTGGTGCAGGTTCCGGACTTCAAGACGTTTGATCCGATCATCGCGGGCCTGGTTCCGCCGAGAACGCCGAGAAAATCGAAAAGGTACATCGGGGCATACCAGCAGCTCGTTCGCGATTACTACCTCGAGCAGGTCGCGCTCGTCACCGAGATTCCCAAGGAGGAGCTGGAGCAGATCCAGACGTCGTACGGGCCGAAGTTGTTCAGCCTCGTCGAGCGGGTCGGTGCCGACGCGCAGGTGGCAACGAACGGCGTGGTCGCAGGCGACTCCTTTGGCAACGGCCACTTCCTGACGAGCGGCGGCGCGGTGACCGGAATGGTGGGGCACGCGTACCGGATGTTCCAGTACTGGGAGTCCCGCGAGCAGGGCGCGTCGGCCGCCCAGGCGATCAGGGAACTCGCCGACAGTATCCGGCAAGACACTTTGGACTGGCTGCAGAACAGCTTGCAGGAGTTCGGCCAGGCTGCTCCGATCAACTTCGGCGCGGAGCGTATCGCGCAGATCTCGCGCACGACCGGCCGAGACGCCAATGTACGCGCAACCACCATCGACGCGGCACGGCGTCACCGCCATTCCCTCGTCCCACTCGACCCGGCGGACTGGCGACGGCTCTCGATACGTAGTGGACGACTGCACACCCAGGGGCTTCCTCCGCTGTCGGAAACGCACCCCGACCTGCGCTGCCCGGCGCGATCCGGCGTGGAGCCGCGACCGTTGGCCCAGACCTCTGGTGCGGGCGCAACTCGATGACCGCGTCGAACCGGCCGCTCGCGCAGCAGCGTGGAGCCAGCGGCACCGGCGTGCCGGCTTCGCACGGCGGCAACCTGCCGTTGCGAAGCACCAAGGAACGTCAGATCGCGCTGGTCGTGCTCTGTATCGGAACACTGATGACCGTTGTGGACTCCACGGCGGTCTATGTGGCACTGCCGACGCTGCAGACGGGTTTGGGCATCTCCCAGGTGGACCTGGCCTGGGTGGTGAACGCCTACCTGATCCCGTTCGGAGGGTTGTTGCTGTTCGCCGGCAGGCTCGGCGACCTGATCGGCGCCAAGCGGGTTTTTCTCGGTGGTCTCGGGCTGTTCGTCTCCGCGTCGGTGGCCTGCGGACTGGCCGACGACCCGGTCACCCTCTTCGTCGCACGCTTTGCGCAGGGGGCTGGCGGTGCGTTCACCACGGCCGTGGCCCTCGGCATGATCGTGTCGTTGTTCCCGAAGGAACGGGACCAGGTTCAGGCGTTCGCGCTCTACGCCTTCATCGGTGCCTCGGGCGCTGTGCTCGGTCAGATCGCGGGGGCCGGACTGACCAGCGCCTTCGGGTGGCGATGGATCTTCTTCGTGAACGTTCCCATCGGACTCGCCGTTATCGGGTTCGCCGTCCGGTTCACCGACAACATCCGGGAAAGCCGGGAACGTGCGCGAGTCGACCAGATCGGCGCGTTGCTGCTCGTCGGCTCGCTCATGCTGTGCATTTACACGCTCACCGAGGCGACCGACCTCGGCTGGAGCAGTCTACGGACGCTGGCGCTCGCCGCAGGCGGGTTGTTGTTGATGGCGGCGTTCATCGGCTGGCAGGCACGGGCGCGGGTCGCTCTCATACCACTGCACTTGCTGCGCAGGCGCAATGTGGGGTGGGTCAACCTGGTGCTCATGCTGATGAACATCGGCCCCACCGGGATGTTCTTTCTCTGCGCGTTGTACCTGCAACACGTGCTCGGGTTCACGGTGCTCGAGGTCGGCATGGCCTTCGTTCCCACTGCCGTGGTGCTGGCGATCACGTCCCTCAAGCTCGCACCGAGGCTGTTGCGCGAGGTGGATGCCAAGACGGTGCTGATCCCTTCGATCGTGTCGATGATCGTGGGACTCGCGTTGTTCGCCCGTATCCCCGCGGATGGGAACTATCTCCTCGACGTCCTGCCTGCGAGCCTGCTGATCGGGCTCGGGGCGGGCACCGCGGGGCCGCCGGTGCTGCGCATCGCACTGGCGGAGGCTACGACCAGGGACCGCGGTCTGCGGTCCGGCCTGATCAACACGACCCAGCAGGTGGGTGCCGCGCTGGGGCTGGCGGTGCTGTCCCCGCTGGCGGCAAGCGTGACGCAACAGGTGCTCGCCGACGGGGGCCCGGTGAACAGCGCGCTGACCGACGGCTACCGGACCGCGTTCCTGGCGGCCACCGTGGCGGCCGTGCTGGCACTGACGCTGGCCGTGATCGCGGTCAAGCCTGCCGTGCCGAGGACGGGGCCCGCCGGCATCGACCCCAACGCAGGCCACCCCACCGTCCGCAGACGCGACCCGACGGGGGCGGAGAACCCCGACTTTCTCGCGCTCGGCCTCGGCGGCACGAACATGATGGCGATGTTGTGGTCCATCGCCATGGGCAGGCGCGCTGTCGGCGTCGAACTGAGGGGAGACCCGCATCAGGCTCTGATGCACTGGAACGTCAACGAGAGCCTTTGGCACAGCCTGGCGACGATCGACCGCTTGATCATGGAACGTTACGGGCAGGACCGGGTGCCGCGGCGGCCGAACGGCGAACTGTTCCTGCTCCACGAGTGCTTTTACTACCCGGGCGCGGCAGACGGTGGTGAGGGACGCGCGGACGAGGTGATCGACGGGTGGGTTTCCGACGGGCATATCGCGGCTCCGGTCGGCGCGGTCGACATCGTGGACGACCGCTGGGTCGACGGGATGCCCAACCGGTCGATGACCACCCATATCCCGGAACCGCCTGCCGCCGGCGCGGATTCGTCCGGCGCTGCTCCGGACCTGTCCGAGATCCTGAAGGAGCCATCCTCGTTCCAGATCGGAGCCGAGGACCTCTTGATTCTGCTGCGGCGCTACCTGGAAGAGATGAGCAGGATGGATCTCGCCGCGGGTCACCTGCCTCGTTGCCGGATCTTCACCTATCACCGGGCGGTGCAGCCGCGCGGCGGCCGGGTCCCGCGATGGCTGCGAAGGTTGGCGGGGCGGCGGGCCGAACTGGACGGTTTCGTCCGGTACCCCGACGGCCGGGTGGGAGTCCGTATCGAGGCGATCCGTGAGCTGGACGAGAAGGGCTTCTACCGGAGGGTCCGTGATCCGGGGACGGAGGTGCTGGATCTGGGCGTTCCCGGGCTGTTCATGGTCGCGGAGGGAGCCGACAGCGACGACGCCAGGCGGTTGGGCCTCGTGCAGGACCCGCTCACGGTGGACAGTGATGACGGCCGTGATCCGATGATTGCGCAGGCCGACTATGTCATCGGCGTGATAGCGGTCTCCGTTGGTGACCGGTTCCGGCTTCGCCTGGCCTCCGAGTTCGACGAATCGGGAAGAGAGTACTGGATTCGCCAGGCAGCGGCGGGTCACGTTGGATTCATCGAGGAAGGGTGGATCATCACCGAAGTGCCGGATTTCGTCACCTTCGATCCGGTGCAGGCGGGCATGGTGTCACGGCTGACGAAACGTGATTCGGCGGAGTACCACGCGGCATACCGGTACTTGCTTCGGGAGTTCTATCTCGACCAGATCACACAGTTGACGGGAATCCAGAGGGAGATGTTGGCCAACACGTTGGCGCTGCACACTCCGCGGATGATCAGTGTGGTGGCGAAGATGGGACGGGACCCCTGGTGGCGGCCAATGGTGTCGTGGCGGGGGATTCCTTCGGCAACGGTAGTTTTCTCACCAGCGGCGGGGTGCAGACCGGCCTGCTCGGCCACGCGTCGCGCGTTGGCCGGTACTGGCGGAACATCGACGCCGGGATCCCTCCCGGCGACGCGGTACGCGAGCTCGCCGACGGCATCAAGGCCGATACCGAAGCGTGGTTGGAGGCGAGCCGCGCCGACTTCGCGCAGCCTCCGCGCGGCGGCGCGGCCGCACGGGAGAAGGCCATCGAGGCTGCGAGAAGGCGTCGCCGCTCGATCGCGCCGTTCACATTGCGTGACGACCTGAATCGGCTCAACGTCCATCCTGGACGCGTGCCCATGCTGGGCCTGCAACCGCTGGAGCAGCCGCGTGCCAACGGCGAGGCGGCGCATGACGACCTGGCCCGGACGAAGACGTAATCAGGCACAGCGGTACCCCGACCATTGAAAAGGACACTGCGGAGAGGACATATCCGATGCCCCTAGACTCCTCCGAAGCAGGCCGGACCTACGACGTCATCGTCGTCGGAAACGGTTCTCTCGGCCTGTCGCTCGGACTTACCCTCGCCAGGGAAGGCCTGCGGGTAGCCGTGCTCGGCGCACCACACCGGCCATGGGCCGCGTCCTCAGCCGCCGGCGCGATGATCGGAGTATTCGGCGAGGTCACCGACCCCCTGCTGACGAACGACTACGGTAGGACGAAACTGGACTGGGCCTACCAGGCAAGCAAACTCTGGCCCGATTGGCTGGCACAGCTGTCGCCGGACTCCGACGGCCGCGATCTCCTGACGGCCGACGGGACCGTCATGCTGCTCAACGCTGTCGGCGTTCCCGGTATCGACGACGACAACTACAAGGCGATCCGGAACACTCTCCTTTCGTACGACGAAAAGTTCGAGGATGTCGACCCGAGTGAGCTCGAATGGATAGACGCGGAAGCCACGGCTCGGCCGGTCCAGGCGATGTTCATCCCGAGCGAGCATTCGGTTAATGCTTCCGAACTGCTCGTACGCCTCGAATCGGCCTTCACTGCCGCGGGTGGGACACTGATCCCAGAACTCGCCACCCGGGTCGACCAGCGCGGAGATCGCGTACGTGGCGTCGAGCTCGAATCCGGAACGGTCCTGTGCTCCGATGACGTGGTACTGGCCGCTGGGGCGGCTTCCCAGGCAGTGCTGGACACCGTCCCCGAACTGGCCGCGAGGATACCTCGGCTGGTGAGCGGTTATGGCGTTTCCGCGCTTGTCGAAACCAAGGACGCAAGCAACCCACGATCGGTTATTCGCACACCGAACCGCGCCTTTGCCTGCGGTTTGCATGTCGTCCCACGGGGAAACGGCCAGGTCTACGTCGGCGCGACGAACACGCTGTCCATGGATCCGCTCGAGACGCCTCCGGTCGCCGATGTGCTGTTCTTGATGAACTGCGCCAATCGACAGGTGCACCGGGGCCTTGCCGAGAGTGGTTTCCGAAACATTCTGGTCGGCAATCGTCCGGTATCACTCGACGGCATGCCGCTGCTCGGTGCGACCGAACTGGACGGACTCTGGATGATGACCGGGACATACCGTGACGGCTTGACGCTTTCCCCGCTGCTCGCGCGGGAGATGGCGGCCCTCATCCGCGGCGAGGAGACGTCGGTCGACCTGACGATGTTCCAGCCGGTGCGCCCGCCGATCCAGCCGTTCACCCGGGACGAGGTCGTCGCGGCCGCGGTGATGCACATGCTCGCGACCGGCTACGAGGACGGCTGGAACCTCCCGGTGGAATGGCCGTCCACCATCGAGCACCACCTCCGGGAGGCGTACACGAGAACGGCCGATGAGCTGGACCCGACCTACACGCCACCGCCGGAGGTCCTTGCTTCGCTGCGGGTCTTCCCCACCTTGACCAAGGCACTGCGCGAGTACTACACGGCAAGTCACCTGCGCTGACACGCCCTTCGTGGCGGCCTCGCCGGAAGCCACGCCGAGGTGGGAAATTACGATGCCCTCATGCGCAGGATCGTGGGCAAGCAGGTGCTCGAACTGACGGCGACCGAGTTCGACGAGCTGCTTGCCGCCCATCGCGGCGCCGTACTGGACGTCGGCACCGGGGACGGAAAACATGCCCACCACGTGGCGCAACGCCACCCCGACCTGCTCGTGGTGGGGCTGGACGCGGCCAAGGACGGGATGCGGGAGATCTCGGCCAAGGCGGCCAGCCGTAAGCGCGGCCTTGCCAACCTGATCTATGTCTGGGCCTCGGCCGAGGGGCTGCCCGCTGACCTGCACGGGATCACCGACCTGCGTGTCCTGATGCCGTGGGGCAGTCTGCTGCGCGGGATGCTGGGGTCCGATCCGGAGATGCTCCGCGGGCTCGCCGCGGTCTGTGCCCCTGGCGCGACCATGCTGATCACACTCAACCTGCACGCCTGGCGGCCACCGGTGCCGGAGGTGGGGGATCGTCCCGAGCCGACACCGGACTCGGCGGCGGACATGCTCGCCGGGATCTACGCGGACGCCGGATGGCGGCTGGACGAGGCGAAGTACTTCGACCAGGAGCAGGTGCGCGCCCTGGCCACCTCGTGGACCCGGCGGCTGAACTCCAGCAAGTCGCGGTTCGACGTACTCGGCCTCACCGCCACCTTGGTGGGTCAGCGCTCCGGAGAACGGCCGGCCAGCTCGTGCACGAATGCGTAGGCATCGCGGCGCGAGTAGTCCGTCGTCTCGGCGAGCACCCTGGCGAGTGTCTTCGCGGACACGCCTTCGGCCAGCAGCGCCCGGACGATGGCGACCGCCGGGATCTCCGGAACCTCGTTCGTCTCCTCCGCGGGTTCGATCCGGAGCAACACATCCGCGTTCCCGCCAGGCGGACGCTCGGGCAGCGCCGACACCGGACCCCGCCACGGCCGCTCCGCCAGCCACGGGACGTCCATCGCGAACGACGCGGTTCCCGCCACGCGCTCCCGCAGCAGCAACTCGCGTACCCGGGGGAAATCCCGGTGGGCGCAGCGCACCACCAGCGCGTGCTGGGTGGCGGTGCGCAGCACGCGCACCAGGCCACGGGTGCGCCCGGCGTCGAGGCTCAGCACCGGAACGCGCCGGGGTGACACCGCCGAGACGCTCTGCTCGGCAGGCAACCCCAGTATCTCGACCCGCAGGTCGGGCCGGTCGGCAACCGCTGCGATCTCCTCGGTGAACCCGCCCGAGGTGGCCACGACCAGCGCCCGGCCGTCCGCGGCGAGGGCCGCGCGCAGGTGATCCTGATCGATCGGCCGGGCCGCGCCGGAACGGATCCGGTCGGTGCCGCCCAGCAGTTCCCTTGCCGGGGCGTCCTTCGCGAACACGGTGCCGGCGGCGGCCACCTCCGCGGCCAACCGGTCCTCGGGACCGGTGGCCCGGTAGAGCACCAGCGTGGCGGCATCCGGCCGGTCCCGCTGGACGGTCACCTCGATCGAGGCGTCCGGCCGGGCCAGCGTGGCGACCAGGTCCCGCGGCAGCTGCGCCGAGCCGAGGTCGGCCTCGGTGGCGAGGGTGTTCGGCAGCCGGTCGGGACCGCGGCGCAGGACCATGTTCCGGCCGGGGCGCCACCGCGAGTTCGCCGTGGCGCGTACCTGCGCGGACCGGCCCTCCGCCGCGATGATGACCAGGATCGGGCCCGCCACGGGGGCGGCCGGGGTGGCGAACCGGGTGTCCACGCCCACGACGCAGGTGGCACGTCCGGTGATTTCCGAATCGAGGCTGAACTCGAGGGTATTGTCGTGGGTCGCGGAGATATTCGCGTGTCCCCGGCACTGCAACCGGAGCAGTACTTCCGCCGAATCACCCACCTGGTAATGCTATCACCGCGATTCCGGTGCGGTTGTAGGATGCCGGTCATGACCTCGCATGTCCGGCACCGTCCCGCCGACCCACTGGAACGGCACCGGGAGATCGTCGTTGCCTGCGCGCCACTGCGCAGCAGGGTGAACCTCTCCGGAATCGTCCGGACGGCCGGGTGCTGCGGAGTGCCGCGAATCATTGCCTGTGGTAACGCCAGGGTCGACCACACCATTGCCAGGGACGCGGTGGAATCGGTACGGGTCGAGAATCGTCGCACTCTCGCTCCGGTTCTGCGGGATCTGCGCAACGACGGCTATTCCGTGGTCGGACTGGAGCAGACGACGTCCTCGGTCAATATTCATGAGTTCGCTTTTCCACGAAGGACGGCGCTGGTGGTGGGAAACGAGCGGTTGGGCCTCGGTGACGACGAGTTGGCGCTGACCGACGCCTGCGTGGAGATTCCGGTGTGGGGCAAGCCGAACAGTTACAACGTTGCCACCGCCACGGCCATGGCGCTGTACGAGTACTGCAGGCAGTACCCGCACGGCTGAATCCCACGGTCAGTACAGCAGAAGTGCCATCGGCGTCACCAGAATCAGGGTGAGCACCACGCGCTGGAACCAGATCACGATCATCCGGGGCACCGAGATCGGGATGTCCGTCGCGACCACGCAGGGCACCAGGGCCGAGAAGAAGATGATCTGGGAAACGGAGACGACGGCCACGATGAATTTCACCGCGGCCGCGGATTCCACCACCAGCAGTGCGGGCAGGAACATCTCGGCCACCCCGACCGCCGAGGCTTTCGCGACCAGCAGCGGCTCCGGCGCCTGCATGATCCAGGCAACGGGATAGAAGGCGTAGCCGAGCCAGTCGAATACCGGGGTGTAGGTCGCCAGCACCAGGCCGAGCAGGCCGATCGACAGGATCGACGGCAGGATCGCCATCGTCATCAGCAGCCCGGCCTTGAGGTTGGTGGCGATGTTGCGGCCGAGGGACGGGGCCGTCGCGACGGTGTCCCTTGCCTCGCTCCACGCGCGCGCGACCCGCCGGCCGCGGTGGCCCTGTTCGGGCTGCGGCACCGTGCCGGCTACGTAGCTGTCGGTCACCTTGGCCAGCGGCCAGATCCGGACCGTGACCGCGGTGACCAGGAACGTGATCACCAGCGTGGTCCAGAAGTAGGTGTTCCAGCTGCCCATCAGGTCGAGCGTGCTCGCTACGACCACCATGAACGTCGCGGACACCGTGGAGAAGCCGGTCGCGATGATCGCGGCCTCCTTGCCGGAGTACTTGCCCTCCTTGTACACCCGGTTGGTGATCAGCAGCCCGAGCGAGTAGCTGCCGACGAAGGAGGCCACGGCGTCGATCGCGGAGCGGCCGGGGGTCCGCCATACCGGCCGCATCACGGGCTGGAGCAGCACGCCGATGAACTCGAGCAGGCCGTAACCCACCAGCAGGGCGAGGAACACGGCGCCGATCGGCACCAGCAGCCCGACCGGGATGACCAGCTTGTGCAGCAGGAACGGTCCCATGTCCGCGGCGAACAGCCAGGCCGGGCCGAGTTCGAACACCAGCATGAAGCCCACGATCAGGCCCACGACCTTGGCGATCGAGAACACCACGGAGACGGGGGAGCGGTTCCAGGTCCCGGAGACGAAGGGATGGACCGCTCCGGCGAGGATCACGGCCAGCGCCAGGTACGGCAGCACCCCCGGGATGGCCGTCTCCAGTGCGGTCACCAGGTGGTCCAGGATGATGGAGCTTTCCCCGTTCACCGGTATCGGCACGAAGAACACGAGGATGCCGAGCAGGCTGTAGACGAAGAACTTCCACATCGGCACGCCGGTGCCCGCCTCGTGGGTAGTGGGCTCGCCGCCCTGTCGTTCGGTCGCCATGGCTGTCACCTCCGTTCGATCGGCACAGCCTTGCACGAGACCTACCTGCGGAAAAACGCGACCAACGCCCAAGTTGTCCCAAATCCCAGACAGCAGGCCGGTACGGTTGGCTGATCGAGATCGTGGGGGAGTGGGCCGATGCAGGCGAGCCGGATGCGGGCGTTGCTGGAGGCTGCGCGGGCGGGAGACGCGGACTCCTTCGGGCGGCTGGTCGATCCGTTCCGCGCCGAGTTGCACGCACACTGTTACCGGATGTTCGGCTCGGTGCACGACGCGGACGACGTGCTGCAGGAGACCCTGATCCGCGCGTGGCGCGGGCTGGCCGGGTTCGAGGACGGGGGTTCGGTGCGGCCCTGGCTGTACAAGATCGCGACGAACAGGTGCCTGACCCTGATCGAACGGCGCGGCCGCAGGGAACTGCCGACGGACTTCGGTCCGGGCGCCGCCCCGCCGACCGAGTCGGTATGGCTCGAGCCGTACCCGGACGACAGGCTGGGGCGGCCGGACGCCGATCCCGAGGCCCGTTACCTCTCCCTGGAGGCCGTCGAGCTGGCGTTCGTCGCCGCGCTACAGCATCTGCCGCCCCGCCAGCGGGCCGTGCTCGTGCTGCGGGAGGTGCTCGGCTTCCCCGCGGCCGAAACGGCGGGGCTGCTGGAGATCACGGTCGCCGCGGTCAACAGCGCGTTGCAGCGGGCCCGCCGGACCGTTGGCGAGCGCGGTCCGGGACACAGCCAGCGGGAGGTCCTGAGCGCGGTGGGCGAGGAGGGCGTCGGGGACCTGGCCGCGCGGTACGCGAGCGCATGGGAACTCGACGATGTGGATGGCATCGTGGCGCTGCTGACCGAGGACGCCAGGTACTCCATGCCGCCGCTGCCCGAATGGTACGAGGGCCGGGCGGACATCAGGGCGTTCCTGTTGGCGAAGCCGCTGACCATGCGGTGGCGGTTCCGGACGGCCCGGGCCAACGGGCAAATCGCCTTCGGGACGTACCGGTGGGACGAGGACATTTCCGCGTTTGTGCCCGGCGGCCTGGACCTGCTGGTGCTGCGGGGAACGCGGATCGCCGAGGTCGTCTCCTTCCTCACCGCCGAGTTCGGCCCGTTCGGCCTTCCGGAACGGATCCTGGACTGAGTTCTCCCGGCGGGCGATGAGTTCGGCGGCTTCCGCGGGTTGTACCGGTGACAGCAATCCGAACCGCGAAAGGAAGCCGAGCGATGACCGACGATGAGCAGCGGATCCGGACCCTGGTCGAGCAGTGGGCCGCGGCCGTGCACGCTGGCGATATGGACGGTGTAATGGCGGACCACGCCGAGGACATCGTGATGTTCGACGTCCCGCCGCCCCAGGCGGGCGTGCGCGGTATCGACGCCTACCGCGACAGCTGGCCGCCGTTCTTCCGGTGGCAGGCGCAGGGAGCCGTGTTCGAGATCGTCTCGCTGGAGGTCACGGCGGGTACGGACGTGGCGTTCGCGCACGCCCTGCTGCGCTGCGCAACCCCACAGGACCTCGCCGAGAACCCGGACAACCGGCTGCGGCTCACGCTGGGCCTGCGCAAGGAGCGGGACCGATGGGTCGTGGCACACGAGCACCACTCCTTCCCGCTGGCCATCGAGAACTAGCGCCCCGGCCGGATCAGCGGTAGGCGGCGCGGACCCGCGCGGCGAACTCGTAGTCGCGCCGCCAGTCCGTCCCGGTCGGGGCGAAGATCACGCGCTCGGCCCCGGCCGCTTCGTAGGCCGCCAGCCGCTCGACGGTGCGTTGGGGGCTGGGATCGACCTCGGGTGCCACCACGGTCGCTTTGATCGCCGGGCGGGCTTGCCCGGCTGCGATGCTGCCGATCTCCGCGAGGCCAGCTGCGATCTCCTCGGGCGGTAGCCCGAGCGAGACCCAGCCGTCGCCGTACCGGGAGGCCCGGCGGCGCGCCGCCCGTCCATTGCCAGCCACCACCACGGGAGGCATGGCCGCACCCGGGGCCAGCGTGACTTTCACGCCGTCCTCCAGCGTGGTCTGCTTGCCGGTGACCAGGCTCGGCAGCACCTCCAGGGCAGCATCGGTGCGCTGACCTCGATCCTGGTAGGACATACCCGCCGCGCGCCACCCCAGGTCGCCATGCGCTGGGTTGCCCGTGCCGACCCCCAGCACCAGCCGATCGCCCGAGACGTACTGCAGGGTGCTCACCTGTTTCGCGGCCCAGGCGACCGGCCGCAGGGCCAGCAGCATCACGTTGAAGCCCACCGTGATCCGATCCGTCACCGCGGCAGCCGTGGACAGGACCACGGTGCTGTCCAGGATCGGGGCACTCGCCAGCACATGGTCGGTGGACCAGATCGAGTCGAGTCCCAGTTCCTCGGCGAACCGAGCGCTCTCCCGCACATCGCCCAGGATCGGTTCGGCTGGGTCGGGCGTGGATGTGGGCACGATGACGCCGATATCGATCGCCATGGCCATGACAAACACGGGACGCGGCGGTCTTATTCCGTGCTACGCAGCGGGTCGAGGTGTTCATGCGCCCTCCTTTCCTTGGCGGTGGAGGAGGTTGCGTCTGGGTCTTCGCTCGGGGTCCAGGAACGCGGGTGGGATGAACTCTGGCAACCCGTTGCGTATGCGCATCGACCAGTCGGTGTGGTGGATGAGGTTGTGGTGGTACCAGCACAGCAGGGTGAGGTTGTGCAGGGCGGTGGGTCCTCCGAGGGCCCAGGGGATGACGTGGTGGGCCTGGCATTGTTTGGGTTTTCTGCGGCAGCCGGGGAAGGTGCATCCGCGGTCCCGCAAAATCAAAGCCCTGCGGATGGCCAGGGGTACGGTGCGGGTGCGTTGTCCGATGTCGAGGATCTCGCCTTTGCCGCCCAGCACCGCGGGCACGAGGTAGGAGTCGCAGGCCATGCGCCGGATTTGGGCGGCGGAGTAGGACTCCTGCCCGTGCAGGAGCCCGTATCCGGTGCCGTGCTTGAGGTCGTCGAGGGTGATGGTCACCATGACGGTGAAGGGTTCGCCCGCCTCGGTGGGTCCTTCCTCCGGGCACCCGGCCGCCACGCGCAGCACGTCGGCGAACGCGTCCCCCTGGCGCTGGAACTTGCTCCGGCGATCCGGCTCCTCTTTCGTGCCGGAGGGTTTCGCCCGGGGTTCGATCAGCCCGGTCAGTACCGCCGCGGTTTCGGCGTCCAAATCGAAGGTGCCGCGTAACCGCCCACCCCGGGTCTCCCGCCAGTCCAGGTGCCGTTCCGGCCGCGCCAGTTCCTCCTCGCTCGGTGGATTCCCGTCCTGGTCCAGGCGGGCCAGGATCTCCCGGCCCAGGGTGGTGACGGTGTGGGGTTCGTACTCCCGCGCCGCCTTGGTCAGCAGCGCTTCGGCGTGTTCCCGGTCGGGCAGGCTGACCGGCTGGGGGAAGCGGGTGATGGTGGCGCGGATGGTCTCGATGTGTTCCGGCCCGATGGCTCCTTCGGCCGCGGCGGCGCCGACCTCGGGCAGGTCCGGCTCCAAAGGTATGCCACCCGGGCCGTAGCGCCGCACCACCGCCCGCGCATGCGCCACCCGCTGGCGGGCGTCGTAGGCGTTGACCCGCAGCATTTCTCGCGTCAACGTCGGCAGGTCGCGATACCCCTTGCTGTTCGCGGTGCCGCGCCCGTCCAACTCGGCCAGGGCCGCCAGCTCCCGCGCATAGTCAGCTCGCCGCTGCTGTTCGAGTTCGCCCAGCGCGGTCAGGAGTTCCTCCTCGCTCATGCGGGAGGTGTCGATGCCGAAAGTCCTGGTCACAACCCCACAGTACCGCGTAATCGCTCATGTGTTCGATACACGATCGGGTGACTAGTCAGGGTGAGCGCTCGCGGCGCGACTTGTGGGCCCGGTGAGACTCGAACTCACACTGGCATGGACCTAAACCATGTGCCTCTGCCAATTGGGCTACGGGCCCTCCGCAGAAAGCTTAGCTGTTGCACGTGACTACATCGTCGGCCTGGCCGATGTCGGGTCCGATCAGGCCGTGTTCTACCGTTGACCCCCTGCGAAGGCAGGCTTGGCGCACGAGAGCACGGGAGGACACCTTGGCCCGCGACCCGGACACCATCGAGCGCGACATCGAGCAGGCGCGGGAGGCGCTGGCCTCCACGCTTGACGAGCTCGGTACCAAGGCGAACCCGAAGCGGCTCGCGGACAACGCCAAGACCACGGCGCTGGCCAAGCTCGAGGAGCCCAAGGTCAAGTACCCGCTGATCGGGGCGGGTGTGCTCGTCGGCCTGTTGCTGGTGCGCAAGCTCCTGCGCTGACGACCGGACTCGGACCTGCTCAGCGGCTCGCCGGCTGGGCGTCCTTCTCCGCGTTCTGCTGTGGGTCCTTGGTCAGCTCCTTGGTCGGGACCGTGGGCTTGCCCGAGGTGGCCTGCTGGCCTTCGGCATTGAGCTGCTGCGGCAGCTCCGGCTGGTCCTGCTCCTCGTCCTGCGAGTCCTGTGAATCCTGGGATTCCTTCGCGTCGTCCTGGGACTCCGGAGTCGCGTCGTCCTCGGTTTCCGTGGTTTCGGCCGCATCCTGCTGCGGCTCCTCGGCCTCCTGCTCGGCGGGCGTCCTTGCCAGCCGGGCGGTCATGTACGCCGTGGTGAACTCCAGCGCGCTCCCGTCGAGCAGGTGCACGACCGTGGTGCCCTTGCCGTCCGGGCCGAGCTCCTCGACCAGCTGGTCCGCCCGGTCCCGGGCCGCGATGATGCCGGGTGCCCGCGCGGTCAGTTCCTTGCCGAGGCCGGAGACCGTGATCGACCAGTCCTTGTCTTCGCGCACATAGGTCGCCGTGATCGCTTCTGCCATCCGTCTCACCCCTCTCACTTTCGGCCTGTCCACAGTCTTGGACCACGTAACCGTGGTCACATGACGCCAAGACGCGAACAACCCGATCGGATGTAGCCGCTTGACGGCGTCGCTGACCTCTGTATCGCACAGATTGATGTAGCAATACAGCAATGTGTCGCGCGTTACTCTCCGTATGGCAAAGCCGTCGCGCTCAGTTGCCTGCGCGGTAGCGCAGCCCGTTCCACACCATGTCCATGGCGTAGTCGGTCGCCAGCTCGGGAGTGACCTCCTCGTGCCGCTCGCACCAGTTGGCCATGCGCTCGCAGGCGCCCACGACGAACTCCGCGGACGCCTCCACCTGCAACCGCGGTGAGCTGGTGAAATACCCGCTCATCAGCGCCGCGATGAGGTCGGTCTGCTGCTGCCGGGTCGCCTCGATCTCGTCCGCGGCCGAGGTACCGAGCAGGGTCATCTCCTGGCGCAGCAGCGACCACGCCTGCCGATGTTCGCGAATGAACACGAAGTAGGCGTGCAGTCCCCTGCGGATCGCCTCCTCCGCGTTGGCCGCCCCGGTGACCGCACGCTCGGTCACGTTGCGTAGCTCCGCCCGGGACTGCCGGATGCAGGCGAGCAGCAACCCCTCCTTGGAGTGGAAGTACTCGTAGAGCATCGGCTTGGACACCCCGACCCGCTCCGCGATCTCGTCCATCGACGCCGTCGCGTAGCCGAACTCGGCGAACACGGCCTCCGCCGTCTCGATCATCTGACGCTCGCGCTCGGCCCTTGGCATGCGCTTGCGCTTCGGCCGGGCCTCGCTTTCCGGGGTGACTGCCACGACATCCACCCTACCGGAAGTAACCTACTACCAGTAAGATGGACTTCGGGTAACAGGAAACGGCATGGAGGACGGGTAGATGGGCAACCGCACCGAAGCTGGTGTGATCATTGTCGGCACGGGTTTCTCCGGGCTCGGCATGGCGATCCAGCTCCGCAAGGAGGGCCGCGAGGACTTCGTGATCCTGGAGAAGGCACAGGACGTCGGCGGGACCTGGCGGGACAACACGTATCCCGGCTGCGCCTGTGACATTCAGTCGCATATGTACTCCTTCTCCTTCGAGCAGAACCCGGACTGGTCCCGGTCCTTCTCCCCGCAGCAGGAGATCTGGGACTACATGCGCAGGGTGGCGCGCAAGTACGACCTGTACCGCTTCATCCGGTTCGGCCAGGAGATGACCGGCGCGCACTGGGACTCCGAGCAGCACCGCTGGCAGGTCACCAGCGCGAACGGTGACACCTTCTTCGGCCGGTTCCTGGTCTCCGGCGTCGGTGCCCTGCACATCCCGCAGATCCCGAAGCTGCCGGGGATCGAGCGATTCGAGGGCAGGTCCTTCCACTCCGCCGAGTGGGACCACGACTATGACCTGCGTGGCAAGAAGGTCGCGGTGGTCGGCACCGGCGCCAGCGCGGTCCAGTTCGTGCCGCAGATCGCCAAGGACGTCGAGCGGCTCACCCTGTTCCAGCGCACGCCGCCGTGGATCATGCCCAAGCCCGACCACGCCATGCCGCGCTGGGCCAGGACGCTGTTCAACCGCGTGCCCGGTGTCCAGCGGCTGTACCGCAACGCCCTGTACTGGATGCTCGAGGTCCGCGCGGTGGGCTTCAACGGCCACCCCGGGCTGATGAAGCTGGGGGAGAAGCTGGCCAAGCGGAACATCGACAAGCACGTCAAGGACCGCGACCTGCGCCGCAAGCTCACCCCGGACTACACCATGGGCTGCAAGCGGGTGCTGATCTCCAATGACTACTACCCCTCGCTGACCAGGGACAACGTCGAGGTGAACACCGAGGGGATCCGCGAGGTCACCGAGCACGGCGTGATCGACTCGACCGGTACCGAGCACCAGGTGGACGCGATCATCTTTGGCACCGGCTTCCACGTCACGGATGCCTTCGACGAGCTGGACGTCACCGGGGTCGGCGGCAGGCAGCTCGCCAAGGAGTGGGCCGACCACGGTATGCAGACCTACATGGGGATCAACGTCGCCGGGTTCCCCAACCTCTTCTTCCTGCTCGGCCCGAACACCGGGCTCGGGCACAACTCGGTGGTGTTCATGATCGAGTCCCAGATTCGCTATGTCGCCGACGCCATCCGGATGGTGGAGCAATCCGGGGCGGCGGCCGTGGACGTGCGGCAGGAGGCGCAGGAGCGGTTCAACACCGAGATCCAGCAGAAGCTGCACAAGGGCGTGTGGACCCAGGGCGGCTGCACGAGCTGGTACCTGGACGCCATGGGCGTGAACCGGACCGTGTGGCCCGGCTTCACCTGGCGCTACTGGATGCAGACCCGCAAGCTCAAGGCCGGGGACTTCGAGCTGGTCGGCCGCACCAGCACCGCCAACGGGCAGGCAGCGGCCGAGCGAGTGCCTGCTTAGCTGTACTCGGCGAGGTTGTGCAGCCGGGCGGCCAGGTCGCCCGGCTCCAACCCGCAGAGCTCGGCCATCCAGCTGATCGCGGCCCGGTCGAGCTGCACCTCCGCGACCGTGCCCACGCTCTGCCGTAGCCGGTCCTCGGCCCACCGGCGCATCGGCAGCAGCTCGGGCGCGGCGTTCGCCACCAGGGTGGGCAGGTGCACGCGCACCCTCCCCGGCTCGTCGGTGAACATCCGCCGGTGCACCCTGCCGATCAGATCCTGTGGTGGCTCGTCCATCGCCACGCACAGCTCGATCAGCCGAACCACTGAACACTGCCGCGTGCCCAGCTCGTAGGTCGCCAGCGTCTGCAGGGATATCTCGCTCTGCAGACGCTCCTTCAGCTCCTTGCGGGTCCATCCGCGCCGCTTGCGGAGCTTGCGCAGCTCCTCGCCGAGCGCGCGCTGATATGCCTCCCCGTCTATCCGCACTCGTCGTCCCCTGCCTGTACCGCGTGTTGTATCGCACTCCCGCGGTAGCTCCACCGGTTGAATGCGAGCCTGGTTCATGTGAATGAAAGTCGGCAGGGGCGGGTTCATTACGCGGTTTGCCCGACTTATTGGCCCGAGATCAGAAACTACTCCGAACGGAGTAGCGCGGTGGAGTCCGAAAGGCAGAGATCAGTTCACGCAGACGACGCCGTCGGCGGTGATGGGGGCTTCTTCCTTGGCCCGCTCCGCCCCGGTGGGCTGCTGCTGGTCCGCGGCCTGTTGTCCGGAGCCAGAGGGTGTCTGACCAGTTCCGGACGGTGCCGAGTCCGATCCCGAGTCGTCCGCCGATCCCGAGCCGTCCGCCGCTGCCGAGTCGGGGTAGTCGGTGCCGAGCAGGATGGTGGCGTGTCCGGCCGCGATCGACGGGTCCTCCTGGACCTCGATCGGGCCGCCGCTGTTGTCCAGCGCCCCGGCCACCTGGTCGCCCATGGCCTGCTCGCCTTCCGGGACCCGCACCACGGTGCCATGGCGGGCTTCGGCATTGCCCGTCTGGCCCGCGGTGAAGCCCTTCCCGGACAGCGTCTGGGAGACCCCCGCGGCCAGTGCGGTGGTGCCGGAGCCGTTGAACACATCGACGGTGATCGCGGAGTTCGGCACCCCGGTGTCCTGCTTCTTCTCCTCGCCACCGGCGAGGTTCTGCACGAAGGCGCGGACCTCCCTCGGATCGACCTGCACCGCGGTGCCGTCGCTGGGGGTCTCGTACTCGATGTTCACCACCGGGATGGTCCGGAACTCGATCTGGCCCCCGGTCAGCCCTTTCATCCGCTGGGCGAACCCGAGGATGTCCCAGCCCTTGTTCAACACCACCGACTTCTTGATCGCGTCGGTGAGGTCGCTGAGCTTGCCCGGATCGGCCAGCGTGCCCGCGGACAGGATCTTCCTTGCCAGGCCGGCCATGAACACCTGCTGGCGCACCACCCGGTCCAGGTCGCCGCGCGGCAGCCCGTGCCGCTGCCGGACGAAGGCCAGCGCCTCCAGGCCCTCGACCGTGGTCTTCCCCTTCTCGAACCGGGCGCCGGAGTAGGGGTCCCTGGTGTCCTGCTTGAGGCAGACGTCCACCCCGCCGATGGCCTGGGTGATCTCGTAGAAGCCGAGCAGATTGATCGAGGCGTAGTTGTCGATGGTGGCGCCGGTAAGCCCCTCCACCGTCTTGATCAACGTCTTGGCACCCGCCTGATTGCTGCGGACCTCCAGTTGCTTGGGGTCGCTGACACCTTCCTCCTGGAGTTCCTCCCTGGCTTCCAGCTTCCCGCGGGCGTAGGCGGAGTTGATCTTGTGCTTGCCGTGCCCGCCGGGGATGTCGACGTAGGAGTCCCGCGGCAGCGACAGCGCTACGGCCTTGCTGCCGTCGTTCGGGATGTGCACGAAGATCAGCGTGTCGGTGTTCAACTCACCATCGGCCACGCCGGCGTTCAACTTGGCCAGCATCTCCTCCGGCAGCGGGTTGCCCTGCGCGTCGGTGCGGCTGTCCATCCCGACCAGCAGGATGTCCCTGGCGCCGTCGGCAGGCAGCTCCCCGGTGTCGTTGGACTCGATCACGTCGGCGAAGGTCAGTCCGTCGACGAGGCCCTGCATGGCGGCCCAGCCGTAACCGGTGACGCTCATGACCAGCAGGGACACCAGGGACAGCGCGATCTTGGGCCCGCGGCCGGCACCACGCCTGCCCCGGGGTTGCGGTTGCTTGCGTGGCGGTGGCCCCGGCCTGTCCTTCGCCGGACCCTTGGCCGAGCTCTCGGCCGGACGCCGGTTCGGCGGCCGGGGCGGTTGCTGCCGCCCGGGTGGTGGGGCCGCCCCACGCCGGGGTGCCGCCCCACGGGCCTGCGGACGCGGGCGGGCGCCGCCCTGCGGCGGCTGTGCCGGCCTCCCTGGTTGCCGTTCGCTGCCGGTTTGCTCCTGCCAGGGCCGCGCGGGACGCCGGTTCCCGCCTCCGTCCCGTGGCGGATACTCCACGCCAGCAGCTCCCTTCCTCCGACGATGAAGACGACGAATTCGTGCCGGTCCCCAGATCCTCACGGTTGGACGTCGGTCGGCATGATCAGGTTGCCGTAGCGTCGCACACCGGCTCGCGGATGTGGGCGAGGGCACCCCACTGTGGGCGACGTGGTTACTTTCGGTAGATGCCGGTCAGTGCCGGGTCATTCCCGGCTCGCGCCCGGTCAGCCGCGGAACCAGCAGCGTAGCGGCGGCGGCCACGGCGGCGAAGGCGGCCGCTCCGCCGTGGATGACCAACCCGACCGAGCTACCCGCGGCCGAGGTGGTTGCGGACAGTAGTAGCGGGATGCAGGCCAGCGTGCTCACCAGCCAGGTGCCCGGTGACGCGCTGGTGCCGGTGCGGAGGGTGTCCAGCATGCACACGCCAAGTAACAGCAGGACGAGACTCTGGATCGGGTCCACCGGAAGCCCGAGCAGATCCGCCCGGCCCGCGTCACCGGCGAAGCTGGTGCGGGCGAAGCCGAACACCCCGAACGTCGCGTAGCCGATGCCAAGGCCCGCCGCGGCCTTACTGAGCACGGCACCCAGCCGGTCGTGCGGGAACCGGGGCGCCAGCGCGGGTAGCGGCGGCCCGCTGACATGCCGCTCGAACCACCAGAAGACCAGCGCCGCGGGCCCGGCGAGCAGGCCGAGCGCCATCAGCGACCGCGGCTGGGTGAGCCAGGCCAGTCCGGCGTGCAGCCGATCCGGCAGGTGCACCGCGGAGACCAGGACCAGCATGGCCGCGAGGAAAGCGAGATACAGGCTCATCGGCGCGCGCAGGGCGAACCCCGCCATCCCGGCGGGTGCGGGCCGGCGCGCCAGCGCCGCGAGCGGGGTGGCCAGCAGGGCCAGCAGTCCGAGCTGGACCAGCCCGAGTACGAGAGCGGGGATGGCCGGTCCGGCCAGCGCCGGGGGCGTTCCCGGCACACCCAGCAGGAGCGGTTGCCACGTTCCGGTCGTGGTGGCCACCACCAGCGTGCCCGCGGCCACCACGCCGAGGCCGGCCAGCAGGCGGCGTGGCGCGCGCCCGTCCAGATGCAGGAAGGCGAGCTGCTGGGCGAACAAGGCGAGTCCGATGGCGGCCAGGTCGTCCAGCCGCGGTGAGCCGGTCCGCCGCGCTGCCAGATCCAGCAGCGGCACCGTGCCGAGCAAGGCGAGCAGGACCAGCCACGGTGCCCTGCGGTGCAGTGTCAGCAGCGCAGGGGCGAGCACGATGGTCACCAGGTACACCCCGAGCAGCCACAGCGGATGCAGCGCGATCCGCATCACCGCCGAGCTCGTGCCGGGCGGGATGGCCAGCAGCTCCAGTGCGAGCGGCACCGCGAAGGCCACCACGGCGAAGATCAGCGTGGGCCGGAGCAGCCTGCCCGCACGGTGTGCCAGGTACTCCCGGTACCCGCCGCCGGCCTCCAGCACGGCGCGCCAGCTTGCGGCGGCCGCGTGCCCGCCCGCGAAGAAGAACACGAAGGCGAGCTGGGTGAGCCAGCTCACCGGCCAGAGCCAGTCCCCAGGCGCACCGGCCCAGCGGGCGAGCGCGATCCCGGCCTCGCCGAGCATGAGCGTCACCACTGCCGCGACCCCGAGCAGGCCCCATCGGCTGCCGTTCCGCGACGGTGCCGCGTCCCCACGACGGTGCCGCGGTTGCCACCGGGCCGCATGCCGCCTGCGTAGCCACCAGCGCAACCGGAAGGTCAGCAGCAACCCGATCGCGCCGACCCCGGCGAGCATCGGCCCGATCGGCTCGCCGACCGGTGGGCCCCAGCGCTGGTGCCAGGAGTTGACCACCAGTCCGGCCGAGTACAGCGAGGCGACGGCGCGGCACAGGTCCGCCGAACCCGCCGGCTTGATCCGGCACATCGCGTGCATGTCCGCGGACAACCGGTCGTCCAGTGCCTTCCTGGCATCCTGGCCGAGTGGTTGCCCCTTCGCGGCCGCATAGCGGAGCAGATCGTAGCCGAGGTCATGGGCCCGGCAGGAGGCGCCGTAGTCCCAGCGCGTGTTGTCATCCCCCCAAGGGGTCGAGCAGCCGCCACCGACGTGGATGGCGCGCACCGTGCCGTCCGGCGCCTGCTCCCTGGCTGGTGTGACGCCGGTCACCGCGGTGAAATCCGCGGGCAGCCTGCCGAGCGCGTCCGCGCCGGAGCCCGGGGTGAGCAGCGCGTCGACCGCGTGCCGGGCGGCCGCCACATCGGCCCCGAGTTCCTCCTGCGGTGGCGGGGCGGTGGAGCGGGATGCCATGAAACCGAAGCCGAGCACGACCAGCACCAGCAGCAGCATCCATGCCGATGTCCACAGCGGACGGCGCACGCGCGGTGGCGGATGCGGCTGCTGCGTGATCATGCAATCCAGACTGGCAGGGGCGGGTGAGGGTGAACATCGGGCCATCCCCCGATATCCGCGATCTTGACGGAATGTGGTCCGAACAGGCTACAAGCCATCGGGTGGCTGTCGCTGTACGTGGTCGGCGTGCCCCGGAGGTTGCCGCCCGGTCGCCGTTCTTGCCGGTCGTGCCGCCCAGCGGGTTGCTCCCGATCCCGTCCGGAGGGGCTGATTGCCGCAGGTCAGGCGTTACCGCGGGTGCGGGTGGCGTGCCGGTGGCTCGTTTCTGCGAACTCAAGAAAAATTTCAGTCCGACTGCGTTGCCCGGGCCGTAACGTTGGTATGTCCGGCCGATGCCGAATTTTCGAGAGGGGGAGAAATTTCGGCTGGCCCTGGCGTCGTTGCCTGCCGGGCATGCCGGTTCGGCATAATTGACCATGTCCCCCAGGTGGTCACCGGTCCGGCAGATAAGGGTAGCAGGATCACGGCTACGCTCGTGCCGTGATCCTGCTACCGCCACGGTTGAACCGGCGTCACGGGGTGTTCGAGACTTCAGGATAGTTGAACCGGCTGCCGCTACTTTTATTCATTGTTCTTCTTATCTTGTGCGGGAGCGATGATTCGGATGACGGTACGGTTCAATGATTCTTCGCCGCGTCGGCGAAGAATCAAGAACACTGCAACGCCGAGCGAGAGGGAACAGGATATCGAGCGGTCGATCGATACGGCGGAGGAACCCGGTGACGAGCCGAGTCCGGGCCGTGCCGTCGCGATCGCGGGCTTCCTGCGGCGGAATGACCAGGGCTGGCGGCCCAAGCGCTAGTCGCCGGTGCGCCGGGGCGGCATCCGGGTGAAATGGCGTGACGAGCTGCCGGGTAGTCGCAATCATGTCCCTTGGACAACGGTGACCGCGTCCCGGGGGTCGGCTGGGGGAGATTCTGCCGACGGCGCGGCGGTACTCGGCGGGGGCAGTTGGCATGGGTTACGACGCGGCCACATTCGGTGAGCAGCTGCGTGCCGGTCGCATCAGTGCCGGACTGACCCAGCGCGACCTCGCCAGGCGCACCGGACTCAGCGAGCGAGCTGTCCGCTATATCGAGCAGGGGAGGATCGGCAGGCCCCGGCCGGAGTCCGTGCGGCGGCTCGCCGAGGCGGTCGGGCTGACGGTAGACGGGCAGACGTCCCCGGACGCGGATATGGGCGGTACCGATCAACTCCGGATCGAGGTGTTGGGGCCACTCGTGGTGACCAGTGCGGGCACGCCACTCGCCCTCGGTCCAATGAAGCAGCGCTGCCTGTTCGGGCTGCTTGCCCTGCGGCCCAACACGATGGTCACGCATGACGAGGCCATTGGCGTGCTCTGGGGAGAGCACCCGCCGGCGAGTTGCCTGAACCTGGTGCACACTTACGCCTCCGGGCTGCGCAAGGCCCTCCGGGGCGTTCGTGGGCCGTCCGAAGAGCTGATCACCTCCGCGCATGGTGGGTACACACTCACGGCGGGTCCGGCGGAGCTGGATCTACTGCGGTTTGACGAGTTCGCGGCCAAGGCCCGGCAGGTAGGCGAACACGAGCCGCGCAGGGCATGCGACCTGTTCGGCCGGGCCCTGCGTTGCTGGCGGGCACCGGTGCTGGCCGATCTGCACGCCGGGGTGCGCCAGCATCCGGCCGCGGTGGCCGTAGCCGGAAGGCGGCTCGAGGTGGCGCTGGCCTACGCCGACCTGGCGTTGGGCGAAGCCGCCTACGAGGCGGTCCTGGAGCGGTTGCGGCCGCTGGCGCAGGAGGAGCCGCTGCACGAAGGACTGCACGCCCGGCTGATGGCCGCCTTGGCCGGGGCAGGTCAGCAGGCGGCCGCGCTGCACCTGTTCGACGAGGTCCGGCGCAGGCTCGGCGAGGAACTCGGCGTGCGGCCCGGAGCCGAGATGCGGTCCGCTCACCTGCGTATCGTCCGCGCGGAACCGTCGGCGGCCGCGCCGCGGGCGAGGAAGGCCACGCCGGTGCCCGCGCAGTTACCGCCCGCCGTCGCCGGTTTCGTCGGCAGGCAGGAACACCTGCGACAGCTGGACGCACACCTGCGGCCGGGTGCGGGGCGCGAGGGAGCGGAGGCCGCGATCTCGGTGCTCACCGGTGCCGCCGGGGTCGGCAAGACCGCACTCGCCGTGCACTGGGCACATCGGGTCCGCGCGGACTTTCCCGATGGGCAGCTGCACGTCGACCTGCGCGGCTACGCGCGGGCCACGCCGGTCGGGGCCGCGGAGGCGCTGACGCAGTTCCTGCGTGCGCTCGGGGTACCGGCGGAGCGGGTACCCGTGGACGAGGAGGAAGCCGCGGGACTGTATCGCACGCTGCTGGCCGACCGCCGCGTGCTGGTGTTGCTGGACAATGCAGTGGGCGCCGATCAGGTGCGGCCGTTGCTTCCGGGAAGCCCCAACTGCGCGGTCCTGGTCACCAGCAGGGACCGGCTGTCCGGCCTTGTCGCCAACGAGGGCGCCCGCCACCTGACGCTCGACGTTCTCGAACCCGACGACGGGGAGGCGCTGCTGGTCCGGATGCTCGGCGAGCGGCGGGCCGGGGCCGATCCGGTCGGCGTCGCGGAACTCGTCCGCACCTGCGCCTACCTGCCACTCGCGCTGCGGATCGCCGGCGCCAACCTCGTCGCCATGCCGTATGCGGCCATCGGCGCGTACACCGCCGAACTCCGCGAGCGAGGACGGATGTCCGGGCTGGCGCTCGACGGGGAGAGCGGGGACGCCGTACGGAGTACGTTCGACCTCTCCTACTCCAGGCTTGCCGCGGAAACCCGCCGGTTGTTCCGGTTCCTCGGCCTGGTGCCGGGCCCGGACTTCACTGTGGACGCAGCGGCGGCCCTGACCGAACGGACCGTTGACGATGTTCACAAGGGACTTCGCTCGCTGGTGAACGCCAGCCTGTTGCAGGAGCGGGTTTCCGGACGCTACCGGTTCCATGACCTGATCCGGGAGTACGCCGCCGAACGCGCGGAACACGAGCACAGCGCGGCCGACCTGCGCGCTGCGCGCGAGCGGCTGTTCGACTTCTACCTGCACACGGCAAGCGCGGCCACCGGAGTGCTGTATCCGTATGTTCCTCGGGAGCCGATAGCACGGGAACTCGCCGCGCCGCATACCGCAAGTCTGCCCACCGCCTCCACGGCGGTCGACTGGTTGGATTCGGAACGGCTCAATATCGTATCCGCGGCGATTGTTGCGCCCACTCATGGTGCGCACTCCTATTCGTGGCGGATGGCCGACGTTTTGCGTGACTACTTTCGTATTCGAGGTTACTGCACAGACGGGCTGCGTGTCTGTCATACTGCCTTGGGTGCGGCGCGTGAGCTACGTGACGAAAAGGCTGAAGCCTTGGTCCTGGGAGTCCTTGGGTTAATGCGTATAAATCTAAGCGACTACCAGAATGCAATTTCCTCATATCGAGAATCTCTTGTCGTTCACCGGAAGTGGTCTGACCATGTAGCCGAAGCTTCTGTGTTACTCGATATGGGCCGGTGCTATTCATATTTGGGTGAACCGGTGCGAGCCGTTGAGACTTACGAGCAGGCACTTAACCTGAACAGGGAGGTTGGCAACTCGCGCGGTGAGGCTAGCGCGCTGAACTATCTCGGGGTGTCCGCCCGTTCGCTGGGACAGCTGGACCGGGCACTGAACTATGGCAACGAAGCGCTGAGGTTGGCGCGAGACATCGACGCGAAGGATGTAGAAGCTCAATCGCTGCATAGTCTCGGACTGACGAACTGGGCGCGGGGCAGGTTGGATGAGGCGCGTGGGTACTTGCTGTCGGCGCTGGAGATTACTCAACTGACCGGACATCGGCATGGGGAAGCGGTCACTATCCTTTGCCTTGCCGAGACGAATTGCGACGCCGGCCGGTACGCAGAGGCCGAAGCGCAGGCACGCGATGGCATGCAGCAGGGCAGGGAGTTGGGCGAGCGACGACACGAGATCATCGGGCTCGACGTGCTTGCGAAGGTGCACCGGCGGCGCGGCCAGCATACGGATGCCGTTCGTCACTACCGCACGGCACTTCGCCTCGCGCGGGAATTCGGCGACCGCTACAACGAGATTTCCATACTTCACGGACTCGTGTCCGTGTGCCGTGGCGGAGGTTTCCTGGAGGAAGCACTCGCGTCTGGCCACGAGGCGCTCACCAATATACGCCGCACGGCTATCAGGCTGTTCGAAGGAAGCGTGCTGGCCGAACTCGCGCACACGTACCTGGACCTTGGTGATCTCGAACGGGCCACCGAATACGTCGATAAAGGACTTACCATCGCGTTGGAACGTGGCCAGCGCCTTGCCGCGGCACGGTCGTTGCTCGTATCGGGACTTATTGAGCAGGCCATGGGGAACCTCGGTACAGCTCGACGTCGTTGGCAGGACGCGCTGAGCATCTGCACCTCGGTCGGCGCCGCCGATTCCGCCGATATCCAGGCGTTGCTGGATACGTTGTGCGACTAGTGTCAGGTACCGTTCCGCTCAGCCGAGGCGAGGCTCACCTGGTCGCGGCCTGCTTCCTTGGCCGCGTACACGGCACGATCGGCGGCGTGCAGCAACGAATCCAGTGTGTCGGCGTGCTTCGGATAGACAGCGACGCCGATCGAGGCGGTCCTTCCGGTAATGACGGTCTGACTGCCCCGCTTGTCCGTGGTGTTGATCTTCAGTTCGCCGATGGTCTGCCGGACGCGCTCCGCGGCGGCGATAGCCGTGTCGCTGTCGGTGTCCGGTAGTAGCAAGAGAAACTCCTCGCCACCGAACCGGCCGATCACGTCGGATGGCCGGGTCACCTCGCTGAGTGCCTGCGCGACCATGATCAGCACGTCGTCGCCCGCGGGGTGACCGAACGTGTCGTTGATCCACTTGAAGTGATCGAGGTCCAGCATGAGCAGGGCGACATCGTTGCCAGACCGGCCAGCCCGGGCCAGCGCCCGCTCGGCCCGTTCGGACCAGCCCCGCATGTTGTACACACCGGTCTTGGAGTCCGTCCGTACGTCGTTCTGCAGCTGATCGATCTCCGCGAGGCGGTTGAACACGACCGTCACCACGGCCATGATCCCGACCGCCGGCGGGACCGTGACCAACAGGATCGCCGTGACCGCGCCCAGCCCGATGGTTACGGCTTCGAGCAGGTTGTCCGCCTTGCTGCCGAGCACGTTGCGCACGGTCGGGGTAGCGGCAGCACCGAGCGCGAGGATCCCGCCGATGTAGGCGACCTGGACCGCCTCGTACACAAGTCCGGCGATGACGAACGCGCCGAACTCCCACAGCGCCTCGATGCCGATTATCGGGCTCCCCGCCGGAGCTCCGAGTGCGCCGAAGGTGAGGTGCGCCAGGGTTGCTGCCGCGCCGTGAGTGATCGAGGAGAACACGAAGTTGTGCGCTGGCCTGCGCGCGATGAACCATCGCTGGACCCTGACCAGGCCGACCACGAGCAGTGCCAGCGGGACCGGCAGGATGATCGCGGCCGGGAACACCCAGACCGCGGTGAGGTCGATGAGGACCGTGCGGGTACGATTTCGACGCCGCTCTTCCTGGCGGTGGGTCAGCTGGATATGAATTGTCGCTCCGCCGGCGAGTATCGCGCATCGGAGCCAGTCGGTAACGTCCGGGGGCGGAGCGTTCGCGATCGCGGCGGCCAAGCCGACGAGCGTCACGAGTTCCATGGCGAGCAGAAAGGCGACCGTCCTCTTCGGCCGTTGCCACAGTGCCCAGGCCCGGGGGTGGAAGGAACGACGTATGCGGGCTGGCCGTGATTCGTCACCCTCGGTGTCAGAATGTTCGTCCTCGGCTCGAGCGGCTGGAGTCACGGTTGACTGGTGATCACCAATCCCGGTCTTCCGGTGCCGTTCTGGGTCATGTTCTACTGTCTGCCGTGATTGCCCGTGTGATGACGCTGTCACTGGTACACCTCCTCTCGCCTGACGCGACCGACGATCAGGTAACAACACTGAGTTTGGAGTGAAATGGGCTCCTATCCTCTGGCAGGTATCATCTCACCGCATGAGTACTGCTGACCCCTGGCCGTGACCTTGGGGGTACTACCCAATCAACATGCACGTCGATCGGAGGTGTTTCCGTTGGCGGACCGTGACTTCTGATATTTCGAGTGCGTCACATACTTCGTCTTTCTGGTGCCCAGGAGGTGAAAAACATGTCGGACCGTGACTTCTGAGTCCATTCGTGGGACGTGATGGCGGTGCACGGGGTTCCGTGGAGCGTCGTGGATACGTGCCGTACACGCCTGCTCTTGCGCCAACCCGAGCCCTGCGTCGGCGGCCCCCGGAACAGGGCCCAGCCGGTCGCCGGAGGCATGCCCTGCGCATGTCAGCCGTCACGTTGCGTGAGTCGCTGGGGTGGGCGAGCCGTTCTTCCGCACCCCGGCCCAAGCCACCGCGACGGGTACCGCCACTACCAGGCCGATGACACCGACGAGTGCGACGGTGTCGACAGTTGACCCCAGCCATTCCGCGAGTGCCCCGCCGAGCGCCACGCCGAGTCCCTGTGCAACTCGCAGTCCGGTGCGATAGACGCCGCCGGCACTGCCACGTTTGCTGTTCGGTACCCAGGTACTGAAGGTGGCACTGACCGTGATGATGTATGCACCGGCCGCTCCGGCGATGGCCAGCAGCGCCAACGCGCTGAGTAGACTCGGGTGCGCGGCGAAGCCGATCAGGACGGCGACCGAGGAGGCCGCGAGTGCACCGACCAGTTTGCGCCGGGTTTCGGCCGAGACGAACCTGGACAGCAGGTAGGCCCCGATGACGAAGCCGAGCGGATCGGCCGCGAGCAGCCACCCGACCGCGTGGTCGGGTGCGCCGAGCTGGTCGGCGAGTGGCGCCGCCAGCCCCTCGGGTACGACGGCCAGTCCGACCAGCCAGGACAAGCCGAGCAGCACCCGGAGCCCGCGCTGGGCGAACACCCAGCGGATCGTGCCGAACCAGGGCTCGTGCGGACTGCCGGCGGCCGGTCGGTGCCGGACCCACCGCCGTACCACGAATGCGCTGATCAGGAAGGTCAGTGCGTTCAACAGTAGCGCCCAGGACGTGCCGATGAGGGAGACCAGCAAACCACCGGTGGCCAGCCCCACCAGCATCATGACGTTGGTCGTAATGCCGCGGAGATCCTGGCTGCGCAGGAAGAGATCGTCATCCGCGAACACCTCCCTGGTCAGCGCGTTCTGCGCGGCGTTGGCCGGCGCGAGTACCAGTTGTACCGCGACCACCAGCGCGCACAGCAGCCCAAGCGGGACGCCGGGGATGGCCATCAGGCCTACCAGGCCTGCCGAGGTGAACGTGCAGGCGGACAGGAGGGACCGGCGCGGGTAGCGGTCGGCGAGCTGCGCAAGACCGAGTCCTCCGGCGAGTGCGGGCAGGAAGGTCAGCGCGTACACCCCAGCCGCCCATAGCGCCGAGCCGGTGCGCCCGTACACCAGGAGCGCGAGTGCCACCTTCGCCAGCTGGTCCCCCATCACCGACTGTGCCTCGGCAGCCCACAACGCCCTGAACTCGACGTCGCCAAGCGGCGCTGTCACGCGCGACGTCACGTTGGCACTCACCGTCCGATCACCCGTCCCCCTCGACAGCAGGCAAGCCGTTCCCGCAGGGCGGTCCTCCTTCAACGAAGTGTGGTCCCGCTCTCACGGGTGCGACCTCCATGACAACTTTAAGTATGCCGTTGGCTACGCGGAGACGAACAGGAAACCACGACCGAATCGGACTAAAGGAGGGACCAACTCGACCACCTAGGCACATCCGAAAGTCTGAATGAACACTCCCCGTGTCGGCCCTCGGGTTTGCGGCCGCTCGGCTGAGCGACCTGCCGGGCACTATCACGGAACCGATCAACAGTCACTCGTTCGGCGCTTTGCGGGTGCCGTTCGTCGCTGCCCCACGCATGGAACGGCGGCGTTGGTCAACACTATGCGGAGAGCCAGTTACAGCATCAAAGGGCTGTGTCGGGGCTGGCCAGTGGGGAGAGAGCAATGGACATGCTGGAAGGCAAGGCGGTGGTGGTGACCGGTGCCGGGCGTGGGCTCGGCGAGGCGTTCGCTATACATCTGGCCCAGGCCGGTGCGGCGGTCGTGGTCAACGATATCGACGCCGACCTGGCCGAACGTACGGCGGAGAACATCCGCGCGCATGGCGGACGCGCCGTGGCGAGCGCGGACACCGTGACCGATCCCACGCGGGCGCAAGCCATCGTCGACCTGTGTGTACGCGAATACGGCACGATCAGTGGACTGGTCAACAACGCAGGAGTGAACTACGAAGCGTCACCGTGGCAGGAGGATCCGGAGCAGGTACGGGAGCTGATCGAGGTGAACGTGCTCGGGGTGATCTACACCGGCACGGCGGCGGCCAGGGCCATGGTCGAGCACGGTGGGGGCGGCTCGATCGTGAACGTGTCCTCCGGGGCCTCGCTCGGTCAGCGCAAGCTCGGCACCTATGCGGCGAGTAAGGGCGCCGTGGCTTCGCTGACCTACTCCTGGGCGCTGGATCTCGAGGAGGCCGGGATCCGAGTCAACGCGGTGTGCCCGCTCGCGCACACCAGGATGGTCTGGAAGTCGGAGCGGTCGCTGCGCAACTGCCCGCCGGAGCGCACGCCCTCCCGGATCGCGCCGCTGGTGCTCTACCTGCTCGGGGACAGCTCGGACGGCATCACCGGCCAGCTGATCCGGTGCAACGGACCCCAGCTGCATCTGGTCGGCCAGCCCTTCCTCAAGGCGCCGATCCTGGAGCGGGCGGTGTGGGACACCGACAGCATCCGGCAGGCCTTCGACGAGGTGTTCAGCGCGCACCTCGAGCCCTACGGGCTGGAGAAGCGGGTGCCGCCCCGGCTGCGGAAGTGGACCGAGGGCGCGGCCTGAACAACCTAGGTCCGTGCGGCTTCGTACAGCGACTCGATATCCGGCCGGTAGCGCTCGGCGATGACCCGGCGCTTGAGTTTGAGCGTCGGGGTGACCTCCCCGGTCTCCGGGGTCCAGGTTTTCGGCAGCAGGTGGTACCGCTTGACCTGCTCCACCCTGGCCAGGCGGTCGTTGGCCGCCTGCACCGCGCGGTCGATCTCGGCCCGGATCGCGGGGTGCTCGGCGAGCGCGGTCACGTCCGCGCCCTCGATGTCCCGTGCGGCCGCCCAGGCAGGGGCGATCTCGTCGTCCAGCACGAGCAGCGCCGTCACGTACGGCCGGTCGTCCCCGATGGCGACCGCCTGCCCGATCAGCGGGTGCTCCTTCAGCAGCCCCTCGATCCGGGTCGGGGCGATGTTCTTCCCGCCGGAGGTGATGATCAGTTCCTTCTTCCGGTCGGTGATCGTGACGTAGCCCTCGTCGTCGATCGCGCCGATATCGCCGGTGGCCAGCCAGCCATCGGCATCGGTGGCCGGCTCGATCGTGCCGTCCGCGCCGAGATAGCCCGCGAACACGATCGGGCCGCGTACCAGCAGCTCCCCGTCCTCGGCGGTGCGCACCTCGAGATCGGCGAGCGGCCTGCCCACCGTGCCGGCCTTGAACGCGGCGGCGGTGTTGGCCGTGACCGCGCCGGTGGTCTCCGACAGCCCCCAGACCTCCTGGATCTCGACCCCGAGGCCGGCGAGGAAGTACAGCACCTCCAGCGGCAGGGCGGCGGCGCCGCTGGAGGCGATCAGCAACTCGTCCAGCCCGAGCAGCTGCCGCACCGGCGCCAGCACCGTGCGGTCGGCCTCGGCGATCCGTTCGGCAAGGTCGGCCGGTACCTCCTTGCGCTCGTTCCGTAGCCGGTAGCCCTGTTGCAGCAGCTCGTTGGCCGCCTCCAGCGCGGCGCGCCGGTCTTCCGGGGCCTGCGCGAGCATGTTCTTCATCCCCGCGACCATCTTCTCCCAGACCCTGGGCACGCCGAAGAAGCTCTGCGGCCGCACCCTGGTGAGCGCGCCGACCACCGCAGTCGGGTCGGCAAGGGTGTGCACGTGCCCGCAGGTGACGATCGGCAGGTAAACCGACAGCTCCCGCTCGGCGATATGGGCCAGCGGCAGGTAGGCGATGTTGCGCAGGTGTGAGGGCAGCTGGTGCACCTGCTGGATGGCGAGCGCCTCATGGATCGCGTTGCGGTGGGTGAGCACGACCCCCTTGGGATCCCCGGTGGTGCCGGAGGTGTAGATCATCGAGAGCGGGTCGTCCGGCGCGATGCCCCCGGCCGTCCGCTCGAACACCTCGGGATCGGCCGCGTGCAGCTCACGGCCCTGTTCACGCACGGCGGCGAGGCTGACGAACCGGTCGTCCCCCGCGGGCAGCGCGGCCTCATCCAGCACCACGACCCGGGTCAGTGCGGGCAGCTCGTCCAGCACCGGTAGCCAACGGTCCAGCTCCCCCTGGCCTTCCAGCACCGCGATCGGGGCCGCGCTGTGCCGCGCCACGAAGGCGATCTGCTCGCTGCTGAGCGTGGAGTAGGCCGTGCACGGGATGGCAGCCAGGTGGACGGCCGCGAGGTCGGCGACGAAATGCTCGGGGCGGCTGCTCGCCATGATCAGCATCCGCTGGCCCGCGCGGAGCCCGAGGTCGGCGAGGCCGCGCGCCACGGCGGCGATCTCCTCCCGTAGCCGGGCCCAGCTCAGCGTGGGAAGGTCCGCCGCATCCAGCGAGGTGAGCGCGGGCAGGTCCCCGTGCTCCGCGGCGTTGCGGCGCAGCAGGCTGGGGATGGTCTTGCCCTCGGTACGGTCGGCGACGGAAAGCTGGCTGGTCACGCGGGCCTCCTAGCGTCAGGTTCTGGGTAACCTACGTCACACCTGGCCAACGAGACAGCGTTTCGCCCGTTATTCAGCCTGCGCTGATCCGGTAGATCACGGTGCCAAGGGCGCTGATCCGCTCCGCGTGGTCCAGCACGGCGACCTCGCACCAGGTCATTCCTTCGCCCTCGGCGAGGATCCTGGCCCTGGCGCGTAGTTCCGCACCCGGCAGCGGTCCGAGGATCTGCGCGTGCAGCGCCACGGTGGCCCCGCGCAGTCCGGCACGCGGGGTGTGCACCGTCCACGGGCAGGTCGCCCCGGCCACATCGATCAGGGTGAGCGCGGCACCCTCGTGCATCCGCCCCTCGGCGTCCAGGTTCCGCTCGATTGCCGGCATCCCGAACTCCACCCGGCCTTCGTCCGCCCCGGTGACCTCGACCGCTCGCCGCCGCAGGTAGGGCAGTTCGGCGACCGCGGCGTTCAGCCCGGACGGATCGCCGCTGGGTGCCTGTGGGGCGGGGCCCACGATCGCGGGGCTCGCCTGCCGCTCGGCCACCGTGGCCGAGGCGTGCGCGATGTCCCTGCCGCGTCCGTCGGCGATCCGGGTCTCGAAGAAGCCGAGTTCCCGCGCCGCGCGCATCCGGTGAGTCCGCACCGGGAACGGGCCCTCCCTGCCTGCCCGGGTGTAGGCGACATGCAGGGAGACCGTGCTCGTCCGGTTCCCTGCGGTGAGGGTCCGTGCGGACAGGGCCGCCAGCGCGGCGATCGCGCCGCCGTGCAGCACGCCCCAGCCGGTCAACCGTTCGTGCTGGGGAAGCGTGAGGCGGCACTCGTCCGCGCCGAGGTGCTCGGCGCGCACGCCGAGGTCGGTGGCGAAGGGATCCCCGCCGAGCCGGTCCCGAAGCTCGTCCGTGCACATTCCCCGTCCCCCTGGTTCGCGCCGCCCCGTTTCGGGTAATCAGACGGTGATGACAACGGACACCAAGCACGACACCAAGCGCACTGTCAAGCGCCTGCTGGAGGTGGCAGGCAGGACGTATGCGGACGAGGCCGGGATCAGGCTGGCGGACAAGCCCGCGCCGCTGTACCAGCTGCTCGTGCTGTCGGTACTGCTGTCCACCCGGATCAAGGCGCAGATCGCGGTGGCGGCGGCCAGGGAGTTGCAGGCCGCCGGGTTCGGCACGCCGCAACGAATGCTGGCGGCGACCTGGCAGCAACGGGTGGACGCGCTCGGCAGGGGCCACTACGTGCGCTACGACGAGAGCACGGCCACCGCGCTGGGCGAGGGTGCCCAGCTGCTGCGCGAGGAGTACCGCGGTGACCTGCGGCGGATGCGGGAGCGCGCGGACGGTGATCCGGCGACTCTGCGCAGGCTGCTGAAGCAGGTGCCGAAGCTGGGTCCGGTCGGCGCCGAGATCTTCTGCCGGGAGGCCCAGCTGGTGTGGCCGGAACTGCGCCCGTACCTGGACCGCAAGGCCGCCAAGGGCGCCGAGCGTCTCGGCCTGCCCACCGAGGCCGAGAAGCTGGCCACGCTGGTGGAAGGGGAGGACCTCGCCCGGCTGACTGCCGCACTCATCCGGGTCACCCTGGACAAGGGCCTGCCCGGCAGGATTCTCGACCAGTGAAGCTAAGCTAACAACGCAGTGCAGAAACTCCAGATGGACTGCACAGCGACGACGGACCAGACTTGGCGTTCCGGACAGCTGTGACCCCCGCGACATCGGAGGAACGTGAAGGCTCTGGTCAAGGCCGCGCCCGGACCCGGCCTGGAACTCACCGAGGTACCGGACCCGCGACCCGGGCCCGGGGACGTCCTCGTCCGGGTGCTGCGCACCGGGATCTGCGGCACCGACCTGCACATCGACGCCTGGGACGACTGGGCGGCCCGGACCATCCAGGCGCCGCTGACGCTGGGCCATGAGTTCGTCGGCGAGGTCGTGCAGGTGGGCTCCGCGGTCACCAAGGTCAAGGCCGGTGACCTGGTCAGCGGGGAGGGCCACCTGGTGTGCGGCACCTGCCGCAACTGCATGGCGGGCCGGTGCCACCTGTGCGCGAACACCATCGGGCTGGGGGTGCACACCAACGGCGCCTTCGCCGAGTACGCCGTGCTGCCGGAGCGGAACACCTGGGTGCACGAGCACGAGGTGGACCTGGACGTGGCCGCCATCTTCGACCCCTTCGGCAACGCGGTGCACACCGCGTTGTCCTTCCCGGTGGTGGGGGAGGACGTGCTGATCACCGGCGCGGGCCCGATCGGCCTGATGGCGGCCGCGGTCGCCCGGCACGCGGGAGCCCGGCATGTGGTGGTCACCGATGTCAGCGAGCACCGGCTCGACCTCGCCCGCAAGATCGGCGTGGATCTCGCGCTGGACGTGCGCGGGGCGCGGATCGGCGAGGTGTACGAGGAGCTGCGCATGTCCGAGGGCTTCGACGTGGGGATGGAGATGTCCGGCCAGCCCTCCGCGCTGCGCGAGATGATCTCCTGTATGACGCACGGCGGCCGGATCGCCATGCTCGGCCTTCCCGCCGAGGAGATCGCCGTCGACTGGAGCGCGGTGGTGCTCAAGATGCTCACCATCAAGGGCATCTACGGCAGGGAGATGTTCGAGACCTGGTACTCGATGTCGGTGCTGCTGCAGGGCGGGCTGGACCTCTCCCCGGTGATCACCCACAAGTTCCCCTACACCGAGCACGAGACCGCGTTCGACACGGCGCGGGGCAGCAACTGCGGCAAGGTCATCCTGGACTGGACGGAGAACTGATGTTCGGCGCGATGCGCGACAACCTGCGGGCGGAACTCGGCGAGATCAGGGACGCCGGGCTGTACAAGGCGGAGCGGGTGCTCGGCAGCCCGCAGAGCGCCAAGGTGCGGGTGGGCGCGGACCAGCCGGGTGTGCTCAACTTCTGCGCGAACAACTACCTCGGCCTCGCCGACCACCCGGCGCTGACCGCGGCCGCCAAGGAGGCGCTGGACCACTGGGGCTTCGGGATGGCCTCGGTGCGGTTCATCTGCGGCACCCAGGAGCCGCACAAGCGGCTGGAGGCCAGGCTTTCGGAGTTCCTCGGCACTGAGGACACCATCCTGTACAGCTCCTGCTTCGACGCCAACGGCGGCCTGTTCGAGACCCTGCTCGGCGAGCAGGACGCGGTGATCTCCGACGAGCTGAACCACGCCTCGATCATCGACGGGATCCGGCTGTGCAAGGCGCGGCGTTCCCGCTACCGCAACCGGGACATGGCCGACCTGGAACAGAAGCTGGCGGAGGCCGCGGACGCGCGCTACCGGTTGATCGCCACCGACGGGGTGTTCTCGATGGACGGCTATCTCGCCCCACTGGACGAGATCTGCACGCTCGCCGAGAAGTACGACGCCCTGGTCATGGTGGACGACTCGCATGCGGTGGGCTTCATGGGCCCGACCGGCCGTGGTACCCCGGAGCTGTTCGGGGTCACCGACCGGGTGGACATCAACACCGGCACCCTCGGCAAGGCCCTCGGCGGGGCCAGCGGTGGGTACGTGTCCGCGCGCGCGGAGATCGTCGAGATGCTGCGCCAGCGCTCCCGCCCGTACCTGTTCTCCAACTCCCTGGCGCCTGCCATCACCGCGAGCGCGTTGGCCGCGCTGGACCTGCTGGACTCCTCGGGTGAGCTGCTGGAGCGGCTGCGGGCCAACAGCGAGCTGTTCCGCAGGCGGATGACCGAGGAGGGCTTCGACCTGCTGCCCGGTGAGCACCCGATCATCCCGGTGATGATCGGCGACGCCGCCGAGGCCGCCCGGCTGGCCGAGAAGCTGCTCGAGCAGGGCGTGTACGTGATCGGTTTCTCCTACCCGGTGGTACCGCACGGCAAGGCCAGGATCCGTACCCAGATGTCCGCCGCCCATTCCACGGAGGACGTCAACCGCGCGGTGGACGCCTTCGTGGCCGCCCGCAAGCAGCTCGCCGGCTGAAATGCCGTGAACGTGGCTTTCGCGACGCTGAGCGTCTCAAAAGTGCCGTTCGCGACGTCTGACGCCCCGATCGCCACGTTCAGGGCTCTCTGGGCGAGGATGGCTGGGTGATCGATCCCAGACGGCTGAAGGTGCTGCGCGCACTGGCGGACCACGGCACGGTGACCGCCGCGGGCAACGCGCTGCACCTGAGCCCGTCCGCGGTGTCCCAGCAACTGGCCGCGCTGGAAGCTGAGGTCGGGCAGGAACTGTTGCGCCGCAAGGGCAGGCGGGTGTGGCTGACCTCGGCGGGTGAGTTGCTGGTCGAACACGCCAACGCGGTGCTCGCCGAGTTGGAGCACGCCGAGGCCAGGCTGGCCGCGCATGCCTCGGGCGTGCTCGGGCGGGTGGAGGTCGCCGCCTTCGCCTCGGCCATCACGCAGGTGGTCGCCCCGGCGATCGCCGCGCTCCGGGAGTCCACTCCGGACCTGCGGGTACACGTGCGGGATGCCGAGGGGCAGCAGAGCCTGCCGTTGCTGCTGGACGGCGAGATCGATATCGCGGTGACCGTGCAGTACCGGGCCACTCCCGGCGAGCACGACCGCAGGCTCAGCCGCGTCCCGCTGTACGCCGAGCCGTTCTACGCGGTGCTACCGCCCGGCCACCCGGCGATCGCGGGCGGGTCGGTGCGGCTGGCCGACCTCGCCGAGGAGGACTGGATCGCGCCGCTGCCCGGCAACCCCTGCCGGGATCTGGTGCTGCTGTCCTGCGAGGCCGCGGGTTTCGCGCCGCGGATCACGCAGACCTCGGACGACTTCGACGCGGAGGCGGCGCTGGTGACAGCCGGAGCCGGGGTCGCGCTGATCCCGCGCACCGCCCTGGGCGCGACCGACCCGGCGCGGGTGCTGCCGGTGGCTGGGGAGACGCCGACCCGGCGGGTGTTCGCCGCGGTCCGGCGGGGCCGCGAGGAGCATCCGCTGGTTTCCGCCGTCGGGCTGGCCCTGCGCGCGGCGGCGGAGGAAGTACCGACCCGGCTGCATGGTGCGGGCGGTGACCGAGCCGCACCCGGCAGGCCTCGCCCCGCCGCTGTGGTCCGGCGGGGCGAGGCAGGGTCGGGGTACTAGCAGGACCCGATACGTTCCCAGACGCTCGCGACACCCGGCTCGTCGCCCGGCCAGGCATACCAGGTGGAGCGCCACTCCGAGCCGTCGTGGCTGACCACCGAACGCGGGTGGTACAGCTGGCCCGACTGCCAGGCTTCGGTCGAGCAGTCCGGTGGGTCACCCGGGTCCGAGCCGCCACCGTAGGGTGCCTTGGCCTTCTTCGCGGCATACATCAGCGCGGGCCGGACCTCGTTCCAGAACCCGTCCTGGCAGCCGTAGCGGGGCAGGAACCCGCCGCAGGAACCGGAGGCCGGGCCGACCTCGAAGGTGAACGAGGCGACGCCGAGCTTGTCGTAGGTCCAGTCGTCGTGGCCACCGGAGGCGGAGTAGAGGATCTCCGGCGCTTGCCCGTACCGGTAGCCCATCATGTTCGCCATATCCCGCGCCATCGAGCGCAGGCTGCTGTCGTTGCCGGTGCGCACGTTGGCGTAGGCCCATGGGAACAGCACCATGTCGCTGTAGCTGTGCATGCTGAGCATGACGCCCTTGGTGTCGGCGGGCGCGGGGTTGCTGGGACCGCCGTCCCTGCGGTCCGGGTAGAGCTTGGTCCACAGGTTCTGCAACGCCCTGTTCTCCAGTTCGGAGTCCGCGTGCGGCCCGCGGTAGGTCTCCGCGCAGGGGTAGCTGGAGGAGCCGGACTCGCCCCAGTGGCTGCTGTTGTTCCGGTTCAGGTCGATACCGATCTGGGTACCGCTGCAGTTGCCGTTGCTGGTGTTGGCGTTCTTGCGTTGCAGCAGCGGGGAGTTGCCGTTCTGCTGGACGATGTCCACCCCGTCCGGGTTCCCGATCGGCACCACCCAGACCTCGGTGGTGTCCAAAAGGGACTTGATCTCGGTGTTGCCTGCGTAGCCGTCGGTGAGGTGGTCGATCCAGCGCCAGGACATCACACCGGTGGTGATCTCCCGCGCGTGCACCTGGCTCATCACGAAGAACCGCGGCTTCGGCGCGTCGGTGCGCTGCTGGCAGTCCGTTCCGGTGCGCTTGGTGATGCAGATGGCCTTCAGGTCGTAGCCGCGGGGGTCGCCGTTCGCCTTGCGCCAGGACTGGCCGTAGGTCACCACGGTGGCCAGGTCCGGGTGATCGGCAGCGACCTTGTCCAGATGCGCGTAGTGCGCGTTCACCGTCGGGTAGCCGCCGTAGTAGGTCTCGTTGATGTCCGATGCGCTGCGGGTCTCGTTGCTGTCGCGCTGGCGCGGCGGCTCCCACTGCGGCTTCGGCAACACCGAGTCGACCTCGGCCCGGAAGCCGGCGGCGCGCAGTTTCCGTTGGGTGGCGGCGTCGCCGAGCACGAAGAGATTGTCACCTTCGCGCTGTTCCAGCACATCGAAACCCTGCCGGAGCAGTTCCTGGGCGCGGTCCGGGGTGCCGATCGGGACCCGGAACACGTAGGTCGCTCCCTCGGCGGTGTCGGCCGGGGCCGTCGTGCCGGGCGCGGCGTCCGCCGTCCCGGTGCGTTCGGGTGTGGCCAGCAGCGCCCCACCGAGGGCGAGCGCTGCGAGCAGCGCGAACAGGGTTCTCTTCGTCATCGAACAGCCACTCCTTCGGGGTATGCAGGGGGGCCGAGGTGCCGCCCCGGACACACCGATGCCAGGGCGGTCGAGGGCGTCCGCCCTGGCGGCGATGAGCCGGCACAGTCACCTCGGCTAGCAAGCACTATGCGTCATAGCACGGGGAGCGGGGGCATCCGAACGAGCCATAGGCGCCGTCTATGAGCGCAAGTCGACACGACCGGGTTAACGGGCTTCTGTCGCCAGGCCCGCGCTGGTAGCCAGGTTGTGGTGGCCGGTTGCGATCGGAGGTTGGTGTGCGCGGGATCCGGGTGCTGCTCTCCGCTGTCGTGCTGGCCGCCGGTGTGGCCGTGGCCCCGCAGGCCGCGGCCACGTCGACCATTGGCGAGTACGTGGCCCTTGGCGACTCCTACGCCTCCGGCCTCGGCACCGGACATTACGATCCGGCCGGTGACGGCTGCCGCCGTGGCCCCCAGGCTTACCCCGCCCTGTGGGCCGCCCGGCACCCGGGGGTGGAGTTCCGGTTCCTGGCCTGCTCCGGTGCGACGACCGCTACCGTCGCGACCCGGCGCATGCTGGCCGACATCGGGCCGGAGACCGGGCTGGTGACGCTGACCGTGGGCGGTAACGACGCGGGCTTCGTCGATGTGCTGACCACCTGCGTACTGTACGGCGACCGGGACTGCGCGCGCCGGACCAGCCGGGCCGAGGAGTTCGTGCGCACCGAGCTGCCCGGCAGGCTGGACCGGGTCTATGCGGCGATCGCCGGGCGGGCGCAGGCGGCGCGGATCGTGGTGCTGGGCTACCCGCGGTTGTTCGAAACCGGCCCCTGCCCCGGCGGGCTGAGCCGGGCGAAGCGGGTGGCGCTGAACCAGGCCGCCGACGTGCTCGCGGGGATCATCGAGGAACGAGCGAGTGCGGCCGGACTCACCTATGTGGACGTACGCGACCGGTTCGCCGGGCACGGAGTATGCGCGAGCGATTCCTGGATCAACCCGCTTACCTCCCCGCTGACCGAGTCCTACCACCCCAACCGCTCCGGCCACGCCCGCGGCTACCTGCCCGCCCTGCTTGCCTCCCGGTAGTTCCGGGAAGGCATGACAGCGAGGAACGCCGCGAACCCGGCAGTGAGGGTAAGGCCCGTGTACAGCACCGGCCACCGACCGAACCGCCAGGCGATGACCAGGTAGACGATGAACCCGAGCGCTAACCCGATGAGCACGAGTGCGTACCGCAGTCGCGACCGTCCGTGCCGGTGGATCGCGTATGCCCCGAGCAGGTAGGCCGCTATCCAGCTCAGCCAGCCTGCGGCATCGACCAGAAACACCGCGCGGACCCCCTTTCCGCAGGGGGCGAACCTCACCCCGCGGACAGGATATCCGGGGGACGGCTGGTGTTTCCCTGCAGGCCACCGGCGTCGGCTGCGCCGTCGATAGGGTGTTCGCCATGGCACTGCTGGCACGGCGGCTGGGCACGGCGGACGCCGTGGTGATCGGACTCGGGTCGATGATCGGCGCCGGGGTGTTCGCCGCCTTCGCGCCCGCCTCCGCCGCCGCGGGGACCGGCCTGCTGGCTGCCCTCGCCATCGCCGGGGCGGTCGCCTACTGCAACGCTCGCAGCTCGGCCGTGCTGGCCGCCCAGTACCCGGTCTCCGGTGGCACCTATGTGTACGGAAGGGAGCGGCTCGGCCCGTGGTGGGGTTTCACCGCGGGCTGGGGCTTCGTGATCGGCAAGACGGCCTCCTGCGCGGCCATGGCGCTCACCTTCGCCGCCTATGCGGCGCCGGATATCGCCAGGCCGCTCGCCGCCGCTGCGGTACTCGCGTTGACCGCGGTCAACTATTTCGGCATCACCAAGACCGCCGGGCTGGCCAGGGTGCTGCTGACCATCACCCTGCTGGGTATCGCCGCGGTACTGGTGGCGGTGTTCGGCGGCGGCCAGGTGGATGCCGCGGTTCTCGGCGGCGGGTGGACCGGCGGGGTGTCCGGCCTGCTCCAGGCCGCAGGCCTGCTGTTCTTCGCCTTCGCGGGCTACGCGCGGATCGCCACCATGGGCGAGGAGGTGCGCGATCCGGGCCGGACGATCCCGCGCGCGATCAGCATCGCGCTGGTGGCCGCGCTGGTGCTGTATGCCGTGGTCGCCGTGGGCCTGCTGCTCGTACTCGGCCCGGAGGCGCTGGCGGGTTCCCGCGCACCGCTGGCCGATGCGGTGCGGGCAGGCGGGATGGACTGGCTGGCCCCCGCCGCGCGGATCGCAGCCGCCGTGGCCAGCCTCGGCGCGTTGCTGGCGCTGATCACCGGAATCGGGCGCACCACGCTGGCCATGGCCCGCAACCACGACCTGCCCGGCTGGTTGGCCGCGGTGAACTCCCGGCGGCAGGTGCCGCATCATGCCGAGCTGGTGCTGGCGCTGGTGGTGTGTGCCCTGGTGCTGACGCTCGACCTGCGCGGCGCCATCGGATTCTCGTCGTTCGGGGTGCTGGTGTACTACGCCATCGCGAACGCCTCGGCGTTCACCCTGCCCGCCGGGTTGCGCCGGATGCCCCGGTGGCTGCCGGTGTTCGGGCTCGGCGGTTGCCTCCTGCTGGCCGCCACCCTGCCGTGGCAGTCGGTGCTGGCCGGCGTCCTGGTGTTCGCGGTCGGCCTCGGTGGCCGGGTCGTGGTGCGTGCCCGCCGCGCCTGACCGGTCACTGGTCCTTACGTTCGCCGGAACGGGTCTCGCCGATGACGGGTGGCACGGTCTTGCCGACGCCGTCGGTGCCGAAGTACTCGTTCGGGTCATCTTCCTGGAGGTATTCGGCCCGCTTGTGGTCCTTGTCCTCGTCCTTGTTGCCGCGACCACCGGCAGCGCCCATCGGGGCCCCCGCGCCGCGTGCCCCGGCGCCGCCCTGGCTGCTGCCGCCGCGGGCGAACTCGTTGGCCGAACGCGCGCCCGGCTCACCGGCCCCGGTGCCGCGCCCGGGACCCGCCGGGGTTCCCTGCGAGCCGCCGCGGGGCGCGGGCATACCGCCACGGGGAGCGCCGCCGGTGCCGCCGCCGGTCACCCTGCTGCCCGCGCTGCCGGAGCCGTACCCCCCGCCACGACCGGTCGAGCCGAAGCCGCGGCCCGGCCGGTTGCGGGTGGTCTCGCTGCCGAGCCTGCCGAGACCACTGCCGCCGCCCGGCGCCACGGCGCCGCCCATGTTGCCGCCGCCGCTGGCCGCCGGTCGGCCCCACTGACCTGGCTGGGTGTTCGGGTTGTTGACCTGCGGGTTCGGCCCCGCACCACTACTGACCCCCGGCGACGGGCTCACGCCGGTACGTGGTCCGGATGGCTGCTCGTACGGCCCACCACCCATCGGCGAACCCGGACCACCCGGCGTCGAGACCGGTGGGCCGCCGCCGAAGCCGGAGGTCCGGGTGCCGCTGTCGATCGGGGCGGAGGAGGGCGCCGTCGAGTCGGCGGGCTGCGGGGCGGAGGAGAAGGTCGGCTGAGTGGAGCCGGTGCTGTACAGCGCCTGGTCCCGTGCCTGCACCACGGCGGCGGCCTGCTCGTGCGCCTCCTGCCGCAGGCGCGCCTGGTGCTCCATGGTCGCCAGCGCGCCGAGTTGCTTGCCCCAGTCGCCGTTCTCGGCGTGCTGGCTTGCCTGCGCCATCGACTCCTCGACCGACCTGCCAGCCGGTTCCGGCATGTTGTTCTTCGCCTGGATCAGCGTGGCCGACTGCTGGGAGAGGCGGTTGGAGGTCAGGTAGGAGGCCTCCCCGGAGGCGTCCGACCAGTCGGCGAGAGCCCCGAAGAAGGCGTGCGCCTTGGCGGCCCCCTCGCCCTGCCACTCGGCCTCCTCCTTGGCCGCGGCCTTGCGGAAGGAGTCGGCGAGTTGCTTCTGCGCGTTGCCGAGGTCGTTGGCGATCACGCCCTGCTCGTCCACGCTGGCCGGGTCGACCGCATCGTTGACCATGGAGATCAGCTGCTCGTGCGGGCGGCTGCGGTAGTCGTGGTCGGAAGGATCGAGCCCGGAGCGGAACTCCTGACCGGCCAGCAGCCGGTCGGCCTCGGCAGCGGAGTACTGACCCGCGACCTGCTGCGCATGAGCTGGGTCCGCGGGCACGGCGCCGCGTCCCACCCCTGGTGCCCCGTGGTGCGCGGCGTCGGCATACACCTCGCCCTCGTACGACCGGGGCGTGTATCCCTCCGACATCGCCACTCCCTCCCTGCTCACTGCACCTTCGGAAGCATCGGTTCAAGCTGCTTGGCGTATTTCTTGGCTTCTGCGCATGCGTCGCGACCGTATCCTTGGGTTATCGTGGTTCCGATAATTGCCCTGGCATTTTCGGCGACTTTCATGGCGATATCGCATGCGTCAGCCGGACGGTAGGAGCGCAAGGCTGGGCGACCGTTGATCTGGGTTTCGACAGCGCTCGGGTCCGTCTTGCGAAACTCCGCCATGCCCTGCACCGGGTCCAACGCGATGGCGACCGCGCCGTACTGGGTTTTACTGGCGTGACACTCGTTTCGAGCAGTCTTGTTTTCTCCAGGTTTGAATCCTTGTCCGGACAGGATATCGTCTAGCATTGTGCAAGCGTTCATGGTGTCGAATATGTGCAGAGCTTCGGCTGACGGTACGCTCGACGCTTGGTTTCTCCCCGTTGTGACTGATTGTGCACTGCCCGTGCTCTGGATAGAACAACCCGCGATGGTCATAACGGCACATGCTGCGAAAATTGTCCATGTGTCCGCTCTTTTTATGATCGACATAGGCATGCGGCGGGTCAACCCTCCTTGCCTGCTAGGAAGAGGCTGGGAGCTTGGTCGACCGTGTCGTTGACGATGGAGATCAGCTGTTGGTGCGGGCGGTTGGTGGAACTCCTCGCCGGAGAGTAGCCGCTCGGCCTCGGCAGTGGAATACTGTTTGGCGACTTGCTGCGCGGCGTCGGCGTACACCTCGCACTCGTAGGAGCGAGGCGTGTATCCCTCCGACATCGCCACTCCCTCCCTGCTCACTGCACCTTCGGAAGCATCGGTTCAAGCTGCTTGGCGTATTTTCGTGCTTCGGCACATTCGTCGATTCCTGAACTACCTACGGCATTCATTGAGGTCATGACACGAGCTTTCTCACCAACCGCCATGGCGACCAGGCAGCTACCCGCCTGGCCTTCGCCTTCCATGGCGTCGCGGCCGTTGATTTGAAAACTGGTTGCCCCTGGAGTTGTCGCTGCAAACTCGGCTAGGTTCTGTGTTGGGGCCAAGGCTAAACCCACGCCGCCATACCTGATTTTCGTAGCACCACACTCGTTACGCGCGGTCTTGCTTTCGAGTGGTCCGAATCCCTGACCTGCCAGTAGCTCTTCGAGTACCGTACAGGCATCCATACTGGCCAGTGCATCCCCAGGCTGGTTTGTGGGTGCCGAGGTGGCATTGTTGGTAGGTTCAACAGGTTGCGGCGACCCCTGTTCTTCCTGTGAACAACCGCCAAGGGCCACCAGCAGTGTGGCTGCTGCGGCTAACCAGGTAACCGGCTTCTGCATCATTCCTCGTGACATGAACTATTGACTCTCGGTAGCGGCGAGGAAGGGGCCGAGAGCTTGGTTAGCCTCTTCGTCGGCTGCGTTGTAATTCCGTTTCGCGATATCGAGAGCTTCCCTGAGGTGGCCGAGACCCTGTTGGAAGCTCTTGAAAGCTGGAGCCAGTGAACGTTCGTCGGAGTCCAGGGCGTTGAGGACGTGCCGGGCGACCTGTTGCGCGTACTCGTCGGTGCCCAATTTGGGCGCCCTGCAAAGATGGTCTACTCGGTAGCCTACACCGGCGACTTGCATCTCGGCTTCGTCTACGGCGGAGAGGAAGGCTTGGCCCATCTCCTCGCTGACTGCCCACTTGCCTGCCTTGGCCTCGCCGAGCATGCCCTTGGCGTCTTCGGCGAAGGCCTTGGCCTGTGCCTCGCTGTCGGCACCAGCGATGATGCTCTGCAGGAAGCTGTTGCCCGCGTCGCCCTCCGCCATGCTGCCCCTCCCTGAGCTCAAGGCTTGGTCGTCGGTCGCGCACCTAGAGTATCAACGCGAGCTCAACCCGTCCCCACTTCGAGGACGTCGCTGAGCCGTTCGCGCAGCCATTGGGCGATGCGGCGGTTGTCCGCACCGGTGAAGGTCTGCCGCTGCGCACCGTCGGGAAGCTGCTCGGTGACCGCGAAGAAGCGGCCGTCGTCGGTGTCGAACCAGGTCAGCGAGCCGAGTTGCTGCTCGCGGCCGCGTTGGGCGCGGGTGTCGGGCTCGCGGGCCGAGCAGGAGATGATCCCGTAGCGCAGCATCGGTGCGGTGAAGAAATGCTCGATGGCCTTCCGGTTGCTGCGCTCGACACCCTCACTGTCGTCGGTGACCGGCAGCTCGTCCTCGCCACTGTGCCCCGTCCTCGCCGGGGTCAGGATCGTGGCTGGGTTGTGCCGGAGGGCGGGCCACTCGGGCAGGAAGGACACCATCTCCGGCACCACCTGCTCCGGCCGGAGCCGTTCGAACAGCAGCCTGTCGCCGGACTGCTGCGAGATGAAGCCCAGTTTGCCCTGCCAGCCACCTCGATACAGGTATCGGACGTCGGTCGCGGTCACGGTGGCCACCTGGGTCACCAGCACCCGAGGCGACGACCACGCTCGCAACAGGTCCTCGACCTCGGGGTGCAGGCTGTCGCCGATCGCCAGGCCGCTCTCGCGCAATCGCTCCCAGGTACGTGCGCGCTGCTCGGCCCGTTCGGTGAAGGTAGGGCTGGCGTACGGGATCTCGTACGGATACACCCAGCGACCGAGGCGCAGATCCTCTTCCAGGATGTCCAGTTCTTCCAGGTGCGCGCTGAACGACGCCGCCAACTCGAACCCCCTACCGCCGACACTACCGAACACTACGGTACGACGGCCAACGGTAGCGTACGGTTGTCAGGTGATCACTCGGCTCGCCGGTCAGTGACGAAGGTCGCTCAGAAAGGTGGCCCAGGCCGTCCGGCCGAAGGTCAAGGTCGGGCTGGGGGAGTGGTGCTTGCTGTCCCGGACCTGGACGACCCTTCCGGCGAATCGGGCCTCAACGCATCCGTGGGCGTTGTTGCTGTGGCTCGACTTGAACCAGCTGGACTGAAGGGTCTCGCGGCGAGGGGCCTGCATGGGGTCATTCTAGGTCTCTTGCGGTCTGTTTGATGAGTTCGAGCGAGTCGGCCCGGCTCAGGGCCACGTCGGTGGCGCTGGCGTGCGCGATGTCGTACTCCTTTACTTGCACAGGGTCTTCGATGAGCTGCATGGATGTCACCATTTCCACCCACGCGACGCTGGGCAGGTTCGGCTTGGGGAAGCTCAGCACATGGAAGCTGCCGTCCAGCGCATCGTGCCCCGGTGCCGCGAACGGCACGATCAGGACGGTCAGCGAGGCCGGGTGCTCCTCGATCCGCTGAGCCAGGTGCAGGAGCTGCCCGCGCAGTACCGCTGGGCCACCGATCTGCTGCCGGAGGGCGGCCTCGCTCAGTACGGTGATCAGTCTCAGCGGATCGTCGCCGCCCAGCCGCCGTTGGCGGGTTAGCCGTGCCTCCACCCGGCGTCCCGCTTCGGCGAGCCGGGCGTTGGGACTGCCCGACTCGATGATCGCCTGCGCGTACTCGCGCGTCTGCAGCAAGCCATGGATGAGGCTGCTGTTGAAGGTCAGGATGGTCTCCGCGCCGTGTTCGAGGCCGAAGAACCGCAAGACCTCGGGGGCGAAGAGGCCGCTGAACTTGGACCACCAGCCGCGGTGTCGGGCCACCTCGCGTAGCTCTTCGAGTTCGGCGGTCTCATCCTCGTTGAACTCATAAGCTGCCGCGATCTGGCCTAGCTTGGCCTCGGGGACGTTCTTCTTCCCGCTCTCCACGTCGCTGAGGAACGTGGGGGAGAGGCCGATCAGCTTGGACGCCCTGGTACCGGCGAGGCCGAGCAGTTCACGACGCTCGCGTAGCCGCAGGCCGAGATCCCAGCGTGCGACGACGGGTGATGACGGTGCCATGACGTCCCCTCTGTTGCCGGTGCCACCACCAAGTAGTAGTCACTCGGCACCGGGGATGCCATTACACGTTAGGTGGATAACGCTGGTGAATTCACCGACCGAGTTCGGTCAGGAAGGCGGTCCATGCGGTGCGGTCGAACTCCAGGATCGGGCCGGCGGTGCGGCGCTTGCTGTCCCGGAGCTGCACCCGGGGACCAGCGAAACGCGCCTCGACGCAGGAGGAGTTGTTCGCACTGAACGACGACTTGAACCAGCCAGTGTGCCTATCCGTCATCTCAGCTCCCTCGCGACCTTTGCTATCAGGTCCACGGTCGCCTTCCGGTCCAGCGTGACCTTCTCGATCTCCGCGTAGGCAAGGCCGTACTCCCGGACCATCAGCGGGTCCGCGATGAGCTCGGTGGAGGTGACCGTTTCTTGCCACACCAGGGTAGCGACCTTGCCGGAGGGGAACGTCATCAGGTTGAACGAGGAGCCGCCCATCGCGTGGTGGCCGGTCGCGGTGTACGGCACGATCCGGACGTCCAGGTTGTTCTGGTGGTCCTCGATGAGCCGCAGCAGGCGATCGAGCTGCGCCGCGAGCACGACGGGACCGCCGACCTGCTGGCGGATCGTGGACTCGCTCATGATTGCGGTCAGCTGGAGCGGATCCGCGCCGCTCAGCCGTCGTTGCCGGATCATCCGGGCCTCCACCCGGCGGTCGACCTCGGCCAGCCGGATGTTCGGGCTACCGGCCTCGATGATCGCGCGGGCGTAGTCCTCGGTCTGCAGCAACCCGTTCATCAGGCCGTTGTCGAAGGCGCAGATCGACTCGGCACCGTGCTCGAAGCCGAACAGGCGCAGCAGCTCGTCGCTGAACAGCGCCGTGAACTGGGTCCACCAGCCGCGCTGCGCGGAGGCGTCGCGCAGGGTGCGTAGCTCGGCGGCCTCGTCCTCTGGTACCTCGTAGAGCTTGATCAGCGCGTCGAGCTTGTCCACGGGCAGCTTCTTCCTGCCGTGCTCGGCCGCGCTGAGGAACTGTGCGGACAGTTCGAGCCGCTTGGCCACAGCGGACCCCTTCAGGCCCACCAACTCTCGCTTCTCGCGGAGTCGTTGCCCGAGGTCCCAGCTGGCCACGGTTGGGGACGAGGGCAAGGCGGTCTCCTTCTCGGTAGCTGCCGAAGACTCCGCGAATGCTAGCGGTCACCCGGCGTCGGCACCGGCACTCGATTGTGTCATTGACTCGGTTAATCAACCAGCCGATGCTACCTGTCGAGGTTGATAAACCGAGTTGAGGTGAAGACATGATCCATGCGCTTCCGGCCACGACGGCCGAGCCGGGGTCGCCGGGTTACCTGTTCGACTGGTATCGCGGGCACGGCTGGTCGGTCGAGGTCGCCGGGGGGTCGGTCGCCCTCGCGCCCTCGCGCGGGGTCTGCCTGCTGGCGGTCGGCTGGCGGCGGGCGCCGGAGCTGATCACGCGGTTGGACGAGGTGCGCAGGCCCGCGGCGGCACTGCTGCGGTACGGCGAGCCGGACGAACTCGTCTTCGTCGCCGCCCGCACCGGTATCCCCTGCCCGCTTCCCGCCGGGCTGCGACCGGTCGCCGGGCCGGTGCCGTTACCGCCGGTCCCCGGTGTCCGCTGGGCGGTCGCACCATGGGACACCCGCGGGCTGTGCCGAGACATCGACATCGTGCACGCGCTCGGGCGGTCGCGATGAACCCATGCCGAACCAGGAGGTTGAATGAAGCGTCGATCGGTCACCAGGGTCTGGCCGTTGCTGCTGCTCGTGCTCGGCGGCGCCGTGGCGCTCGGTATCGGGCTCACCTACGCGCTCGCACCGGGGCAGGCGCCGGGCGCCGGACCGCACTGGCCGATCGCCAGCGGGCTGATGACTGAACCACCGTCCACAGTGGTCTCAACTTCCGCCGTGGGTCGCCCGGAAGCCGAAGTCGACAAGGTCAAGAAGCTGGCGAGTGGCCTGCAGTCGAACCTCAACCACAAGAACCTGAACGGTCTGCTGCTGACTGTCTGCGAGACCGGTAAGCAGGGCGACGCGGCCAGGAGCGACCTGCTGCGCATCCTGCCGATGCTGGATCCTGCCGACCCGAACCGGCCGAGGAAGGCCCACTTCCAGCTCGCCGACCTCACCGCGGACCCGGAGGAGGGGTACCACCTGCTGTTCGAAGGCGCCTACGCGGACGGTTCCGGGCCGCCGCTGACGATCCGGTTCCGGGTCTACGTTGACCGCGGCGTGGCCGCCTGGTGCGGCGTGGGTCACCGAGTATAGACGACAATGATTTTCATTTGTAGTCTCTTTGCGTGACCCTGCAGCAGAGCCGCGCCCCCGCGCGCCCGTTGCCGTCCCGCCGGGCACTCGCCCTCACCATCGGTCTGCTGTCGGCGATCCTCGGCGTCTCGGTGGTCGTGGCGATCACGCTGGGGCCGACCGTGATCCCGGTGGCCGACAGCCTGCGCTACCTCGCTGCTGCGCTCGCCGGGGGCAGCATCGACCCGGCCGAGGTCACCGGGTACTCGATCATCTGGCAGGTGCGCACCCCGCGGGTGCTGCTGGCCATGGTGGTCGGCGCCGGGCTGAGTGTGATCGGCGTCGCGGTGCAGGCCATGGTGCGCAACGCCCTGGCCGACCCGTTCATCCTCGGCGTCTCCTCCGGAGCCTCGGTTGGCGCCAGCGCGGTGGTGGCCTTCGGCCTGTTCGCCGGGCTCGGCGTGTACGCCCTGTCCGCGGCGGCCTTCCTCGGCGCCCTGCTCGCCTCCGTGCTGGTGTATCTCGCCGCGCGCAGCCGGGCCGGGCTCAGCCCGCTGCGCCTGGTGCTCACCGGCGTCGCCCTCGCCTACGGCTTCCAGGCCGTGATGAGCGTGATCGTGTTCTTCGCACCCTTCGGCGAGGCGGCGCGCACCGTGTTGTTCTGGCTACTGGGCAGCCTCGGCGGCGCCACCTGGGGTTCCCTTCCCATCGCGGCGATCGCGGTCGGGCTGGCCATCGTGCTGCTGCTGCGCAGGGGCCGGTCGCTGGACGTGCTCGCCATGGGGGACGAGACCGCGGCCAGCCTCGGCGTGGACACCGCCGCCCTGCGCCGGGGACTGTTCCTGCTCACCGCCGTGGTGACCGGCGCGCTGGTCGCGGTCAGCGGCGCCATCGGTTTCGTCGGCCTGGTCATGCCGCATCTGGTCCGCATCCTCATCGGCGCGAGCCACACCAGGGTGCTGATCATCGCCCCGTTCGCGGGCGCGATCTTTCTGGTGTGGGTGGACCTGGTGTCCCGCACCCTGGTCGCCCCGCGGGAACTGCCGCTCGGCGTGATCACCGCACTGGTCGGCGTCCCGGTGTTCGTCACCCTGATGCGCCGCCGCGGTTATCTGTTCGGAGGCCGTTGACGTGCGACTCACCCTGGACGCGGTCTCCGTGGAGATCGCCGGAGCCACCCTGCTGCGCGAGTTGAGCCTGAAGGCCGAAAACGGCGAGGTCATCGGCCTGGTCGGCCCGAACGGCAGCGGCAAGTCCACCGCCCTGCGGTGTGTCTACCGCGCGTTGCGGCCCACCACCGGAGCCGTGCTGCTGGACGATACCGACCTGGCCACCCGCTCACTGCGGGAGAGCGCCCGCTCGATCGCCGCGCTGACCCAGGAGAGCAACACCGAACTCGACTTCACCGTCGAGGAGGTGGTGGCGCTGGGGCGCTTCCCGCATCGGGGCGGGGGCGGCGCGCTGGACGAGCGGGAGCGGGAACTGTGCCGGGAGGCCATGCGGCGCACCGACATCAGCCATCTCGCCGACCGCGGTGTGCTGTCCCTCTCCGGTGGGGAGCGGCAGCGGGTGCTGATCGCCCGCGCCCTGGTGCAGGAGCCGCAGGTGCTGGTGCTGGACGAGCCGACCAACCACCTCGACGTGCGGCACCAGGTCGCCCTGCTGTCCTTCCTGCGCACCTGCGGGCTCACCGTCCTGGTCGCGCTGCACGACCTGAACCTTGCCGCCGCCACCTGTGACCGGCTCGCGGTGCTGGAGGCCGGTGCCCTGGTCGAGGTGGGCCCACCCGCCCAGGTGCTGCGGCCGGACCTGATCCGGCGGGTGTTCGGGGTGACCCCCTCTGTGGTGACCCACCCCGGCACCGGCGCCCCGCAACTGCTCTACGAGCTCATCGACCCGTCCCCGGCAGACTCACCGACAGGCCCATCGACAGAGAGGTCCGCACAGTGAAACGCACCATGCCCATCGTCCTCACCGGTTGCCTGCTGCTGGCAGGCTGCGGCGCCGAGGTCGCGTCGGAGGACGGTCCGGGACCGGACACGGTGACGATCGAGAACTGCGGCCGGACGATCGAATATCCGGTCCCGCAACGTGCCGTGGCCTACGACATGAGCGCCACCGAGCGGATGTTCGCGCTGGGGCTGGCCGAGCGCATGCGCGGCATCGTCATGCCGTCCACAACGGAGGGACCGGTGTCCCGCTCGCCGTATCGCGCGGACTACGAGTCCGTGGAAACCCTCAGCACCGACGTGCTCAGCAGGGAGGTGGTGATCGGCGCCAAGGCGGACTGGGTGCTGGCAGGCTGGCACTCCGGGTTCAGCGAGGAGCGTGGCGTCACCCCCGCGCTGCTGGACGAGGTCGGCATCCAGAGCTACATGTACACCGAGACCTGCTACAACTACGGCACCGACCCGGTCACCGTGCCACCGCTGGAGGCGCTGTACACCGACCTGGAACAGCTCGGGAAGATCTTCCGCGTCGGGGACAGGGCCGAACGGCTCATCGCCGACCTGAAGACCAGGGCCGCCGCACTGCGGCGCAACCAGCCGGAAGGCGAACCCGCGCGGGTGTTCGTGTACGACTCCGGCACGGACAAGCCGTTCACCTCCGGCGCGCAGACCGCCCCGAACGTCATCGTGTCGCTGGCAGGCGGGCGCAACATCGTCGGCGACCTGCAGGAGCGCTGGACCACCATCGGCTGGGAGTCCGTTGTGGACGCCGCACCCGAGGTGATCACCGTCATCGACTACGGGGACCAGCCGGTCGAGGACAAGATCGCCTTCCTGAAGTCCTTCCCGCCGCTGGCCGAGTCGCCCGCGGTGCGCAACGAGCGGTTCTACGTGCTGGACTACGGCGAGGCAGTCAGCGGGCCGCGCAACATCGAGGCCGCCGAGAAGTTCGCCGAGTACCTGCGTTCCATCGGGCGCTGACCGGCCCCGGAAAGGAAAAACCGTGACACACGAAGTACCCGGCACGGTCGGCGAGCTGGCGGCGGAGGTGCTGCACGGCATGGCCGGGCCACCGCCGGCCGAACTGGTGGCAACCAGCGTGTTCTGGCTGCACCACGGAACCCGGCTCGCCGGTGGCGACACCACGTACCTCAACCACTACGTGCTGGTTCGGCTCGGCGGTTCCTTCGGCGCCTGCGCCTTCGAGGCGGGGGAGCTCGGGCCGGAGATCTGCCGGGAGTACTCCGGCGCACCGGTGGATTCGCTGCTGTCCGGCCCCGCCGCGCTGCGGATCGCAGCACTGGACGCCTACCTGGCCGAGACGAACCCGCACCGGGAGGCGCCTGGCGCGGAGCGGGTCGAGCTGCCCGCGGGCCCGCCCGAGGTGCGGGCCAGGGCGCGGGACGCCGCCGTGGCCGGCCTGCTGGACATCCGGCCCGGCGCAAAGGTGGGGCTGATCGGTGTGGTCAACCCGCTGGTCGATGCCATCCGGCAGCGGGGAGGCGACTGCCTGCCCTGCGATCTCAACCTGCGCAGCACGCAGTGGGGCGATCGGGTCACCGACTCGATGGACGAGGTACTCGACCTCGCGGACTCCGTGGTGGCGACCGGGATGACCCTTGGCAACGGCAGCTTCGACCGGATCCTGAGCCGCTGCAGGGAGCGTGGCCTGCCGCTGGTCGTCTACGCCCAGACCGGCAGCGCCGTGGCCCGTGCCTTCCTCGGCTCCGGGGTGACCGCGGTGTCCGCGGAGCCGTTCCCGTTCTCCCAGTTCAGCGCGGAACCCACGACCCTGTACCGCTACCGTGCGGGGACCGCGGAGGAGCAAGGATGACCGCCACCGAACCCGTTCCCGGCGACCTGCGGATGGTCCGGACGTTGTGGCCGGTGCTGCTGGCCTCAGCCGTCGGGCTGGTCCCGTTCACCGTGTTCAGCACCTTCCTGGTCCCGATCGCCGATGAGGCCGGGACCAGCGTGGCCACGATGGGCAGCTTGCGCGGGCTCGGCGGGCTGGCCGCGCTGCTGGTGGGTACCGCGCTCGCGCCGCTGATCGACCGGGTACCAAGGGAATGGACCGCGGCGGGTGGACTGATCCTGCTCGGACTGTCCTCAGTGCTCGGTGCGGTGGGCGACCTGCTCGCGCTGGCAGCGTTCTGCCTGCTGATCGGCGCGGCCACCGCGGTGCTCAACCCCGCGCTCGGTGCGGCGGCCGCGGACAGGTACGGCTCCGGTGCCGCGGCCGGACGCGCCGCCACCCTGGTCACCGCCACCCAGTCGCTCACCGCCATGCTGGCCGCCCCGGTGGTGGCACTACCGGCACTGCTGTGGGGCTGGCGGGGCGACCTGCTCGCGCTCGGCGCCATCGCGGTGCTGCTCGCGGTGATCCTGCTCGGCAGGCGCGAGCAGGCCGGGCCCGAACCGGACCAGCCCCGGCTGGGCTACCTCGCCTCCTTCCGCGCCCTGGCCGCGGTGCCAGGGGCACTGCCACTGGTGCTGGTGGCCGCGCTGCGTACCAGTGCCTTCATGGGCTATCTCGCCTACCTCGCCGCGTTCTACGACGAGCGGTTCGCGCTCGCACCCGAGGTGTTCGCGTTCGTGTGGACGCTGTCCGGGGCCTCCTTCTTCATCGGCAACCTGCTGGTGGGACGGTTCATCAACGCGGCGGGCAGCAGCACCCGGATCGAGCTGGTGCTGGTGGCCGGGCTGGTAGTGGCGCTGGCCGCGATCACCGGGTTCTACTTCTCGCCTGCGCTGCCGGTGGCGCTGGTGCTCACCGCGGTGCTCGGCCTTTCCCACGCCACCGTGGCGGCCTGCGTGGTGAGCCTGCTGGTGCACCGCAGCGGCTCGCTGCGCGGGTCCGCGCTGAGCATCAACGCGGCCGGGATGAGCCTCGGTGTGTTCGCGGGCGCCGGCCTCGGCGGCCTCGGGCTGGGCCTCGGCGGCTATCCCGGCACCGCCGCGGTGTTCGGCGGGCTGACCCTGGTGGCGCTGCTCGCGGGGGTGCTGGTACTGCGCGGCCGACCCGTCGCGGCCGCATGAGGGGAACGGGATACGCGCCCTGCCACCACGGCGAGATCCTGCAGGGCGCCTTCCGGGACGGCGCCGGATCGGTGTGCCGCGGCCTGGTCACCCTGCCGATGCGCGACCTCGGCACCCGCGCCGAGTTCCTCCGGCTGCCCGGCACGCCATGGGACGAGATCGAGGTGCTGCCTGCCGATCGCACCAAGGCCGCCGCGGCCGCGAGGCTCGCGGTGGCCGCATGCGCCCGGCGCCGGCCCTGCGGTGGGCGGCTGCGGCTGCACAGCGAGGTGCCGGTCGGGCTGGGCATGGGGTCCTCGACCAGTGACATCATCGCGGCGGTGCACGCTGTCGCGGCCAGTTTCGGCACCCGGCTCGCACCGTCCACTGTGGCTGATCTGGCCGTGCGTGCTGAGCGCGCGAGCGACCCACTGATGCTGGAACACCGTCCACTGCTGTTCGCCCAGCGGGAGGCCAGGGTGCTGGAGGTCCTCGGCGATTCGTTGCCCCGTGCCCTGGTGGTCGGCTGCACCACCGGTGGTGGCCTGCCGGTGGACACGCTGACCCTTTCCGTCTCCTACGGCGCGGCGGAGGTCGAGGCCTTCGAGGGACTCAGGGCCGCACTGCGCCGGGCCATCGCGAACGCGGATCTGGCGCTGCTCGGGCGGGTCAGCACCGAGAGCGCGTGGCACAACCAGCGGGTGCTGGCCAAGGAGGAGTTCCCGGTGCTGGCGGAGATCGCGGCGGCCAGTGGCGCCGCCGGGGTGCAGGTGGCGCACAGCGGCAATGTGGCCGGGCTGCTCTTCGACCCGGCGGCTCCGCGGCTGTGGGAACGGGTGCGCGAGTGCGTGCGGGCGCTGCGTGCCAGCGGGATCACCGTCACGCGGATATTCAGCAGCGGTCCGGAGCGAGCGGGAGGAAGGGAATGCACGAGCACATCGCCGACGCGATCGCCGAGCCGGAACTGGTCCGTGCCGGGGACGGCCTGGTCTGCCTGCGGTTCGAGACAATGAAGGTGGTCTCCGCCCTCGCGGCGGTCCGGCACCTGCTCGCCGAGGGCACCGTGCGGCCTGGGGACACTCTGCTGGACAGCTCCAGCGGGATCTACGCCTACGCGCTCGCGCTGGCCGCCCACCGGTACGGGCTGCGCTGCCATATCGTCGGTTCCACCACCGTCGACCACACCCTGCGTACCCAGCTGGCCGTGCTCGGCGCGCGGCTGGAGCAGATGGAGCCGTCCAAGAATCTCAAGCTCGACCAGGACCGCAGGGTGCGGCGGGTTCGCGAGCTGCTGCGGGAGAACCCGGACTACCACTGGATGCGGCAGTACCACGACGATATCCATTACCGCGGCTACCGGAGCACCGCGGAGCTGATCGAGCGGGAGCTGGACCTCGACCGGCTCACCGTGGTGGGCGGGGTCGGGTCCGGGGCCTCCACCGGCGCACTGGCCCGGTTCCTGCGGGAACGCTCGCCCTCGGTCGCGCTGGCCGGAGTGCAGCCCTTCGGCAGTATCACCTTCGGCTGCGAGCACGTGCACGATCCGGAGATCATCATCGCCGGGATCGGCAGCTCGATCCCGTTCGGCAACGTCGCGCACGAGCTGTACGACGCCATCCACTGGATCGGCTTCGAGGCGGCGCTGGCCGGGAGCGTTGATTTGCTGCGCAGGCACGCCGTGTTCGCCGGGCTGTCCACCGGCGCGGGCTACCTCGCCGCGCGCTGGGAACGCGACCGCGCGCCGGACCGGACCGTGCTGTTCATCGCCGCGGACACCGGCCACCGGTACGTGGACTCCGTCTTCGCCCGGCATGCTGAAGCCCGCGGGGTGGAGGAGTTCGACCCGCATACCGTGTCCACAGTGGATGAACTGGCCTTGCCGTGGTCCCGGATGCACTGGGGCAGGGCCGCCGCGCCGCGCGCGGCCGCCTTCACCTGATCGGCGCGGTTACGGCGTGCGATCCCTGCCGGGAACGGCCTACTCGGTTACGTGGGGAGCAAACTCGGCGACGTGGGCGGCCAACTCACGTGCGTGGGGAGCAAACTCGCGCGCGGGAACGGCAAACACGCGCGCGCGGCGGGCAAACACGCCGGGGGACCTGGGGTCAGCCGACCCGGAAGGTGGTGAGCACCGCCGCGTGGTCGGAGGTCCACTCGTTGTCCTCGTGCTCCGGTGCGGGTTTCGGGTCGCCCGCCACCACCGCGCGGGAGCCGGTGACCTCCAGCTCGCCTGCGAAGTGCACGAAGTCGATCCGGTCCTGCGGTTCCGGCTCGCCCCTGTGCTCGTCGTAGCCGTAGCCGCCCTCGAAGGTGTGGAAGATCGGCGACCAGGTGGTCCCGGGATCGGCCACCGGGTCCGGGTTGGCGGTCCGGAAGGAGTCGCGCAGGCCGGCCCGCTCCGGCAGCACCGAGGTGGGCCAGTCCACCGCGGAGCCGCCGCACCGCTCGGTCCGCGGGGTCCAGTCCAGGTGCGAGGGGGCGTTGAAGTCGCCGACCAGCAGCACCGGGGTGTCGCCGGACTCGGCCAGCTCCGGCCGCATGGCGGCCAGCACGTCGGTGATCTGTCCGGTCCGGCCGGACTGCCGCTCGCGGGCCAGCAGCTCCCGCTCGGTCATCCCGCCGAAACAGGCGTCGTAGGGGCCGTACGGGGTGTAGCCGAGGTGCACGTTCCACAGCACGACGTCCTCGCGGCGCCGCTCGTCGATCCGGATCCGCGCGCTCATCCCGGCCAGCCCGGACTCGGCAGGCGGCTCGCTGCGGCCGACGATCGGATACCGGCTGATCACCGCCATGTCGTAGCCAGCCTGGTAGTAGTCCCAGCCGAGTGCCTCGGCCAGCGCCCTGCCCGCGGTGGAGGAGGTCTCCTGCATCCCGACCACGTCCACATCGGACTCCAGCAGGAAGCGGAGCTGCTTCTCCCGTGCCCCGTTCACCTGGCTACCGCCGTGCCACAGGTTCCAGCTCAGCACCTTCAGCTCCGGCACCAGCCGGGCGCCGGGCGGCCGGACCTCGATCCTGGCCGTGGCCGTGTCCCGCTCCCCGTGCTCGTTGCGGGCCTCGATCCGCAACGTCGTGGTCTTCGCCGAGTAGGCGGGGTGCGGGGTTCCGGACACCGTGCCGTCCGCGGCGACGGTCACCCAGCCGGGTCCGGACAGCTTGCGGAACCGCAGGCCCTCGGTGTTCCCGCGGACCAGCCCGCGCACGCTCGCCTGGTACGGGGCCTTCGCCTGCGCGTTGCGCAGATCGAACTCGCCGGTCACGAAATGCGCCGGCCCGGTGCCGCTCAGCCGCAGGCGCACCGGCTCGGCCAGCCACCGGTACCCGTCCCTTGCCAGCCCGTACACGATGTACTCACCGGGTTCGAGTCCCTCGGTCGGCAGGGTCGCGGTGCCCTCGGCGCCGGAGATGTAGACCCAGCGCAGCGAGGGGCCGACGTAGGTCTGGTCCACCGGCCCGTTGCCCGGCTCGGTGTAGAGGCCGAGCCAGTTCTTCTGGTGCGGCCGCGGGGTCGAGTACGCCACGGTGATCGGCTCCCCAGCAGGCACGGTGTCCCGTGCCAGGGTCAGTGTGCCGTCCGGCTCGGCGGCTGCCGGGGCGGCGACCATGCCGAGCGTGGTCAGCAGCACCAGCAGCAACGTGCTCAGCCTGCGCACTCTACCTCCTCGCATCATGGGACGCCCCAGTGTCCGCCGGGCTCGTGAGCGGAACATGACCCACAGGTAACGCGCGTCCTACCCCGACCGCAACCTTCGTTGGTCGGGAGCGCGGCCGATGCTGCCCGCGGCGATGGTGATGATCGAGCGGAGCTGCGCGGTGATGTCCCGCTGGTTGCGCTCGAACACCGGGTCGGTCAGCTGCCCGGAGTTGTACGGGCCGAACTCCAGGATCGGGGTGTGCACATGCCCGCCGGGCAGGTCCAGCCCGAGCGCGTCACGCAGCAGGGTCGCCCGGTAGGCGATCTCGTTGGAGAGGTAGCCGCCCCCGCCGCCAGCCCGCGCGGCCGACCCTGGCGTTGGACCGTCCGGCCGGAACACCGGCTCGGTGGCACCGCGCGGGATCTCCAGCACGCCGGTGTTGTCCCGGACCGGGAAGCGGCCGGTGGCCGCCCGCCCGATCTCCTCGTACGGCAGGGTGGCCGGGACGAACTCGGGCGCGGGCTCGACGGTGGGAACCTCCGGCGGGATCGGCACCGTGCAGCCGGTGCGTGCCGCGTTCTCGTTGTCGATGCCCTCATGCCAGCGCCCGTTGAACCGTTCGAGGTCGAACTGTCCCCGCCTGCCCTGGCTCAGGGTGGTGAACAGGTCCACCTCCGGCAGGTGCGGCAGCAGGGCGTGCTCCACCATGCCCAGCTCGAATGGCCGCCACCGCACCGGGAACAGCATCGCCCTGATCCGGGCAGGCCCCGACCTGGTCGGTACCGTCGTGCCGTCCAGCGTGAGCGCCGCCGCGCCGGAGGGGTTGCTGCGGCGGATATCGCCGTCCAGCCGGAACGGATCGAAGCCGCTGACCAGGATCCGCCGGAAGCCGGTTGGGTAGCGCACCGCGTCCTGGCCGCGGGAGGCCGCCTCCAACACGGCGATCAGCTGGGCCCGCTCCGCCTCGTCCAGCTGGAAGCGGGGCGTCCACTGCCGCAGCAGGCCGGTCAACCGCAGCCTGGCCCAGTACAGCGGCCGGTCGTCGGCGGCGGGCAGGGTGCCCGGATGGGCGTGGCCCTGCGCCCTGTGCACCGCCGCCCGCCAGAGGCGCCTGGCCTGCGCGGCGACCGCGATCCGGGCCGTCATCCGGTCCGGCGCGCAACGGAGCAAGCCGGCGAGATGGGTCTCGAACCGGTCGAACCCGCTGCGGCGCAGGATCTCTCTTGGCACGGGCAGGGCGGACCGCCGCTCCTCGACGGTCAACGGCGCCGGGCGGCCCGAACGGTACGACTCGGACATCGTTGTTCCTCCTCGTTGCTTCCCCGGGGTCCGCCTGCCCTCCGGAACCGCAGGATCGTGCCGGGGCGGGCCTGCGCCGCCTTGTCCACATCGGAATGGACGAGGACGGCGATGACCGGGTAACCGCCGGTCACCGGGTGGTCGGCAAGGAAAAGGGTCGGCCTGCCGGACGGCGGTACCTGGATCGCGCCCGCGACCATGCCCTCGCTCGGCAGCTCATCCCGCCGGGCACGGGGCAGGTCCGGCCCGTCCAACCGGATGCCGACCCGGTTGCTTTCCGGGGTGACCACATAGGAATTCCGCAGCAGGGTGTCCAGCGCGCCGGGCAGGAACCAGTCCGCGCGTGGCCCAGGCACCACGGTGAGGCTCAGCGTGCCGGTGGCCGGGCCGGGGACCGGGGCCTGGTCGACCACCGGGAAGCCTGCCGGTGGCAGGCCGATCGGCAGCCGCGTACCCGGCCGCAGCACCGGGGGCCCGGTGCCGGCGAGCAGGTCGGTGGCACGGGACCCCAGTACCTGCTCGACCGCGATCCCGCCGCGCACCGCGAGATAGGCACGCAGGCCGTGCTCGGCGTGCGCCAGCCGCAGCCGGGCTCCCGCCGGCACGCGCAGCACGGTGTTCACCGCCTGCCGCCTGCCGTCCACGGTCACCGGGCACGATGCACCGGTGACCGCGATGGTGCTCTGCCGGTCCGCCCGGACGGTGAGGCCACCGAGGGTGACCTCGATGCCCGCGGCACCCTCCGGGTTGCCGACCAGCCGGTTCGCCAGGCGCAGCGATCCCCGGTCGGCGGCGCCGGAGGTGCCGACGCCGATATGCGCGTAGCCGGGCCTGCCAAGGTCCTGCACGGTGGCCAGCGGCCCGGTCTCGAGCACCTCCAGCACGGTCACCCGGTCACCTCCTCGAACCGCACCCGCACGCCGGGGCGCAGCAGCGCGGGCGGATCGCGGTCGGGCCGCCACATCTCCAGCTCGGTGCGCCCGATCAGCTGCCATCCGCCGGGGGACTCCCGCGGGTAGATACCGCTGAACGGGCCCGCCAGCGCGACCGCCCCCGCGGGCACCCTGGTGCGGGACTCCGCCCGCCGCGGTACCTCCAGCCGCGCCGAACCACCCGCGAGGTAGCCGAAACCCGGTGCGAAACCGCCGAAGGCCACCGTCCACTCGGTACCGGTGTGCTCCGTGACCACCTGGCGTTCGGTGAGCCCGGTGGCACTGGCCACCGCGGCGAGGTCCGCACCGTCGTACACCACGGGAACCCGCAGCAGTCCCTCGTCCAGCCGGTCGCCCGCGGTCAGCGGGGTGGTGCGCACGACCCGTTCGAGTGCGGCGAGGTCGGCCCGGTCCGGATCGACCCGCAGCAGCAGGGTCCGTGCCGCCGGGACCAGATCGGTCACCCCGGGCGGGACGGCGGCCGACAGCGCGGCGTACAACGCCCGCACCGCGGCGAGGTCCTCGAGTTCCACCAGCAGCCCGGAGTCGGCGCACCGCAGGATCCGCATCACCGGTCGCCGCCGGTGAAGGCGGCCAGCGGCACCCCGGCCGCGAGCAGGGCGTCCCGCACGGCCGCGGCGATGGCCGGTGCCCCTGGACTGTCTCCGTGCACGCAGATGGAGTCGGCCTGCACCGTGATCGTGCTGCCGTCGATCGCCTCGATCGGCTCGCCAGAGGCGATGCGCACGCACCGGCGCGCGATCAGCCCGGGATCGGTGAGCATGGCCCCCGGTTCCCGCCGGGACACCAGCGTGCCCTCCGGGGTGTAGGCGCGATCGGCGAAGGCCTCCCGGAACGTACGCAGTCCCGCCTCCCGCGCCAGGTCCAGCCAGACCGAGCCGGGCAGGCCGAGCACCGCGAGTCCCCGGTCGTACTGGCTCACCGCAGCCACCACGGCTGCGGCCTGTTCCCGGTGCCGCACGATGGCGTTGTACAGCGCGCCGTGCGGCTTCACGTAGCGGACCTCGGTGCCCGCGATCCGCGCGAACCCGGCCAGTGCACCGATCTGGTAGATGACCTCGTCGGTCAGCTCATCCGGTGGCATGTCGATGAATCGCCTGCCGAACCCGGCCAGGTCGCGGTAGCCGACCTGCGCGCCGACGGCCACCCCCTGCGTGGCCGCCTGCGCGCAGGCCCGCCGGATCACCGTGGGGTCGCCTGCGTGGAAACCGCAGGCCACGTTGGCGCTGCTGACGATCCGCAGCAGCGCGTCGTCGTCGCCGAGCTGCCAGCGGCCGAAGCCCTCCGCGAGGTCCACGTTCAGATCCACTGTGGAATGCTCCTAGTTCCAGAGGTCGGCGATGCCGCCGAGCGAGTTCGCGCCGAGGTACAGGGTGAGCAGCCAGGCGAGCACACCGATGCCGAGCAGCCAGCGCGGGTAGCGGTAGCCACCGAGCAGGTCGCCTCGGCGCAGCGCGACCCAGAGCAGTACCCCGAAGCCGACCGGCAGGATCAGGCCGTTCAGCGCACCCGCCAGCACCAGCAGGGTGGTCGGGGCCTGGTTCAGCAGCAGGAACACCGCCGCGGAGACCAGCACGAAACCCACCACCAGCCAGTTGCGCCTGCGCTCGAAGGAGGGCGCGAAGGTGACCAGGAAGGACACCGAGGTGTAGGAGGCGCCGATGACCGAGGTGATGCCCGCCGCCCACAGGATGATCCCGAACAGCCGCAGCCCCACCTCGCCCGCGGCGTGCTGGAAGGCGTCGGCGGTCGGGTTGGCCTCGCCGAGCACGTACCCGCCCGCGACCACGCCGAGGATCGCCAGGAACAGCACCCACCGCATCACCCCGGTGAGCAGCAGCGCGGTGACCGAGCCCCGGCTGACCCTGGCCACCCGCTCCGGGCCGGTGATCCCGGCGTCCACCAGCCGGTGCGCCCCGGCGTAGGTGATGTACCCGCCCACCGTGCCGCCGATCAGCGTGGTGATGGCGAGGAAGTCGATGTCCTCCGGCAGTACGGACTGGCGCAGCGCCTCGCCGACCGGCGGGCCGGAGACGATCATGGCGTAGACCGTCATGCCGATCATCAGCACGCCGAGCGCGACCACCACCCGGTCCATGGCGACCCCGGCGCGCCTGCTGAGGAAGATCCCGATGGCGATCAGCGCGGAGATCCCGCCGCCGATCTTGACCTCCAGCCCGAACAGGGCGTCCAGGCCCAGTGAGGTGCCCGCGATGTTGCCGACGTTGAACACCAGGCCGCCGAACACCACCAGGGCCGCGATCAGGTAGCCGAGACCCGGCAGCACCCGGTTGCCGAGGTCCTGTGCCCGCAGGCCGGACACCCCGATGACCCGCCACACGTTCAGCTGCACCGCGATGTCCACCAGGATCGAGATCAGGATCGCGAAGGCGAAGGCCGCGCCGAGCTGAACGGTGAACTCGGTGGTCTGGGTGATGAAACCGGGGCCGATGGCGCTGGTGGCCATCAGGAACACGGCGCCGAGCAGTGCGCCGCGCTTGACCTTGTCCGTTCCGGTTGCCGTGCCGCTCTCGGTTGCCATGACGATCTCCGTCCTACACAAAGCGGGCGTGTGGGCCGATGTAGTTCAAGTCAAGGTAAGGATTGTTGAACAATATTGCAATACCCTCGTGGGACGGGAAGATCGCTAGACTGGGGCGGTACCGCCCGGGGTTACCGAGGACGAGGAGCTTGATGACCGCCACCGACCCGTGGGTGGACCTGCTCGCGGGTAACCGCGCGCAGCTCGACCGCACCAGCACCGCCGAGCGGGTGGCGGATGTCCTGCGTCAGCACGTGATCGAGGGCGCGCTCCCGCCGGGGACCCAGCTGTCCGAGGAGAGCATCGGCAAGGCGCTCGGCGTCTCCCGCAACACCCTGCGTGAGGCATTCCGCCTGCTGGTGCACGAGCGGCTGCTGGTGCACGAGTTCCACCGCGGCGTGTTCGTCCGGGTGCTTTCCATCGCCGATGTGGTCGACCTGTACCGGGTGCGGCGGATGCTGGAGACCAGCGCCGTCCGCGGGGCGGCCGGGGCGTCGGCGGAGCTGGTCGCGGCGGTGGCCGAGGCGGTCACCGCGGGGGAGCGGGCCGCCGAACAGCGGCAGTGGGTGGAGGTCGGCACCGCCAACATGCGCTTTCACCAGGCGCTCGCGGCACTGGCGTGCAGCCCCAGGGTGGACAGCATGATGAGCCAGCTGGCCGCCGAGCTACGGCTGGCCTTCCACGTGGTGTCCAGGCCCCGCGAGCTGCACGAACCCTATCTCGGGCTGAACCGCGGCATCGCCGACCTGATCGCCGCGGGCGAGCTGGGCGCCGCCGAACGCAAGCTGGAGCAGTACTTCGACACCGCCGAAGCCCAGCTGGTCGAGGCCTACCGCCAAGCCACCTGACACTCACAGCAGCGGGCCGTAGGCGCCGCCGCCGGGGGTTTCGATGATCAGGGTGTCGCCGGGTCGCAGGTCCACGGAGTCGCAGCCGGAGAGGGGTTCGACGGTGCCGTCGGCGCGTTCGACCCGGTTCACGCCAAGGGCGCCTGGCGAGCCGCCCGCCAGGCCGTATGGCGGCACCCTCCGGTGCCCGGACAGGGTGGAGACCGTCATCGGCTCGGTGAACCGCAACCGCCGGACCGCTCCGTCACCGCCGCGCCAGCGCCCGGTGCCACCGCTGCCCCGCCGGATGGCGAACTCCTCCAGCAGCACCGGAAAGCGCCACTCCAGCACCTCCGGGTCGGTGAGCCGCGAGTTCGTCATATGCGTCTGCACCGCGCTGGCGCCGGGGAACCCATCGCCTGCCCCGGAGCCCGAGCCGATGGTCTCGTAGTACTGGTACCGGTCGTTGCCGAAGGTGACGTTGTTCATCGTGCCCGAGCCCTCGGCCTGCGCCCCCAGCGCCGCGTACAGCGCGCCGGTGATGGCCTGCGAGGTCTCCACGTTCCCGGCGACCACCGCGGCGGGGTAGCCCGGCGCGAGCATCGACCCTTCCGGGATGACCAGCCGCAGCGGCCGCAGGCAGCCGTCGTTGAGCGGGATGTCATCGGCGACCAGGGTGCGGAACACGTACAGCACGGCCGCGGTGGCCACCGAGGACGGCGCGTTGAAGTTGGTGTCCAGCTGCGCGGAGGTGCCGGTGAAGTCCAGGGTGGCCGACCGGCCCTCCCGGTCCACCTCGATCCGTACCGAGATCACCGCGCCGGAGTCCATCTCGTAGCGGTACGCGCCGTCCTCCAGGGTGTCGATCACCCGCCGCACCGCCTCGGCCGCGTTGTCCTGCACGTGCCGCATGTAGGCCTGCACCACGTCGAGTCCGAAGTGGTCGATCATCTTCGCCACCTCGTCGACGCCCTTCTGGTTCGCCGCGATCTGTGCCCGCATATCGGCGATGTTGGTGTCCGGGTTGCGCGAGGGATAGGGCGCTTCGGTCAGCAGCCGCACCGTTTCCTCCTCGCGGAGCTCGCCTTCGGACACCAGCAGCCAGTTGTCCAGCAACACCCCCTCTTCGTGCAGGTCCCTGCTGTGCGCAGGCATCGAGCCGGGGGTGAGCCCGCCGACATCCGCATGGTGCCCGCGGGAGGCTACGTAGAACAGGATCGACTCGCCCGCGGTGTCGAACACCGGGGTGATCACGGTGATGTCCGGAAGGTGGGTGCCGCCGTGGTAGGGATCGTTCACGGCGTAGACCTCGCCGCGCCGCATGGTGCCCGCACGCCTGCGCAACACCTCCTTCACGCTGGTGCCCATCGAGCCGAGGTGCACCGGCATATGCGGGGCGTTGGCGATCAGGTTTCCTTCCGGATCGAACAGCGCGCAGGAGAAGTCCAGTCGTTCCTTGATGTTCACCGACTGCGCGGTGGCCTCCAGCCGGGAGCCCATCTGCTCGGCAATGGACATGAACAGGTTGTTGAAGATCTCCAGCAACACCGGATCCGCCGCGGTGGTCGCCGGTACCGGGTCCGCCTGCTCCCGCACCCGCTCGACCAGCAGGTGCCCCGCCTCGGTGGCCCGCGCCCGCCAGCCCGGTTCCACCACGGTGGTGGCGTTGGCCTCGGTGAGGATCGCCGGTCCGGACACGGTGGTGCCCGGCCGCAGCCGCTCCCTGCGGTGCAGCGGCGCCCGGTGCCACCGCCCACCCGCGTACAGCGCCACGGTGTCCTCGGGTTCGTCGTCCATAGTGGACACTATGCCGAGCCTGCCGAGGTCCGGCTGCTCGGTACGCCCCACCGCCTCCACGGTGACCGCCTCCACCACCAGCGGCCGGTCCAGCAGGAAGGAGTAGGTGGCGCGGTGGACCGTCTCGAACTCGGCGATCATCTCGGCATGGCCCGCCAGTTCCACCGCCACCGTGGTGTCGGTGCCGTCGTAGCGCAGCTGCGCCCGCCGCCGCATCGTGATCCGCTCGGCCGGCACCCCCTCCTCGAGCAGTTCCGTCCGCGCCGCCCGCTCCAGCGTGTCCGCCGTCGCCTCGACCCGGTCCAGTGCGGCGGGTTTCAGCCCGAGTTCGACCGACTGCTCGCGCATGGCCGTGGTGTCGGCCAGTCCGATTCCCAGCGCGGACAACACGCCCGCCATCGGCGGCACCAGCACCGTCTCGATGCCGAGTGAGGCGGCCACCGCGCAGGCGTGCTGCCCGCCTGCCCCGCCGAAGGTGGTCAGCACGTACCGGGTGACGTCATGGCCCTTCTGCACCGAGATCCGCTTGACCGCGTTCGCCATGTTCGCTACCGCGATGCGCAGGTAGCCCTCGGCCACCTGCTCGGGGGAGCGGTCGTCCCCGGTCCGCTCCCGGATCTCCGCGGCGAGCTCGGCGAATCGCGCGCGTACCAGCTCTGCGTCCAGCGGCTGGTCCCCGTGCTCGCCGAACACCCGCGGAAAATGCGCCGGCTGCACCCGTCCCAGCAGGACGTTCGCGTCGGTGACGGTCAGCGGCCCGCCGCGCCGGTAGCAGGCGGGCCCGGGGTCGGCGCCCGCGGAGTCCGGGCCGACCCGGTACCGGCTGCCGTCGAAGTGCAGGATCGAGCCGCCACCGGCGGCCACGGTGTGGATGTCCAGCATCGGTGCTCGCAGCCGCACCCCGCCGACCTGCGCGTCGAACACCCGCTCGTACTCGCCAGCGTAGTGTGAGACATCGGTCGAGGTGCCGCCCATGTCGAAACCGATCACCCGCCGGAACCCGGCGAGTTCCGACATCCGTGCCATGCCGACGATCCCGCCAGCAGGCCCGGAAAGGATGGCGTCCTTGCCGCGGAAATGCCCCGCCTCGGTGAGCCCTCCGCTGGACTGCATGAACATCAGCCGGGCCCCGGTGCCCGCGGTGCCCGGCCCTTCGACGTCCTCCAGCTGCCCGGCGACCTGCCGCACGTAGCGGCCCAGCACGGGGGAGAGGTAGGCGTCCACCACCGCGGTGTCCCCGCGGGGCACCACCTTCATCAGCGGGCTGGCCTCGGCGGAACGGGACACCTGCGGAAAGCCGACGCGCTCGGCCAGTTCCCCGATGCGGCGCTCGTGCTCGGGGTAGAGGTGGCTGTGCAGGCACACCACCGCGACCGCGCGGAACCCGTCCGCGTAGGCCCGCCGCAGCTCGGCTTCCAGCCGGTCGAGGTCCGGCGCTCGCAGCACCTCGCCCGCGGCTGTGACCCGCTCCCCGGCCTCGATCACCCGCTCGTACAACGCCTCGGGCAGCCGGATGTGCCGGTCGAAGATATGCGGGCGGTTCTGGTAGCCGATCCGCAGCGCGTCCCCGAAACCGCGGGTGATCACCAGCACGGTGCGTTCACCCTTGCGTTCCAGCAGGGCGTTGGTGGCCACCGTGGTGCCCATCCGCACCGCATCGATGGAGCCAGCGGGAACCGGCTTGCCTTCCGGCACGCCGAGCAGGGCGCGGATCCCGGCCACCGCGGCGTCGGCGTAGCGCCCGGGATCGGCGGAGAGGAGCTTGTGTGTCAGCAGGCTGCCATCGGGCCGGCGCGCCACGACGTCGGTGAAGGTTCCACCACGGTCGACCCAGAACTGCCAGCTCACGCACACTCCCTCCGCACGGGTACGGAGTATCACACGGCCACGGCGCTGCGCACGATGAGCGCGACCGCGCTGGCCGCGGCCACCGCCAGTACCGCGGTACGGATCCGGCCACCGTCCAGCAGCCCGCGCACCGGGCCGGACAGCAGGAAACCGACCAGCAGGAAGGGCACCAGCCCGGCGGCCAGCAGCAGGTGCCGGGACCCGATCTGGCCCCCGGCCGCCAACCCGGCCGCGGACAGCACCGAGCCGATCGCGAAGCAGGCCGCCAGGGTGGACCGGATCCGCGGGCCGGACTGGTGCTGGTAGAGCAGTGCGATCGGGGGACCCCCGATGGAAGCGGCGGTCCCCATCACCCCACTGGCGGTTCCGGCAAGCAACAGCGAGGCTGGCGCGGGCCGCGGCCGCCAGGCGGTGACCGAGAGGCCGAGGCAGATCAGCACGGCCACCCCGACCACCGCGGCGAACAGCCGCTGCGGCAACGTGGCCACCGCGAGCACACCCAGCCCCACGCCGGGGATCCGGCCCAGCATCGCCCAGCCGACCCCGCGCCAGTCGGTGTCGGTGTGCTCCCGCAGCATCGCCATGGTCGAGTGCACGGTGACGACCAGCAGCAGCGGCACCGGGACCAGCGCCGGATCGAGCAGGGCGAGCAGCGGAGCCGACAGCAGGTTCATCCCGTATCCGACGGCACCCTGCAGCAGCGCGCCGAGCAGCACCACCGCGCCCGCGACGAGCAGTATGGTCGGCATCGGCCCCCCTTCCCGTGGTCACCCCCGCGTCGAGATCATCCCGCGGGCGCCTTCCGGCTCGTTTCCAGGGCCGCCGCAAGGTCGGCCCAGAGGTCCTCGACGTGCTCCAGCCCCACGGACAGCCGCAGCAACCCCGCGCTGATCCCGGCCTCGTTCCGGTCCTGTTCCCCGACGATGTGGTGGCTCAGCGAGGCGGGGTGCTGGATCAGGCTGTCCACGCTGCCGAGGCTGACCGCGGGGGTGATCAGGCGGACCGCGCCGATCACCGCGTGCGGATCGCCCGCCACCTCGAAGGCCAGTAGCGGGCCGCCGCCGCGCAGCTGGGCTGGTGGACGCAGCGGGTCGAGGCCCGGGTAGTGCACCCGCCGCACGGCGGGATGCTCGGCCAGCCGGGTGGCCAGTTCGTGCGCGGTCGCCGAGGCGGCCTCGACCCGGACCGGCAGGGTGGACAAGCCGCGCAGCAGCAGGTAACCGGCCAGTGGATGCAGTGTGGCTCCGGTGACGAAGCGGGTCTGACGCAGCCTGCGGGCGAAGTCCTCGCGGCAGGCGATGATCCCGCCGAGCACGTCGCCGTGCCCGCCGAGAAACTTGGTCGCGCTGTGCAGCACGAGATCCGCCCCGCATTCGATGGGCCGTTGCAGCACCGGGGTGGCGAAGGTGTTGTCCACCAGCAGTGGGACCTCACCGCAGGCGGTGGCCAGGTCGCGCAGGTCGTGCTCGCGCAGCGTGGGGTTGGCCGGGGTCTCCACCAGCACCAGTCCGGTGTCCGGGCGCAGCTGCGCGGCGAGGGTCTCCGGGCTCGCCCAGCTCACCCGCGTGCCCAGCAGCCCGGAGGCGAGCAGATGATCGCTGGTGCCGTACAGCGGGCGGACGGCCACCACATGCGGGCGGCCGGCGGCGACGATCGCCAGCAGGCAGGCCGACAACGCGGCCATCCCGCTGGCGAAGGCCACCGCCTGCTCTGCGCCCTCCAGCTCGGCCAGCGCCCGCTCGAAGCGGCCGACGGTGGGATTGTCCAGACGGGCGTAGACCGGCTGCCCCGCAGGCGATCCGCCCTCGGCGAACTCGGTCAGCTTTGCGGCCTCGGCACGGCTGTCCCGCGCCGGGTAGGTGGTCGAGAGGTCCAGCGGGGGAGCGTGCAGCCCCAGCTCGACCAGGTCCTCCCGACCGGCGTGCACTGCCATGGTGTCGAAGTCAGGTTTGCTGTTCACGCCGCCAGCATGCAGTTGGTGCGGCCTGGTTGGGAGGACGCCGCATATGATTCGGCTGATGACTGAAACCGTGCACATGGATTCGACAGACTTCGTGATCCTCCGGGAACTGCAGAACGACGCACGGATCACCAACCGGGAGCTGGCCAAGGCCGCGGGGATCGCGCCATCCACCTGCCTGGAGCGGGTGGCCCGGCTGCGCCGGGCCGGGGTGATCCTCGGTTACACCGCACTGATCGACCCCGCCGCCGTCGGGCGCGGCCTGGAGGCCTTCCTCGCGATCCGGGTGCGCCCGCACCGCAGGCCGGTCGTAGGGCCGTTCGTCGAGCACGTCCGCGCGCAGCCGGAGACCCGCGCGCTGTACCACGTCGCGGGCCCGGACGACTACCTGCTGCATATCGCCACCACCGGGGTGCGGGACCTGCAACGGTTCGTGCTGGACGAGCTGACCTCGCAGGACGTGGTCGCCCATGTGGAGACCACCTTGATCTTCCAGCAATGGGGCGGCGGCCCGGTCCGCCCGGCCGCGGACTCCGGGAATGAGTAGCGTGCGTTAGGGAAACATCAACGACGCGGCAGTCACCTGCGGCTTTGTGCGACGCTGGCGCAGCCGTGCTGTTGATGTCCGGTTTGTCGTGTGGAGGAATTCGAGAACGTGGACGAGATTCCGATGAGGTTGGCGGTCGATTCCGTGCTTCACGGGATATATCGGTGAAAACGGGCATCAAGCGGCGGGCTGCCACGGTCCGCCATCCCGCGCGGCTGGTGGTGCTGGGCTTTGGCGTGGCGGTCGTGGCGGGCACCGTGCTGCTGAGCCTGCCGGTGGCCACCGAGGGCGGCCCTCCGCTCGAGGTGGTGACCGCCCTGTTCACCGCGACGTCCGCGGTATGCGTGACCGGCCTGGTGGTGGTGGACACCGCAGGGCACTGGTCGACCTTCGGCGAGCTGGTGGTGCTCGGGCTGATCCAGGTCGGCGGTCTCGGCATCATGACCCTGGCGTCGTTGTTGGGCATGCTGGTGGCCCGCAGGCTGGGCCTGCGGATGCGGCTGGGTGCGCAGGCCGAGACCAAGAGCCTGCGGCTTGGGGACATCGGGCGCGTGGTGGTCGGAGTACTCAGGCTGAGCCTCGTGTTCGAGGTGCTCACCGCCGCCGTGCTGAGCATGCGCTTCATGACCGGTTATGGCCGTCCGCTCGGAGAGGCGATCTACCTGGGTGTGTTCCATGCCATCTCGGCGTTCAACAACGCGGGATTCGCGTTGTGGCCGGACAGCCTCACCGCTTACGCCACCGACGCCTGGATCGTGGTGCCGGTGATGATCGCGCTGGTCTCCGGTGGTCTCGGCTTTCCCGTGCTGTTCGAGCTCGGCCGCCGCATGCGGCACCATCGTCGCGGGCGGGCCGGGATCCGCTGGTCACTGCACACCAAGATCACCCTGCTGGTCTCGGCCGTGCTGCTGGTCGTGGGCACCGTGGCGGTGCTGGCGATGGAATGGTCCAATCCGGCGACGATGGGACCCCGGGGCGTGCTGGACAAGCTGCTGCTCGCCCTCTTCCACGGAGCCACTCCGCGCACCGCCGGGTTCAACACCCTCGACGTCGGCGAGCTGCGCCCGGCCACCTTGCTGGTCAACGACATCCTGATGTTCATCGGTGGTGGTAGCGCAGGCACCGCGGGCGGTATCAAGGTCACCACGTTCGCCCTGCTGGCCTTCGTGATCCTGGCCGAGATCCGCGGCGAGCCCACTGTGCACGTCATGGGCAGGCGCCTCGCGAACGCCGTGCAGCGGCAGGCGATCACCGTGGCGCTGCTCGGTGTCGGTGCGGTCGTGGCGGGTACGGCCGCGTTGCTGTTGATCACTCCGTTCGATCTGGACCGGGTGCTGTTCGAGGTGGTCTCGGCGTTCGGCACGGTGGGCCTCTCCACCGGTATCACCGCCGAGTTGCCGGTGGCTGGCCAGCTGCTGCTGGTCGGGCTGATGTTCCTCGGCAGGCTCGGCCCCATCACCCTGGCCTCCGCGCTGGCCCTGCGGGAACGCGGCCGGCGCTACGAACTACCGGAGGAGCGACCCATCGTTGGCTAGGTCAGACCGTCATCGCAGCCCTCGTGTCGCCGTCATCGGCCTGGGCCGGTTCGGCGCCTCGCTCGCACGCGAGCTCGTCGCCCGCGGCTCGGAGGTGCTCGGCGTGGACGCGGACCCGCGCCGGGTGCAGCGCTATGCCGATGAGCTCACGCACACCGCCGCCGCGGACACCACCGACGAGGAGGCCCTTCGCCAGCTCGGGGTGCCGGAGTACCGGCACGCCGTGGTGGCCATCGGCAGCCATCTGGAATCCAGCATCCTCACCACCGCCCTGCTCACCGACTTCCGGATCCCGCGGATCTGGGCCAAGGCAACCAGCCGCCAGCACGGGGAGATCCTGCAGCGCATCGGCGCGCATCACGTGGTGCTACCCGAGCACGAGATGGGCGAGCGGGTGGCGCACCTGGTCACCGGCCGGATGCTCGACTTCATCGAGTTCGAGGACGACTACGCGATCGTGAAGACCCTGGCGCCGGACGAGGCGATCGGCAGGCCGCTGGCGGAGAGCGGACTGCGCACGAAGCACGGCGTCACGGTCGTCGGGATCAAGCGGCGCGGGCAGGGCTTCACCTACGCCACCCAGGAAACCGTCATCCATCGCGACGACATTCTCATCGTCGCGGGCGAGACCAGGGACGTCGAGGATTTCGCCGATCTGACCTGACGTGGGCCGTCCTTACGCCCTGCGGCGACACCATGCTAAGTTGGTCGCATGACTAACTTGGTCGATCGACCAAATTCGGGCCGGGGTGCCCGGCGGCGGGACCAGTTGGTCGAGGCCGGGGTGGCCCTGCTGGCCGAGGAAGGCTGGCCCGCCGTCACCAGCCGTGGAGTCGCCGAGCGGGCCGGGGCGAACCCCGGGCTGATCCACTACCACTTCGGCGGGCTGCCAGGACTGCATGCCGCGATCGCGTGCCGGGCGGGCGAGCTGGTCATCAACCCGGTGATCGCCGAGCTGCTGCGGGCCCCCGACGGGCAGGCCGCACTGCGGGCGGTACGCCGGATGCTGCCCGCGACCACCGAGGACGACCGGGTCACCCGGCTGGCCACCGAACTGATCGTCGGCGCGCGGCGCGCGCCCGAACTCGGCGAGGTGCTGTCCGAGCAGCTGCGGCAGGCGCGGGCGGAGCTGGCCGGGTGGCTGGAGCGGCGGCATCCGGAGCTGCCAGCCGAACGGCGCGCGGGCGCGGCCACCCTGCTGGCCGCCTTGCTCGATGGGCTGATGCTGCACCGGATGCTCGACTCCGCACTGCCGGTGGCAGACGCGCTGGCCACACTGGACGAACTGATCGGAAGCGCGCGGAGGGAAAGGAACTGACCATGGAGATCGTCAAGCGGCCGGATCCGCCGAAGGGCCTCAGCAGGCTGCTGTACCGGCTGCCGATCCACCTCTACCGTGCCGGGTTCGGCTGGTTGCTCGGCCAGCGGTTCATGATGCTCACGCATACCGGCCGGGTGTCCGGCAAGCGGCGGCAGATCGTGATCGAGGTGGTCGAGCACGCGGCCGACGGCAGCTATCTCGCCGCCTCCGGTTTCGGCACCAAGGCGGACTGGTACCGCAACGTGCGCAAGCAACCGAATGTGACCATCCATATCGGACGTCGCTCGATTCCGGTTACCGCGGAGCAGCTGTCCGCCGAGGACGGTGCCGCGCTGATGGCCAGGTACGCCGGCCGCCACCCCAGGGCGGCCCGCAAACTCGCCAGCCTGATGGGCTTCATGGTGGACGGCGGTGCGGAGGACTACCGCGCGGTCGGCAGGGAGATCCCCTTCCTGCGTTTCGTCCCCCGCACCTGAACCGTGTTTGCTCCCCACGCGCACGTGTTTGCCGTCCCCGTACGCGAGTTTGCTCGCCACGCGCACGAGTTTGCCGTTCCGGTACGCGCTCACACCCGTTCGGCGTGTTCGGCGTACCACTGAAAGGTGCGCCGGACCCCCTCGGCGAGTTCCACCTTCGGCTCGTACCCGGTGAGCGCGCGCAGCTTGGCCAGGTCCGGGCAGCGCCGGGCCACCGACCCGGGAGGCGCGGGCAGCGGGTCCAGCCGCGGCCGGTGGCCCGCCAGCCGCAGCACCAGCTCGGCCAGGTCGGCGATCGTGGTCTCGGTGTCGTTGCCGATGTGCACGATCTCGCCCGCCGCCGCCCCGGTGCCCATCAGCCGGACCATCGCCTCGACGGCGTCGTCCACATGGCAGAAGGCCCGCATCTGCTCGCTGCCGTACACCGGGAACGGGTCCTCACCCCCGATCGCGCGCAGGGACAGCTCAGGGATCACGTGATCCGCACCCATCCGCGGCCCGTACACATTGTGGAACCTGCCGATGACATAAGGGATTCCCTTGGCCCGCGCGGTGTGCACCACCGCGGCCTCGCCGCACAGCTTGCTCACCGCGTAGGCGAAGCGGGGCGCGGTGACGTCCCGCACCATCAGCGGTACGGTCTCCGGCGTCGGCACCGCGACCACCCCCGCGCTCACCCCGCCGGCATAGACCTCGCTGGTGGAGGCGAAGAACAGCCGGGTGCCCGGTTCCAGCCAGTCCAGCAGGTGCAGCAGGCTGAGCGTGTTGGTCCGGATGACCCTGGCCGGGTCCCGCTCGACATTGCGCACCCCGACCACCGCGGCCAGCAGGTAGACCTGGTCCCAGCCTGCCGGGAGCTCCCGGTAGGCCGCCGGATCGGTGAGATCGGCGTGCAGCACCGGTGCGGACAGCGCGGCCAGCTCCGGATCGTCCTTTCCCCGCGAAAAATTGTCCACAATGGTCACCTGGTGTCCGTCGGCCAGCAGCCGCCTGCTCAGGTGCAGCCCGATGAACCCGGCGCCACCCAGTACCAGCACCCTCATCGGCCCACCGCCGTCACGACCGGGGCCGGTTCGTAGCCGAGCCCGGCGTAGCGCACCCCGCGCCCGATGATCGCGGCCGCGTCCAGGATCCGCCAGGAGTCGTACACCAGCCGGACCGGGGAGCCGTCGAGCAGTCCGGCGGCGTCCATCGCGCGATAGTCGGGATGATCGGTGATCAGCAGCACCGCATCCGCCTCCCGGAAGCACCGCGTCAGGTCCGCGGGCTCCCCGCCGTGCTCCCTGATCACCTCCGGCGAGACGAGCGGGTCGTGGCCGAGTACCCGCAGCCCCGCGGTGGCGAACACCGGCATCATCGCGGCGATCGGGGTGCCGCGCATATCGTCGGTGGGCGGCCAGCCCTTGTACGCCCAGCCCAGCACGGCCAGCGTCTTGCCGGAGGGCGCCATCAGCTCGCGCACCCGCCGGGCCACGTGCACCGGCAGCCGCTCGTTCAACGTCCGCGCCGCGCCGATCACCGGCGGCAGGTGCCCACTGCGCTGCGCGCCCGCCAGCATGATGTACGGGTCCTTGGAAAGGCAGCCGCCGCCGACGTACCCCGGCTTGGCGATATCCGGCCGCGGGTAGTGCAGGTTGGTCGCCCTGATCACCTCGAGCGGGTCGAGCCCAAGCCGTTCGGTCAGCAGGGCCACCTCGTTGCCGAAGGAGTAGATGACATCGGTGTGGCAGTTGTTGGTGAGCTTCACCAGCTCCGCGGTCTCCAGGCTGGACACCCCGACGACCTCCCTGGTGAACCCACCGAACAGGGCCAGCCCGCGTTCCAGGCTCGCCTCGTCCAGCCCGCCGACCACCTGCGGCAGCTCGACCAGCTCGCGTAACGCCTGCCCCTGGATCGTGCGTTCCGGGGCCATCACCAGATGTGCCGAGCCCCATGCCGCCAGCAGCGGCGACAGCACCACCTCCCGGCTGCTGCCGACCGGAACGGTACTGCGCACCACCACCAGCGTGTCCGGGGCGCACCGCAGCGCCACCTGCTCGGCCGCCGCGGCCAGGTTGCGCAGGTAGGGTTCGTGCGTCGCCTCGTCCACCGGGGTGGACACGCAGATGATCGCGACGTCCACCGTTTCGGGCGGTAGTTCGGCTGAGACCAGGATGTTCCGTTCGAGCTGTTCGGCGAACACCTCCGGCACGCCGGGCTCGTAGATATGCGGTTTCCCCCTGCGCAGGGCGTCCAGCACCGCGGGCGAGGTGTCCACGCCGTACACCTGGTAGCCCGCGCGGGCCAGTGCGGCGGTCAGGGTGAGGCCGACGTAGCCCATTCCGATGATGCCGATCTTCATTTCACTCCTTTTCGGACAGTTCTGAGCACGGTGCGGACACCTGGTCGAGCTCCAGGGTGGTGACGTATCCTGCGAAGCCCTCCTCGCGGTAGCGGTGGCAGGCGTGCCGGATGTTCTCCGCCCTCCGGGCGTAGTCCACGGCGAGCACGAACTTCCCCGCGTCCCGTACGGCCCTTGCCTCGGCGAGATTGGTCCGGCAGAAGTCCTTGGTGCAGGGCCGGTCGGTGGCAAGGAAGAACAGCTCCTCCATGCCGATCCCGTCGATCGCTTCCAGGTAACCGGGATACTTGCGTAGTTCCGGCGAGTTCTGCGGGACGATAAGGAAGTCCGGATCGGCGGCTTTGGCGTAGGCACTGGTGCGCCCGATCAGCTCGACCATCTTGCGGCCGAGGGTCTCCCTCCGCTCACCGGGGACCAGGGCGAGGTCGATCTCCTCGTAGGCGAGCGGGGTGTCCAGGTACACCCCGTCGAACCCGGCCCGCAGCGCCTGGTCCAGCCGTGGCCGCACCGCCTGGTCCCACCACTGTGGACTCCAGTAGCGCACGAAGTACTCGCCGGGCCACGTTTCCCACTCGTTCAGCACGAGTTGCGGATTCTCGTTACGGAACGTGCGGAAGTCGGGCCGGAAGTTCTCCAGCGAGCCCAGCTCGAAGTAGGCGAGCACCCGCTTGCCGGAAGCTCGCAGCGCGTCGATCTCCGTCGCGGTGAAGTACGCGGACCCGGCGTCCCTTGCCAGGTCGATCACCGCCAGCTGGTGTTCGCCCGAGGCGAGCTCGGTGAGCCCGCCGTCGTGGTAGTTCTGCAGCTGGTAGACGAAATCGGTGACCCGCCCGGGAACAGGGGCAGGCTCGGTCGGCGGATCGTCGGCGGCGCACCCGGCGAGGCAGGACGCGAGCGTGAGGCACAGCCCGGCCCGCCGCAACCGGGTCATCCCTGCTCCCAGGCCGCGCGGACCATGGCGCGCAGGTCGTACCGGGGAGCCCAGTCGAGTGCCTGTCTGATCCGGGTCAGGTCCGCCGCGATCCAGTTCACCGCGCTGGACCGGGTGGGCGCCGGTTCGGACTCGTGGATCTCACCGCGGAAACCCGCCGTCTCGGCCAGCAGGCGCACCGCGTCCCGCGCCGCCACCGCGATCCCGCTGCCGACGTTGAGTACCCGGTCCTTGAGCCAGTCCACCAGGGCCGCCTCCCTGACCGCGGTGGCGACATCGCGGACGTCCACGAAGTCCCGGTGGGCGTCCAGGGGCCCGAGCCGGATGTGGTCGCGGCCGCGGGCCATGGCGTCGCGCAGCCCGGCGGCCGCCCTGCCGAGCAGGTTCTCGGCGGGAAGGCCCGGCCCGACCGGGTTGAACAGCCGCAGCGCCACGGCGTCCACCCGGCCCTGCTCGCCGGCCAGCCTGGCCAGCTGGGTACTGGCAAGGCGGGTGGCGCCGTAGGGTGCCACCGGGCTGGTCGGGTCGTTCTCTGCGACCGGCTGGCCCACCGGGACCACCCCGTACTCGGCGGCCGACCCGAGTACCACCAGCCTGGCTCCCCGGGCGTGCTCGGCTATCGCATCCAGCAGCCTGGCCGTGACCAGTACGTTCGCCTCGACGAGCTCGGTGGTGCGGCCGGAGAGCCGCCCGGCGCAGTTGATCACGGCGTCCGGCCGGACCCGCCGGAGCACGGCCGGCAGCTCGTCCGTACCAGCCGCCACCAGGTCGTGCCGGATCCAGTCCTTGCCGTCCGGCGCCGAACGTCCCGCGCGGACCAGTACGCCCACCCGCGGGTCCTCAGCCAGTGCGGCTGCGACCTGGCTGCCGAGGAATCCGGTCGCGCCGAACAGCAGCACTCGCGCCGGCATCAGGCGAATTCCAGGTTCGCCGTATCGCTGGCGGCAGGCAGCAGCGCGGGCCGGAGCCGTTCGAAGTTGCGGTTGGCTTCGTCGTAGTCGTCCGGCCGCCCGATGTCCAGCCAGTAGCCATCGAACTCGTACACCTTCGGATTGACCTGCCTGGACAGCAGGTCCAGTACCAGCTCGTCGAAGCCGAACGGGACGTTGCGCGGGTACGGGGAGAGTGTCTTGCGGGAGAGGGCGTACACGCCCATGCTCACCCCGTAGGACAGGGTCGGCTTCTCGTGGAAGTCCACGATATGCCCATCGGTGGTCTCCAGCGTGCCGAAGTCGATCTTCACTTCGCGCTGGTAGGTGGCCACGGTCAGCGCGGACGTGGACTGCTCGTGCGCGCGTAACAGTGCGGCGTAGTCCAGCGTGGTCAGTACGTCCCCGTTCATCACCAGGAAGTTCTCCGGCAGCTGGTCGAGGAAGTTCAGCAGCGGGCCGATGGTGGACAGCGGCCGCGCCTCCGCGGCGTAGTCGATCCGCAGGCCCCAGCGTTCCCCGTCGCCCGCGAACGCGCGGATGAGCGAGCCGAGGTGCCCGATGGCCAGGGTGACCCGGTCGAAGCCGCAGGCCTTCAGTTGTTGCAGGATGATGTCGAGAATCGCGTACTCCCCGCCGATCGGAACCAGCGGTTTGGGCAGTGCCGTGGTGTACGGCCGCAGCCGGACACCCTCTCCGCCCGCCAGTATGGCCGCATGCATGAAGATCCCTTCCTTATTGGTAGTGGTGAACCCGTCCAAGACTGGTGCGCAGGGCGGCCAGCAGAAGCAACAGCAACAGGGCACTGCTGCCGAAGAAGATCGGGATCTCGCCGTGCGGTTCGAGGAACCGCGCGAGGGTCAGCGTCGCCAGCACGTTCACCGCCACCATCCCGGCGGCAACGCCCAGCAGTCGGCCCGCCTGACCGCGATTGGCCAGCACGAAACCCGCGAAGTACGCCGAACCGAGCAGGATGTGCGCGTCCACCAGCAGGGCGCCGCGTGAGGTCAGCAGCCCGGCGGCGGCGAGGGTGCCGAGCAGCAGCAGACCGAGCCCGCCGAGCACCAGCAGGCAGGCGGTGAGCTCGCGCAGCAGCACCCGCCACACCGCCGAGCTGAACCCGGCGGCCGAGCTCGCCTTCCGCAGCAGGCCCGCCGCCTGCTCGTCGAACCGGTGTGAGCGCCACTCCAGGGTTCCCATCGCCAGCACCAGCGGTGCCGCCGCCACCGCCAGCTCCCAGCCGGCGGTCACGTACCGCGCGGCGGTGAACAGCAACAGCGCCGCACAGGCCGCCGCGTAGCACATCGCGGGCAGCACGATCCGTGCCAGGCCGCCGAATCCCGGCAGCCTTCCGGGCTCCCTCGTCGCCAGCGCGGCGGCGAGAACCAGCAGCAGCACCGAAAGCCCCGCGGCGAGCAGGGCGGACACCGTGGTGGTCCCTGCCCGGCCGGAGGCGAGGTGGACCAATCCGGCAAGGCAGCCGGGCACCATCAGCAGGGCCACCCGGTGCTCCAGCCCGCGGAACACCAGGATCCCGGTGGCGAGCTGGAAAGCCACCTGCGCCACGGCAAAGGCGAGCACACCGGCCCCGTACCCGCCGAGTGCGGCCAGCACCGCGGCACCTGCGGCCGCGAACGCGACTCCGGCCAGTGCGAACGCCCGCATCGCCATGGCGGCCGCCGCGGGCCGCCCGGTACCGGTCAGCCAATGCGCCGCCGCGGCCATGCCCATCCCGAACACCCAGCCCGACGCCGTGGCGAACACCAGCGCGGGCACCGCGGCCGCCATGCCGAGCGCGTGGAACACCGCCGGGTACACCAGGGTCGGCAGGGCGTACAGCGGGCCGTGCAACAGCACCGGGAGCCGCCGTGCCGGTGGCCGCCGTGTCTCCTCCGGCTGCGCGAGCCGGGCGCCGCCAAGCGCACCGAGCACCGTGCCGGCGAGGGCGAAGACGTCCCGGTGCCCGTAGGAGTCCCTGGCCACGGCGTCGGTGACGCCCTTGCTCTCCAGGGTCGCGGCCACGTGCAGCTCGTCCGCCGGTGCGGGCAGGCTGCCGCCGACCGTGCGCACCAGTTCCGCCGTCGGCTCCGCCATCAGTCCACCGCCACCGTGCCCGGGCCACCGGTGAGGGCGGGTACCGGATCGCGCAGCAGGTCGCGGTAGACCTCGCGGTAGGCGTCGTTCCACCGGCCGAGGGTGAACCGGTCGAGCACCCGGCGGCGGGCCCGCGCGCCGAGCTCGCGCCGCAGCCCGGCGTCGTCCAGCAGGCGCAGGCAGGCCGCGGCGAAGGCGGCATGGTCACGGGGCGGCACCACCAGCCCGGCGTCGCCGACCGCTTCGCGGACCCCGCCGACATCGGTGCACACCGGTGGCCGCCCGGTGCACATCGACTCCACCACGGTGTACGGGAACCCCTCGGACACGCTGGGCAGCGCGACCAGGTGACCAGCGTGGTAGGCGTCTGCCTGGCGGGGCACCCTGCCCTCGAAAACCGCGGAGCCGTCCAGGCCGAGCTCGGCCGCCAGCCGCAGGCAGTCGGCGTGATAGTCCTCGTTGCCAGCCGGGACCGGACCGAACATCCGCAGCCGCGCCCCCGGCCGCCGCGCCCGCACCAGCGCGAACGCCCTGAGCAGGGTGTGCAGGTCCTTCAGCGGGTCGATCCGGCCGACGAACACGATGGTCGCCTCGTCCGGTTCCGCCCCGGCCGGTGGGAAGTCGGCGGGGTCGATGCCGTTGTACATGGTGCGTACCCGCTCCGGGGCCGCGCCGTTGTAGATCCCCCAGCGCCGGTTGTAGCTGGAGTGCGGTGCCAGCAGGTCCGCGGTCCGGTAGCCCGCGGCGGCCAGCGCGCGGAAGAACCGCAGCAACAGCAACCGCACCGCGGGGGACACCGGTTCCTGCGCGCTGCCGAGATAGCGCTCGCGCAGGTACACCCCGTGTTCGGAAAGCACGATCGGGGTGCCGTGTGCCCATTTCGCCGCCATACCGACCAGGGCGCTGGTGCCGTTCATCGCCAGGTGACAGACGTCCGCCCGTACCGGTGGCTGGGCCAGTGGCCGGAGCAGGTGCTCGATCCGGTCGGTGGCCACGATCGCGTCATGTAGGGTCAGCTTCCCCGGCGCGCCTTCGCCTGCCTCCCGCCAGGCCACCAGCAGCCGGTCCACCGAGTCGTTCGTGGACAGTGCGGCCCCCAGGTCACCGTGCCGGGCGTAGTCGAAAAAGCCGCGCAGCGCCGCGAGGAACTCGGTGCCGCGCTCATGGCGTAGCCGCGGGTCCGGCTCGGCCGCGGCGAGCATGGCGCGCAGGAACGCGCGATGGGTGTCGGCGAAGGAGCCGGGCACCCGCCGGGCCCGCGCCGGCGGCCCCGCCCACAGCGGGATGTTCACCACCCCGGCCAGGTTGGCCGGAACCGGCCAGGCGACGCGCTCGGTGCCGTGGGCTGTGATCGCCACCGCGGTGAAGCTGTGCTCCGGCATTCCCTCGATCAGCTGGTGCGTCCACAGGCTCACCCCACCTGGCCCGAACGGGTAGGTGCTCTCCGACACCACGGCGATATGCCGTGCGGTCTCCGCGGCCGTCATGAGCGCGGGCTGGCGGTCAGGGTGACGGTTTCCCGCGCGGTCACGCCGAGCCGGGACACCGGGTCGGAGCCGTACCATTCGGCCCGATCCGTGGAGTCCTGGTCCGCCGCGGTGGCTTCCCTGGTTTCCAGTCCGGTCAGGAACATCGAGCCGGTGGTTTCCGGGCTGAGCGTGACGGCGCCGGAGGTGCGGTCCCACACCGCGTCCGCGCCAGCATCGAGCTCGGCGAAATGCGCGTTGCGCGCCTCCACGTACCGCGCCAGCTCGGTCCATTCGGGATTCTTCAGCGGAACCGCGAACAGCTCGCCGTATCGGGTGAGCACCTCCGCCAGCCAGTCGAAGGTCAGGCTGTGCCGCCCGTCGTAGGCGTGCAGGTTGCCCTGATGCAGGGTGTGCGCGTAGGCGGAACCGCTGGCCAGGTGCCGCAGCGCCAGCCCGGCCTCGGCGGCCACGATCTCCCGGTAGCCGAGTTCGGTGCCGTGGGCAGCGTTGTAGGAGGCGGCCTGCTCCGCCGGGGTGGTCGCCGCGAAGCCGATTCCGGTGGGCCAGTCCGGTACCACGAACAGTTCCGGGCGCAGTGGGTGCGGGATACCGCAGTTGAAGCAGTCCGGCTGGTGGCCGGCGTAGGAGAGGTCGCCGTGCAGGTAGCGCACGCCGAGTTCGCTCGCGGCGCGCAGCAGCGCCCGGTTGGACTTCTCGAGGCCGTGATCGGTGGCCGGTTCGAGGGACTTCGGATCGGGGTTGTAGACGCCGAGCCCGGAGTACTCCGGCGTCTTGAGCACGCTGGTGGGTACCGGCAGCCCGATCGCGGCCGCCGCGTTCAGGTTCCGCCGGATCTCGCTGCGGTTGCGCTGGTAGTCGGTGAAGTCCATCGCCGGGTGGGTCAGCGTGTGGTTGATCCAGCGGAACTCCCCGGCGAGGCAGCGGGAGTAGCTGGTGAGCGGGTCCGGGGTCGCCTCGGCCGAGCACTGGGCGGGGGCCTCGCTGTGCACGCTGCCGCCGTTGTACGGGAGATTCAGCCGGAAGTCGCCCGCCAGCGGGTGTCGTTCGCGCAACTCGCGTTGCCCGCGCGCGGCCGCCGCGGCGTCCGCCCCGTCCAGCCGGAAGGAGTCCTTCCTGCCGTCGGCGCGGCGGCGCAGCGTGGTGTTGAACCAGTCGTCCACGTCCACATTGATCCAGTGCCGCCGCTCGCCGAGGAACACCCCGCGGGTGGCCCAGCGCAGCAGGCCGTAGCCGAGCAGGTCGGTGGCCAGCTCCTCCGGCCCTGGCAGGAAGGTCAGCGCGGCGCGCTGCCTGCCGTCCGGTGCGGTGCTGAGCACCCCCAGCACGTCCCCGCCGAGTTCGAGGATGGGCCGTGCCGCGCAGCCAGGAACCTGCGTGGTCCGGTACACATAGGACCGCTGGATGGGCAGCCGTACATCCGGCCGGAGGTAGTCGAACAGCTCGGCGCCTGCCCGCGGCAGGGTGGCGTGCTCGGCTTCCCGGCCGAGGGCCTGCTCGCGGACCGCGCGCAGGCAGTAGTCCTCCGGCTCGGTGCCCGGGGCGGTGTTCAGCGCCACCTGCCGGACCTGGAAGGTGCGCTCGTACTCCCACAGCGCCTGCCACTCGTCCGGGGTGAGCCCGCTGCGGTAGCCGCCGTCGGGCTCCCGGCGGAGCAGGCCGTTGCCGGTCAGCAGGATCGCGGAGTACCTGCCGGCCCCGTCCGGCCGCACCAGCCGCCGCCGGTCGAGCCGTTCGGAACCCGCGATGTGCACGTCGTACGGGGTGCCGATGCGGTCGAGCACCGCACGCCACACCGGGAGGCCGACGTCCTCCGGGTCGGTGGCGATCACCAGCTGCCGCAGGGCCACCCGGCTGCCCGGAGCGGCTGGGCCGGGGGAGACCGGTTGCGCGCGCACCGGAACCCGCTGGATCCGGGCAGGTTCTGGTTGTGCGGGCAGTGCGGCGGGGAAGGCCGCCTCCCCGCCCGTTGCGGGGTCTCCCGCGCCAGGGCTCAGTACCGTGATCGCGGTGAGCGCCAGTGCGAGCACCAGCAACGCGGGCGTCATCGACTTGTCGGCCGTGGTTCGAGCGCGCATGGGCTGGCCAGCCGTCCGGGTCACCGGTTGCCGACGACGGGCAGGGTGACCGTCCGGCCCGCGGTCAGTTCCACCCGCGAGACGGTGTCGGTGCCGTAGCGTTCCGCCGCGCCGGGAGCCAGCGCCCCGGTGAGGAACAGCGAACCGGAGGCGGCAGGCCGGTAGCTGATCGTTCCGGTACCGCGGTCCCATACTGCGGCTCCCGCGTCGGCGCGGTTGCCGAAATGGTCGGTGCGAGCGCCGACGTACTCCGCGAGCTCGACCCAGTCCGGGTTCAGCAGCGGCGACCGGTGGTACTCGGTGTACTTGCGCACGACCTTGTCCAGCCAGTCGAAGGTGAGGCTGTTCCCGTTCGCGTACACATGCGCGTTGGCCTGGTGCAGGGTGAAGCTGTAGGCGGAACCGGCCAGCACCTGGCGCAGTGCCTGGTCGGACTCGTAGTCCACGATCTCCTGGTAGCTCAGGTCATGGTCGAAGCTGGGGAAACGGCCGTCCGGCCCGTACAGCTGGTTGAACACGGTGACCTGCTCGCCAGGGGTAGCCGCCTGGAAGCTGATGTTCGTCGGCCAGTCCGGCACCACGAGCAGTTCCGGGCGCAGCGGGTGCCGGATCCCGCAGTTGAAGCAGTCCGGCCGGTGGCTGCCGAAGGACATGTTGCCGTGCAGGTACCGGACCCCGAGGTCGGCGGCGGCCGAGAGCAGTTCCTGGTTGGAGCCTTCGAGACCGAAGTCGGTCGGCGGGTCGTAGGGCGAGCCGTTCGGGTCCGGGTTGTAGACCCCGAGCCCCGAGTACTCCGGGGTCTTCAGCACTGAGGTCGGCACCGTGAAGCCCGCCTCCCTGCCGATGGCGAGGTTCTCCCCGATCTCCATCCGGTTGCGCTGGTAGCTGGTGAAGTTCAGTCGCGGATGGGTCACCGTGTGGTTGATCCACCGGAACCGGTCGCGCAGGCAACGGGAGTAACTGGTCAGCGGGTCGGGAGTGTTGGCGGAACTGCAGTCGGCGGGGGCGTCCGGGTCGAGATCCCCGCCGTTGTAGGCGAGGTTCAGCCCGAACCTCTCGACCACCGAGTGCCGGTCGGCCAGGGCGTCCTGCTGGCCTGCGATCACCGGGACCTCCGGTCCGCTCAGCCGGAAGATGCCACCCTGACCCGGCCGGGTGCTGGTGTTGAACCAGTCGTCCACGTCCACGTTGATCCAGTGCCGCTGCTCGCCGACCAGCACGCCCCGGTTCGCCCAGCGCAGCAGGCCATAACCGAGTAGATCGGTCTGCACCAGGTTCGGATCGGAGGTGAAGGTGAGCGCGGCCCGCTGCCTGCCGTCGGGTGCGGTGCTGAGCACGCCGACCACGTCCTGGCCGATGGTGAGCAGCGGTTCGGCCGCGCATCCCGGAGCGAGTCTCGTCCGGTACAGATAGGACCGGGAGATCGGGATCCGGGCGTCGGTGGCCAGCCGGTCGAACACCCCGGTCCCGGCCGGGGTCAGCCTGGCGTGCACCGGCGTGCTGCCCACCTCACCCTCCCGGCTCTCGCGCAGGCAGTAGTCCTCGGGGGCGGTGCCGTAGGGCGTGTACAGGGACACCTGGCGCACGTCGAAGGCCCGCTCGTAGGCCCACAGGGTGTTCCACTCCAGCTCACCGAAGGCGCTGCGATAGTTACCGTTCCCGGCTTCGTAGCGCAGGCCGCTGTTGGTCAGCAGCACCGCGTTGTACCGGCCGGTACCGTCCGCGCCGATCAGCCGGTCCATCCGGAACCGGTCGGTGCGGGCGTACACCACGTCATAGGGCGTGCCCGCCCGGTCCAGGATGGACCGCCATACCGGGAGCCCGAAGTCCCCTGGGTGGGTGGCGATGATCAGGTTGCGCAGTGCCACCCGGTCGCCGTCCGCCGCGGGAACGGCGACCGGTGCCGCGGCCGCGGCCGGGCCGGGCGGTGCCAGCGCCACGGCGAGCGCCGTCACGACGAGCGCGGCGACGCTCGTCCGGATGCTCCTGTTCCTCGTTCGCACGGTACCCCCGGGAAGTCATTCATCGTTGATGATCGAGCCGTATGGGCCAAGATCGAAATCGTTTGTTCCGATTTCCGTTGGGACAGTCGCGGCGGCGATGGCTCCCGTTACGAGTTCCCGGCGATTTTCTTTTCGATTCCTTCGTTGTGTGTAAGAAGACTTGGTGGAGAGGTCTAACCGGTTCGTCCGGCAGGGCGAATGCACTCGCAGGTGAAGGATAGTGTTCCCCTGTTGGCGGCGGCTTTCCGGGTCATACCGCGCCGAAAAGACACTTTACCCGCCCCCGCTGTTTTCGTTCGGGGTAGCGAAAACCGCTTTTCGAGTGAACCGTAGAGACTTTGCACGTGCAGAAATTCCGTGCAGTCGGGAGATGGTATCGGGATTGTGGGTCGAAATGTCCGCGTCCGGATGGAACTACCGGGTGCAGGCTCGGGCCAGCTCGGCGACCGAGGCGAAGTGGTGATCCGGCTCGATGATCTCGCGCGGGTTCGGGGTGGCGCCGAAGCCGGGCTGTCCGGTGCGGCGCTCGATCCAGCAGGTCCGCTAGCCGAGGGCGGTGGCGACCCCGATGTCGTGGTACTGGCTCTGTGCGATATGCAGGTAGTCGGGCAGCGTGTAGCCGTGCACGCTCTGCCGTCCCCGGCAGTAGGCGAACACCTGCGGGTCGGGCTTGTTGGTGCCGGCGTCCTGCGCGGTGACCGCATCGTCGAACGGTTCGCCGAGGGTTCGCGCCATGTGTTCCAGCGCCCAGTTGTCGGTGTTGGTCAGTGCCACCAGCCGGAACCGGCGGCCCAGTGTGCGCAGGGCGGCCGCCGAGTCGGGGAAGGCGGGCCAGCGCGGGATCGACTCCCGCAGCGCCGTGGCCTGCCCGGTGTCCCGGGGGAGATCGAGCTCGGTCGCCAGCCGCAGGTAGATCGGCTCCAGCATCTGGGTGAACGGCAACCGCGGGGTCAGCCGTGCCTGCACGTCCTCGGCCCGGCCGAAGGCCTCCAGTAGCTCGGCGCCGGTCCGCCCGCACGCCACCGGGCGCAGGCAGTCCAGGATGCCGGTCTCGAAGTCGATCAGGGTCCCGACCACGTCGAAGGTCAGGATGCGGATGCCGCGGACGTCCATGCCGAGCCTCCAGTGGTAAACCGACCGGTATGGTTATCATGGAAGCAGTCGCCCGCGGCTCCGGTCAACTCACCTCCGGCGGCGCAGCGGCCAGATGCCCCTTCGTGGCGCCGGTTCGGCCCGCTCCAGTAGCCGCGGTGCATGCTCGCGGACCGCGGCCTCCAGCTTGCGGAAGCTCGGGTTCACCATGGCGTGCTCGCCGACGAACACGGTGGGCACCGTCTCGTTGCCGTCGGCGACCGAGCGGACCCTGGCCGCCGCCTCCGGGTCCTCCCAGATGTTGATCTCCCGCACCGGCAGCCCGCTGCGCCGTAGTGGCTGCCGCAGTGCCATACAGAACGGGCAGCCCGGCCGCCAGTAGAACTCGATCTCCGTCGGCTGCGGTGTCTGGTCCGTGCTCATCCCTTGCGTGCTCCCCGTGCCTGGTCCGGTTGCTGTCTCCTTGTCGATTATCCCAGTGCCCGTCTGCCGGGTTCGGGTCACGGTTCGGAAAACCGATCTTCACGCCTCGACTGGGATCGAAGCCGACGGGCACAATGCCGGGCATGGGTTTGCGCATCGTGGATCCGGTGCGGACGGGCGAGAGCGAGCTGGCGGGTGGCCGGCTGCTCGGATGGGCCGAGTGGGGGCCTCCGGACGGGATCCCGGTCCTACTGTGTCCCGGCGCGGCTACCAGCAGACGCCTCGGTTTCGGCGCGGATGTCGTCGACGTCCTCGGGGTGCGGCTGATCTCGGTGGACCGGCCGGGTCTTGGGGCCTCCACCCCGGTGCCGGGGCGGTCGTTCGGCGACTTCGCCGCGGACATCGGCGAGTTCACCGCCCGCAGGGAGATCGAACGTCCCGCGATGGTCGGGTTCTCCCAGGGGGCGCCGTTCGCGCTCGCCTGCGCCGCGGAAGGGGTCGCCGGGGCGCTGGCCGTGGTGTCCGGTGCGGACGAGGTGGCCGCTCCGGAGTTCGCCGGGCTGCTGCCCGCGCAGCTGCGTGCCCTGGTGGCCAGGACGGTCGCCGCGCCAGCCGGGGCCGAGGAGTTCTTCGCGGCCTTCGACCCCGGCGCGATCTGGGACATGGTGCTGGCAGGCAGTGCCGAGTCCGACCTCGAGGTGTACCGGGAGCCAGGGTTCGAGCGCGCCTACCGGCGGGCCGTGGACGAGGCCTTCGTCCAGGGACCCGCCGGGTACGCGCGGGACACCGTGCTGGCGATGGGGCGGTGGACCTTCGATCCGGCGCGGATCACCGTCGCGGTGGACGTCTGGTACGGCGAACAGGACACCAGCCACTCGCCGGACCAGGGCGCCTTGCTGGCCAGCCGGGTACCGGGTGCCGTCCGGCGGGTGGTTCCCGGCATCGGCGGAGCCGTACTGTGGACACACGCCGAGGAGATTCTGCGCTCCCTGACCGGGAATCTGCCTGCCCGCCGGTAGCGGGCCCACCGGCGCGCGATGCGCAGGGGGCAGGCCGGTAACCTTGGTCACCGTGAGCCTGACCGAGTTGTCTCCCGACGAGCTGACCCGCACCCTGGACGAGCTGCGCGGTGCCTACGACGAGCTGCGCGGGCGCGCGCTCGCCCTGGACCTGACCAGGGGCAAGCCTTCCGCCGAGCAGCTGGACCTCGCCGAGGAACTGCTCGGCCTGCCGGGTGCAGGCACGCACACCGCCGCCGACGGTACGGACACCCGTAACTACGGTGGCCTGCGCGGGCTCGCCGAGCTGCGGGAGATCTTCGGCCCGTTGCTCGACGTGCCGCCGGAGCAACTGGTCGCCTTCGGCAACTCCAGCCTCGAGCTGATGCACGAATGCATGGTGCATGCCGTGCTGTTCGGGGTGCCCGGTTCGACCGGGCCGTGGGCACCGGGCTCCGGGGCTGCCGTGCTCTGCCCGGTTCCCGGGTACGACCGGCACTTCGCGCTGTGCGAGAAGCTGGGGATCGAGATGATCCCGGTGCCGATGAACGGCACGGGCCCTGATCTGGCCGAAGTGGAGCGGCTCGCCGGGGAGGACGCCCGGATCAAGGGCATCTGGTGTGTCCCCAAGTACAGCAATCCGACCGGGACGGTGTACTCCGCCGAGACCGTGCGCGGGCTGGCGGCGATGCGGACCGCCGCACCGGACTTCCGGATCTTCTGGGACAATGCCTACGCGGTGCATCACCTCACCGAGACCCGGCACGAGGTCGCGGACGTGCTGGCGGCCGCGGCCGAGGCTGGCAACCCCGACCGTCCGTTCGTGTTCGGTTCCACGTCGAAGATCACGCTCGCCGGTAGCGGGGTGGCCTTCTTCGGCGCATCGAAGTCCAATGTGGACTGGCTGACAGGTCATCTCGGCAAGCGCACGATCGGTCCGGACAAGGTGAACCAGCTCCGGCACGCGCTGTTCCTGAATAGTGTGGACGGTGTCCATGCGCATATGGACCGGCATCGCGCGTTGCTGCGACCGAAGTTCGACCTCGTGCAGCACAAGCTGGAGGAGGGACTTTCCGGAACCGGTGCCGCCGCATGGACCGTGCCGGAGGGCGGTTACTTCGTCAGCCTGGACGTAATGGACGGCTGCGCCAGCAGGGTGGTCACCCTGGCCAAGGAGGCGGGGATCGCGCTGACCCCGGCCGGGGCGCCGTTCCCGTACGGCAAGGACCCCGACGACCGGGTCATCCGGCTCGCACCCAGTTACCCGCCGCTGACCGAGCTGTCCGATGCGGTGGACGGGCTGGTGCTGTGCATCAAGCTCGCGGTCGTGGAGCGGCTGCTGCGCGGCTGAGCCCGCGCAGCAACCCGGCCCATCCCCGGCCGGTCTCCCCGGCCAGTTCGGTTGGCAGGCCGCTGTGCCGCAGGGTCAGCACCGTGCCGCGGTCCTCGGCGCGGAGGGTGACCTCCACCAGTGAGGCGCCCGGCTCGATGGCGGGCGCGCCGGGCGTGTCCTCCCAGCCGAAGGTGAACACGATTCGTTCGTGCGGGACCAGCTCGACGAACTCCCCGCGCATGACCGGGCGCGGGCCGTCCAGCATGGGCACCCGGAGCGGGCCGCCGCGGCGGGGTTCCAGCTCGGCCGGTCCCCACCACTGCGCGAGCAGTTCCGGGTCGGTGAAGAACTCCCACACCGTCTCCGGCCGGGCCTCGATCCGGATCGTCTGCTCCACCACGTCGGTCATCCCGTTCCCTCCGTGTCCTCGCTCGTGCGTTCCCGTTCGGCCTGCTCGGCCGCCCGCTTGAGGCGCCCGAGCCGGTCGGTCCACAGGTCGTCGAAGAACCTGCTCACCTCGGTGAGCCCGGCGGGCCGCAGCCGGTAGAGCCTGCGGTTGCCCTCGCGGCGGACCGCGAGCAGGCCTGCCGCGGTGAGCACGCGCAGGTGCTGGGACACCGCGGGGCGGCTGATGCCGGGGAAGTGGCCCGCGAGCTCGCCCGCGGACACCTCCTGGTCCCGGACCAGCCGCAGGATGCCGCGGCGGGTCGGGTCGGCTACCGCGTGCAGTACCTCGTCCACCTTGTGCTCTCTCGTGCTCGTTGCCAGCAGGGCGGCTTGTGTGTAAGTGTGTAAGCACAATCTTACACAGATCGGAGGCGGATATGCACACACCTGGCCCCGAACTCGAACGGCTCGGCCCGCTGGTCGGCCGGTGGCGCTCGCAGGGAAGGACGGTTTCCACCGGGACCGAGCCGTCCATCGAGATCAGCGGCACGGACACCTACGAGTGGCTGGACGGCGGGTTCTTCCTCGTGCATCACGTGGATGTGCAGCTGGACGGGGAGCGCTACCGGGCGATCGAGCTGATCGGCGGGTACGACCCCGTCCGGGAGACCTACACCGCCCGGTCCTACGACAGCCACGGCGAGACGAGCACCATGACCCTGCGGGTGGGTGCGGGCGGCGAGTGGACCTTCGTCGGTGTCGACAGCGGGGAGCGGGCGACGCTGACCGTGGGGGAGCGGTCGATGGCCGCGGTGTGGGAACGCTCGGCGGACGGGGTGCGCTGGCAGCCCTGGATGGACATGACCTTCAGCAGGGAATCTTGAGGTCGAGCAAGGTCGAGGTTCTAGGCTCGGCCGCATGGATATCGACGCGGAGGTCTCGGCGGTACTGGCCGAGGTGAAGGTACTCGAGCTCAGCACGATCACCAGGGATGGCGGACTCAACACCAGGCCGATGTCGAGCGTGTGGTTTCCGCAGGCACGGCAGATCGTGCTGACCACCCCGGTGGCCTACCCGCAGAAGGCGTGGAACGTCCGGCGGGACAGCCGGGTCTCCCTGCTGTACTCCGACTTCACCGGAAGCGGGCTGGCGGGTGGCCCTGCCGTGCTGGTGCAGGGCACCGCCACCGTGCCGGAGGGGGTGGCGACCCCGCAGGATCTCCGGGAGTTCTGGCGCGGCATGATGCGCAAGTCGCCCGTGCTGGCCGAGCAGGCGGCGGACGAGGAGTTCCGGCGTTCGATGGACTGGTACTTCTGGCGGCTGCCGTTCTACATCACCCCGGAGCGGGTGCGGCGGCTCGAACCCGCCGAGACGGGCGGTTCCCCGGCGCGGCCGCCCGGCGGGGATGAGCCGATGGCGGCGCAGATCGCCGACGCACTGGAGCGTTACCCCACGGCCGTGTTCGCCGCCAGGGACGAGCAGAGGTACCCGCAGGCGGCGCGGGCCGTGGTGAGCCGGGATGGCGCGGACGGGGCGCTGCGGGTGCGGCCGGTGCAGGAGTTCGCCGGTGCGCCCGGTGTGGCGAACCTGCTGTGGCACCGGCACAACGGCCGTCCCGGTGAGATGTCCACCCTGCTGGTGACCGGTGCCGCCGGCGCGGCAGACGGGGAGTGGACCTTCGTCCCGGAACGGATCCCCGGCGCACTGCCTGCCGGGCGCGATCGGGATTCGTACCAGGCGTGGATCGCCGACGCCCGGCAGCGGTCCCTGCGTTACCTCCAGCGCCGGGGGATGACGCCGCCGGAGCTGGACTGGCGGGTGTTCACCGGCTGAGCGGTTCTCGTACCTTCGGTTCATGAACATCGTCTCACTGGGGTACCGGACCGATCTGATGCTGCTGACCGCGCAGGGCAGCAGCATCGAGCGAAGGGACGGGTACCGGATCGTCCGGACGCCGGACAATCCGGGCTATCACTGGGGTAACTTCCTGCTGCTGGACGCGCCGCTGCAACCGGGGACAGCGGCGGAATGGGTGCGAACCTTTCGTGGCACGTTCCCCGCGGCCGAGCACCTCGCGCTCGGGGTGGACGGCACCCGGGGCGGGGCAGGCGACGTGGCGGAACTCGCGGGCGCCGGTCTCGGCGTCCAGCGCAGCACCGTGCTGACCGCGGACGAACTGCGGCCGCCGCCCCGGCCCAACCGGGAACTGGGCTTCCGGCTGCTGGACGGGGACGCGGACTGGCGGGCCGCGCTGGCGCTGCGGGAGGCGGACAACCCGGGGCTCGACCCGGCGAGCTACCGGGAGTACGCCGAGCGGGACCTGGCGGCCATGCGCGGCTTGCAGGAACGTGGGCTCGGTGGGTGGTTCGGGGCCTTCGAGGACGGCCGGATGGTGTCCGGCCTCGGCGTGTTCACCGATGGTTCCGGGCCCGCGCGGTTTCAGAACATCCTGACCCATCCGGCCTACCGTGGCCGGGGCCTTGCCGGGACGTTGGTGCACCTCGCGGGCACGTACGCGCTGGCCGAGCTGGGGGCGCGGCTGCTGGTGATCGTCGCCGATCCGGACTACTCGGCCATCCGCGTGTACCACTCGGTCGGGTTCGCGGGTACCGAGACCCAGATCCAGCTCGCCGGGGTTGACTTGCCTTCATGAACGACGGACTGCTGTTCGCGCTGACCCTGATCTGCGCCCTCGGTTGTGGTGTGGTGGGCGGGGTCTTCTTCGCCTTCTCCACCTTCGTGATGCGTGCCCTGGGGAAACTGCCACCGGCCCAGGGCCTCGCCGCCATGCAGTCGATCAACGTGGTGGTGCTCAACCCGCTCTTCCTCGGCACCCTGTTCGGCACCGGACTGGTGTGCGTCCCGGTGGGGATCATGGCCATCACGCGGTGGTCCGAACCCGGCGCGGGCTACCTGCTCGCCGGCGGCCTGCTGTACGTCATCGGCACCGTGCTGGAGACCATCGTGGTGCACGTGCCGAGGAACAACGCGCTGGCCACCCTCGATCCGGAGGCCCCCGGCAGCGCGGAACGGTGGTTCCGCTACGCCTCGGTGTGGACCGCCTGGAACCACGTCCGCACCCTCGCCGCCATAGCCGCCAGCGCGATGTTCATCCTCGCCCTGGCCGCGTAACCCGTTCCCGAACGACCAAAGCGTGGACGTGGCGGGCAAACGCGCGCATGTGGAGGGCCAACGCGTGGATGCAGGCGGCAAACACACCTCCCCGTCGTGTTTGCCGCCCACGCGCACGCGTTTGCCCTCCACGCGCATGCGTTGGCCGCCCATGCACGGCCCCGCTCGCGCGGGAAAGACGTGGTGCGGCCTGCGGCGGCATAGTCGCTGATGGGATCACCCCCGCTTGCGCGGGGAAGACGATGGGTGTTGCAACGTTGGTTCAAGCGCAAGCGGACCATCCCCGCTTGCGCGGGGAAGACGCCCCGCTGCTGTACCGATACCCGGCTGGTTTGGGACCATCCCCGCTTGCGCGGGGAAGACGCCGTCTGGAATCACATGATCCACAACCACATGGGACCATCCCCGCTTGCGCGGGGAAGACACTTGTTGACCTGCGACGATGCCCATCGAAACACTGTTTTCGCTTTACCTTTCCCCGTGGGCGGCTTCGTTGTATCGGGCCATGCGCGGGGAGTCACCGCTGGCCGAAACGTCTCCGCTTGCTGGCCCGGCTCCAGCCGACCGACCGAGGCGCGTCGCTCTTCAGCACCGGATCGTCCACCGGTGCGGGGCGGAGCATCAGGTTGATGCCCTCGAAGTCGACCGGTTCCCACTCGTGATCGTGCACGGTGAAGGCGAGTCCCTGCTCGTTCGGCGCCGAGTGGACCATGATCGCCCTGCCGGTCTTCACCATGTCCACCACCCGGAGCCACACGAGATTCCGCACCCGGCTGTTGATGGTGCCGACGAACACCCCGGGCGCGATCTCCAGCAGCCACCGGGTGAGATGGCCGCGCAGACCCACCGGGCAGGCGGCCACCACGATCACCGTCACAGGTCATCGCCCCCGTAGGACACGCCACCGGCGACTTCCTTACCATCGCCGTCCCACAGCATGACCACATCCGCGTCATCGAAAGCCTCGGGCCCGTACTCGGTCACCTCGTCGTCCTGGCTGAGCAGCGTCTTGATATCGCGGACGCACTGGTCCAGGAACGCCCCGCTCTTCAACCTGTCGCGCACCGCCCGGCGCGTCTCCGCCCCGATGTCCGCCACATCGGCGGCCGCGATGTCGAAGGCGATGGGGATGCTGATGTCCGCCTTGTAGAGGTCGGCGATGTCGAACACGAACGAGCGCATGTGTCCGGTATGGACGAAACCGAGACCCGGCGCGCACCCCAGCGCCACGACGACCGCGTGCACCACGCCGTACAGGCTGGTGTTCGCGGCGGAAAGAGCCTGGTTGACCGGATTCCCACCGGCGAAGTCCGCCGGGTCGTAGTCGCGCCGCGTCCACGATACCCCGGTACGCTCGGCGTGTTCCCGGTACAGCCGCCGGACCCGCGCCCCTTCCCGCCCACGCAACTGTTGCATGGTCAGGCCGCTGGTGTCCTCGGCAGGAAACCGCATGGCGTACATCTCCCGCGCGACCCGCAGCCTGGAGGTTCGCTGCGACACCAGGGCGGCCTGCGCTTCGAGCAACCGTGCGGACCGAGCCAGCGTACGGCCATGAGCGTAGTACCGGACACCATGCTCACCGACCCAGACGGCGGTGGAACCGCTCTCCGCCAGCAGGACCATCGCCTGCTGGCTCACCGTCGTCCCTGGCCCCAGCAACAAGGCACCCAGCGACGCCGCCGGGATGTGCACCGTTCCGCGGGTGTCCCGCGCGGTGATCGCGTTGGCGTCCCGGTGGACGACACAGTGCTCGAGATACAGGAACGTGATCCGGTCCTGCGCACGGGTGAGCTGCGACAGCGGCACCGGTGGCGCGCCGGGGATGTCGGCCATCGTCAGCTCGCACGGGCCAGGGTCAGCAACCCGCAGCCGTAGCTCTTCGCCGGTCCGATCCCGTGGGTGAGTGCCTGCCGCAACAGACCGGGGTCGGTGACCTCCAGCGTTCCCTCGAACAGCGCGGTAGCCAGGGTGACCGTCCGGCCCCGCCGGTCGAACCGCAGCGTGCGGCGGCCCCGCACGGCGACGTCGGGTTCCTTGCTCCGGCCCTCCACGACACCGAATCCGTGCTTGCCGACCCTGGTCAGCAGCCATTCGGTCTGCTGGGCGACGGTCACATGGCCGAACCGTTGCGAGCGGCTCGCGGTGTCGTCCTTCCGGCGCGTGATCACCGGGTTGGCGGTGAGCCGGAACGCCCAGTGCTGCCCGACGGCGAGCCGGTCGAGCAACGGCGTGTAGTCCCGGGACTCCCAGCTTTGCGTTGCGGGTCTTCCCGCGGCCTCGACCAGATGTGTCAGGTCAGGGGGATACGGACTGACCAGGTACAACAGGGTCTGGTGCGGCTGCTGGTCCAGCCGCCACAACACCCGCCCCTGGTCGCTCGCCCGGCTCTGGTCGGCGGGAAACGCCGCGAGCACGGCCGCGTGCAGGCGCTGCGGCGAGGCCAGCAGCTCGCGGGCGCCCCGGCGGACGGCGTTGAACTCGAAACGGCTCAGGAACATCAGCCGTCACCTCCGAGGAGTTCCATCGGGTCATGCGCCCGGTGGTCCGGATTGCTGACCGTCACCGGAGCGCGCAGGACCGAGCGCCACTCGTACTGCCGGTGCCGGGGGTCGAAACTGACCGGCTCGTCCCGGACGAGGACGCTGCCGGGGGTCCCCGGCCGGCAGTCGGTGACGGTCTCGAGGCTGACCGTCGCCTCGGAATGCCGGCGCCGAAACCAGCCGGACGCCTGCCACGGCGTCTCCCGCAGTAATTCGCCCGCTGTTCCCTCCCGCAGTCCGAGTAGTACCGGACCGGCGGGTGGGCAGGAACGGCGGCCGAGGTACAGCGGGAACACCGGCGTGCGCAGGGCGGAAGCCAGCCGTTCCAGCAGCTCGTGCGCGCCTTCCACGGCCACCAGGAACACGGCGTCGGCCAGGTAGAACCGGTACGACAACGGGAGCGGTGCCGACCCGTCCACCGGCCGCGCGGTCTGGAAGTCCCGCTCCACCCGCCCCGCCTGGTCGATCCGCACGCCGATCCGGAGCATGCCGAGATCCTCGATCGGCTCGTTCCGCGCCCGGCCCTCCGCCGCCGCCAGCAGCCCGATCACGCCGCTCTTGCTGGGGGCACGGTCGGTGTTGCGGCGGGTGAACCGGCTGCTGGTGCCCCAGGACTGCAACGGCCCGGCCAGCCGCAGGAGCAGCGCGCTCATGCCCGGCTCGCCATGCGTTCCGCGACGAGTGCGCCCACCGCCTTCGTGGCCACGTCGAACGTGGTGCGCTCGCCGAGTTCGGCCAGCCCCGCCGCGCGATCGCCCACACCCACGCACCAGGCCGCGACCGGCCGCTGGTCGTAGGTGTCCTGCACGTCCTTGCCGTAGTCGGCCAGCCTGCGCACCGAGGCCGCGATCCGGCTGTCCTGCTCCCGGCCACGGAGTGCTTCCTCGAAGGCACCGACAAAGCTGATCGGCTGCGTGTCCCGGACCACCACGAGTACCGCATCGGGCAGGGTCCGGTTGGCGAAGGTGTTCTGCTTGCCGGACGGCATGCTGGTCACGAACGCCCGCGCGAAGGCCTCCACCGCCCGGCGGGTGACGTCCTCGTTCCCCAGCGTGTCCCGGAGCCGATCGACATCCACCGTGGCATAGCGGTAGAGGGTGGCGGAGTTGAACTCCACCGTGCCGATCATGCCCGCGCCGGCATCCTCCTCGGAGTCGGCGCGCTTGTGGTCGTCCACGGCGGTGTAGTAGTCGTACTCGTTGCTGACCTCGTGCACGCTCAGGGCGTGTGCGACCTGCACCGCCGCGTCCACGTTGAGTTCCGTGTCATCGGCCACCATCCGGCCGAACAGCGCGACATCCACCGACTGCTGCCGGTCGGCACGTGCCTTCGCCTCCTTCTTGTCAATGGTCAACTTTCCTTCCGCGGCAGCCGCGGACACGGCCAGTTCGGCAAGGCTCGCGACCTGGGCGTGGCTCAGGAACAGCAGGTACCCGGACTCCTCCGGAGCCTCCTTCTTCCTGGCGGCCTTCAGCTTGATGCCCGCGGCTTCGAGTGTGGCCTTGGCAAGCTCTGCGGCCCGATCCTTGAGCCCGGGCTCCTGACGAGTGATCTCGTCGGCAAGCAGCTCCACGACCCGCCGGGTTCGTACACCGAGCTCGGAGGTGTCCAGCATGGAGTCGAATGCGTCGCGAGTCGACCGTTTCCAGGCCTGGCTGGACACCCGCGCCCGGCGGGTGCCACCGTAGACAGCCGTCTTGGGGCTCCCGGTGTCGTCGCGGTTGATGTTGCTCGGCGGCACGGTCTGGATGATGTGGATGTCCACAATGGTTCGTGACAAGGGTGACTCAGCCTTCCTGCTCTTGCTCCTGCTCTGGTTTCTGGTGCGCGAAGAACTCGCGGCCCCAGACCAGCCGCACCTGTTCGGGTCCCCCGGGTTGCTGCCATCGCATCAGCTGGCGCGCGAGCCGCCCGTAGTCCAGTGGAATGCGCTGCCCGCGCAGCTGTTGAACCAGCCCGCGGGCATGATGGGCGAGTTCGCCGATGTCCGCGGAGGTACCGAGCGCCTGGAACCGGCGCAGCACCGGATGCGGCCTTTCGCCAAGGTCGCCGGGGATCAGCCTGCGCGCTGCCCGCCCGAGCCCGAACTGACCACCGTCCCGGTGCATCCGCTCGGTCAATGCCTGCTGATGTATCGCGTAGAGGGTCAAGGCGAGATGGGCGGCCGTCTCGGCATGGGTGGGTGAGTTAGGTGCGCCGGGCCAGGTGAGCTCGGGCCCCAGGGTGTACTCCAGAACGTCGGGAACGCTGCCCGGTTCCTTACCCGCCGCCCGGCGTAACCGGGCGAGCGCCGCGACGCTCTCGGAACGGTTTGCGATCACCCCGTGTTGCAGCTTGCGGATACGCCCGGCGACGAACTCGGCGACCTGGTCGGCGGTCGGCAGCGCATCTGTGCGGGTCACAGGTTCGGACATCGGTGCTCCAGGTATCGGGGTCATGCGGATGCGCCTTGGCCCGCCGGGTCGGGGAAGGCCTGCGGCAACGCCTCGCGCAGCTTGCGGTCGAACCACAGCGCGGCATGTGCCGCCGTCACCAGGTAGCCGTTCACCCGGCGCCCGGTCCAGGCCGTCGCCGGTGCGCGTTGCTGTAGATCCCTGGCCGGGGCGCGGACCACCTCCCGGGCGGTCCGGTGCCACGCGACCTGTTCCTCGACGGGGTCGCTGTCCGGGCCGAGGCCGGACAGCCAGCCACGGAACGGGGCGTCCAGCTCGGCGTAGGCCAGTTCGACGGCCCTGGTGCGGTCGGCAAGGCTTGCCGGATCCGGCGAGCCCGGCTTGGGCGGTGCCTTTCCCGCCGCCTGCGCGAGGTTCAGGGCGAGCGAGCCGAGCGCCCGTGCGGCCTCGTCCGCCGCCTGCACGCATCCTACGGCCAACCCGGTGAGCTGAATCGCGTCCTGCCGCAGCAGCGCGGAACGCAGCGAGAGCGCGTCATCCATGATCTCGTCGGTGACCGAGTTCTCGTTTCTGTAGGCCATGCCGATAGTCCTGATCTGGACCGGGAAGTCGCCGTCCAGAATGTCGTCACTGAGCAGGCTGAGCCATTCCAGGACACCAGCGGTGAGCCCGGCGGCCGCTTCCTCGCGCTGGGTTCCCGCGGTTCCAGGCAGAATTGATTCGAGGCCACGCCAGATGGCGCGTTCCGGGTCGTGTTCCCGCGGCATGTACACCACGGGTTCGGAGCGCCTCTTCTCCTGCGCCGTGCTGCGTCGCCAGCGGGTGTGCGGTTCTATCTGGTGCCTGTTCTGCGGTTTGACCGGATCACCGTTGCAGATCAGGACCCGGGTCACCTTCCCGTTCTCCGGAACCAGCCGGATTCGGCGGCTCTGCCAGGTATAGAGGTCCACTGGGCCGCGCACCGCCGGATCGGGCCGCACCGTGGCGCCGAGTTGCTCGTACTCCCAGACCGGCAGGTCACTGTCGTGCGCCCGCTTGGTGAGGATGAAGTCCCGTGGGATGAGGTTGAGCAGCAGGGTCTCACGCAATGTCCGCCCCTCGGGCAGGATCCCGCCCAACCGACCCGACCAGCCGGTGCCGATGGGGTAACCCTTGCCCTTCTTCACCCGGTCGTCGCCGATCGCTCCGGACTTGATCCCGGAGGGGTCGAAGGCATGGCAGTGCACGAGCCACCGCGCGGCCTCCGCGAAACTCAGCGATATTCGGCGGTCGAGTCGGTTGGTGAAGAACGGTCGTCCATTGGGGACATCGGCGACCAGCTTGCTCAGTTCCGAGGTTTGCCCCTTCTCCGTGCTCAGGTCGGCGACCTGGAAGAAGGGGGTTTGCGGGTGGAACAGGCCGAACCGTTCCCGATGCCGCTCCAGATAGGCTGCGATGGTTTCGTGTGGCAGTTGCTCCGCATCCCAGAGTTGTTCCCAGTCCTTGAGGTTCCGGGGACCTTCGAGCGCGCCGTGCAGCACGGCCAGCAAGGTGCGGATCAGGGCGAAGTACTGCGTCGGCAGGTCGCTGGACAGGTTGGCCAGCCGATGTGCGCGCTCGAACACCTCCACCAGCGACAGCTCGACGGCCGTCCCTTCCGTCGTGCGCGCGGGCAGCCAGGGCTGGTCGATCAGGCTGAAGGTGTGTCGTTCATCGACGTTCATGAAGCAGTCCCCGGCGGATGTCATAGGTCAGCAGGAAGGTGGTGTCCCCGGCGGGCACGGTCGCCTGCCGCCGCTCGTCCAGCACCAGCACCAGTTGCCCGGCGAGCAGCGGAGTCTGGTCGAAGCTGGTCACGAAACCGGACTTCTCGAGGGCCCGGATCACCGAGTCGATCACGCCCTCGTGGGAGAGCGCCAGCGGCAGCCGGAGTGCGCACGCGGCGATCACCCTGGCCAGTTCGTCGGGCACGGGCTGGTCGAGCGGGATCTGCTGCCCGCCGCCGCGCGGAATCCAGCCCGGGGTGAGCAGGCCGCCGTCCCGGTCGCGCTGGACCACCAGCACTTCGAGCGACTCGGCGCCATCCCGTACCTGCGCGGTGCCGCGCTCGCCGTCCGCGTCGCCGACACCGGCCTGGAGCCAGCCCACCAGGCCGTCCTCGGCCGAGGTCTCGTCCAGCAGGAAATGCGTCGCCCGCTCCCGTCGTTCGCGGGCCGCTTCCTCGGCGTCGCGGGCCGCGGAGGTCATGGCGGTCTGCCAGCCCTCGGGTCCCAGGCCGCCGTCGCCGTAGGCTTCCTGAACCAGGGGCGCGATATCGGTGGGCAGGCTGACGGTCGAGCGATCGGCGAGGAGGGCGGCGGCGCGCAGCAGGGTGTGCTCCCCGTAGATCCGGCGCGATCCCGCCACCGCGCGCACCGGTGCGGCGGTCCAGTCCTCGGTCCCCGCCACCGCGCACCGGGGTGTGCGCACCGGTGCCGGGCGAGCACGATCATGCCGGTGCAGGCGGCCGATACGTTGCAGGAGCAGGTCCATCGGAGCGAGGTCGGTCACCAGCAGGTCGAAGTCCACGTCCAGGGACTGCTCCAGCACCTGCGAGGCCACGACGATATGCGGTCCGGAGCGGTCGTTGTCCGGTCCCGGCGGCCCGAACCGGCGTACCAGGCCGGTGTCGATGGCGGCCCGGTCGCAGGCGAGGAACCGGGAATGGTTCACCGTGATGTTGTCCGCCCCGAACTCCGCGGCGAGGCGGTCGGCGGTCTCCTGCACCCTGGTGACGGTGTTGCGCACCACCGCGGCGCAGCCACCCTCGGCAAGCTTCTCCCGGAGATAGGTCACGAGGTCGTCCAGGCCGTCGCCGAGCCGGTCGAGAGCAACCCGCTGTGGGTCCGCTTGTTCGCTGATCACCCGGGGACTGCTTTCCCCGGACGACAGAATGACGGGATAGCCGGGATCTTCCCCGCCAGCGGCGATCGTTGGCCCGCCCCGTCCCGTGGCGTAGGAATCGAGGAGTTCGGCGCGACGTCGCGCCGGAAGGGTCGCCGACAGCAGCACGACCGGCACACCGTAGTTCCCGAGCCAGTGCAGCACCCGGTGCAAATACTGGGACATGTAGACGTCGTAGGCGTGTACCTCGTCGATCACCACGACCTTCCCGGCGAGGGCGAGGTGGCGCAGCATGACGTGGCGGCTCTTGAGCCCGGCGACGAGCAGCTGGTCGATGGTGCCGACCACGAAGGACGCGAGCGGACCTTTCTTGCTGCCGCGCAGCCACTGGTGCACCGTGATCGAGTCGGCGTCGTCGCCCACCTGGAACCGGCCTTCGCGCACCAGCCCGGTGAACTCGTCGTTCAGCGTGGCCTTGCCGTGGGCGAGCGTGACGTCGAGTTTCTGGTGGCCGGTGGTGCGGGGGAGTGCGCGTAGCCACCGCTGGACTCGGGTGAACATCGCGTCGGTGGTGGCCTGGGTGGGCAGGGCGATGAAGCAACCGTGCGCGCCGGAGGACCGGGCGAGTTCTTCGGCCGCGACCAGTGCGGCCTCGGTCTTGCCGTTGCCCATCGGCGCCTCGATGACGATGATGCCCGGCTCCCGGAGTGCCCGTGCGGCCTGGACTGCTGCCATCTGTACGGGTCGTGCGGTCGTGATGTGCGGGAAGCGCGACCGGAAGGCCGCATCAAGGTCGGGGTCCAGCGCCTGCGGGGTCCAGCGTGGTGGGAGGTTGAGGCCGTTCCACGCACGCTGTAGCCGCCGCGTGGTATGGACATCGTCCGGTTGGGCCGGTTCGCGGTCCGCGGTGGCGATCGGATCGAGCGGGAAGAGCTCCGAGTTGGAGGCGATCCAGTCCGCCATGATCACGATCGCGCTCAGCAGTACCAGGGTAGGCTTGTCCAGCGAGATGTCGCGGAACCGCGTGAAACTCGCCAACCCTCCACTGTGCTCGGTCGAATGGCGTAAGGCGCTGACCCGTGCCTGGGCCCAGTTCCCGGTCCCCGCCAGATGTGGATTTTCGGCCACCAGTCGCAGTTGTGCATGCTCGGGTGCGACCCCATGGTGGCTACCGACTACGGAGGCGAGTTGCGCGGCACTACCGCGCCGGTCGAAATCCAGCTCGCGGTGCAGCCAGTCGCGGACGGCGACATGCCCGACGAGCGAGTGGGACACCTTGCCGCGCAGGGGGTCGAGACTGAGCCGAGGGTCGGCGACCAGGTTGTGCTCACGCATGCGGTCGGCGAGCTTGGGAACCTGGACCGAAAAGGCCGGACTGAGCTTGCCGATATCGTGCACCCCGGCAAGCCAGCCGGCCAGTACGGAAACATCGTCCGCGCCGCCAGGAAGGTTCCGGCCGAGCCTTTCGGTGACACGTTCCGGCAGCCATTGACCAACCAGTTTCCCGGCCACTGCGGCACTATCGGCCAGGTGCTGCGACAACGGAAGCCAGTGTGTCGGAGTACCGGTTTGTCTGTCGTAGTACGACTTCGCCCATGCCGAAAGCCACGAATTGACGGCGAGTTCCTGGCTGGCCGTCACGCTGCGTCCCACCTCATGCCCGTCTCCATCTGTCGGACTGTGCGCAGCGCTACATGCCGCGCTCCAGTTCACCCGAACAGAGCACTCTTCATGGCCAATTGCGTGACATTTGCAGGTCAATTTTCGTGATGAAGCTCGACTTGGAGATCAATATTCCAAATGGTGTGAGAGTTGACCATCCACGTCGCCGTCGTGTTCCGTCGCCGATGCGGTAGTGGGTTACGCTGCTTTCCAAAGTGAACGAAAAACCCCGAACTGCTCCGTATCGCCCCAGGTCAACAAGTGTGCTCCCCGCGCACGCGGGGATGGTCCCACCTCGGCTCGGGCGAGGGGCGACGATGCCTGGTGCTCCCCGCGCACGCGGGGATGGTCCTCGCACGGTTGAGCGGATGTACGACGCTGCGTTGTGCTCCCCGCGCACGCGGGGATGGTCCGGCCGGTGAGGTGATCGGCGCGGTCATGGACGAGTGCTCCCGTGCACGCGAGGCCGAGGCGTAGCCAGCCGGCTCGCGGGCGGCCTAAACTTGCACCGCAAGAGTGAAGCAGAAACAGTGTTTCGGTTTCTATCGTCCCAGGTCAATTAGTGTGCTCCCCGCATGCGCGGGGATGGTCCCGGCCACACCGTGGCGGATGCCCTGTCCTGGCGGTGCTCCCCGCATGCGCGGGGATGGTCCCATCACCCGAACGCACTAAGTCAGCCCGACCGGGTGCTCCCCGCATGCGCGGGGATGGTCCCGGCGTGCTCGGCGCGCTGTGCGGCCAGGGCAAGTGCTCCCCGCATGCGCGGGGATGGTCCCTTCCCCGCGGGCTCCTCGGCCCGCCGCCAGCCGTGCTCCCCGTATGCGCGGGGATGGTCCCAACTGTCCACATACGCCGACTCCACAGGCATGGTGCTCCCCGCATGCGCGGGGATGGTCCCGTGATCCCACCAGCGTCGCCGGACGGCTGCGCGTGCTCCCCGCATGCGCGGGGATGGTCCGCGCAGCACGGCCACCGGGTCGTGCCCGCCCGGGTGCTCCCCGCATGCGCGGGGATGGTCCCATGCAACGGCGCAGGAGTAGTCCATACCGGCAGTGCTCCCCGCATGCGCGGGGATGGCCCCGCCGCGGCATCAGGAGTCCTCGTCGGAGTTGTGCTGGTCGCGTCGCTGGTCCGGCCTGTCGTCGCCGACGGCGTCACCCGAGTTCGTTGGGACGACGCCCAGGCCGTACTCCCGCTCGACGGCCTGGGCAAGGTTGTGGTTGAGTTCCCGGATCTGTCTTGTCAGCGGGCTGTCCGTGAGCGCCTTCATGATCTCCGCCCCTTGAACGGTCTCGAGGAGGTCCTGGAATTCGCTGGTGACCAGTTTGGTGGATGAAGGGCTCGCCGCGAGCTTCGCCAGGAGGCGCTGCAGCTCCGTACCTCTGACGGCAGCTGTCGACCCTGCTGCGAGCTGGGCAAGAGCGGTGAGGCGCGCAGGTGACAGCATCGGCGCGGCGGGGTTCATCGGACGTCGTGTGAGCTGGCCGGGGGTCGTATCGATCGTGGCGAGGAGGTGTTCGAGGAGTCGCCTGCCGTCCCGAGTCTTGAGCCCGTAGCGGCGGGCGTACGGCCCGATTTCGACCGAGAGCTCGTCCAAGTCGAGCCGGTCGCTTTCCGTGCCGTCTCGAATGACCTGTGCGATGCGGCTGGCGTCGGTGTGTTGGGCAAGCAGGTCCAGGACGGTCCTGCGTGCGCTGGTGACGGGCAGGCCATCGATGAGAACCACATCGTCGTCGGTGAGCTTCTCGTCGCGGTGCAGCTTCACTGCGGGATCGCGCGTGGTGCGTCGGCGGGGCACCGTCAGCTCGACGGTATCGGCGACGAGGTCACCCACATCGTGCGCGATGGTTGCGGAAGCGTGGGAGAGCACGCCGCCGTCCGGATCTAGCTTTGGGCGTTCCCATGCTGGTACCGACGGGTTCAGCCACAGCCACACGGCCTGTTCCTCGCGCAGGCGGGATTCCGGTGCCGCATCCAGGGCATAGACGCCGCGCCGGACCGACTGAAGGTGGCCAGCGTCCGCCAGGCGGGTCAGGGTCACGGTGTCCACGCCCGCCCGGACGGCTTGAGCCGTCGTTACCAGTCCCCACTGCTGTGCCGTGTACTCGGCAAGCAGCGCAAGTGCTCCCATCCTGTCCATACAGCAAACGCTACCATCTAACACAGCAATTACTACATTTAGATGTAGTGAACGCTGCGTATTTAAGTAGTAAGTGCTGCGCACTCCGAGTTGGAGGTGCTTTCCGCATGCGTGGGGTTGCTTGTCGGCGGCACTGCTCACCGACGTCGAACTGCGGTTGGCGGGAATTCGGAGCCCCGGGCGGCTCGGTCCTGGCAAGGATGAGGGGAGTCGCCCGGGGCTTGCCGTTCCGGTGGGCCAGCAACGGGACGGCACCCCACGTGGGGGTTGGGGTGGGCTCCGGCGCGGGAGTGAAGGAGGACGCGCCGGAGCCCGTGCTGCCGGTACCGAGGGAAGCGGGGACCGGCAGCAGACCGGAGAATTCAGCAGGTGTTCCACCATCCGGATGCCAGTGTCACGACCATGAACAGCGACAGGGCCACGGCGGTGGTGGCCAGCGCGAGTACCGCTCGTCGCTCTCCGCGTCCTAACACTGCGCGGTCCGGGCCGACCGGCGGGCGCGTCGGGCCTCGGTTTCGCTCTCGTGTACCTGTTCGCATTGGGTGGCGTGGCCGGAGGTTGGGTAGGTGGTCTGGCAGTACCAGCACCTGCGCGCTTCCCGTGTGAGCCGTGGCCACTGCCGCGCCTCCGCTTCCGGCACACGCAACTGCATGAACTGCGGTGGCGGTGGGTGGTGGCGTGTCATGGGGTGGTCCCTTGCCATCCGCCCCAGCCACGACGCACTGGTGGTTTCGTGGCCAGTTCGGCCTGCCGCCGCTGGTGGTGGGCCACGCACTCCGCGCATTTCGGTGGGTCCTCGGCCAGCAGGTCGGTATACACGATCCGTTGGTTGAGGCACGCGATGATCGCCCGGAACCCACCGTTCTCCCACCCACGGGAGTAACCGGTGATGTAGTGCAGCTCGCCCTGCCAGGCGAGCCACCCACCAGGAAGCCAGTCGCCGTCCGTCACGACACGGACGCTAAGAGCGATACCTCAACGATTGTGCGCTGGTTGCGCACACGGTCCCGGATTCACCCGGATGGGGCTACACCCATCCGCCACGCCAGGCCACGCAGCTCACGACCGCCAGCGTCGCGTCGCGCCTGCCGGAGTAGGTCGGCGACGGTTTCGCGTACGAAGACGTTGTTCCGGATTCGCTGAGGCGCCACCTTCTCGGCTCGCATGAGCGCGGCCACGCCCTGGTCACGGGTCTTGCGGTCCGCGACTAGCGCGCGGCCGAGGTCGGCCCAGAACATGCCTTGCCGTGCCTTCGCCGGAAGGGCCTCCGGCCGCACTCCGCGCGCCAACTCGGCGACCTTCGGCCCCTCATCGAGTTCCGTGGCGAGGCTGACCCGCCACACACCCACGTTGTCCGGGCCGAAGTGGAGAAACCCGAAGTTCTCGCGCTCAGCAGGGAGTCTTTCCGCCAACACGGCGGCCTCGTCCAGGTGCTGCGCACTGGTTTCAGCATCGCCCTCCGTTGCTGCCGCGAGCGCGGCATTCAGATGGAGCATCCCGGCAGCCTGCGACACATTCGCGTCGTCAAGCTTGGTGAGTTGGTCGATGGCCCGCACGCTCGTGGTGTATTGGTGCTGGCGCCCGTGGCTACCTGTCGCGTGGCCGCGCAACCATGCCGAGAACCCGAGCCAGTCGGGCGTGTCCAGTTCTTGCGCACACTGTTCGGCCTGCCGCGCGGCGACGACCGGGAAACCCCGGAGGCCAAGGTTCTTCGTGAGCACGGCCGCCGAGTGGTACGTGTGGATCAGCCCGACCAGGACCGCGCGCCGGTGCTCCGGCTGCTGGCAATAAGCCGCGTGCAGATGGGTCAGGAGTTCGGGTACCAGTTCGCCTTGACGGGCGTAGTCGGCCTCCACCCGTAGCACGGTGTTCAGATGCTCGACCTTCTCGGCCAGTTGCGGCCAAGGTGCCGCCTGGATACCCGGGTCAAGGCCCAGGTCCAACGACGACAGGGCAACTTCGACATGGCGTAAAGCGGCATGCGCGTCGTTGTCCGCAGCTTGGCTCGGGGCGTACGGTGCGCCGGTTAGCTCGGTCGGGGCGACGCGGAGCGTGTTCGCCAGGTTTTCGAGTACACGCCGGTTGTTGATCGGCTTCTCGCCACGCTCCAGTTCGCCCAGATAGCCGTAGGATAGACCGGATAACTCTGCTGTGGCACGGAGCGTGAGTTGTCGCCATGAGCGGATTTCCCGCAAGCGACGACCAAGGTCTGAATCCATCGCAGACACCTACCTCGCAGAGTAGACCTTTTCGCGTGCCCCCGGCCCGTCGACTGGGGCTTCCGTCCGCGAAGAGGCGCACCACCAGGGTAGTCACTACCTGACCGGGTGAACATGACCGAGGGGTCCATGTGTATGCGACTCAGCTCGTCGGCCGTTCCCGGTGTCACCGCGATACTCCGGCGTGGTCGGCTTCCGCCGATACGGAGCGGAATGCCTCTCGCGTGGGCGGTGTGGTCGTCCCGTGTCGTGCTCAGCCAGGTGCGGGCGGAGAGCCGCTAAACTTGCGTCGGAAGAGTGAAGCAGAAACAGCGTTTCGGTTTCTATCGTCCCAGGTCAATTAGTGTGCTCCCCGCACGCGCGGGGATGGTCCCCCGTACCTGTCGCTAACGGCGCGCACGACGGGGTGCTCCCCGCACGCGCGGGGATGGTCCCGCCGATATGGACAAGAGCCGGGTTGAACTCAAGTGCTCCCCGCACGCGCGGGGATGGTCCTAACCCTCTTCCTAGGGACCGACCACGAAAGCTGGAGTGCTCCCCGCACGCGCGGGGATGGTCCCTCGCCGCTGACCTCGGGAAGGCGGGGGCGAAGGTGCTCCCCGCACGCGCGGGGATGGTCCCGGCGCCGGTACGAACACGAGCTGCGGCGCCGTGTGCTCCCCGCACGCGCGGGGATGGTCCGGAAGGCGAATGGGACGGCCCGGCGAACGAAAAGTGCTCCCCGCACGCGCGGGGATGGTCCGTAGTTCCCCGTGTTGGTCCCGACGACGGTGCCGTGCTCCCCGCACGCGCGGGGATGGTCCGAGCCTGGTCTGGAGCACACGCTGAGCGTCAGCAAGCACTACAACGACGTGATGCTTCACGAGCAGTAGTACTGAGCCGGGAACGGCCAGCTTCCCGGGTCACGTGTCCGGGAGTCTGGCTGTCCGGGCTTGAACGCTGGCCGGCAGAGCTGTACATGATGTACATTAAGTACATGTCTGCTGCTCATGCCGACGACATGGACGTGAACGTGACCGACGCTCGGGGTCAGCTACCCGAACTGCTCGACACCCAGGTGCGAGACGGCGGCACTGTGTTCCTGACCCGCTACGGGCGCCGCGTCGGTGCGCTCGTGCCTGCCGACGTGGCGGAGCGTCTGGCGGAGCTTGAGGACGCCTACTGGTCGCAGCGCGCGGCCGCGGTGCTGGAGAAGGCCGAGCCCACGGTGTCGTGGGATGAAGCCCTGGCATTGCTGGAGGCCGGGGACACCAGCGAGTGAGCTACCAGATCCGGATCACCCCTACCGCGTTGAAGGCGTTGCGCAAGCTCGACAAGCCAGTGCGTCGGCGCATCCAAACCGCGATCGACGGGCTCAAGGATGCGCCGCGACCGCCGGGCGTGATCGCGCTGCAGGGCGTTCCGGATGCATACCGTATCCGGGCAGGTGACTATCGCATCGTGTACCAGGTGAAAGACGATCAGCTGCTCGTGCTCGTCGTGGACCTTGGCCACCGCCGCGAGATCTACAAGAATCTGTGACCAGCGAATATCCGAAGTCTTGAACCTCCGAACTGCCGAACGTTGGGAGTGGCGTGGGTGCTCCCCGCACGCTGGGATGGTCCGGCCCTGCGCCGTGACTGGCAGCTGTTCGGCGGCACTCCCCGTGCACAGGCCGAGTCATAGCAGCCGGATCGTGGGCGGCAAGGCGCTAGACTTGCGTCGGAAGAGTGAAGTAGAAACAGTGTTTCGGTTTCTATCGTCCCAGGTCAATTAGTGTGCTCCCCGCACGCGCGGGGATGGTCCCGCCGTGCTCGAGCTGGTGGCCGAGAACCTGGTGTGCTCCCCGCACGCGCGGGGATGGTCCCGAGATCGGGTTACCCAAGCGGGACTGCGCCGAGTGCTCCCCGCACGCGCGGGGATGGTCCCATCGTCGTCTTACCGCTCTGCCGGGGCACCGTGTGCTCCCCGCACGCGCGGGGATGGTCCCGAGGTCAGCGAGGATCCCGCGGCCACCATGAAGTGCTCCCCGCACGCGCGGGGATGGTCCCTCACCGTTATCCATAAGCAGAGTGAAGTCCACGTGCTCCCCGCACGCGCGGGGATGGTCCCTGCTCGTTCACCCAGTTCCGGATGTCGCCCATGTGCTCCCCGCACGCGCGGGGATGGTCCGTCGGCGCGCTCGTTGGCGATCCAGCGACGCATGTGCTCCCCGCACGCGCGGGGATGGTCCCCTGGACAGCACCGACACCGCGCACGTCCGGGAGTGCTCCCCGCACGCGCGGGATGGTCCCGAGCAGGGATGGCGCGAAGCGATCCGAGAGGCGTGCTCCCCGCACGCGCGGGGATGGTCCCAGCCGAGGACGCGTCCGGGTGCTGGCGCTGGCGTGCTCCCCGCACGCGCGGGGATGGGCCCAGGTCGGTCGCACCGGCACAGTGGCTACGGCACTGACGAACGTCGCTGGGCAACCGGGTTTTGTACGCGTCTTGTACGCGGCCGGTCGACCATCCGGCCATGGCATGTTCACAGTTCCGGCGCATCGCCGGCAGAACGGTGACCGTGTTCGCCGCCGTCACTGGATTGGTGCTGGCGGGGGTCGTTCCGGCGGGAGCGTCCGTCGACGGCACGGTGCGCACCGCGGGCGGCCCCCTGAACGTCCGCCGCGCGCCCACCACCACGTCCACCGTGGTGGGTTCGGTGGACAACGGCACCAAGGTAACCATCGACTGCCAGACGCACGGTACCCGGATCAGTGGCGAGCTGGGCACCACGACGCTCTGGGACTACGTGCCCTCGCTGGGCGGCTACGTCTCGGACGCCTACATGTATACCGGCTCGGACGGGCAGATCGCGCCGAGTTGCGGGGTGGGCACCGGCAGCGCGGAGTGCTCCACCGGGGGTTGCGCTGGGGAGGGCTTGTTCCGCTCCGAGGACGCGACCTTCGTGGTCTGGGACCGCTCACCGGACGGGAAGTCGGCGGTGGTCCAGTACTGGCTGGCTGGCGGGGTCGGCCCGCTCGTCGTGCGGCACTCGGGCGGCAGCGGCACCAGCACCGAGCAGGCGATCGACCTTCAGCCCGATGACTGGGTCTACTACAAGGTCTGCGTCCGGGACTACTCCGGCGGCACGGGCTTCGAGTCCTGCAGCAACGGCATCACCGACTACGCGGCCTGACACAGGGGAGGAACAAAGCGATGAGCGCAGTCAATCGCAGGCTGGTGCTGCTCGGCGGGCTGGCGAGCGCGGCGGGCGCGATGGCCCTACCGTCCGGGGTTCCGTCCTGGGCCGGCAGCAGGACGAGTGCCGCCGCCCCACCGATCCGGGACCCGTTCCAGCTCGGGGTCGCCTCGGGCGATCCGCTCCCGGACAGCGTGGTGCTGTGGACCCGGCTCGCCCCCGCGCCACTGAACCCGGACGGCCTCGGCGGCATGCCCGACGCCAGCTACGACGTGGACTGGGAGATCGCCACCGACGAGAACTTCGGTTCCGTGGTGCAGCGCGGCACCGTCGCCGCGGCCCGCGCGCAGGGCCACAGCGTGCACGTCGAGCCGCGCGGGCTGGACGCGGGCCGGGAGTACTTCTACCGGTTCCGGGCCGGTGGCCACATCTCACCCGCGGGCCGCACCCGCACCGCGCCCGCCGCGGGCGCCACGGTCAACCAGCTCAAGTACTGCTTCACCTCCTGCCAGCACTGGGAGGAAGGCTGGTACCACGCCCACCGCGGAATGGCGGAGGACAACCCCGACCTGGTGCTCTTCCTCGGCGACTACATCTACGAGAAACCTTCCGGCCGCGGGTCGGCGGAGAAGGTGCGCGGGCTCGCCGTTCCCGAGGAGACGACCACGCTGGCGCTCTACCGCGCCCGGCATGCCCAGCACAAGACGGACTACGACCTGCAGGCCGCGCATGCCGCCGCACCCTGGCTCGTGGTGTTCGACGACCACGAGGTGGTGAACAACTGGAACTCCACCACCGACCGGGCCAGCAACGCCCGCAAGGCGGCCGCCTTCCAGGCGTTCTACGAGAACAACCCGATCCGCTCCAGTGCCAAGCCGAACGGCGCAAGTATCCAGCTGTACCGCCAGTTCCTCTGGGGCAACCTCGCCCGGTTCCACATGCTCGACACCCGGCAGTACCGCAGCAAGCAGGCGGGCAGGCACGACTGCTCGGTGATGCGCGACCGCAGCCGCACGCTCACCGGAAGCGCGCAGGAGCAGTGGCTGCTGAACGCCTTCGAGTCCCACCCAGCCACCTGGGACTTCCTCGGCCAGCAGGTGTTCTTCGCACAACGGGACACCGACGGCCGCAGCGCGACCTGCGACCGTTCCTCCGACGCATGGGACGGCTACCTCGGCTCGCGGGACCGGATCACCCAGGGCTGGATCGACCGGGGTGTACCCAACCCGATCGTGCTGACCGGGGACGTGCACCGGCACTGGGCCGCGGACCTGCGCAAGGACTACTTCGACCACAGCGACCCGATCGTCGGCTCCGAGCTGGTCAGCACCTCGGCGAGCACCAGCAGCGCCGGGGTCACCCCGCCCAGCGACACCTGGTACTCGAACAACCCGCACATCCGGTACTACAAGGGCGAGCGGGGTTACGTGCGGGTCACCGCCACCCCCGAGCAGCTGCGCGCGGACTTCCGGGTGGTTTCCGACGCGCTGGAGCGGGATCCGGCGAAGGTCACCATCGGCACCGACGCCAGTTTCGAGGTGCGGGCGGGGGAGCGCGGACTGCATAAGGTCTGACCAGCGTCTCGACCTCCCCGGCGACCCCGCGTGGCGGACTATTCTTCGTAGGTATACTCTCTACGTATACATGCGAAGTCTAGTGCTTCGCGGGAAGGGGAGGACGAGGTGTCCGTCGCACACGTCCTGCTGGGCCTGCTGGAACCGGGGCCCCGGCACGGATACGACCTGAAGCGCGCCTATGACGTGCAGTTCGGCCACGACAAGCCGCTGGCTTACGGGCAGGTGTACTCCACGCTGTCCCGGTTGCTGCGCAACGGGATGATCGAGGTGTCCGGCGTCGAGCACGGTGACGGGCCGGAGCGCAAGCGCTACACCATCACCGACGCCGGGGTCACCGACGTCGAGAAGTGGCTGACGGCCCCGGAGAGCCCGGAGCCGTACCTGCAGAACACGCTCTACACCAAGGTGGTGCTCGCGCTGCTGTCCGGCCGCAGCGCCGCCGCCGTGCTGGACACCCAGCGGGCCGAGCACCTGAAGCTGATGCGCACCCTCACCCGGCGCAAGAACGAAGGCGACCTCGCCGACCGGCTCATCTGCGACCACGCGCTGTTCCATCTCGAGGCGGACCTGCGCTGGCTGGAGCTGACCACCGCGCGGCTGGACGAGCTGGCGCAGGCGGTGCGGGCATGAACCCGGGCAACAGCGCGGAAAACACCGCGCATACCGCGGGCTCCGAACCGGTGCTGGTGGCCGAGGGCATTGCCAAGGCATTCGGGCAGACCGTCGCGCTGCGCGATGCCACCGCCTCGGTGGGCGCCGGCGAGATGCTCGCCGTGATGGGCCCCTCCGGCTCCGGCAAGTCGACCCTGCTGCACTGCCTGGCCGGGATCGTGCCGCCGGACTCCGGCGAGATCCGTTACCAGGGCCGCGACCTTGCCGCCCTGTCGGACCGGGAGCGCAGTGCCCTGCGCCGCAGCGAGTTCGGCTTCGTCTTCCAGTTCGGCCAGCTCGTTCCGGAGCTCACCTGCCTGGAGAACGTGGCCCTGCCGCTGCGGCTCTCCGGGATGCGGCGCAAGCGGGCGGAGACCGAGGCCCGGTACTGGCTGACCCGGCTCGAGGTGGAGGAGGTCGCGGCCAAGCGGCCTGGCGACGTCTCCGGCGGGCAGGGCCAGCGGGTGGCGGTGGCCAGGGCGCTGGTGACCGGGCCGCGGGTGGTGTTCGCGGACGAGCCGACCGGCGCGCTCGACTCCCTCAACGGGGAGAAGGTGCTGCACCTGCTCACCGATGCCGCCCGGCACACCGGCGCCGCGGTCGTACTGGTTACCCACGAGCCACGGGTCGCGGCCTACTCCGATCGGGAGATCGTGGTGCGCGACGGCTCGGTCAGCGACCGGGAGCTGGTGGGATGAGCGGGCTGAAGGACTTCGCGCTGGGGCTCCGGCTGGCCGTCGGGGGCGGCCGGATCTCCGGCGCGGCCTTGCTGCGGCTGTCGATGACCGCGGTCGGTATCGCGCTGGCGGTGGCCCTGCTGTTGCTGGCCACCTCCATCGGCCACCTGACCGGGGAGCGCCGGGACCGCGTGGCAGCGACGCAGGAGATCACCGATACGCGGCCGGGCGTGGATCCGTTGCGGTGGCACAGCACGGGCAAGCAGGTGGGCGAGGACTACCTCGAGCTGCTCGCGGTGGCGCCGACCGGTCCCGCCGCTCCGGTCCCGCCCGGACTGGAGCGCCTTCCCGGCCCCGGCGAGCTGGTGGTGTCCCCCGAGGTGGCGAACCGGCTGGCCACCCCGGAAGGGGACTCGATCCGGGCCAGGCTGCCCGGCACGGTGGTCGGCCAGATCGGCAAGCCGGGGCTGGTCGATCCCGGCGACCTCCTTGTGTACCAGGGGTTCACCCCTGCCGAGCTCGAGGAACAGCTCGGCGAGGCGACGCCGGAGGAGGTGTACGGGTTCGGCGTGCCCAGTGACGCGGGGGAGATGTCCGCGACGACCCTGCTGCTGGTCGCGCCCGCTGCCGCGGTCCTGCTGATGCCGTTGCTCATCTTCGTGACCACGGCCTCCCGGATGGGCGCGGCGCAACGGGACCGGCGGCTGGCCGGCCTGCGGCTGCTCGGGCTGGACGCCAAGCAGGTGCGCCGGGTCGCGGCGGCCGAGTCGCTGCTGGGGGCCATGCTCGGGCTGGTGGCCGGGATCGGGCTGTTCCTCGCGCTGCGGCCGCTGATCGGCTCGCTGGAGCTGTTCGGGATGCGGTTCTTCGCCGCGGACTTCGTCCCCAACCCGGTGCTCGGCGCGCTGGTGCTGTTGCTGGTCCCCGCGCTCGCGGTCGGCGCCGCGCTGTTCGGCCTGCGCCGCACCATCGTCGAGCCGTTGGGCGTGGTCCGCCAGGGCAGGACGACACGGCGCCGGATGTGGTGGCGCTGGCTGCTCACCGGGGCCGGTGCGGTGACCCTCGCCTGCACCCTGTTCATCCCGCTGAGCAGCCGCGGTTCCCTTGCCGCATTCCTGCTGGTCGGGGGGACCGTGCTGCTGCTGTTCGGAATCGTTTCCGTGCTGCCGTGGGCGGTGGAGAAGCTGGTGCGGGCACTGCGCGGCGGCTCGCCCTCCTGGCAGTTCGCGGTCCGGCGGCTACAGCTGGACAGCGGTACCCCGAGCCGGGTGGTGTCCGGGCTCGTGGTGGTACTGGCCGGGACCATCCTCATCCAGGGGCTGCTGGCCTCGGTGGGCAGCGCCGAGGAGATCCCCGCGCGCCCGCTGGCGCAGAATCCGGGCCCGGTGCGGGTGCAGGTCGAGCAGGACGACCTGCCGGAGGTCCGCACCCGGCTGGCCGAGGTCGCCGAGGTGACCGGAACCAGGCTGATCCGGCAGGCGACCGTGGGTGAGTCGCCGGGCCAGGGCAGTGCGGCGACGGTGGAGATCGGCGACTGCGCGGCACTGGCGGCCAGGGCCACGCTCGGCCCGTGCTCGGACGGCGATGTCTTCTATGTGCCGTATCCCGAGCAGTACGACTACCGCCCCGGACCGCCCCCGCGGAACGTGATGTTCCTCGGCCAGGACGAGCGGGGCTCCGCTGCCGAATGGTCGATTCCCGGCCCGATCCGGGAGATCGCGCCGCGGCATGCGGAAAAGTATCTGGGCGGTACCGTGCTGGCCACGCCGGGAGCGCTCGGGGACACCCCGATGCCCGCGGACGCCAGGCTGATGCTCTACGTCGGTGGTACGGGAACCATTCCCGAACTGGCCGACCAGGTGGCGCTGGCCCTGCGCCCGCTGGGGCTGCGCACCGACATCAGCTACGCCAGGTCCACCAGCTTCAGCCAGGTGGAGAACGAGCGCATCGCGAACTTCCGCGCGGCGCTGCTGACCGCCTCCCTGTTCGTGCTCGTGGTGGCCGCGCTGAGTCTGCTCATGCTCGCGGTGGAGCAGATCACCGAGCGGCGGCGCGCACTGGCGGCACTGTCCGCGGCCGGGGTGCCCCTGTCGGTGCTCGGCCGGGCCTCGCTGTGGCAGACGGCGATTCCGGTGGGCGTGGGCGTGGTCCTCGCGGTCGCCGCGGGCATCGGCCTGACCCTGCCCAGCTTGCGGCTGGCGGATGTGCCCATCGCGATCGACGCGACGGCGATCCTCGGGCTGTCCGCCGCGGCCGTGCTGGCGGTGCTGCTGGTCACCGTGCTCACCCTGCCGTTGCTGCGCCAGGTCACCAAACTGGACGCGCTGCGCGCCGAGTAGCGGGTCTCGTCGTCCGGGGATTACCAGTGGTCACTGTGACTGCGCTCTCTGTCGATCACTGTCGCCGTGAACTTCACACCGCACTAGAATCTCGGTCCGGTATCGGGTTGCCGGATGGGTTCGGTGCGCACGCGGCGACGAGGAGGCGTAGCTATGGCGGTGCCGGCCGCTGGGGCGCTGAGCGAGAACGGTGCTGGTCAGGCGACCATCGCCCGGATCTGCGACTACTGGCTCGGCGGTTCGCAGCACACCGAGGCCGACCGGCGCGCGGGCGACCACATCCTGCTGTGCGCCCCGCACCTGGCCTACGTGCTGCGCACCCAGCAGGCGCAGGTCGACCGGATGGTGCGCTATCTGACCGCGGCGGGGATCCGGCAGTTCCTCGACCTCGGTTCCCGGCTGCCCACCGCGGGCAATGTGCATGAGATCGCGCGGGAGTGCATCCCGGAGAGCCGGGTGCTCTATGTGGACCACGACACCGAGGTGGCCAGGGACGGCGCGCGGTTGCTCGCCGGGGACGAGCGCGCCGGTTTCCTGCACGCCGACCCGCTGGACCCGGTGCAGGTACTCGGATCGTCGGCGTTGCGCGGTCTGCTCGACCTGCGTGAGCCCACCGCGGTGTTGATGACGAACCTGCTGCAGCACGTACCGGACTCCGCGGACCCGGCCGCGCTGGTCGGCAGGTACGTCGGTGCGGTGAGCCCGGGTAGCTACCTGGGAATCTCGCACTTCGGCTCGGACGAGCAACTGGTCACCGGTCTCGGGATGTTCAACCGGATGTTCGGCACCCCTCCTCCGGTCACCCTGCGCGAGCCCGAGCAGATCCGGCCGTTCTTCGCCGGGCTCGAGCTGGTGGAACCCGGTATCGTGCCGTTGCCACTGTGGCGGCCCACGGAAGTGGCCCTGGACGACCGCAACCCGGAGGAGTTCCGGGTGTACGTGGGCCTCGGCCACAAGCGCCTGCCGGGTTAGGCACCGGTGCCGCCGGGGACGGCCAGCGCCGCCGCCAGCAGCAGCAGGTTGCCGAGCACGGCCGGGGTCAGCGCGTAGCGGATCATCCGGCGGACCGCCGTGGGATCACGCAGCAGAGCCAGCGTCCCGCCGAGGAACGCCCCGGTCCCGAGCATTCCGGCCAGCGCGAGCAGGGCGCCGTGCCACCACCACAGGCCGATGCCGAGCAGCGCCACCCCGGCTCCGGACAGCGCGCAGGACAGGGCGAGCGCCCGTCCCGTGCCATATCGGACGGCCGGGGTGCGGAAGCCGGTGGCCGCGTCGGCGGCACGGTCGGTCACCGAGAACAGGGCGGTGCGGCCGGTGCCCAGTACGCCGAGTCCGAACACGACCAGCCCCATCGCGGGGTCGAACCGCGCGCCGGCCGCGGCGAAGGACAGCACCACCGGCAACGCCATGGTGGCGCAGCCGAAGGCTGCCGGGCCGAGGAAGCCGCGGCGTTTGAGCCGTACCGGTTCCAGGTTGTACAGCAGGTGCAGGCCGAGGATGAGTACCCCGGCCATGGCGACCGGCCACCGGCCGGACCAGACCGCGGCGGCAAGGGCCAGCGCCAGCCCGGCGACCGCTTCGGCAGTGGCCCAGCGCCGGATCCGTGCCCTCCCCACGGCCCGCGCCACCCCGGCCTGCCGGAACTTGTGCCGGTGCCTGGCGTCGGTGCCGGTGTCGGCCACGGTGTTCACGGCCATCCCGGCGGTGGTGAGCAGCAGGTTGGCCCCGATCGCTGGCAGCGCAGGACCCGGCAGGGCGGCACCGGCGAACGCGGCTCCCCAGCTCGCGTAACACAGGTAGCTGAGCCAGAGCCCGTGTCCGAGCCGGTGCACCGCGACGACCTCGTGAACCGCCACTCGCCGCGTGGCCCGGCTCTCAGCCACGATCGCCGGTCACCCGCATCCGCAGCGCCGGGTCGGGGGTCAGCAGGTTCCCGCGGATCCGGACCCGTCCGGCGCCGGGATTGACGCAGTGCCAGTGCCTGCGCCGCAACAGCTCCGCGACCAGCATCCGGATCTCCAGCTGGGCCAGCCCGCTACCGAGGCAGCGCCGGGTGCCGCCACCGAACGGGAAGTAGTGCCGCGGTGGGCGAGTACCGAGGAACCGGCCGGGGTCGAACCGCCGCGGGGCGGCGAACGCCTCCGGCCTGCGGTGCGCCAGGTAGATGCTCAACGTGCAGACGGTCCCCGCGGGGAACCGGCGACCGCCCAGTTCGGTCTCCTCGGTGAGCATCCGGTTCTCCCCGATGGCCGTCGAGGGGGTCAGCCGCAGTACCTCCTGGATCACCGCCTGCAGCAGTGGTGTCCGGGTGGCATCCGATCCGTCCGCATCGGCATCGGCCAGTTCGGCCAGCACCGCCTCCCGCAGCCGCCGGTCGCGGTCCAGCCACAGCAGGGTCCAGGTCATCGCCGTCGCGGTGGTCTCGTGCCCGGCGAACAGCAGGGACACGATCTGGTCCCGCAGCTCGGCCTCACCGAGCTCGCCGATCGGGCCGTCCCCGGACAGCAGCAGCGCGGCGAGCGTGGCCTGACCGTCATCGTGTCCGGCCCTGGCCGCGCGTACCAGCGCCCGGTCCAGGTCCGGGCCGGAACGGGGGAGCCGCACGCCGAGGAAGCGGTAGGCGAGGCCGCGGGTGCGGGAGCCGAAGGCACGCCGCAGCCAGCCGCCGAACTCCGCCAGCATGCCCGGCTCTGGCGCACCCAGCACGATCCGCCCGATGATCCGCAGGGCGAGCTTCCGGGTCCACGCTGCGAGGGGGACCACCGTGCCGGGGCGCAGCTCGTCGATCGCTGCGCGCAGGTGGCCTGCGATGATCTCCCGGTGTCCGGTGAGGGCGCGGCCGCGCAACGCCGGGCCGAGCACCCTGCGGTAGGCGGCATGCCGTTCGCCGTCCGCCCACAGCAACGAACCAGGACCCAGCAGCGGGGTCAGGCTCCGGCTGCCGGGATGGGCCAGCCGCCGGTCGGACCGGAAGATCTCCTCCAGCACCTCCGGATGCCACACCAGCAGGCGGGGAGCCGTGCCGGGGCGCAGCTCCACCATGCCGTCGGGGGAGTCCGCGATGGCGTTCAGGTACGCCAGCGGGCGCACCGCCAGCTGCAGCTCCGCGCGGTTCACGAGGGCTCGAACTCCTGGCCGGTCACCGGCTCCGCCAGCAACGCGGAGACCGCCGGATCGGTGTGCGCGAGATGCAGGGCGGCAAGGGCTTCCGCGCGCACGATCCGGAGTGGCGTGTACAGGTCCTTGTCATGCCACAGTGGAGGGTGCTCGGCATCCTGGTCCCAGTGCAGCAGGGAGAGCGCACCGTGCGCGGCGGCCCGCGCGATCGCGTCACCGGTGCGCGGGACCCTGGTGTTCAGCAGGATCTTCACCGCGTACGCGGTCTCCTCGTAGGTGCCGCCCCACCGCCCCCAGGTGCCGTCATCGTGCTGGCTCAGCAGCACCCAGTCCACCGCGCCGCGCACCGCGGACCGTGCGGCGGCTCCGCCGTAGTCGGCCAGCGCGGTGGCACAGCAGGCGGTGGCGTAGTACGGGGAGGCGTGCCACTTGTCGGCCCAGCTGCCGTCGGGACGCTGCTGCTCGCACAACCAGGCCACCAGCCCGGTCAGGGCATCGGCGTAACGTGCCGGACTCGCGGGGTGGGTGGCCAGCCAGGCGCCGAATGCCTGCAACACATGGGCGTTCGCCGTGGTCGAGGGTGTGCGTTCGGCCGGGAAGCAGTGGAAGTGCCTGCCCGTGCGGTACTTCCACAGGCTGTCCGGTTCCCGCGGTCTGCCGAGTAGGGCCAGCGCGTACAGGGCGGTGGCGGTGTCGTCGGCGTCCGGTGGGAGCCCGGTTCCGCCCGCGGCTCCCGATTCCGTCAGTGCCGCGTCCACCGCATCGGCAGGCTCGCCGTGCGCGGGGAGCCCCAGTCCAGAACTGGCCAAAGTGGACAGTATCCAGGAGCGTTCGAACAGTGCGAGCGGGGCGGCCACCGGTACCGCGCCTTCCGGCCCCCGCACGGCTTCCAGGTAGGCAAGGCAGGGAGACCCGCCCGGCACGGCGGTTTCCGTGCCGAGCCATGCCGCGGTGGCGGCGGGGGAGCAGCCGACCCCGTGCTCGGTCGGTCCGGCGAAGGTGGCTCCCCTGGCAGGCGGGCCGATGATTTCCAGTGAGTGCAGGAGCTTGCCCGGCAGCTCGCGGCCGTGCCGCACCGCCTCGCGCAGGGAGCCGAGCAGCTCCGGCCGCGCGCCTGCCGGGATCGGCAGCCGGTGTCCGTGCCATTCCGCCAACTCCGCCGGTGCCGGGGCTTCCAGTAGCCGGTTGATGTCGATGATCAGCCCCGGCACGATGAGCTCGACCGCCACCGTGTCCGGAAGGGACGGTCCCGCACCGGTTCGGGCGGCACGGTCCATCGCGTCCAGTCCCCGGGCTGTCGCCGCGGCGATGCGCTCGCCAGCGCCCGGCATCTCCCTGCGGTGCAGTACGCGCAGCAGTGCCTCGATCGCGCTGAGCGTGGGCACGAACCGGTAGTCGTCCGGCCCGCCCCAGGTGCCGTCCGGTCGCTGCCGGTCGAGTACGAACCCGATCCGGTCCTTGTGCGCGGGGAGCGTGGGGGCCAGTGAGATCAACCTGGCCGTCTCGTAGACCGACGGGGAGAACGATCCGTAGGCATCGGCGGCCGATTCGGCGAGAAGTTCGGTGACGGCGCGGTGCGCTTGGGCGGTCCAGGACTCGTGCAGATCCACTCGAAGCCCCCTGGCAGTTCAGGCTCCATCGACGACCGGGCAGCGCACGGCCGCCGCTGTTGGGTAACTGGACTGACACTTAACGTAGCACCCGCGGGCGGCCGATCGTGCCGACTTGATTCGTTTGGAGTAGTCCTGAACCGTTAAACGACGTACGCACCTCCCACCCGAGGTCGGCGGCACCGCCCCAGAACGGCCCATCCAGGGAGGGTGCCGGTCGACCTGGAACGGCGGGTCAGCCCACCTCGATGACGATCTTGCCGCGCCCGTGGCCGTCCTCGCTGAGCCGGTGCGCGTCGGCGATCCGTTCCAGCGGGAAGGTCTGCTGGATCGGCAGCCGCAGCGCGCCGCTTTCCAGCATGGGCAGCACCTCGGCGAACACCTCGGGCAGCGGGGCCGCATCCGGCCCACCGCCGGAGAAACGCACCCCGTGCGCCCCCGCGTTGCCGTCGGCGATCGTGAGCACCCTGTCCGGGTCCCCGGTCAGCTCCACGGAGAGGCCGAGCACGTCCCGGCCCGCGGCGTCCAGCACCAGGTCCACCGAGTCCGTGACACCGCGTACCCGCTCCAGCAGGCCCTCGCCGTACTCCACCGGGCGCACCCCGAGTTCGGTGAGGAAGTCGTGGTGCCCCCTGCTGGCCGTGCCGATCACCGTCGCGCCCCGGCTGAGCGCGAGTTGCGCGGCCACCAGCCCGACCCCGCCCGACACGGCGTGGATCAGCAGGGTGTGGCCCGCCCGCAGCCCGAGATCGCGCAGGGTGCGGTAGGCCGTCTCGGCGACCACCGGCAGCCCCGCGGCCAGCGGGAAGGACAGCCAGTCCGGCTTGGCCACCAGGCCGTCGGCGTCGGCGAGGGCGTGCGTGGCGACGGCCCCGGTCGCGGCCTTGCCGAACACGGCGGTCCCCGGACGCAGGGAGCGCACTCCCTCGCCGACCGCATCGACCGTCCCTGCCAGGTCGAACCCGGTGCCCTGTGGCTCATCCGGGGCATCGGAGCCCGCGAAGAATCCGCTTCGGATCTTCCAGTCGATGGCGTTCACCCCGGCCGCGGCGACCGCGACCCGGACCTGGCCCCGACCCGGCTCGGGAAGCGGGACCTCCTCGACGGTCAGTACCTCGGGGCCGCCGTAACGGCTGAAACGGGCTGCTTTCGGCATCTTTTCCACCCTCCTGTGTGGATAGTGCGGTCAGGCGAGCAGCAGGGTTCGTCCGACGACCTCCCTGGACTCGATGGCGGCATGTGCCTCGGCCGCCCGCTCCAGCGGGAAGGTTCGCCCGATCACCGGGGTCACCCTGCCCTGCGCGGCCGCCCGCAGCACCTGCCCGGCCAGCCGGGTGCCGTCCGCGGGCGCGAACTGCACCTGCTCGATTCCGGTCACGGTGATCTCGCGCCGCTGTGCCTCCCCTGCGTCGATCTCGGCGAACCCGCCGCTGGGCACACCGTAGGCGAACATCCGGCCGCCCCGCGCGGCGAGGCTGAAGGCGGCCGCGCCGAGGTCCCCGCCGACCCCGTCGAACACCACCCGTGGGCCCCCGGTCGCCGCGCTGACCCGCGCCGTCCAGTCCGGCTCGGTGTAGTCCACGGTCAGCTCGGCGCCCAGCTGCCCGGCCGCATCCAGTTTCCGTGCCCCGCCCGCGGCCGCCACGACCCTGGCACCCGCGGCGCGGGCCAGTTGCACCAGCAGCAGGCCGAGGCCGCCGCCGGCCGCGGTGACCAGTACCCACTCGCCCGGTTCCAGCGCTGCCGCCTCGACCAGGCTGAGCGCGGCGGGTCCGGTCTGGAGCAGGGCCGCCGCGTCCGGCAGGCTCAGCTCGTCCGGAACATCGACCAGCCCGGCCGCGTCGGCGAGGACCCGCTCGGCGTACCCGCCGCCATCGGTCATGGTGACCACGCGGCGCCCCACCAGGTCTTCGGGTACATCCGGGCCGACCGACAGCACCGTGCCCGCCACCCCGCCGCCCGGCACATAAGGCGGGTGCAGCGGGAAGTGCTCGCCACCCCAGCCCGAGCGGAGCTGGGTGTCCAGGAACAGCACGTCGGCGACGGCCACCCGCACCACGACCTGGCCCTGCCCGGCCCGCACATCCGGAACCTGGCGCACCTCCAGCACTTCCGGTCCGCCGAACCTGGTCACCTGCACTGCCCGCATGCCGCTCACGCTCCTTGTCCGCCCGTTCCCCTGGTGCCGAGACCAGCATGGAATCTCGAGCTGACTAGAGGTCAAGGTGGCGTGTGCCGGCCCGCTCCGTGCCACTCAGCCGGGCACGGCGCCGTGGTAGAAGTACAGGCCGAGCCCGATGGTGAAGATGAGCATGCCGTACAGCGCGTGCTCGAAGGACACCGTGAACAGCGACCTGGTCCGCCGGTACCTGCTGGCGAAGATCCAGCCGCCGGCAAGGGAAAGCACGATCGCGATCCAGTTGCCGAACGGCAGGTGCACGAACCCGAACGCGGCCGCGCTCGCGCCCACCATGCCGTGCCCCTCGCCGAACACCGGGGCGTAACGCTGGAACAGGAACGCGCGGAAGATCAGTTCCTGCGGGTACACACTGGCCAGCGGATACAGCACCATGACCAGCGCCCAGGTCAGCGGTTCCTCCCGGGGCAGGGTGAACAGCAGCTCGGGACGCGCGATCGCCACCACGGCGCCCGCGCCGACCGCGGTCACTCCCCAGAGCAGGCCGATCGACCGCAACTGGCCGGGCAGCGCGTCCGGCCGCCACAACGCGGAACGGTCGAATGCGGGCGAGCGCAGCAGGTACATGACCACGGCGGCGCCGAGTACGAGCAACACCGGAATCGGACTGGTGCCCTGGAACAGCAGGGTGTAGAGCACGACCAACCCGAAGAACAGCACCGTGTACTCCACGGCGAGGTAGAGCCTGATCGGTGGCGCGGCCAGCATGCGGATCACGCTACCGGCGGTTTCCTGAGAGTCTGTTCCAGGATCGGCCGTGGCTCCTCATCCGGTGGCGACGGCGTCGATCTCGAACGCCATCTCCGGAAGGGCGAGCGCGGCCACGCCGATGAGGGTCTGCGCGGGCGGTCGCTCGCCCCAGATCTCGCCGAGTACTCCGGTGATGGTCTCCAGCTTGGCCGCGTCGTGCCCCACCACGTAGGTGCCGAGGCGGACCACGTTCCGGTAGCCGAGGCCGACCGCGCCCAGTGCGGTACCCAGGTTGGCCACGGCCTGCCGCACCTGGGTGGCGAAGTCCGCCGAGACGACCTGGCCGTCGGCGCCGGAGCCGTACTGCCCGGCGACGAACACCAGCCTTCCCGCGGGAACCTCGGTGAGATGGCTGTACCCGAACGGCACCGGATCATGCAGTTCTGCGGGATTGACGATGGTGTGTGTCATGCCGCGCTCCCGCTGCCGGGCCGCTCGTCGGTGCCGGGCACCTTGGCCGTGCTGATCGCGATCCGGTTCCAGGTGTTGATCGTGCAGATCATCGTGATCAGGGTGGCGAGGCGGGTCTCGTCGAACGAGGCTGCCGCCCGCCGGTAGACCTCATCAGGGACCCCGTCCACCGACACCTTGGTCACGGCCTCGGTCAGGTCCAGTGCCGCCTGCTCCTCCTCGGTGAAGAAGCCGGTGGCCTCCCGCCAGACCGCCACCATGTGCAGGCGCTGCTCGTCCGCGCCCGCCTTGCGGGCGTCCGAGGTGTGCATGTGCAGGCAGTAGGCGCAGTGGTTGAGCTGCGATGCGCGGATCTGCACCAGCTCCACCAGCGCCGGGTCGAGGCCCTCGCGCGCGGCGGCGTCGAAACCGATCAGCGCCTTGAAGGCCTTCGGGGCGGCCTTGGTGATGTTGACTCGTTGCATGCCGTTGTTCGTCATGGTCACGACGCTACGGCTGGAATCGACCGGTTGTATGGTGCATTTCCATGGAGGATTCGTGGGTCAATTGGGCCGAGCGGGTGGGCCGGGACCTGCATCTCGAGCTGCCGGGAAAGGGCGGGCGCCGGGCCGCGCTGATCCGCGCTCTGCGGGAGGCGATCCGGACCGGGCGGCTCGCTCCCGGCACCCGCCTCCCGCCCTACCGCTCGCTGGCCGCCGACCTCGGCCTGGCTCGGAACACGGTGGCCGACGCCTACGCCGAGCTGGTCGCCGAGGGCTGGCTCACGGCGCGCCAGGGATCGGGGACCGCGGTGGCCATCCGCGCGGAGCCGTTGCCTGCCGGCAGGAGCCGGGCACGAGCGGGGCCGCGACTCACCCACGATCTGCGGCAGGGCCAGCCGGATGCCGCCTCCTTCCCGCGCACCGACTGGCTGGCCTCCGCCCGTCGCGCGCTGCTCGCCGCGCCGACCGAGGCGTTCGGGCCGGGGGACCCGCGCGGTCGCCCCGAGCTGCGCCGCGCGCTGGCCGGCTACCTTGCCCGGGTGCGCGGGGTGCGCACCGAACCCGAGCGGATCGTGATCTGTGCCGGGTTCGCGCACGCGCTGCGGTTGCTGTTCGGCGGCGGGGTGCTGGGTGGCCCGCTGGCGGTGGAGTCCTACGGCCTGGACTTCCACCGGTCGCTGCTGGCCGAAGCCGGGGTGCGCACGATCCCGCTGACCCTGGACGAGCACGGTGCGGCCGTGGCGGAACTCACCGGGCTGCGCGAGGTCCGGACCGTGCTGCTCACCCCGGCTCACCAGTTCCCGACCGGGGGTCCGCTGCATCCGCAGCGGCGCTCCGCGGTGGTGGAGTGGGCGGGTGCCAGGGACGGCCTGCTGCTGGAGGACGACTACGACGGGGAGTTCCGCTACGACCGCCAGCCGGTCGGCGCGGTGCAGGGGCTGGACCCCGACCGGGTGGTGTACCTCGGTTCGGTCAGCAAGAGCCTCTCGCCCGCGGTGCGCCTTGGCTGGATGGTGCTGCCCGAGCACCTGGTGGACACGGTGCTGCGGGTCAAGGGGGAGCGGGAGGGCTGGGTCGGTGTCGCCGACCAGCTGACCCTCGCCGACCTGATCGAGTCCGGCGCGTACGACCGGCATGTCCGGCGGATGCGCCAGCGCTACCGGCGTCGCCGGGACCAGCTGGTGGACCTGCTCGCCCTGCGGGCGCCCCATATCGTGCCCACCGGCATCGCGGCCGGGCTGCACGCGGTGCTCCGGCTCCGGCCGGGTACCGAGCGCTCGATCCTGGACGCGGCAGGCTGGCAGGGCCTCGCCGTGGACGGCCTGGCTCCCTTCCGGCATCCGGAGGCCACCATGCCAGCCGCCGAGGGGCTCGTCGTCGGCTACGCCACCCCGCCCGAGCACGGTTACCCCGCGGCGATCGAGGCACTGTGCGGCGTGCTGCCGCCGCCGTAACTCAGTGCCCGGTAGCCACAAAGGGCCGTAACTCAGGCCCGGTAGCCATAAAGGAACGCCCGCACGCCCGCGGCTACCGTCTCGGCGATCTCCTCCTCCTGCCGCCCGTGCCTGCCCGCGACGTCGCCCTCGGAGATGAGCAGCGCGAAGTGCCGTGCCGCCCGGTCGGCGTCCGGGATGCGCAGCAGCCCGTCCTCGGCCAGTTCGCGGAAGCGGCCTGCGAGCTCCTTGCGGACCCGCAGCGGCCCGGTTCGCTGCCAGGTCTCGAGCACGGCCCGCGGGATGTGCTCCGTGTCGGCGTTGATCTGCCGTACCAGGGCCTCATGCTCGGCGTGGTCAGGGGTCGGGGTCAGCCAGGCCGTGCCGAAGGCGATGAGGTCGGCCTCCAGGTCGGTGATCTTGCGCAGCTCGCGTTCGATGATGGCGATCTGCGCCCGCGCCACCTCGGCGGCGCTCTGCTGGATCACGGTCTCGAACAGCTCCGTCTTGTCCCGGAAGTGGTTGTAGATGGTGCGGGTGGACACGCCGGCCTCGGTCGAGATCGCGTCGATGCTCGCGCGGGTATAGCCGTCCCGTGCGAACACGGTGAAGGCACCGGCGAGGATCGCCCTGCGCTTGTCCGCCAGCCCACCGCGAGTGCCTGCCTTCGGCGGGTCGTTCCTGGTCATAGTCGCCCCCTCGACTCGTTTGCACGAATCGTTTTACCTGTTGCCATATACGTTGTACTTTACCCGGGTAGGTCGAAACGCGCAGGGAGGCAAGGCAGATGACCCGGATCGGCATCATTCTCGGCAGCACGCGCCCTGGCAGGAGAGCAGGCCGGGTGGGGGACTGGGTACTCGAGGTGGCAGGCAGGCACCCGCTGGTGCTGGCCGGTACGGCCGAGGTCGAACTGGTCGACCTGGCCGAGTACCGGCTGCCGTTGCTGGACGAGCCGGAACCGGCGATCCGCGGCCGGTACCGGCACGAGCACACCATGGCATGGGCCGCGACGATCGACTCCTTCGACGGGTTCCTGTTCGTGACCCCGGAGTACAACCACTCGGTTTCCGGCGCGCTGAAGAACGCGATCGACTTCCTCTACCGGGAATGGCACGACAAGGCTGCCGGGTGCGTCGGTTACGGCGCCGCGGGGGCCGTCCGCGCCGTGGAGCACCTGCGCCAGATCCTGGGTGAGGTGGGGGTGGCCACCGTGCGGACGCAGGTCGCGCTGGACAAGCACACCGACACCGAGTTGTTCACCGATCCCGATGCCTGGGTTCCTGGCGCGGAGCAGACCGCACGGCTGAACCTGGTGCTGGAACAGGTCGTCACCTGGTCGAAGGCACTCGGGCAACGGCCTGCCGCCGCCCGTGACTAGTCGCGGATCTTGAGCACCAGCTTGCCGACGTTGGCCCCGGAGAACAGGCTCAGCAGGGTCTCAGGGAAGGTCTCGATCCCCGCCTCGACGACGTGCTCGCGGGCGCGCAGCTTGCCCGCGGCCAGCCAGCCGGCCAGCTCCGCCGCGGCCTCGCCGTAGCGATCGGCGTAGTCGAAGACCACCATGCCGGTCATCGAGGCGCGATTGACCAGCAGCGAGAGGTAGTTTGCCGGGCCCTTGACCTGCTCGGTGGCGTTGTACTGGGAGATCGCCCCGCACAGCACAACCCGCGCGCCGAGTGCGAGCCGGGCCAGTACCGCGTCCAGGATCTCGCCGCCGACGTTGTCGAAGTACACGTCCACCCCGTCCGGAGCATGCGTGCGCAGTTCCGCCTTCAGGTCGGCGGACTTGTAGTCGATCGCCGCGTCGAAGCCGAACTCGTCCACCAGCAGCCGGCACTTCTCCTCGCCACCCGCGATCCCGATCACCCGGCAGCCCTTGATTTTGGCCAGCTGGCCGACCACGCTGCCCACCGCGCCCGCGGCTCCGGAGACGACCACGGTCTGCCCCGGCTCCGGCTTTCCGATGTCGAACAGTCCGAAGTAGGCGGTCATCCCGGTCATCCCGAGCGCGCCGAGGTAGCTCTCCGGCGGTGCGCTGCGGGTGTCCACCCGCTGCACGCCACGACCGTCGGAGATGGCGTACTCCTGCACGCCGAACATGCCGGACACCTGCTCGCCGACGGCGAAGTCCTGGTGCCGGGAGGCGATCACCCTGCCGATCGCGCCCGCCCGCATCACCTCGCCGATGCGCACCGGCCGGATGTAGGACTTGCCCTCGTTCATCCAGCCGCGCATCGCGGGGTCCAGCGAGAGGTGCGAGACCTCGACGAGGAACTGCCCCTCCTCCGGTTCGCCGACCGGTTCGGTGCGGTACTCCCAGTCCGTGCGCTGGGGTAGGCCCTGCGGGCGCGCCGCGAGCCGGAACTGGTGGTTGGTCAGCTCGGTGTCAGTGCTCATGCCCGCATCATACCGACCGGTCGGTACCGCGGCAGGTCCGGCATCCGCTGTTGACCGGGACGGGTGAGCACGGTGAGGTGGACCCGTGGGAACCACACGGAGTGGCGAGTCACGGGCGGGCGTGCCGCTGACCAACCTCGACCAGCCGCTGTTCGAGCAGGCGGGGGCGAGCAAGCGGGACCTGGTGGACTACCTGGACGCCGTCTGTGACCGCATCCTGCCGGGACTGCGCGGCAGGCCGCTCTCGGTCATGCGGGTGCTGCGCGGCCAGGCGCCGTTCATGCAGAAGAACGTGCCGAAGTACACCCCTTCCTGGGTGCGCACCGTTCCGGTCTGGGCGGAGGCCTCGCGCCGGGAGGTCTCCTACGCGCTGTGTGATGACCGGCGCACCCTGCTGTGGTTCGGCAACCAGCGCGCCATCGAGTACCACCCGACCCTGGCCCGTGCCGAGGCGATGAGCCGTCCCACCCACCTGGTGCTGGACCTGGACCCGCCCGCCGATGGGGAAGCCGAAGGGGAACAGGGGGCCGAGGGCTTCCGGCAGGCCGCGCGGGCCGCGTTACTGGTGCGGCAGGCCCTCGCCGACTCCGGGCTGGCGGGGGTGGTGAAGACCAGCGGCGCCAAGGGGCTGCACGTGTTCGTGCCGATCGAGGCGCACCAGGACATGGAGGACACCGCGGCGGCGACCAGGGCACTGGCGGCCAGGGCCGAGCGCATCGACCCCGCACTCGCCACCACGGCGTTCATCAAGGCCGACCGCGGTGGCAAGGTGTTCCTCGACCCGACCAGGGCGGGCGGCGCGACCGTGGTCGCCGCGTACAGCCCGCGCATCCGGCCAGGGGTCCCGGTGTCCTTCCCTGTGGCCTGGACGGACCTGGACCGGATCGCGCCGGGTGACTTCACCATCCGCAACGCGGTGGGGCTGCTCGGATCCGCCGATCCGTGGGCGGAGTCGATGCCTGCCCCGCAGGGCCTGCCCGCCGACCTGATCGAGGAGGGGCACACCATTCCGGTGCCCCGCGTCGCCGCGATGCACGAGGGCAAGCGGCGAGCCAAGGCGCGCAGGGAGCAGCAGGACACCCCCTGACCCCGTGGTGGCCTGGCCACCCTTCCCTGTCCCCGTTCTCGGCACCCGAGCGGGTCGCGGCCGTCCTTGCCGTTTGTCTGACTGTATAGCAGACTGACAGTCTGACGGGATCGGAAGGAAGGACGCCGCTGATGAGTGACCTGCGCTGGGCCACGTTCGACTGTTTCGGCACGCTGGTGGACTGGCGGCATGGCATCGCGACCGGGGCGGAGCTGCTGTTCCCCGGCCGGGGAGCCGAGCTGCTCCCGGTCTACAACCGGCATGAGCCGCGGGTGCAGGCCGAGTTCCCCACGCTGCGCTACCGCGAGGTGATGGCCGAGGCGTTACGCCGGACCTGCGCCGAGGCCGGGCTCGAACTGCTCACCGCGGACGACGCCGCCGTGCTGGCCGCCGGAATCGCCCACTGGCCGGTGTTTCCGGACACCCGCGCCGCGCTGACCGAGCTACGCGCCGCGGGTTGGCGGCTGGCCCTGCTCACCAACTGCGATCGGGACATCATCGGTGAGTCGCAACGCAGGCTCGGGGTGCCGGTGGACGCGATCGTCACGGCCGAGGACGTCGGTTGCTACAAGCCGAGGCATGAGCACTTCACCCGGTTCGAGCGGACCTTCGGGGTGCGCCGGGAGCAGTGGGTCCACGTGGCGCAGAGCTACTTCCACGACATCGTGCCCGCGCACGAGCTGGACATCCCGCGGGTGTGGATCAACCGGCTGGCCGAGGACAACGACCCGGCGATCGCCGACGCGGTGCTGCCCGGCCTGGCCGGTCTCGCCGACACGGTCGGCAGGGTGTATGCCGCCGCGCGCTGACGTTTTCTCCGTCCTGCGCCGCTTGACAGTTCACGGCGAAGTCCGCAAGATTGTGATGCAGAGCACAGTGTTCTGGGGTCGTTTTATCGATCAATTTGCCCCGAGGGGATGCCGTGGCTGGAATCAAGGCTGAACTGGTCGGTGGTCCGGCCACGTTGTCCGATGTCGACCGGCGTCGTGAGGTGGTCGACCTGGCTGAACAGGTCAAAGTGAGCACCGGTGCGGGCTATGAGCACTTCTCGCACAATGGCCAGTTCAATACCGCGGGCGGGGAGAAGATCGCGGTTTTCGCCTGGACGGGGCGGACCAAGATCGCCGAATGAGGAACCGGCCGCGCCGCGACGGGTGGTTTTCAGCCGAGGTGTTCGGAGATCGTCCGTAGCACCTCCGCCTGTTGCTGGCCGAGATAGAAGTGCCCGCCAGGGAACACCCGCAGGGTGAACTCGCCCGAGGTGTGGTCGCCCCAGGAGCGGGCCTCATCCACGGGGACTCGCGGGTCCTGGTCGCCGACCAGCGCGTGGATGGGGCAGCTGACGTCCGGGCCGGGGACGTAGCGGTAGGTCTCGGCGGCCTTGTAGTCATTGCGCAGCACGGGCAGCATCATCCGGAGCAGGTCCTCCTCCTGCAGCACGGCCGCCTCGGTTCCGCCCAGCATGCGCATCTCCGCCAGCAGGCCCTCGTCGTCCAGCTGATGCACCCCGTCGTTCCTGGTGCGGGTCGGCGCCCGCCGCCCGGAGACGAAAAGGCGGCTCAGCAGGATGCCATCGGCCTCGAACCTCCTCGCCACCTCGAAGGCGAGGCTGGCGCCCATGCTGTGCCCGAAGAAGGCCAGCGGCTGGCCGGTCCACGGCCGCAGCGCCTCGGCGGTGCGGCCGGCCAGCTCGCCGATGTCGTCGATGCACGGCTCGGTGTGCCGGTCCTGGCGGCCGGGGTACTGCACGGCCAGCACGTCCACCCGCGGCGAGAGCGAGCGCGCGACCGGGAAGTAGTAGCTGGCCGACCCGCCCGCATGCGGGAAGCAGACCAGTCGGTGCGGTGCATCCGGAGCCGGGTGGTATCGGCGGATCCACGCGGTGGTGTCCTCGGCGTTCACGGTCATCGGGCGAGCGGGTCCTTTCGTGCGCGGCCGGCGACGCGGCAGGGTCGAGCCGTTCGGCATGCCGGACCCAACCTGTCAGCCCGGGATACCGCGCGGCAACCCCGATCAGCCGCGTGTCACAGGGCCGCCGTTGTGGTTGGCTGTCGGTATGGCGGGTGAGGTGGAGGTGCGGCGAGTCCTGGAGGGCGGGCTTTCCGGCGTGTTGTGCGTTCCCGCGGACCCCGGCCCGGCGCCAGGGGTGCTGCTGCTGGGCGGCTCGGAAGGCGGGCTGCACGAGCGTGACGCCCGGATGCTGGCCGCCGAGGGGTTCACGGTGCTCGCACTGGCCTACTTCGGCGCCCCTGGGCTGCCGCCGGGCCTGGTGCGGGTGCCGCTGGAGTACTTCTTCCGCGCGCTGGACGTCCTGGCCGGGCAACCGCTCGCCGGGCAACGGTTCGGGGTGCTGGGCGGGTCCCGCGGGGCGGAGGCCGCGCTGCTGCTCGCCGCGCACGACCCGCGTGTCGGCGCGGTGGCCGGAGTGGTCGGCGGGGGAGTGGTGACCCAGGGGATCGACTACCGCCGTGGCGGGCTGCTGGACATCCTCGGCACGCCTGCCCCGCCGTGGACCCTGCGCGGCGAGCCGTTACCGTACCTGCCGTACACCCTGTCCGAGGAGCTGCGCGCGTGTGTCCGGAGTGGACAACCGGTGCCGCTGGCCCGGGCGTTCCGGCCGCCGCCGGAGGATCCGGCCGAACTCGAGCGGGTGAGCATCCCGGTGGAACGGATCCGCGGGCCGGTGTTGCTGCTGTCCGCCGCGGACGACCGGATGTGGCCGGGTGCGGACTACTGCCAGGTAGCCATGGACCGGCTGTCGGCGGCCGGGCACCCGCACGATTTCCGGCACCGGGTGTTCCCTGGTGCAGGCCACGGGATCGCCGGTCCACCCGGTGCCCCGCTCACCAGCACCACGAGCCCCGGCCCCGGCGTGACCTTCGACCTTGGCGGCAGTCCCGAGGCCACCACCATGGCACGGGCCGAGGCGTGGGCGGACAGCGTCGAGTTCCTCGCTACCGCCCTGCGCTGAGGTCCGCGCGGAGATAGCGGGCGGCGAGCGCGGTACCGACCTCGGTTGCGTGCTCGATGAGCCGCTCGGCGTCGGTGTCCACCACCCCGGCATGCCATGCGGTGACCAGTTCGACGAAACCGCCGATGCCGATCAGGGTGCTCATCCGGAGCGCGTCCTCGTCCACCCCGGGCTCGAGGTAGCGGCGGCCCGTCCGCACCAGCAGGTCGGTGGCCTGCTGTAAGGCCTGCCGGCGGCGCTGCTCCAGGGTCGGGCTGCCCGCGTGCTCGCCGAAGGCGATCCGGGCCCGGCGCGCATCGCCCGCGACGTGGTGCACGAAAGCGGCGATCGCGGCGCGCAGCTGGTCGATCGGGTGCTGGTCGCCCTTGTCCGCGATGGCTTCCAGCAGCAGGGCCATGGTCTCCTCGAACACCTGGTCCCAGACCGCGGCGAGCAGCGCCTCCCGGTCGGCGAAGCTCTCGTAGAAGTAGCGGTCTATCAGCCCGGCCCTGGCACACACCCCGCGCATGGTGACCGCGGCCCATCCCTGGTCGCCCCAGATCTCCATCGCCGCGTCGACCAGCCTGCGGCGCCGCTGCGCCGTGCGCTGCTCGGCACTGCGGCCCGCATAGGTCCGGGATCGGGTGCGCATGGATCCCATCTTGACAACCGGCCTCCCACGAGCACAATCGGATGGCATGCGCCATCAGAGATGGCAAGTGCCATCAGATCAGGCGACCGCACCCCGGCGGGCGGCCTCGTGGCGGGCGCGCTGGTTGTCCGGCGTCACCGCGGTCACCCTCCGGCCGCTCACCACGGTCCTGCCCGCATCGGAACGCGGGGTACGGCTGTCCCGCCGGATCGTGGCCGGTTCGCTGGCATTCCTGGGCCCGGTGCTGCCGGGCACCGAGGTGAGCCGGGTCGACATCCCCGGCGCGGGCGGGACCAGGGTGCGCGGTGAATGGGTACGCGGGCCGGGCGAGCGGCGGGCGGGCACGGTGCTGCTGTACCTGCACGGCAGCGGTTACGCGGTGTGCTCGGCGCGCACCCATCGCGGGCTGACCTCCCGGCTGGCTGCGATGACCGGATGCCCGGTGTTCGCCTGCGACTACCGTCTCGCCCCGCGGCACCGGTTTCCCTCCGCCGCGGAGGATGTCCGTGCCGCCTACGACTGGCTGCGCGGATGCGGCCACCGCGGGGACCGGATCGTGCTCGCCGGGGACTCCGCGGGCGGCCACCTCGCCCTCGACCTGACCCTCGAGCTGCTGCGCTCCCGGCTGCCTGCCCCGGCCGCGGTGGTGCTGTTCTCCCCGCTGGTCGACCCCTCGCTCGAACTGGCGCGGGGCAGGGAACGGCGCAGGCGGGACCCCATGATCTCCGCGGAGCGGGCGCGCCGGATGGTCGCGCTGTACACCGGGGACACCGACGCAGCCCACCCGCGGCTGGCGCTCGCCTTCGACGGTGTGGACGGCTTCCCGCCCACCCTGGTCCAGGCGGGCGGGGCCGAGATGCTCGCCGCCGACGCCGAGCACCTCGCCCGCTCGTTGCGGGCCGCGGGAACCCGGTGCGAGCTGGAGATCTGGCCCGGGCAGATGCACGTGTTCCAGGCACTTCCGCTGCTGGTCCCGGAGGCGAACCCGGCGCTGGCCGCGGCCGCCGCCTTCGTCCGGCGGCAGGTGCGAAGCAGGCGAGGAGAGGAGGCCCGGTGAGTGCATCCATGCCGGCGACGCGCCGCAGCCATGCGGCGGCGGCCGTGGTGACCGGGGCGGGCAGCGGCATCGGCAGGGCGTTCGCCATGGAACTGGCCCGCCGGGGCGGCAGCGTGGTCTGCGCCGATCTCGACCCCGCGACGGCCAAGGAGACCGCGGCCACCATCGAGGGCCGGGGTGGCCGGGCGCTGCCGGTCGCCTGCGATGTCTCCATCGAGGCGCAGGTATGGGACCTCGCCGAAACCGCGGAGCACTGGCTCGGCCGCCCGGCCGGGCTGGTGGTGAACAACGCGGGCATCGGCACCGGCGGCCGGGTGATCGGCGAGACGCCACTACCGGACTGGCGGCGCACCCTCGAGGTCAACCTGTGGGGCGTGGTGCACGGCTGTCATGTGTTCGTCCCGTGGCTGCGGGCCGCGGGTGGTGGCGGGATCATCAACGTCGCCTCCGCTGCCGCCTTCGCCGCGGCTCCGCGGATGGCAGCGTACAGCGCGAGCAAGGCGGCCGTGCTGTCCGTTTCGGAGACACTCGCCGCCGAGCTTTCCGGAACCGGGGTCGGGGTGACCGTGCTGTGCCCCACCTTCGTCCGGACCGACATCGTTTCCGGGGAACTGATCGAGGCGGCCGCCGCTCGCGCCGCCACCGTCCTGATGCGCCTTACCGGCAGCAGCCCGGATCGGATCGTGCGCCGCACCCTCGACGCGCACGACCGCGGGCGGCTGCACGTCCTTCCGCAGTGGGACGCCCGGCTTGCCTGGCGCGGCAAGCGGTTCTTCCCAGCCGGCTACACCCGCGCGGCCGGGCTGCTCGGCCGGTTGCTCCCGAAAAGCGAGACCTGAACCCGGAGAGGAGACCACGACCATGCCATTCGACTTCGCGGACATGTTGCAGACGGTCAAGGACAAGCAGTGGGCCCTGGCCGATATCGACTGGGATGCGCCGGGTGCTGAGCTGATCACCGAGGAGCAGCGACCCCAGCTGAAGGAGTTCATGACCGACCTGGTCTGGATCGAGAACATCGGTGCCCGCGGGTTCGCGGCCCTCGCCAGGAAGGCGCCGAACGAGACTATCAAGGAGATCTACACCTACTTCCACGCCGAGGAACAGAAGCACGCCAACGCCGAGCTGGCGTTGATGCGCCGCTGGGGAATGCTGGAGGATGACCAGGTGCCGGAGCCGAACGTCAATGTCCGGCTGGCCATCCAGATGCTGGACCGCTATGCCGATGGCGCACCGCTTTCCGGCCTGGCCACGCTGATCCCGATGCTGGAGTGCGCGCTGGACGGGGCACTGGTGAAGTTCCTGCTGGACGAGGTGGCCGACCCGCTGTGCCACGAGGTGTTCAAGCACATCAACTCCGACGAGTCCCGGCATATCGTGGTGGACTTCCAGGTGCTCGACCTGGTGGGTGCGGGCCCGCTGCGCAGGCTGCTGATCGAGTCCGCCTCGATACTGAAACCGCAGATCCTGCTCGGCCTGCTGCTGTACGTGCCGTTGCTGAACAAGATGCGGGACAACATCGTCGCGATGGGACTGTCCGAACGCAAGCTGCACAACGCGGTCAAGCGGTTCGTCACCAATGGACAGCGCAGCAGCAACACCCGGCGGGTTCCCGCCTACCAGCTGTTCAAGCGGCAGGCCGCGATGGTGGTGGACCGGACCCACCCGTACCATCGCTTCCTCGCCGACCCGCTGGTCCGGCTCACCAGCCGCATTCCCGCGCGGTTGACCGGAAAGACGCCGAGCTGGGCCAAGGAGCTCACGCACGAACCGGTGGCCAAATGACCGGGGGCGCCGAGGAACACGGCACGGTCGTGATCATCGGGGCCGGTTTCGCCGGTCTCGGTACGGCGATCCGGCTGCGGCAGGCGGGTATCCACGACTTCGTGATCCTGGAAAGGGCCTCGGACGTGGGCGGTACCTGGCGGGACAACACCTACCCCGGCGCGGCCTGCGATGTGCCCTCGCCGCTGTACTCCCTTTCCTACGCACCCAACCCCGACTGGACTCGGGCCTACTCGGGCGGCGCGGAGATACTGGACTACATCAGACGGGTGGTGGCGGAGTACGACCTGCGCCCGCAGATCCGCTTCGGGGCCGAGGTGACCGGACTGTCCTTCGCGGACGATCCGGGAACCTGGACGGCCCGCACCGCCGACGGCCGCCGGTTCACCGCCCGCGCCGCGGTGCTGGCCTCCGGTCCGCTGGCCAACGCCAGCCTGCCGGATATCCCGGGCCTCGCAAGCTACACCGGGCACACCATGCACAGCGCGCGGTGGGATCACGACTACGACCTGACCGGCAAGCGGGTCGCGGTGATCGGCACCGGGGCCAGCGCGGTCCAGATCATCCCCCGGCTGGTCGAGCAGGCGCGCAGCGTCCGGGTGTTCCAGCGCACCCCTGGCTGGGTCATGCCGCGCCTCGACCACGGCTACCCTGCCTGGCTGACCGCCCTGTTCCGGCGCAGGCCCGCAGTGCAGCGGGCCTACCGCGCGGCGCTGTTCTGGGCGCATGAGCTGATGGCGCTCGGCGTGGTGTGGGACAGCCCGTTCACCACCGCCCTGCAGGGGCTGGCCAGGGCGCATCTGCGGCTCACGGTGCGGGACTCCTGGTTACGCCGCCAGCTCACCCCGGACTTCCGGCTCGGTTGCAAGCGGGTGCTGATGACCAGCGACTACTACCCGGCACTGCAACGGGAGAACTGCAAGCTGGTCACCTGGCCGATCGCCACCATCGCCCCGAACGGGATCCGCACCGCGGACGGGATCGAGCACGAGGTGGACTGCATCGTGTTCGCCACCGGTTTCGAGGTGAGCAAGACCTCGACGCCCTACCCGATCACCGGCCGCGGTGGCCGGGTGCTCGCCGAGGAGTGGTCCACCGGCGCGCGGGCGTACAAGAGCGTCAGCGTCGCGGGCTATCCCAATCTCTTCCTCACCTTCGGCCCCAACTCGGGGCCGGGCCACAACTCGGTGCTGGTCTACAACGAGTCGCAGGTGGACTACATCGTCAAGGCCATCCGGCTCATGCTGGAACGCAACCTGCGCAGTATGGAGGTACGCGCGGATACCCAGGAGGCTTTCAACACCGAACTGCAGCGCAGGCTGGCCAAGACCACCTGGAACTCCGGCTGCCGTAGCTGGTACCTCACCGAGGACGGGTTCAACCCCGCGATGTACCCGGGCTTCGCCGTGCAGTACACCCGCGAGCTCGCCGACTTCGACGCCGGGGACTACCACCTCGCCCGCTGACCGGCAGGGCCGACCCGCGCCCGGCTACGATCGGGTGACATACTGCGGGTAGCCGATACGGTCGGACACGCAGGTTTCGTAGGGGGGTTCGGTGGACGTCCAGGAGCTACAGGCTCAGCAGCGGTTCCATATGCACCAGAAGATCACCATGATGGTCAACCGCTACCAGATCTTCGCCGACGACGGGCACGGCGAGCCGGGTCCGCTGGTCGCCTTCGTGGAACAGAAGCGGATGGCCTTCAAGGAGCAGGTCACCCTCTACACCGACGAGAGCAAGAGTTCCGTGCTGGCCGCGTTCAAGGCGCGCAAGGTGATCGACCTGGCCAGCGGCTACGACGTGACCACCCCGGACGGCCAGCCGATCGGGCTGTTCGGCAAGAAGTTCGGCAAGTCCCTGCTGCGTTCCACCTGGCAGCTCGACCAGCCCGGCCAGGACCCGGTCACCATCAGCGAGCGCAGCATGGGGCTGGCCCTGTTCCGCCGGGCGTGGGAGATCCTGCCGTGGGTGGGTGACTGGCCGTTCCCGCTGAAGTACCACTTCGACTTCGTCCGGGACACCACCCCGGTGGGTGCGGTGGACAAGAAGACCCGCTTCCGGGACCACTACCTGGTGCACATCGAGGATCCGGCCCTGGATCGCAGGCTGGTGCTGGCCCAGGCGGTGGCCCTGGACGCGTTGCAGTCCCGCTGAGCCCGGGTCACCCGCCGGTCAGCGCGGTGACCAGCCACGGCCGCAGCACCGGCAGGACCCGCTCCGCCTGCATGGCCCCCATGTGGTCCAGCCCATCGAGGACATGCACCTCCCAGCCGAGCTGCTCCAGTTCGGCGCGCCTGCCGGTGACCGGACCCGCCATGTCCACCCGGACGTTGCCCCACCGCTCGCCGTAGCGGATCTCGTCGGCCGAGCCGACGAAACACAACCTGGGGCAGCCGATCCGGTCCTGGGCGGCGAGATCGTCGAAGTCCCTGAGGGCTTCGTAGAGTGTGACGAACTGACGGGTCTGTGGCTCGGTCATCGACACCTCCACCGTTGACCAGTCATAGTCCTGCCGGTCCGACACCTTCGACTGGTCCTGTTCGTCCGTGCCCGGTGCGACTGCCGGTTTCGTTCCCGCGGCCAGCGCCAGCTCCCTCGTTGCCGTGGTGACCCGCAGCATCTCCGGATACGGCCCGCCGAGCGGGGGGAACCCGCCCATGGCGAGCGCGGCGATGCGGTCGGTGCGGATCGCGAGTTGCAGCCCGGTCATGGCCAGCCAGGAGTAGCCGTAGTAGCCGAACCGCTCGGCTCCTGCCGCATCGGCCACGGCGAGGAGGTCGTGCACGATGTTCGCCGGGGTGAGGGTCTCCGGTTTGGGCTCGGCCAGTACCTGCGCCTCGTAGCCGAACGCGACCACGCGAAACGCGTCGCTGAGGCCGTCGATGAGTGATCGGCCCAGCGCCGGATCGGTTCCCCACCTGCGCATCTCCTCGGCCTGCTGCCCTTCGGCCGGTCGAGGGTCGACCGGCAGCAGCAGGGTCGGGCCTGCTCCGTGTATCTCCAGGTCGATGGTGCTGCCGTCATGCAGTCGTGCCTTGGGCATCGAGTGTTCCAGCCTTTCCCCGCGATGTCGCTAACAGTTTACTTCGTAAAGTGATATGGGCAAGGATAGCTTACGACGTAATGAGTTGTCGCCGGTGGGGTCGCCGCGGGCATGCGCGGGTCCCTCGTGAGCGCGGAGGCGCACGAGGGACCCGACGGGATCAGTGCTGGAGCCGGATCAGCAGTAGAGGTTTCCTCCGGTCGGCACGCCGAGGATCTGGGTGAACTGCCGGTACCTGTCCACCCTGCTCTGCACCTCGCCGGGGTTACCGCCATCGCATTCCAGCGAGCCGTTGATGCTGCGGATCGTCTCACCGAAGCCGTGCCCGTTGACCATCGCCTGGTGGCCGGTCATGGTGCCGGGGCCGCTCTGCGTGGTCCAGTACCAGAGCGCGGTCTTCCAGGACACCGCCGCGTTGTGCTGCACCTGCCAGGGGTCGTGCAGCAGGTTGATGCCCAGCGCGTCACCGGCCGCCTTGTAGTTGAAGTTCCAGCTCAGCTGGATCGGGCCGCGGCCGTAGTACGCCGCCTGCCCTGCCGGGCAGCCGTAGGGCTGGCTCCGGTCGCAGTAGTGCGGGTAGTTGTTCTGGTTCTGCTCCACGATGTAGCGCAGGCCGCCGGTCTCGTGGTGCACATTGGCAAGGAAGGCTGCGGCCTCCTGCCTGCGGACGGTGTCACTGCCGGTGTTGGCGAACGCAGGGAAGGAGTTCATGGCCGTGGTCAGGCCGCCGTAGGTGTAGAAGGAGTTCCGGCTGGGAACATCTGGTTGAACTGGGCCTGGCTGACCACGAACCCGGAGGGGTCCGGCGGTGTGGTGTCGCCGTCGCAGTCGTAGGGATCCCAGTACCAGTGGCTGATCACTGGGTCGTAGCCGGGATTGGCGTGTACGGCGAGGTAGAGGTTGCCGTCGGTGTAGCGCACGATATCGCCTGCGACGTAGGACTGGCCTGCCTGCCAGGCCGGATAGTCGCAAGCGGGTGTCGGTGCGGGTGCCGGCGCCGCCGTCGAGGTTGTGGTGCCGACGGTGACCATGGCCGCCGTGGCCGCCAGGGTGGCGAGCGCACCCAGGATCCGACGTAGTGACATTATGATACTCCTCGCGCAGGGAACGATTCGGAGTGTCACTTGGTGACCCTGTCAGGAAACCCCGGTTGGTCTAAACCAGTCAAAGGTCGAGTTTCGGCCCCGTCCGAATCCTGAGTGGACAGCATCGGTCAGTGCCTGTTTCTCAGTAGACATCCCTGGCGGCCGCCGGGGGCTCGCGTCGCCGTACCGGCTCACCCCCACGAGCCGGTTCGGCGACGCGAGCCCGCCCTGTGAACGCCTCGGTCGGAGGGGCCGCATCGCCGCGCCTGCGATGACACCCGGCCTCGCCTCCGACCTCGGCGTGACCCCTACGGTGCGCCGTGGTCCTGTCACGTCACTTGCAAACACATGACAGCCGCTGATCACCGGATCATGAAAACGATGGTCACGGTGTGCGATACTTCCTGCGAAAACGCCGTCCCGTCATGCCCGGCAGCTCGCCCGTCGCGGAGGTCACCGGTGGATTTCCGAATTCTGGGCCCGGTCGAGGTCGAGGGTCCCGGTGGCCGGTTGCGGGTCCGGGGGGCGAAGACCACCGCGTTGCTCGCGGCCCTGCTCAGCGAGCCGAACCGGGTGGTGTCCGTCGAGCGGCTGCTGGAGCTGGTGTGGGGGGACGACCCGAGCGGCGGCACGGCCAACACCGTGCACGTCTCGGTGTCCAGGCTGCGCCGGATGCTGACGGCGGAACAACCGGATCGTCAGTTACGGATAGTCACACATTCCACCGGCTACTCCCTGCGGGTGGAACCGGGTGAGCTTGACCTGGAGATATTCCGGCAGCACGTGCAGGATGGCAGATCCGCGGCTACCAGCGGTAACTTCGAGCGGGCCAAGGAGGCATTCGAGGCGGCGGTGGCGACCTGGCGGGGGCCCGCGCTGTCGACCGTGCAGCGGCCGTTCGCCACCTCCCTGGCGGCCGCGTTGAACGACGAACGGCTGGACGCGCAGGAGTGGCTGTTCGAGGCCCGGCTCGCCCTCGGCGAGGCCGCCGACCTGATCGCCGAGATCCGCAACCTGCTCACCGCCAATCCGCTCCGGGAGCGGCTGCATGGCCTGCTGATGCTCGCGCTGTACCGGGCCGGGCGGCAGGCGGATGCGCTGGAGGCCTTCCGGGAGGCACGGGAGGTGCTGGTCAGCGAGCTCGGCATCGAGCCGGGCTCCGACCTGCAACTGCTGCACCAGCGGATTCTCACCAGGGACCAGACCCTGGCCAGCGGCTCCCCTTCCGGGGCTGCCGCGGGTACGCACCTGCCCCGGCAGCTGCCTGCCGACGTGCCGCGGTTCGTCGGCAGGGAGACCGAGCTGAGCAGGCTGGAGTCCATGCTGGCGCGGCAGGCCGCGAACTCGATGGGGATCATGGTCATCGCCGGTGCCGCCGGCATGGGCAAGACCGCGCTCGCCGTGCACTGGGCGCACCGGGTCCGCGACCGGTTCCCCGACGGTGAGCTGTTCGTGGACTTCCGCGGCTACACCTCGGACGCGCCGATGGAGCCGACCGAAGTGCTGGCCCGCTTCCTCCGTGCGCTGGGCATTCCACCGCCGCAGGTCCCGGTGGACCTGGACGAGCAGGCCGCGCTGTACCGGTCCCTGCTGTCCGGTAAGCGCATGCTGGTCGTGCTGGACAACGTCTCCTCGGCGGACCAGGTACGCCCGCTGCTGCCCGGCACCCCGGACTGCCTTGTCGTTGTCACCAGCCGGAACGACCTGCGCGGGCTTTCGGTGATGCACGACGCGCACAGCCTCGTGCTGGACGCGCTCACCCCGGTGGAGGCGATCGGCCTGCTCTCCCGGATGGTCGGGGAGCAGCGGGTGGCCGAAGAGCCCGAGTCGGCCGCCTCGGTCACCCGGTTGTGCGGGCGTCTCCCGCTGGCCCTGCGAATCGTGGCTGCGAACATCTCGGCCCGGCCATGGTTGCGGCTGACCAGCGCGGCCGCCGAGCTCGCCGAGGGCAATCCGCTGCGTCAGCTGGAGATCCCCGGGGACCCGGAGCTGGCCGTCGGCACCGCCTTCGAGCACTCCTTCGCGCGGCTCGATCCGGCCAGCCAGCGGCTGTTCGGGGTGCTCGGCCGCGTGCCCGGCCCGGACTTCAGTTCCGAGGCGGTCGCCGCACTGGTCGACCAGCCGCACGAGTACGCGGTCCGTGGTCTGGAACGGCTGGCCATCGCCCACCTCATCGAGCCGTCCGCGCCCGGCCGGTACCGGTTTCACGATCTGCTCCGGCACTACGCGGTGGAGCGGGTCCCGCCCGAGGAGTTCTGCGGCAACGATGCGGTCGAGGCGGCACTGGACCGGTTGCTCGACTGGTACCTGCAGACGGCCTACCGGGCGACCGGGGTACTGAACCGGCATGCGCAGCGGATCTTCCAGCTCGAGCCGCCGAAATCGGCGCTGCCGCCCCTGGAGTTCGCCGGGTACGAGGAGGCGCTGGCCTGGTGCGAGCGGGAGCGGGCGAACCTGGTCGCCGCCGTGCGGTGCGCCGCCGAGTCCGGCCGGAACGCCCTTGCCTGGCAGCTGCCTGCCGCGCTCTGGTACTTCTTCTTTTTCCGCAGACATCTGACGGACTGGCTGACCACGCACGAGCTCGGGCTCGCCGCCGCGAAACGGCAGCGCGACCGGTACGCCGAGGCGTGGATGCGCAACGGCCTCGGCGGCGCGCTGCGTGAGCTGCGCCGTTACGAGGAGGCGATCGAGAACTGCTGCCGGGCTCGCGAGATCTCCAGCGATATCGGAGATCGCCGGGGCGAGAGCGCGAACCTGCACAACCTGGGCGAGGCCTATCACCGGGTGGGGCGGTTCTCCGAGGCGTTGGACTGCTGCCAGCAGGCGCTGGAGATCCGCCGCGAGGTCGGCGACGAGTGGGGAGAGGCCGCCGATCTGATGCTGCTCGGGCAGGTCTCCCGGTTGCTCGGCAGGCTGGAGGAGGCCCTCGGCTACTGCCGGTCCGCCCTGGCCCTGTGGCGTAAGGTCGGCCTGCGCCTCGGCGAGGCCATTACGTTGAACAACATTGGCGAGATCTGCCGGGCCGACGAGCGGTTCGATGAGGCCGTCGAGTACTACCGGGAGGCACTGGCCATCCGGCGGGCGGTCGGCGACCGGTGGGGCGAGGGTGAGACGTTGGACAACCTCGGCCACGCACTGGCCCATATCGGGCGCAGGGCCGAGGCGGGCGACTGCTGGCGCCAGGCACTCACGATCTTCACCGAGCAGCGCCACCCCCGGGCGGCCACCGTGGGCGCCCAGTTGCAGGAACTCGACGATCCCGGGACGGCCTGAGGTCAGCCGCGTACCCGTCTCGGTCGGCACGGCCATCATGTCGCACCCCTTGGCGGTGGAGGAGGTTGCGTCTGGGTCTTCGCTCCGGGTCCACAAAGGCTGGTGGGACGAACTCCGGTAGCCCATTCCTCATCCGGACTTGCCAGTCGGTGTGGTGGATGAGGTTGTGGTGGTACCAGCAGAGCAGGGTGAGGTTGTATAGCGCTGTGGCCCCTCCGTGAGCCCAGTGGGAGTCGGCATGGGGCGCGGTGTCCGGATTTCGCCGGGCCGTTTCCCCATGCCGCTCCCCCGAACCGGACGTGCGGCTTTCACCGCATCCGGCTCTCCACGAGTCGCCGTTAGGTTGCCGTTATGGCTGGTTTGTCCCAGGGTGTCGAGATTTGGTTTCCTCGGTAGCGATAACGTTGGATGGTCATCGTTGTGGGTCTCCATAGTTCGACACCGTTATATTCCGGCCACCACCGGTTGTAGTAACGGTTTATGATGTCCCGTTTACTGGTACGGGGGTGTTTGTTCTTCAGCCATTCCCAGACCCGCCACCACAGGTAGTCTTGCAGGTGGTGGTAGGCCTTGCTGGAAGAGCCGTGCCGGAAGTACTGGGCCCATCCGCGGGTCATCGTTCCGAGTTGCCGGAACAGTTGGTCCGCGTCCTGATGGGTGATCCGTTTGGTAACTGTCTTGATCTTCCGCTTGATCGAAGTCATCGACTTCTTCGAGGGGAGGGTGTAGATCAGTCGCCGATCGCTTCCATATTGGCGATACCGCTGGATGCGGAACCCGAGGAAGTCGAACCCCTCGTCGATGTGGGCGATTCCGGTTTTCTCGGGTGCGAGCCGTAGCCCGATCCCGGCCAGGATCGCCTCGATCTCGCCCCACAAGGATTCCGTGTGTTCCCGGGTTCCGTTGACCATGACGACGAAGTCGTCGGCGTATCGGGTCAGGCGGAACGTCGCACCGCCGCGTTCACGGTGCCGTTGCCGGTTGGTGGCGTTCTTGTGGTTCTCCCACAACTGGTGGAAATAGTCGTCCAGCTCGGAGAGGGCGATGTTGGCCAGCAGAGGCGACAGGATGCCGCCCTGCGGGGTTCCGGTATGGGTGTCCCGGTCAGGACCATCCTCGCTGAGGATTCCGGCGCGCAGGAACGCCTTGATGAGTTCCAGAATCCGCTTGTCCTTGACGCGTCGCCGCACCAAACCCATCAGGGCGGTGTGGTCGATCTCGTCGAAGCAGGCGGTGATGTCGCCCTCGAAGACCCATTCGTAGCCCTCACGGGCATGTTTGCGGATTTCTTCGATGGCATCCTGGGCCCGGCGCCTGGGCCGGAAACCATAGCTGGAGGACTGGAACCCGGCCTCGAAGATCGGTTCCAGGACCAGCTTCAGCGAGGCTTGAACGACCCGATCGGTCACGGTCGGTATCCCCAGCCGACGGGTCTTCCCACCGGCTTTGGGGATGTGTCGTTCCCGGACCGGGAGCGGACGGAACGTCCGCGCTTTCAGATCGGCGCGGATTTCCTCCAACAACCCGACCACACCCAGCGCCGAGTCGGTGATCGACCGCACCGTTCGGCGATCGACGCCCGCGCTGCGTGCTCCGGTGTTCCCTGACACCCGCTCCCACGCCACGGCGAGGAACGCGGGGTCGGCCACGAGGTTGTAGAGATCATCAAACCGGCGACCGGGATCGGCCGCCGCCCAACGGTGCAGTTTCGTCTGCATTCCCAGTACCCGCTGCCCTGCCGTGAACGGCACCAGCAGCAGATCACCGATGTTCACCGGTGAGGCCTCTTCTGGCATTACCCCAACTTCCCTGCTCGATTCGCTGTCGCCCTTCCCCATGCGGACGGTTTTCCCGCCCTCGGAGTACTACGGCGACTCCGCCCCACCACAGAGCCCCTCGGCGGGCAATGCACCTATCCACATCTGGGACACCGGATTGCGCCCAGGCATGGAAAGCTCGCGGTGGTTCCCATGTTCACGTGTTCCCGATCGACGAGTGAGGCACTCAGCTTTACCCCGGCAGCCCCTGTGAATACGCCACAGACTTTCTCCACAGACTACCCAGGAATACAATCCCAGGCGGGCGCTACACCCTTCACTTGGTTCACGCGCACTGCGATACCGACTCAGATCCGCCAGGTTTCGAGTCGGCTCCACATAACGAGGCCTCAGACACTGATTCCTATTCGTATACCTTCTCGTCTCGCTCACCGAGCCCGCACCATCTGGCAGTGCTGGCACGACTCGACTTTGTCAGGGCCGCTTGCCACCTCAATCCACCCATTCCCGTGAATCAGGCTGCCCTCAGCTTCACCGAACCACTGTGACGGTCCAGCGCCGGAGGTCTCTCACCTCCGATCGGACAAACACGCGCCTCATGGCGCACGTGGATCACGTGATGGGCGTCGCATTGCTTGGGTTTTTTCCGGCATCCCGGGAAAGCGCATCCGCGGTCCCGCAGGGACAAGCGCGCGCCGGATGGCCAGGGGTACCGCGCGGGTGCGTTGCCCGATGTCCAGGATCTCGCCCTTGCTGCCCAGGACCGCGGGCACGACATACGCGTCGCAGGCCATGCGCCGGATTTGGGCGGCGGAGTAGGACTCCTGCCCGTGCAGGAGCCCGTATCCGGTGCCGTGCTTCAAGTCCTCCAGGGTCACCGTGACCATGACGGTGAAGGGTTCCCCGGCCTCGGTGGGTCCTTCTTCGGGGCATCCGGCCGCGACGCGCAGCACGTCGGCGAACGCGTCCCCTTGCCGCTGGAACTTGCTGCGCCGGTCCGGCTCCTCTGTGGTGCTGGCGGGTTTCGCCCGGGGTTCGATCAGCCCGGTCAACACTGCCGCGGTTTCGGCGTCCAGCTCGAAGGTGCCGCGGAGTCGTACGCCGCGGGTTTCGCGCCAGTCCAGGGACCGTTCCGGCCGGGCGAGTTCCTCCTCGCTCGGTGGGGTGCCGTCCTGGTCCAGCCGCGCCAGAATCTCTTTACCCAGCGCGGTGACGGTGTGGGGTTCGTACTCCCGCGCCGCCTTGGTCAACAGCGCCTCGGCATGCTCCCGATCGGGCAGGCTGACCGGCTGCGGAAACCGGGCCACGGTGGCGCGGATGGTCTCGATGTGCTCCGGCCCGATCACGCCCTCGGCCGCGGCGGCGCCGACTTCGGGGAGGTCGGGTTCCAGGGGTATCCCGCCGGGGCCGTGCCGCCGTACCACCGCACGGGCGTGGGCCACGCGCTGGCGGGCGTCGTAGGCGTTGACCCGCAGGATCTCCCGGGTCAACACCGGCAGGTCGCGGTAGCCGTTCTGGTTCGCGGTGTCGCGGCCGTCGAGTTCGGCCAGGACCGCCAGCTCGCGGGCATAGTCGGCTCGCCGCTGCTGTTCGAGGTCGCCCAGCGCGGTCAGGAGTTCCTCCTCGCTCATGCGGGAGGTGTCGATGCCGAAGGTCCTGGTCACAACCCCAGACTACCGCGGTATCGACCACATGTTCGATACACGATCAGGTGATTGTCAGGGTGTGTCACCTCGTGCCGATCGGCAACTCGGCATACCCGTTCATGGTCAGCCGATCCCTGCGGACCGGTTCCGCCGCCGCGGCCAGGCCAGGGAAACGGCTCAACAGCACCGGAAACGCGACCTGTGCCTGCAGCCGAGCGAGTGCCGCGCCCAGGCAGAAATGCGGGCCCGCGCCGAAGCTCAGTGGTTGGTTGCCTTGGCGGTCCGGGCGGAACCGGTCCGGTTCGGCGAACCGTTCCGGATCACGGCAGGCGGCACCGAGTAGCAGGATTGCCTCCCGGTGCCGGGCGACCGGCACTCCGGCGATCTCGGTGTCCGCCTCCGCCCAGCGCGAGGTTACGTGCACCGGGGTGTCGTAGCGCAGCATCTCCTCGACATAGCTGGGGGCGAGTTCTGGTTGCTCGCGCAGGGCGGCCATGGCATTCGGATGTGCCAGCAGTGCGGCGAGGCCGTTACCGAGCAGGTTGCTGGTGGTCTCGAACCCGGCGGCGAGCAGCAGCACGAGGTTGGCGGTCAGTTCCCGTTCGGACAGATCGCGTTCGGTCGAGTTCTCGACCAGCGCACTGATCAGATCCGACCGGGGAGACCGGCGGCGCTGCGCGGCCTGCTCGGCAAGGTAGTCCCGGAGCCGGTCCGCCGCACCGTCCGCGACCGCGATCTCGTCCTCGTTCGGCATCGCCTCCAGCGCGACCGACAGGTCCGTGACCTGGGTACGTAACCAGGCCCGATCGTCGGCGGGGACGCCGAGCAACTCACCGGCCACCGCCACCGGCAGGCGGACCGCGAACTCGGCCATGAAGTCGACCGGAGCGCCGTCCGCACCGAGTTCGGCCAGCCGCTCGGCCGCCGCGGTGGCCAGTTCGGTCACCGTGTCCCTGAGCCCGGCGATCCGGCGCTGGGTGAAGGCGTGACCGGCCAGCTTGCGGACACGTTCGTGCCCTGAGGACGGCGTGAACAGCATCGACTCCCGTAGTAGCGCGACCGAGGAGTGCTCGCGCCAGCCGGGAAAGCTCTGGTCGAGGTAGCCCGCGTGCTCAACCTCGAAGTTCGGGTCGCGCAGCACCCGGTCGCAGTCGGCGTACCGGCTGAGGATGACGAAGTTCCCGAACGGGAGCACGGGTGCCTGGGTGCGCAGGATGTCGTAGTAGGGATAGGGATTCGTCCGGCCGGTGGTGCTCAGCAGCGCGCCGACGGCTTCCTGCGGACCGACGTCGATCGGATCGGCGGACGGCATCAGCGCCCCTCCTGCCTGGGCACGGTCATCATCATCTGCTGCCCGCCACTGGCGACCAGGCCCGTGTCCGGCGCCCAGATCTGGGCCCGCGCCCCGGCCAGGCCGGCACCGGTGCGCAGCCCTTCGGAGTCGATCAGCAGCCAGTCGCCTGCGGGTGTCGCACCGTGGAACGTCAGCTGCAGATCCAGTGTCGGGGCGATGAACGTCAGCTCGTTGGCGGGGAAACCTTGTGCCACGGAAGGAAATCCGATGATGTCCATGGCGATCACGCTGCGGCAGGCTTGTAGCCACGGGTCTTCTGGGAAGTCCGCCTGCGGAACGAAGCGCAGCCAGGCAAGGCCGTTCGGCTCACCAGCGGGCCGGTCCGGGCCGATCGGCAGCTCGCCGACCGGTCGGATTTCGTAGTTCCGCCACAGTGGAATCGGCTTCCCACCCGCCGCCGCGACCCGTTCGGCCATGCTCGTGAGCTGGTCCGGTGGCGGCGCGTCCGGCGGATGCCGCCACTGCCGTTCGGGCCCCTCCAATCCCGCGGCCACCGTCCAGACGGAGGCCTCCACGATCTGCCGGTCATCCTGGAACATGCCGACCCGCAACGACTCCGCCCGCCGCCCGCTGCGTAGCCGGGTCACCCGCAGCTCGACCGGATCGAAGCTCGCGGTACCAAGGAAGCTGCAGGTCATACTGGCCGGCTGGGCCAGCTTCGTGGCCGCCGCGGCGGTGCGCAGCGCGATGGCGGCCAGGTAGCCACCGTTCGGGCCCCACATGGCCCAGTCGGGTGAGAGCTTGGCCCGGTAATGGTCCTCGCCGATCGGCTCGACGGCGGTATCGGAACCCAGGTTTCCCATGGCCCCTTCCTAACGGAGTCGGCATACCCGGGCAAGCGCGCGGCGGCTTCGTTTCCGGCGAATGTCAGCGCGGTGCAAGGCAGGGGGCCGAGACTCACCGGTATGTACGATGAGAGGACGCCGGTGTTGATTGCCGGTGGCGGGCTCGTGGGCCTTTCCATGGCTCTGTTCCTCGGGCAGCACGGGGTGCGTCCGCTGCTGGTGGAGCGGCATTCCGGTACCGCCAACCACGCCCGCACCCCGGGTTACAACCCGCGCACCATGGAGCTGTTCCGTTCCTGCGGGATCGAGGACGCGATTCGGGACGCGGACGATTGGCCCGTGGACAAAACCGGCATTCTGTGGGTGGAAACCCTGGCGGGCGAGGAGATCGGCTGGCTGGAGCCCCCGGAGTTCAAAGCCGATCTGAGTGCCTTCGCCGAGGTGACCCCTTCCGACTGGGCGGTCTGCAGGCAGGACCGGCTGGAGCCGGTGCTGCGCACGCATGCCGAGCGGCTCGGCGGCGATCTCCGGTTCGGCACCAGGCTGGTGTCCTTCGAACCGGATCCGGAGGGGGTCACGGTGGTGATCGAGGACCGGGATACCGGGGCACGCCGCACCGTGCGCGCCGACTACCTGGTGGATGCCGAGGGCACCAAGAGCGAGATCCGGCGGGCGCTCGGGATCGAGCACGTCGGTGCCGGCGTGCTCGATCACCGGGTGAGTATCTGGTTCCGTGCCGATCTGAGCCAGGCGCGGCGCGGGCGGGGAGTGGTGCTGTGCATGGTCCGCAACCCCGAGGTGACCGGTGCGCTGCGGGTCACCACCGGCGACCAGGCCGCGCTCACCGTCAGTTATGACCCGGCCAAGGGCGAATCTCCGGAGGACTTCACCCCCGAGCGCTGCGTGCAGCTGATCCGGGCCGCCGTCGGGGTGCCGGACCTGCCGGTCTCGGTGGAGATGGTGAGCCCGTGGGACCTGGCGGCCGGAGTCGCCCAGCGTTACCGCCAGGGGCGGGTGTTCCTGGTCGGTGACTCCGCGCACCTGATGCCGCCCGCCGGTGCCTACGGCGCGAACACCGGGATCCAGGAGAGCCACAACCTCGCCTGGAAGCTCGCCTTCGTGCTGGGCGGGGTCGCCGACGAGGCGCTGCTGGACAGCTACCAGGCCGAGCGGCGGCCGGTCGCCGAGCTCACCATGCACGAGACCGTCGCCAGATGGCGTAGCTGGTTCGCCGCGGGCCCCCACCCCGGACCCGACGCCGAGCCGGTGCAACTGGCCGACGACCTGGGCCTGATGTTCGGGTACGGCTACCGGTCCGCGGCCGTGCTGGCCGAGAAGGACACCGAAGCCACCGAAGCCACCGGGGACACCGTGGCCACCCTGGCCGACCCGCGGGAGCCGACCGGAGCTCCCGGTGTCCGGGCACCGCATGTCTGGTTCGCCGAGAGCGTTTCCGCCGATGCCACCCTGGTGTCGACGACGGATCTGTGCCGGTCCGCTTTCGTCCTGCTCACCGACGTGACCGGGGAGCAGTGGCGGCGCGCGGCCCTGCTGCTGCGCGACCGGCTCGGGGTGCCGCTGGACTGCTATCTGATCGGGCCGGGCGGCGACCTGCGGGATGTCGAAGGCCGCTGGCCGGACACCTTCCGGATCGGCGCCGGGGGAGCGGTCCTCCTGCGGCCGGACGGGTTCGTGGCCTGGCGGGAACGGGGCCGGCACCCGGATCGGGTGCATGAGCAGGAGCACGAGCAGACACTGGAGCGGGTGCTGCGGCGGTTGCTGCACCCCGGTGGCGATACCTCCTGACGCGGGCGGGCGGCAGCCGTACCGATTCGGGCATCCTTTAGAGTGACCTGGGTCCCATACGGCGTTAGGGGATGTCGTGCAGGTTCACGTCGGTCTTCGAGGTGTCGGTCATGCCGTCGGCTCTGCCGTGGTCGACAACGCCGAAGTGGCGAGTTCGCTCGGCCTCGGCCCAGGATGGCTCACCGACCGCACCGGCATCGTGCAGCGGCGGGTGTCCGGCCCGGACGAGGATGTGCTCAGTCTGGCCGGCGACGCCATCCGGAACGCCTGCCAGGACGGAGCGCTGTCGCTGACCGAAGTCGGTCAGGAGACCGTGCTGATGCACACGCAGGTCGGTCCGGTCGCCTTCGCCCCGCCCGCCGCCCAGCTGCTCGCCGGCCGCCTCGGCTGCGCTGAACTCCGGGTCGTGGGCATCGACGGGATGTGCGCGGAGCCGATCGCGGCCCTCGAACTGGCGTTGCTGATGTTGCAGGCCCGCCGGTGCCGGCGGGTCATCCTTTCCACCGCGGCCGACTTCCTTTCGCTGATCAGTCCGACCGACCCGGACACCGTGGGTCTCTTCGGTGCGGGCGCGGGCACGATCATCCTGGAGTCCGAGGACCAGGCGGAGCCGAACTTCCTGGTGCGCAGCCTTTACTGGGAGACTCACCCCCGGCACGCCGGTCTCGGCGAGTCCTTTGTGCTCGGTAGCACGCAGCGGGAAACACACGCATCGCTGGACGTTGGTTACTACACAATGGACGGTCAGCGGCTCGCCAAGGTCGCCATCCGTACCCTGCCCCAGGTGCTCAAGCCCACTCTCGACGAGGCCGGGTGGACACTGGAGGACGTCGATCTCGTCCTGGCGCATCAGCCCAACACCAAGATGCTGGAGATCGGTATCCGGGCGCTCGGGCTGGACGCGGATATCGTGCCGATGCCGGTGCGCACGCTGGGAAACCTGGGGCCGGCGAGCCTGCTGGTCAACCTGTCGCTTGCCAGGGACCAGGGACGGCTGCCCGCGGGCTCCAAGGTGCTGCTGATCGCGTTCGGCCTCGGCTTCTCCTGTGGAGCCGCGGCCGTCCAACTCTGAGCGGCCGCCGATCCTTCTCTCGGCGGTGTTACCGGCCGTGGTGCGCCCTTAGCCTGAAAGATGGCCTGCTGGACGGGGTTGGAAGCGGGCCGGTTCACCAGGCGAAAGGTCGGACACCCGACCGATGACGATCGGGGGCACAGGTGGCTCAGCGGGACAGGCAGTACCCGGTTGACACCGAGCCGGAAGGGCTCAGGTGGGTGCGGAGCTCGGCGAGCGACAAGGGCGCGGACGCGGGCGAATGCGTCGAGGTCGCGGGTACCCCGGGCCGGGTGCTGGTACGGGACTCGAAACGCCCCGGCCCGCGGCTGTCCTTCGCCCCGGCCGCCTGGTCGGCCTTCCTGGTCGCCTGCGCGCAGCGGGAGTTACCGGGCTGAGCCCAGCGGCGCCGTTCCAATCCCCTGGTCAGCACTTGATTGCGGTTCTGACCAGGGGTTTTCTGTCTACGCGGGAGCATTCACACCGCCAGCTTTCGCTCTGCATCGGGCAGCCTGCGCGGCGGCTATCCGACCGATAGCAAGCTGGGATCGAGCAAATTGGCAGCATTCGAAGTGACGGATGTCACCAGGCATGCTACCGTTCTGCTAGGTGGCAGATTGCCACGTCGACGACGGGAGGGTATTGGATCATGACGAGGGCGCATTCTCCGCTGGGCAGCCAACGGCGCTTGCTGGCGGCCCTGCGGGAGGCCCGGGACGCCCTGAAGCTCACCCAGAAGGATGTGGCGGAGGCGCTCGAGTGGTCGGTGTCGAAGCTCATCCGCATCGAGAACGGCTCGGTCGGCCTGTCGATCACCGACCTCAAGGCCCTGTTGCTGCACTACGGCATCACGGACCGGGACCGGGTCGAATCTTATGTCGAGCTCGCTCGGGAAAGTAAACAGCCGGCGTGGTGGGATCAGTACCGGCGCACCTCGCCGCCCGAGTTCGTCAAGTTCCTGGGGCTGGAGGCCGCCGCCATCCGCATCCGTCAGTTCCAGTTCCGGCTCGTGCCGGGGCTGCTGCAGGTGCCCGCGTACACGCGGTCATTGGTGCTGGACTGGACTGGGGACAGCGAAAAGGCCGAGCGGGGGGTGGTGATGCGGCAGACGAGGCAGCAGCGGCTGGCCGACCAGGAACTGGATCACTATTTCATTCTGGACGAGTCGGTGCTGTACCGGCGGGTCACCGAGCCCGAGGGATGGCGGGAGCAGCTGGACCATCTGCGTGCGGTTGCGGACCAGCCGAACGTGCGCGTTCAGATCCTGCCGTTCAAGGTCGGCGTGGTGCCCGGAATGCAGAGTTCGTTCGCGATTCTCGAACTCTCCGACCAGCTCAACGACTACGCGCTGTCCCTGGAACAGCCGGATGGGGACGTCCTGTTCGACGACGTCGCGAGTGCGGAGAAGATCGCCGACTACGTGAAGTTGTTCTTCGGGCTGGAGAAGGCCGCGCTGCCCGCGGAGGAAACCCCGCGCATGATCGATCGGGCACTGGCAAGGCTGGAGGAAGAATGACCAGGTAACGAGAAAGTGGGCGGCTTCTGCTGCCACAGAAGCCGCCCGTGCGGCAATGCCCACCTGACTCACCGTGTCTGCGAGGTCGTGAGCGTACTGCCGGGTCATCAGCATACGACCTCACGCCTCCGGTGGCTGCCCCCGTCCGGTCAGCGATCGACTGATCACCTTTTCGGGCGGATGGCCGCCACTTGTGCAGCCGAAGCCGCTCCCGGCCGTGTTCACCCGGCCGGGGACGGTGCGAGCCCTGTACGGCGAACGGTGCGACGCACCCGGCCGTTTCTGGAGGAATTCAAGTGCAGGTCACAATCAGCTATGCCCACGACGACTGGGGAAGGGCCATCAGCCAGGCGCTGGTGCTCGCCCTGCGACAACGTGGTGTGGACGTTCTCTGGGACCGCGACCTGCCCGCGGACAACCCGACGTCGCTGCCCGAGTGGATCGTCAACGGGGTCGCCGGGAACCCGGTGATCTGTGTGCTGTCCCCGGACTACGTGCGCAGGTTCGGCCGGGGTGACGCATCCGCCGAGCGCAAGGGCGTGCTCTTCGAGAGCCGCATCCTGCTGCGCCGGATCTTCGACCACACCGAACCCGAGCACTGCCCGGTGGTCCCGGTAGCCGATCCCGGCTTCTCCGCGGACCTCGCCCCCGTGGTGCTGAAGAACCTGGTGATCGCCCGTTTCGACCCGGTGAGCGGTGATGGGGTGGACGTGATCGTGCGCCGCCTGCTGCGGTTGCGGCATGTCCACACCGCCGATCCCGGGCCGGCCGAGATCGAGACCAACGACGTCCGGCCGGCCTCGCCCCGTTCCCCGCGGCAGGTGCTGCGGGACCTCGAGGCCACTTCTCCGTCTACAGTAGACGGACTGGAACTGGTGCGGGAGTGGCTTTCCTTCGCAGGCAAGGATGAACCGTGCCGGGCCGAGCTGACCGGGGGTTTCTCCGCGATCGAGCGGATCGTCAAGTCGGCGGGGGACGTGAACCTGATGCGCGTGGTCTCCGACCGGTGCCTGAGCGCCTTCCCGGCCGGCACGCTCTCGGATGAGGAAAAGCAGCTGAAGGCGAAGATACTGATCCGCGGCCGGGCCTGGCACCTGTACCGGGCGCACGAGTTGCGCGCGGCGGAGCAGGCGGTGCACGAGGGGGTCGAGCTGGCCAAGGAGTGCGGGGACCGGTGGCTGCTCGCGCTCGGCAGGGGGTCGCTCGGGGTGCTGCATCACGCCATCGCCGTGGACTCGGCTGGCAGCGCCGCCGAGTACCACCTGGATCGGGCGGAGGACCACGCGGAGGCCGCGGGCACCATGTTCGCGGCGATGGCGGGGGCCGGTTACCAGGCCGGGGTCTGCACCAAGCTGCTGGCCCAGGTGTGGTTCAGCAGGCATCACCGGGGTCAGCGGGGCGCGCTGCGGCAGGCGAGCAAGCTCGCCGACCGGGCCGTCTGCCTGCTCGCCCCCGATCGTGCCCGGCAGTATCACGAGTTGCTCATCCTGCGTGCGGAAATCGCGGTCGCACGGGGCGAGTTGTCCAGGGCGCGGGAGTTCATCGGCAGGGCCATGGGTTCGCTCGCCAGGTACCAGGCCGACGGAGCGTCCTATGTGGAGCTTCTGGGTTGCGCTCACCTGGCCCGTGCCCGGCTGCTACTGAAGGAGGACGGCCGGGACGCGAGGCGGGAGGCCACGAAGGACGCGGAGATCGCGCTGAAGCTGTTCGCCGAGCTCGACCTGACCTATGCCGTCGCGGGCTGCCGCTGGTTGCTGATCAGGCTCGCGCCGGAGCCGGAGGGCATCTACCGCGGAGACGTCAAGATGGTCGAACGGCTGTTTCCCGACCCGCGCGAGCGGTTGCGCGCGGTCGAGGAGCGGGCCCGGCGGATCGAGGAGAAGGCGGGCAACCGGTGGAGCCGGCAGGCCGAATGGCAGGACATCGTACGGAAGGTGCGGCATCACGACTGAGCCCGGACCACGCCGCGCACCCGCTCGGCTTCGGCGAGGCGGTACTGCGCGGCATAGAGCTCGGCGGCCTCGCGCAGCGTGCGCAGGCCGTCCTCGGGACGGCCGTGCTCCAGCCGGAGCGTGCCGAGGTGCTCGGTGACCTCCGCCGCGAAGAAGTCGTTGCCCTGCGCGCGGCACAGTTCCAGCGCCCGGGAGTACCGCCGCTCCGCTTCCGTCGCGTGACCCGTCCGGGTGGCGATCAGGCCGAGGTTGTCCAGGGTCGCCGCCGCGCCAGCGGCATTGCCGTGTTCCTCGTGCAGGGCCAGTGCGGCGGCACAGTCCCGCCACGCGCGGGCGTGCTCGCCGAGTTCGGTGTGCTGGCGGCCGAGGGCGTTCAGCGCGTGTGCCTCGCCGACCGGGTTCCCACTCGCCCGGTATCGCTCCAGTGCCAGGCCGGCGTGCCGGACGGCCTGCTCATGGTCGCCGCGCAGCGAGTGCAGCCGGGCGAGGTCGTGGTGGGTGTGCGCCTGCCCGGTCTGGTCACCGGACTCGACGGCGCGGGAGAGCGCGAGCTCCAGGTGCGGCAGGGCCTCGTCCAGCTCGCCCGCCCTGCTGAGTGCCCGGCCCAGCTGGCGATGCGCGAGGGCCGCGAGGTCGGTGCCACCGATCCGCTCGGCCGCAGCCACCCCCGTTCGCGCGGTCTCGACGTTCTCCCGCAACCGGCCACGCAGGTACTGGTAGGTGTCCAGGGCGCGAGCGAGATGCCAGGCCTGCTCCGCCCAGTCCCACTGCGCCGCGGCCCGCTGCGCCGCCCGCACCTGCTCGTACTCGGCGGCGAACCAGGCCAGTGCCGTGGTCTCGTCCTGGCAAGGCTGCGGGACGACCCCGGCCGCGAGCGCGGGCAGCTCGGTGCGGGTGCGGTGCGGATAGAGCGCCCGGTCGGCGGCATGCGCCGAGTGCAGGTAGAAGTCCACCAGCCGCCGGTTCGCCGCTTCCTGCTCGGTGCCGGGATCGAGCGTGTCCGCCAGCTCGGCGGCGTACAGCCGGACCAGGTCGTGCATCCGGAAGCGGTTCGGCACCTGCTGGTGCACCAGGCTTTTCCGCTCGAGTGCGTGCAGCCGCCTTGCGGCGAGCCGCGCCGGAATGCCGAGCAGGCTCGCGGCGGCCGGCAGCCCGAGATCGGTGACCGGCGCGGTGCCGAGCAGCCGGAACCCGCCTGCCTCGTCCTGACCCAGCGCCCGGTACGACCAGGACAGTACGGCGCGCAGGTCGGCCGAACCGTCACCCGCGTCCAGTGCGTCCAGGCGGTACCTGGTGTCCCGCAGGTCGTCGGCCACCACCGAGAGCGGCAGCTGGGATCCTGCCGCCGCCCGTGCCGCCACCACCGCCAGTGCCAGGGGCAGCCCCGCGCAGCAGTCCACCAGGACATCCACGGCTTCCGGCTCGGCACCTACCAGATCCGCGTCCACCTGCTCGGTCAGCAACTCGTGTGCGGCGGCAGGGGACAGTACGTCGAGCCGTACCGGGCGTGCCCCGCGCAACCGGAGCCCGGTCAGATGGTTGCGGCTGGTCACGAGTGCGGCGCAGGCCGAGCCTGCCGGCAGCAACGGTGTGACCTGGTCGGTGTCGGCCGCGTTGTCCAGCACCACCAGTACCCGCTTGTCCGCGAGCACGCTGCGGTAGAGGGCCGCCGCCGCGTCCAGCTGCACCGGCAGGGCGGCCGGGGCCACCCCGAAGGCCGCCAGGAAGCCGTGCAGCACGGAAAGCGGGGAGGCGGGCCTGCCGGAGGGGTCGAAACCGGCAAGGTCCGCGTGGAGCTGCCCGTCCGGGAACCGATCGAGCTCGCGGTATGCCCAGTGCACGGCCAGCGCGGACTTGCCGACCCCGCCCACCCCCTTCGATGGCCAGCAGCGCCATCTCCGCGTTCGCCGCGGCCCGCTTCAGTGCCCCGGTCAGCTCGGCCGTCTCGCGTTCCCGCCCCACCAGCCGCCGCGGCGGGAGCGGGAGCTGGCGGGGGACCGGTGGCCGTGCCGGGTCCTGGTGCAGGTGTACGCCGCCGAGGACCGTGCCGGCCTGCAGGATGGTGCCCGCGGTGTCGAACCGGGCGGCGTTTCGTGCGGTGGCGTCCATCCGTCGGCCCCCTCGCTTCCGCCTGCCCGGCCACCCTCGATGGTCGCCCCCTCCGGCCCGTCCGCGCAGCGGCTGGACGGGTGGTGCGGCCGGGGTTGTCGGGTAGGGGCGGGGCCGTCCTGGTCACTGGTCCTTGCCGAAGTCCTCGGGCCGGACCTCCTCCAGCAGGGTGCGGAACTGCCTGATCTGTTCCTCCTCGGAAACGGACTCCGCCGCGGCCGGCGTGCCCGAGGCGTCCTCCACCACTTCCAGCTCGACCGCGGCGACCTCGAACACCGCCTCGGCGACCTCGATCCGGGCTTGCGCGCGCAACCCGATGGCCACCGCGTCGCTGGGCCGCGCGGAGACCCGGGTGTCCTTGTCCAGCACCAGATCGGCCCGGAAGATGTCGTCCCGCAGCTCGGTGACCTCCACCCGCGTGACCCGGCGGCCGAACATGTGCAGCACATCACCGATCAGTTCCACGGTGCTCGGCCGGACGTTCTCGATCTGGTCCTTGGCGGAGAGGATGGCCTGCGCTTCCGGCTTCCCGACGGAAATCGCCAGCCAGCGACGGTCTCCGTCGGTCTCCCGCAACAACATCACGGGAGACTCGCCGCCGGACAGCAACGCCACCCCGTGCACCTCCACCGGAACCACGAGGTCTCACCCCACTTCCCCGTTGCGACGTGTACTTGGCCCGCCACCGGTTTACCCCACCTCCGGCGGAATCACACCGCCGCGGTGGGTCCGCTCGACTTGGCGTCCGTGGCCGGACCGGGCTACCGTGAAGGTGGCGGTTGAGCCCACAAGCCGCGTACTCCACTGTTTCTTCCGGCGGGGTGCGGGCGGTGGTATGCCGCGGATTCCGCGCACCCCGTCGCTGACTTCAGGAGAAGTTGGACGGTGAGCGGGATGGACATCTACGGCTGCACCGAACCTGCCGAACGGGGCCTGCGCTGCTATCTCGAGCGGGTGGCCGCCGGCCTGGGAATCGGACCGGAGTCCGCGTGTTGTGAACTGGCCTGCCCGGCCACGGCCTACCTGGCCCTGGACGAGCGCCCGGTGGACCTGCCCGGATGGGACGCGGCGCTGGTGTGGGACGACGAGCGTGGCTGGGCGCTGGGGGTGGAAAACTCCGGCCGCAAGGAGCTGCGGGTGCTGGCCTGGTACGGGCTGGAGGTGGTGCCGCAGCCGGAGGAGGTCGTCCGGTTCGCCAAGAGCGTGCTCGGCGGCCATCGCCCGCGCTCGCCGGGACGTCCGGCAGGCTCGCCCGAGTGGGTTCGCGCCCAGCTGGAGACGTACGTGCCCACCGGCTGACCGGCCAGCACGCGCGGATACGTGCGGGCGCGCCCATGTCCCGGCCGTCAGGTGCCCGGACCGGCGAGCAGGTCGCCGCCGACACGGTCCTTGCAGACCTCAACGGAGTAGGCCATCAGGCCAGGGGCCTGCGCGTCCCGGAAGTGCCGCTGGATCGGTGAGCTGCGCAGGTATCCCGAGCCGCCGCCCACCCGGACGCCGAGCTGGGCGATGTCCCGCGCGATGTCGTTGGCAAGTGGCTTGGCACGCAAGGCCGCGGCGGCGAACTCCGGGGAGTTCTGGTCGGCGAGCCAGCAGGTCTGCCGCGCGTACAGGGTGGCGGAGTCCAGCCGCAGGTGGGCATCGGCGACCTCGAACCGCAGCCATTGCATCTGCGCCAGCGGCTCGCCGGTGGTGGGGATGGTGCGGTTCCTGGCGTGGTCGACCAGGGCGGCCAGCGCGGCGTCGGCGATGCCCAGCGCGAGGAAGGGCAGGCCGGCCGCGATGTGGTTGGGCTTCGGCTCGGCCGGTGGCAGGCACCGGCGGTCGGCGGGCAGCAGGGTGCCGTCGAGCTGGATGAGCTGGCTGCGGCTGGCCCGCAGGCCCATGGTGTCCCAGATCGGGATGTAGCTGACCGTGTCGTCCGGGGCCAGCCCGAAGAAGGCGGGCTGGCCCTCGACCAGGGCGTTGATCAGGAAGTGGTCGGCGATCTCGCAGCCGGAGACGAAGCGTTTGGCCCCGGTCAGGCGGTACCCGCCCGGCACCGGCTCGGCTGCCTGCAGCGGCATCAGGAACATGTTGCCGCAGCTGGGCTCGGACAGCGCGTTGGCGAATCGGTTGCCAGCGCGCAGCTCCTCGGCGTAGTACTTCGCCGCGCCGGGCGCCGACATTTGCACCAGGCCCGCGGCGGCTCCGATATGCATCAGCCAGATGCACGCCGTGGACGGGCAGGCGGCGCTCAGGATGCGGACGATCTCGCCGAAGGAACGGAAGCTCAGCGCCTGCCCGCCGTACTCGGCAGGCAGGGTCGCGAGGTCCAGCCCGCTGGCATGCAGGGCACGCAGGTTCCGAATCGGCAGCTCGGCCGTGTCGTCCAACTCGGCCGCGGTCTCCGCGAAGCCCGCGGCGAGCTCGGTCGCGGTCGTTACCAAGGCTTGCTCGTGCGCGGGCGGTCCGAGCGGATGATCGTTGTGCATGGGCGCCATTATCGTCGGCCCGCGGCCGGACACCGCCCTAACCGCCGGGGAAGGGCGCGTAGCGTTGTTCCAGCTCGACGGCCTTGACGATCAACAGGAGCAGCAGGAGCCCCGGCACGACGAGCCAGGGCCAGGCGAGCCTGCGCCCCGGACGTACCAGCAACACCTGCATCACCAGGACCACCAGCGCGACGACGGTACCGGCCCTGGTGACCAGGTTGACCACATCGATGGCGCCGTAGTCCCAGACACCCTGCGGGGTGATGCCGTAAGCGGCGACGACGAAGATGCCCGCGAAGATGTCGGAAACGACCGCGAGCACACCGGCGAGCGCCGTCTTCGCGGGCAGTCCGTTCTGGTTCTCCGGCATGGCGGCTAGCCGAGCGCTTCCTTCGCCTTGCCGAGGTTCTCCATGAAGCCGTCCCCGTACCCTTGGGCCGCCTTGCCCTCCCAGTACGGGCCGCCGTTGTATCTGGCCGCCAACTCGCGATACTCCTCAGCCGTCATGTTCTCGCTGTCACCGAATCCGGACTGCTGCTTCAGGTCGGAAAGATGAGCCGCGGCGACGAAAATGTTCTGCTTGGGGTCGTTCAGCGCCTCGACGATCTCCATCCGCTGGGCCGGGGACATGGTCGCCGGATCGTATCCCAGCGTCTCGGCGGCCCGGCGTACCTGGATCGCGATCGGGCCCATGGAGGTGGCGTTGGACCTGCGGTCGTCGTTCGGGTCCAGACCCGGATTCTCGGCCTCTTCGCGCATGCGTAGGCCGAGGACACCGTAGTCCAGCCAGTATGCCTCGCCCGCCACTTCCTGCCAGGCGATTCCGGCCACCAGGTCTCGGGGCAACCCGTACTTCTCCGCGGCGGCGGAGATGACCTCCCGATTGTCCCGGACCCACTCCGCACGGTAGGAGTCATCCGTCTCCCAACCCTGGTACCACGGGATGGTGACATTGCCGCCAGGTAGTTCGGCGGCCGCGGCCTTGATCTCGGCCAGCGCGGGTGAGGTCCCGTCGGAAAAACCGCCGGGCCCGTATCCCGGCTTTTCTCCGGTTCCGCTGAGCTGAACGTTGGGGTCGCCGGAGGCGTCATCGGCCTCCTTACCGATCGCCGAGATGCCACCGATGATGGCCGCTGCGTCGGCGGAGTCCGCCCTGAAGTCGGGAAGTGTCGTGTACGCCGTGTTCAGGGCGTCCAGGCAGGTCGCTCTGGCTTCCTCTTCCACCTGTTTCGCGGCGGTGAACTTGCTTTTCGTCTCATTGTAATAGCGTTCGGCATCCGCTCGGATGGAATCGAGATCCATGCCGAGTTCCGCTATCCAGTCGAGGACTCCCGTGGTGCCACGGATGTCCTCCCATTTCCGCATGGGTTCGGCGGCCTGGGCGGTGGCTGTGAAGGCGTAGGCGACCGAGTCGACCAGCTCGGCCAACTTGGCCTCGGTGACCTGTCCCTCGTCCACGAGCCTTTTCGCCCTCTCCAGCTCCGGCCAGTACCCGGCCAGCGCTCGGTGCGCCAACTCGAACGCATGGGCCAGATTGTCAAGGAGACCGTTGGCGTCGGCAATCCGAAGATCGTACTTCTCTCGTCCCGCACCTTCCCATACGAGGTCGTCCTTGGCGCGCCGCAGCACGGGCCGCACGCTGTCGAGCAGATCGACCATCCGCTGGAACTCGCGCGCGTTGAGCTCGACGAACTCGGGACCACTGCGCTCGATGTACTTCACCTCGGAGAAGTGGGTCACGGTGACCTCACCTTTTCTCCGGGGGCACATAGGTGCCTGTCAGGAACCTGTCGAGCCTCGCGGCCATGTTCTGGTCCACCGAAACCAGCGCCTGCCCCGCGGCGGTCAGCTTCGTGGAGAGGGCACCGAGCAGCGCCACCAGATCCTGGAACTGGTCATCGGCAAAGCGCGCGAACTCCTCGACCTTCTTTCCGACGTCGGGGTGGCTGCGTGGCGCCTTGGCGGCCACGCAGTTGTCCCCGTCCAGACGGCCTTCCCGTAACAGCCCCGCGACCTCAGCCAGCAGATGCGAGCTCCCGTCGATCGACGCGGGGTCCGCGCGAAAGTTCATGATTCCTCCCCCGGCCGCGATTCTCACCGCGGCCTCAGGGTAGCAGTATTGCTTCGACAATTTCGAGATTCGAATTGTCGATCATTTCTCGATGGCCGTATCAAGATCGTCCCGGTCCGCCGCTGCCCCGCGAGCCCGGCCGCTGCCGAAAAATTCTCCAGTGGGTGTCGTTCCGGCGCCGTCCCGTTCGACGTACCGGTGACAGGCGAGGACCGAGATCATGGAGACGAGTGATGACCGTGGAGACGAAGGCGACGGCCGGCCGCCGGGAGTGGACCGGACTGGCGGTGCTGGCGCTGCCCACCCTGTTGCTGTCACTGGACCTGAGCGTGCTGCACCTCGCGGTCCCGCATCTGGCCGCTGACCTGCGGCCCAGCAGCAGCGAACTGCTGTGGATCATCGACATCTACGGATTCCTGATCGCCGGGTTCCTGGTCACCATGGGGACGCTGGGGGACCGGATCGGGCGGCGGAAGCTGCTGATGATCGGGGGCACGGCCTTCGCCTTGGCTTCGGTGGTGGCGGCGTTCGCCTCCAGCCCGGCCATGCTGATCGGGGCGCGTGCGGTGCTCGGGGTGGCGGGTGCGACGTTGATGCCCTCGACGCTGGCCCTGATCAGCAACATGTTCCGGGACCCGAAGCAGCGCGGCACCGCGATCGCGGTGTGGATGAGCTGCTTCATGGGTGGCATGGTGCTCGGCCCGCTGGCCGGTGGCCTGATCCTCGAGGTCGCCTGGTGGGGCGCGGTCTTCCTGCTGGCCGTTCCGGTCATGGTGCTGCTGCTGGCCACCGCACCCAGGCTGCTGCCGGAGTACCGCGACGAGCAGGCTGGCCGGCTGGATCTGACCAGTGTGGCGCTGTCGCTGGGCACCATCCTGCCGGTCATCTTCGCGCTGAAGGAGCTCGCCAAGAGCGGGCCGAACCCGGGTACCCTGCTCGCGCTGGTGGCCGGTCTGGGTCTCGGGGTGGTGTTCGTCCGGCGGCAGCGGCGGATGGCCGAGCCGATGCTGGACCTGAGCCTGTTCCGCAACCGGACCTTCACCGCCGCACTGAGCATCATGCTCGTCGGCGCGGTCACCATGGGCGGTGTCTTCCTGCTGGTCAGCCAGTACCTGCAACTGGTAGCGGGCCTTTCGGCCGCGCAGGCCGGTCTCGCGCTGGTGCCGCAGGCGATCGCGGTGGTGATCGGCTCGCTCATCGCTCCGCGGCTGGCCAGGCGGATCCGGCCGGAGTTCGTGCTGGGTCTGGGGATGCTGGTGGCGGCGGCGGGGATCCTGCTGTTCACCAGGGCAGACAGCGGTGACGGGGTGGTGCTGGTGGTACTCGGCCTTTCGGTGGCCGCCTTCGGGATGGGCCCGCAGGGCGTGCTGTGCACCGAGATGGTGGTCGGTTCGGTTCCGCCCCGCAAGGCCGGGGCGGCATCCGCGATGTCGGAAACCAGCGGCGAGTTCGGGATCGCGATGGGAATCGCGGTGTTCGGCAGTATCGGCACCGCAGTCTACCGCGGCGATCTGGCCCTGCCCGGCAGCCTGCCTGCCGGCCCGGCGGCCGAGGCCACCGAGAGCCTGGCCGGCGCGGTCAACACCGCCGCCGGCATCGGGGATCAGGCCGGCACGGCGCTGCTGGCCTCGGCACGGGAGGCCTTCACCAGCGGGCTGCACACCGTCGCGGCCATCGGCGCGGTCGCCGTGGTGGCCTTCGCTCTCGCCGGCATGCTCGCGTTGCGCAGGGCCCGTTCCAGCACCGAGCACCCGCAGGACACCGAGACGGAGGCGCTGGTCGCCCCCTGATTCCGGGGCTCTTCCCGACCCGGACCGTTGACGAACCGGTCACACGTATGCAACCTTTGATTCCCTGTTTGCAAGAACTCGACTGATCTACGCAAAAGATGGTCGAGCTTGCGGAAAACCCTGCTTTCCACTCGAACAGAGGATCCTCATGGAACGGAAACAACCCCGGTGGCGGTTGCTGACCGGTCTCCTCACCGCCGGCCTGCTGGCCGCGGGACTCCTGCCCGGCTCCGCTTCCGCCGCGCCCGGCTCCCTGGACGCGGCCGGTGCCGGCAGCACGGAGGGGGCCCCGACCACCGTCCTGGACACGACTCTCTCCGCCAGCAGCGCGCTGCCCGGCTACCCGGTCGGCAACGCGGGCGATGGCAACCAGGACAGTTACTGGGAGAGCACCAACAATGCCTTCCCACAGTGGATCCAGGCCGACCTCGGCTCGACCACCGCGGTGAACCAGGTGGTGCTCGAGCTCCCCGCGGACTGGGAACCCCGCACGCAGACGCTGACCGTGCAGGGCAGCACGACCGGCACCTCCTTCGACACTCTCGTCGAGTCCGCGGGCTACGAGTTCGATCAGGGCTCGGGCAACACGGTCACCATCCCGTTCACCGCCACCACCCGCTATCTGCGGCTGACGGTCACGGCCAACACCGGCTGGCCTGCCGCGCAGTTCGCCGAGTTCGAGGTACACGGGCCGGATTCCGGGGACACCCAGGCGCCGAGCGCGCCCTTCGACCTGGCCTACACCGAGCCCGAGCCAGGGCAGATCAGGCTGACCTGGGGCGCGGCCACCGACAACGTGGACGTGACGAGCTACGCGATCTACCGCGACGGCACGCTCGTCGCGACCGTGCCGGGCACCGAACTGACCTACACCGACACCCCGCCCGCGGCGGACACCGTGGAGTACTTCGTGCGTGCGCGGGACGCCGCGGGCAACGAGTCGCCGGACAGCAACCGGGTGACCAGGGTCGGGGAGGGGCCAGCAGGGGAGAACCTGGCCGAGGGCAAACCGATCGAGGCGTCCTCGACCGTGCATTCCTATGTCGCCGCCAACGCCAACGACGGTGACGTCGGTACCTACTGGGAGTCCGCGGCCGGATACCCTTCGACCCTGACCGTGCGGCTCGGCGCGAACGCGGACATCACCTCGGTGGTCGTGCGACTCAACCCCGACCCGATCTGGAGCCCGCGCACCCAGAGCATCGAGGTGCTCGGTCGCGAGCAGTCAGGGTCGGAGTTCACCACCCTGCTCGGCAGGGCGGACTACGCCTTCGACCCCTCGGCCAACCAGAACTCGGTGACGCTGCCGGTGAACGGCCGTGCCGCCGAGGTGCGGCTGCGGTTCTCCGGCAACACCGGCGCGCCCGGCGGGCAGGTCGCCGAGTTCCAGGTGTTCGGCACACCCGCGCCCAACCCGGACCTGACGGTCACCTCGATGACGTGGACGCCCAGCGCGCCGACCGAGACCAGTGAGATCACCCTCTCCGCCACCGTGCGCAACACCGGCAGCGCGCCCGCGGGGGAGACCGTGCTGGACTTCGCCCTTGGCGGATCGGCCGTGGGCAACACCCGGGTGGCGCCGCTGGCCGCCGGAGCATCGGCGACCGTCTCGCTCAACGCCGGTACCCGTGCCAAGGGCAGCTACACCTTGTCGTCCACAGTGGATCCTTCGGACACGGTCGTGGAGCGGGACGAAGAAAACAACACCCGCACCGCGGCCGAACGCCTGGTGGTCGCGCAGGCACCAGGGCCGGACCTGCGGGTGCTCGATGTCACGCCGAATCCGGCGAACCCCGCGGTGGGGGCGCCGGTGACCTTCACCGTGACCCTGGACAACCCCGGTACCTCGACCGCGGAGGAGTCGGTGACCAGGGTGTCCGTGGGTGGCACGACGCTGGACACCGGGACCCCGGCGGTCGCCGCGGGAGCCACCGAAACCGTGCCGGTGGACGGCAGCTGGACCGCGACCAGCGGCGGTGCGACGATCACCGCCACCGCCGACGCGAACGACGCCGTCACCGAGACCAACGAGACGAACAACCAGTTCTCCCGGTCCCTTGTGGTCGGACGCGGCGCCGCCGTGCCGTATGTCGAGTACGAGGCGGAGGCCGGCCGCTATGACGGCACCCTGCTGGTGACCGACCCGGAACGCACGTTCGGGCACACCAACTTCGCCACCGAGTCCTCCGGCCGCCAGTCGGTACGGCTGGACAACACCGGTCAGTACGTCGAGTTCACCTCGACGAACCAGGCCAACTCGATCGTGGTGCGCAACTCCGTACCGGACGCGCCGGGTGGGGGCGGTGCCGACCACCCGATCAGCCTGTATGTCAACGGAAACTTCGAGCGGAAGCTGACGCTCTCCTCGAAGCACAGCTGGCTGTACGGCAACACCGACGATCCGGAGGGCCTGACCAACACCCCGCAGGCCGACGCGCGGCGGCTGTTCGACGAGTCGCATGCACTGCTGGGGCGGTCCTACCCGCCCGGCACCACGTTCCGGCTGCAGCGGGACGCGGGCGACGACGCGTCGTTCTACATCATCGACCTGATCGACCTCGAGCAGGTCGCGCCGCCGAAAAGCAAGCCTGCCGAGTGCACGTCGATCACCGAGTACGGTGCGGTGCCGAATGACGACGGTGACGACACCTCCGCACTCCAGCGGGCGGTGACCGATGACCAGAACGGCGTCATATCCTGCGTCTGGGTTCCGGCCGGGCAGTGGCGGCAGGAGCAGAAGATCCTCACCGACGATCCCCAGGACAGGGGGACGCACAACCAGGTCGGGATCAGCAACGTCACCATCCGCGGCGCGGGTATGTGGCACTCGCAGTTCTACACGCTGACCGAGCCGCAGGACGCCGACGGCATCAACCACCCGCACGAGGGCAACTTCGGGTTCGATATCGACAAGAACACCCAGATCTCCGATATCGCGATCTTCGGCTCCGGGCGGATCCGCGGCGGGGATGGTGGCGCCGAGGGCGGGGTCGGCCTCAACGGCCGGTTCGGCACCGGCACGAAGATCTCGGACGTGTGGATCGAGCACGCGAACGTCGGGGTCTGGGTCGGCAGGGATTACAGCAACATTCCGGCGCTGTGGGGCCCGGCCGACGGCCTGGAGTTCTCCGGCATGCGCATCCGCAACACCTACGCCGACGGCATCAACTTCACCAACGGCACCAGGAACTCGCGGGTGTTCAACTCCTCGTTCCGCAACACCGGTGACGACTCGCTGGCGGTATGGGCCAACCGGTACGTCAAGGACCCGGCGGTCGACATCGCGCACGACAACGAGTTCGTCAACAACACGATCCAACTTCCGTGGCGCGCCAACGGGATCGCGATCTACGGTGGTTACGGTAACCGGATCGAGAACAATCTGGTCTACGACACGATGAACTATCCTGGCATCATGCTGGCTACGGACCACAGCCCGTTGCCGTTCTCCGGCGAGACGGTGATCGCCGGCAATGCCCTGTACCGTTGCGGTGGCGTGTTCTGGAACGAGCAGCAGGAGTTCGGGGCGATCACGTTCTTCGCGCAGACCCACGACATCACCGGCGTGACCCTGCGGGACACCGAGATCCATGACTCGACCTACGACGGAATCCAGTTCAAGAACGGTGGCGGCAGTATCCCGGACCTGGAGATCAGCAATGTGCTGATCGACAAGTCGAACAACGGGGCCGGCATCCTCGCCATGGGAGGGGCACGTGGCAGCGCCACGCTGACGAACGTGACCATCACCAACTCGGCCGAAGGAGACATCGTCATCCAGCCCGGGTCGACCTTCAAGATCAACGGCGGTCCGGCACCCGCACCGTCCGAACGGGACGATCGGAAGGCGGAGAGCGTCCTCCCGCCGTCCCGCCGCGACGGCACCGGGTAGTCGTTCGGCAGGCGAAGGGCTCGCGGTCCCGTTCCGGGGCCGCGAGCCCTTCCTGCCATGTCACGCGGGGAAGGCCGAGCGGGCGGAGTAGCCGAAGTCCATGGTCAGCGCCGTACCGTGCACGCCGCCGGCCTGCGGGGAGGCGAGGAACAGTACGTGTTCGGCGATCTGCTCGGGTTCATGTACGGGGTAGCCGGCCCCGGTGAAGTCCCCGCGGCCGAGGTCGCCGCGGCTCATCGGGGTGTTGACCACGGAAGGGCAGACGGCGTTGACGCGCACCTGGCCTGCCGTCTCCACCGAGAGTGCCCGCGCCAGCTGGACCACCGCGGCCTTCGAAGCGCAGTACGGAACCATTCCCGGGGCGGCGACCAGGGCCGAGTCGCTCGCGACCAGGACCGCGGCGGCATGCGGTGAGCGGCGCAGGGCCGGGAGGGTGTGTTTCAGCGTCAGGTAGGCACCGGTGACGTTCACCGCGAAGACACGCTGCCAGTCGGCGAGGGAGACCTGCTCCAGCCGGCTGCCGACCGGGCCGGAGATTCCGGCGCAGGTGATGACGATGTCGATGCGGCCGAAGCGTTCGAGTGTCGAGTCGACGGCCGAACGCACCGATGGCTCGTCCGTGACATCCGTGCCGATCGCCAGTGCCGGGAGTTCCCGCACGCCAGGGAAGTCGTGCTTGCCAAGGGAGGCTACCCGCTGCCGGACGCCTTCGATGTCGTGATCCAGCAGCACGGGCGTCGCCCCCCGGCGTGCCGCCAGGCCGGCGACCGCCGCACCGATGCCACTGGCGGCGCCGGTGACGAGGACGACGGCCCCGTCGAGTTCCGCGGCAGTGGGGGTCATGGTGCGCAGGTGGGTACGCGGCCGGGCAGCCGCTGCCACGGCTTGCTCATCTGGCTCCTTCTCCTCGAATGGTGCGTCGGTGACATCGGCACGGTACGGATTGCCGCCGGACACCCGCTAGGACACGCGCGCACGGACCTTGCCGCGCTGATTACCGCGGCCGCCGTCACGACAACTGAGCGTGCGGCCCCGTTCACCCCTCGCCGCGGGCTTTGCGCCGTTGTTCCTCGGCTCGCTCGCGGCACCGGCGCAGGAACTCCTCGTCGGCGGCCGGATCGGGGGCTGCGAAGCGTCCCGGCCGGTCGTACTCGGGAAAACCGGGCGTCTTCCGCTCGTATGCTCCTGGCCGGTACGCCCGCGTGCCCTCCGGCCGCCCGGCGATCAGCCACAGCACGCCTCCCACCAGTGGCAGCAGCAGAACGACGACCAGCCACCCCATTTTCGGCAGGTTCCGGCAGTCACCTTCCGGGGTGGTGATGATGTCCACCAGGCAGAAGATCCATACGGCGATCGTGATGACGCCGAAAAGGCCACCGAAGTAGAGCACCGCGCAAACCCCCATTCTGACGTGAGGCGCAAGGATACACCGGCCGCGCACAAGCGGTGGCCAGGTACCGCCGTCGCGCCTGCCGAGTCCGTCGTGGTCAACCGCGCCGGAATGACGAACCACAATGGCGGCCATGACCACACCGCTCGAACGATCCTGGCGCCGCATCACCACCTGGCTCGAGCGGAGCGCCCCCACCACGGCGGCGGCACTCCAACCTCCCGAACCACCCGAGGTCCGCGACTCCCTCGCGACCACCCTCGGCAGACCCCTTCCCGCGGAGCTGCGCGCCTGGTGGGGCCTGACCGGCGGGATCGCAGATCCCCGTGCCGGCAACCTGTTCCCCGACGTGTTCCGGCCGCTTTCCGCCACCGAAGCCCGCACCGAATACACCAGCCTCGCCCGCTTTCCCGACCCTGCCTGCTGCGATCCCGACAGCACCCATCGCCAGCCCGCAGGCACCGGCGGGCTGGGCTACTGCACCGCCCTGGTTCCCCTCGCCCGTGACCTCGGTGGCGACCTGCTCACCGTCGACCTCCGCGATGGCGACCAGCATGGCCGCATCCTCGACTGGAGTGCCGAAGGCGGCTACCTGTCCACCTCCTGGGTCACCCTCACCGATCTGCTCACCACCACCGCCCACCGCCTCGAACATCCCACGACCGTCCCGCCACGCACCCCCGCCCCGACCATCACCGAGGACGGACCTCACGCCCGCGAACGTCCGCGTTCCCGACGAGAGCGGTGGTTACCTGAACGTATTGGCGTACATCCTGGCCGGTATGGCCACGCTGGTCCTCGCCTTCATCCTGCTGCGCGAGGGGAAGCGGATCGGGGTACTGCGGCTGGTCGGGTTCCCCGCGATGCGAATCTGGTACCAGGTCGTGGGGCGGCTACAGCTCGTCTCGTTCTGCATCGGCCCGTGTGCCTGCGTGGTTGTCTCACTCGTCGTGCCCGGGGTGGACCCCCTGTTCCTGCGCACCCTCGCCGTCACGCTCGGCCAGGTGTCGGTGGCCGGATTCGCGGCCACGTTGGGCGTCGGACTGATCATCATCAATCGCGTACGAGTCTCGGACCTCATCAAAGGAAGCCTGCAATGAACGATCAGACACGACGCGCGGACCATAAGCGTCCTCGCTCGTCCTTCGGCTCGGCGATCACGGTACCCGCGGTGTTGAAGGCCGTCTGCGGGGTGGTGCTGGCCGTCCTGGTCGTGGTGGTGTGGGAGCAGTTCGTGGACTTGGACGAGCGGCTGGAGACGATGGCTCCCTGGGAGGACGTCCAGGACTATGCGATCTTCTACCCGCGTCTGGTGGGAGACGACCAGGAGGAACTGGAGACCGGCGGCGATGCCTCGACGGTCGCGGAGGCGCGCGGCCTGTACCCGGTCCTCGAGGAGGCTGGCGCGCTCTATATCGACTCCGTCAACTACCAGATCGGTGTGCCGGACGATCCGTCGTCGCTCTGGCCCGTGCCGCCGATCCGGGTGAACAGCAACTACCTCGAGCAATACCCGATCCTGGATGCTTCGCGGAAGCGGATCGATGTCGCGGACGACGAGCAGGCATGGGTGGTCGCCGTGCCCGACAAGTTCAAGGCGCAAGAGGCGCAGATCAGGGAAACGGTCCAGAGTATGCGAACCGGGGGAGGGGGAATCACCGGCGCCGTGCAGGCGGAGGCACGGATAGTCGGCGAACAGGCGCCGGCGCGGTTCGCCGACCAGGAGGTCCGCATCATCTGGATGGCTTCGGGGCAGGAAGTGTTCAGCTTCGACCCGAAAGTCAATCCCGAGCACGGGAACATGATCACCGACCCATCATCGAGGTCATGACGCCCGCGAACAGTTTGCCGGTTGACCGGCTGAACTCGGTCACCGGCGGTCTGGACACCGCGATGAAGGTCCGCGTCGACGGCGACCCTGCGGCAGTGCTGGCCGAGGTCACCCCGTTGCTGCGGGAGCTCGAGCTCGAGGACAACCTGCAGCATCTGGTGAGCGTGCACGACGCCATGGGCACGCAGGTCAGTGAGTTGCGCAGCGCGATGACACAAGCCATCGCCTTCGCGGGCGGTGCGCTGCTCGTCATGGTGGTACTGAACGCGATGATCGTTGTCATCGGGTTCGATCGGCTGCGCAGGCGGCTCACCGTACGCAGGCTGCACGGCATCGGGTTGATCCGGTCCTGCCGGGAGCTGCTCTTCGTGCTGGGCGGGACGTGGCTGGCGCAGAGCCTCGTGGCCGCCGCCGTGGTCGTGTGGCTGGGCACGCAGACGATGTCGACGCCCGATGTCGAGGTGGACCCGTACGCGCAGCTGCCGAAACTGCTGGCAGTGGTCCTCGTGTCGTTGGTGGTCGAGGCGCTGCTCGTGGTGGTGACCGCGCGCATCGTGGAACGCCGGAACGCGGTCAAGCGATTGAAGGAGCTGTAGTGGTGAAACTCTGTTGCGAACTCCTGGGAGTGCGTAAGCAGTACGGCAAGCGCCGGGTTGTGGACGGCTTCGACCTCCGCGTCGAGGCGGGTGAGTTCATCGCGCTCACCGGTGCGAGTGGAGCGGGAAAGTCCACTGTGCTCAACATGATCGGGTTGCTGGACGCCCCCGATTCCGGCGAGGTCCGGGTGCTCGGAAGCAAGGCGCCGGGGCCGCACACGCGCGCCGCCAACCGCCTTCGCCGTTCGCACCTGGGCTATCTGTTCCAGAACTTCGCCCTGATCGACAGCGATACGGTCGCGCACAATCTCGACATCGCCCTCACCTACGCGGCTCGCGGCACCTCGAAGCGGAAACGCATCGCCGAAGCGCTGGCGCGGGTCGGACTGTCCGGAGCGGAGAACCGCAAGATCCTGTCCCTGTCCGGCGGTGAACAGCAGCGGGTCGCCGTGGCTCGGCTGCTGCTCAAGCCATGCGACATCGTCCTCGCCGACGAACCGACCGGCTCCCTCGACGCCGAGAACCGCGATATCGTCCTCGGCTTGCTCCGCGAGCTCAACCAGTCCGGCAAGACCATCGTCCTCGCGACGCACGACGAGCTCGTGGCAGGCAGTTCTTCGCGGACGGTGGATGTCGCCGGACAGTTCACACACGGTCCCACCTGACCCGACGGTGGTCGGCCGAGGTCGTCGCGAGGTGGCGTTTCTACTCGGCTGAGCATGGCGCCGAGCAAGATCAACCTAACGCAACGAGGCTCGGACCCTGGAACAGCGCTGGGGCGTCAGCAGGTGCGTCGGTAGGTAACCGCACGTGTGCTGCCCAGATGCGAGCTGTCGAGTGTTGCTGCGAGGACTCCGTCGTCGGTCAGCACTGTGTTGTGCGGGAGGTGGTTGTAGTCGTCGGTGGTGACGAGGGTATGTGTGAGCACGCCGTCGTCCCAGATCCCGAGGTTGTAGTCCTTGGCGGGATCGACGTAGCTGCCCACGGTGGTGGTGCCGGAATCGACTCGCAAGTGTGCCACTCGTTCGCCGAACTGATGCACGAGTCTGCCATTGAGGTCGAGCTCGACGCCCGCGCGCCTCGGTGCTGTTCGTTGAGACGCGGTACCGACGATGCGGCCGTTGCGGAACCCGTCGAACCAGTACCACCCGTCCGGGGTCAGGGGTGGGATCTCGCGGAAGGTGCCGTCGGGGTGCCAGACTCCTCCGCCCGGCCGGTCGCCGTCAGTCTTGTCGTCGGTGGCGATGAGGATTCGGCCCTGTTCGTCGATGTCGACCGGGGATGCGTAGTCGTACCGGGCGGGATCCGGATTGATGACCAGTGGGGTGTCCGGGTTGGTGGCGGGCCACAACACCACGCTGACGTAGTCCGCTACCGGGTGGGGATAGCCCGAGCCCACGATGTCACCGGCATTGTTGATGGCCCACGGCCGCACCCGTCGCATCCCTGCTGGTATGGGCAGCCGTGCATAGGCACCGTCACGGTAGACGATGGGGTCGTCGAGGGCGCCGTGGGCTACGGTATGTCCGACCGCGACGCCGGAGGCGTTGATATCGTCCAAGAAGGTTTGCTGCCCGAGCGCACGGCCGAGCACTTCCATCTCGCCGTTATGCCACCGCACTTGCCGCGTGCCGCTTGTGGTGACCGAGCCGACGAACCATCCGCCCGACGCCGCGCTCGCCACCGAGCTATGCTTGGCGTCGGCGGGAACCGGCAGCGGCGTCATCGGCCAGGCGCATTCCCGGGCCACCGAGGTCCCTGCCGGCACCTGCGCAGCCGCCAGCCCAATCGTCAACACCAGCACACCGCGTCTCGCTACCATCTCAGTCCCCTTTCTGCTCTCCTGTCCTCGTCCACGACGACACCCGCCGAACCGGTCCCAGCTGCTGCCAACGCCCAACGTCACCGCCCCGGAGCCCGGGGCGGTGACGTCGATTATGGCGCTCGCACCTGCTGTATGAGGCTTCCTACTAGAAGTTGTACGTCTTGATCCGGTCGCAGGACTTGCGCTTACCGTCCTTCACAAGACACTTGTAAACCTTCACTTTCGTTGCCTTCTTGTACGGTCGGCTGTCGCCCGGCTTCTTCGAGAAGTGGTGTATGTCACCCTTGGGGCAGGCATGCCTCGAATAGTCGCGATCGATGAGCTTGCTGCCCTTGTACCAAACAATCTTGGCCTGGATGCAGTAGCCGTCCGCCCTGTTGTCCCGCACCCACCCCCGGATCGAGGTGCTGCTGGCATGATCGATCTTGATCGTTCCGCGCGAAGCGGCTGCCGACGCCGAAGGTGCCGTATCCGACGCCACCGGCGCGCCGGTCGCAACTCCTCCAACACTCAAGGTTAGGGCGGCTGTCGCGGCGCCGACCATCGCGGCCATACGTTTCCTACTCGACATCATTTCCTCCTCGTTTGTTTCCTCGCTCCTGGATTTCCATCCGGAAAGGCTGTAATATCGTTGGCTGCTTATTGTCGCCTTGTGTCGAAGTCAATGACGACTCGCTGGGCTTGGATATATTTATGAAACGACAATTTGGAATCGCACACCCAGCGCGATATCCAATAACTTCTGTGCGAGCGAAGCGATACCCTTCCGCACCACTGACTCGGGGCGCTCAGCCTGACGCTGACCGCCATCAGGTCTCCTGTGCATCGGGTCCTGCCCGAAAGCCTCACGGCGGGATGGATGACCCGAAACTCCTCATCACAGTCGAGTTCCGTCTTCATCGTTCGGCCGAGCGGGGTGTCCACCTGGCCGGGTACCGGCGTCTCGGCGGACACCGGCGGGCTGACCCCGAGCGTGGTGCCGCTGACGAGCGCCGCCGCGACTGCCGTACGTAGTTGGAACCGCCAGTGTGAACTGTGCCTAATCATGGCTGCTGAACCTCCTGCCCTGACGAGGTCAGGCAACGGACAACTCAAGATTGTCTATTCCGGATCTGCGTCTGTGAGCATATGGAGCACGCGCGGCATCCGGTGTCGGGCGAACGCCCCACAGAGCCCTTGTACTCAGGCGCCGTCGGGCTCTTCGTTGAGTTCGGCGAGCGTGATGAGGCCATCATCGAGCGCCCGGGTTACCAGCGCGCTTTTGGTGGTGGCCGCCCGACCGGCATTGGCGTACTTGATTCGCACTCGTTCGATATAGGTGTCGACCGTTTTCACACTGATGTGGAGCTTGGAGGCAACAAGTTTTGGAGGAGCAGGCGAACCATGCGCGCATTACGTCGATTTCCCTGGCGGAGAGTCGAGGGTTTCCCGGTTCGTTGTCGGCGACGAACGCCCCGGACAATGATGGTGCGGTGTAAGATTGACCGCCCGCAGCGGCTCGTATCGCTGGTATCAGGTGCTGCTCGCCCTCGGCTTTGGTCAGGTAGGCGAGCGCGCCAAGCTTGACACACTTGATTGCCGTTGCGTTGTCCGCGTGCTGGGAGTAGACGATGACGTGGCGACCGTCGTCCGCCAAGCGACGTAGCTCACCGAACGAGGTTTTGTTCGGTTCGAGGTCGAGGTCGAATATCACCACACACGCTGCCCCGCCGGGGCCGGTCCACACATCGGCAAGGCGGGCGCCGGCATCGATCAGGGTAATCGGTGGATCGGCCCGTTCACACCAGTACCGGACACCTGTGATGGTCGCCGGATGATCATCGATGATCACCGCCGTAATCAGTTCGTCCGCCACTGGACCTCCACCCAGAGCATGCTGTCGTCCTGGATTTTCTCGAGCCGGACGGCAGGACTGGTCGGTTGTGGGAGATCGATGTCACCCGAGTCCGCGATGACGTTCACGGACACTGATTCCGCGGTGCCGACCACCGCGACTCGTGCCCACGACGTTGCTGTCGCTAGTACGGTCAGCGGGGCCTCGGTGAGGTCACGTCGGATGCCGGGGGGAGGGTCGAACCACTGACCGCGGAAGTCCATCTCGACCAGTACGCCCTTGCGGTGAGCGACGTCAGCACAATGACGAAGCTCGTGTGCCAGCCGATTGGAGGTATCATCGACCTCTGCGAACAGCCGCCGCAATCTAGCGGCCTGGATGGCACATTGTCGCCGAACCTGGTCGTCTTGCGGATCGAGGTTTCTGCTCGCCAGACCCCGTAAGAGGGGAACTATATTCTCATGCAGATCTGTGAATTGCTGCTGGCGCCGACGATGGGTCTCGGCCGCGACGGCTTCGGTGGTCTTGACCTGTTCGGCCTCCCAGGCGGCCCTGGTCGCTTTGGTGGCGATCGTGCGCAGTACGGCGGTAAAGACCGCAACACACGTCGGATATCCGATCACACTGATCGACCCGGTGGCGAATCGAAGCAGGATATCGCGGTTCACATCGACGAAAGTAAGCATATAGACCAAGGCGATGGTCCAGTGCGCTGCGAGGAAAGCTCCTATGGCCCAAGAAGGGCTGTAGAGAAATACGACGAGGCCGACCCAGTTGGCAACGCCGAATGCCCAGTCGGCATCATCCGCCGTCACGTTGCCGGCTCGGTTCGTGTACGAGATCAGCGACGCGGCGACAATCACCGCCCCTGCAGGCCACCGTAGCTTCCCCCAGGAACGGCGCCGGGCCACCAGTACAACCTCGAACACGAGGATCCCGGCCAGCATACCGAGCGCACAGAGCTGAGCCAGCGGCAGATCATAGTGTTCCCAGGATCTCAGTATGCTGCGTAGACGTATGCCGACTGTGATCGTCGTCGTGACGAGCACCGCGATACGCAGCCCGGAAAGCAACTGGCCACGCGTCTGCGACCTGACTATTTCCTGCGCATTCTCAGTCACCGTGCCACTCCAGCCGCACGACCGTTCCAACCCCAGGGCTCGACATGATCTGCGCCGTACCGCCGATGCGATTTATCCGTCCCACAACGCATTCGCGCAGCCCACGCTTGGTAGCCGGCACATCGGCTACCGCGAAGCCCGTCCCGTCGTCGATGACCTCGAGCCGTAGCTGCTGCGAGTCACCGTGAATCCGCACCTCCGCCTTGGTCGCATCGGCATGACGAACCACGTTGTTGACCGCTTCACGCGCCGCGCCGGCCATGCAACGCCCGACCGGGGAAGGGAGCACCAGACGTGCTGGAGCGTCGATTTCCACCGGCAAGGGGACGGCCGCGAGATCGGTCTTCAGCCGTTGAACCAGATCCCACTGGTCGGGTGCTTGCTCGCCGTAGGTGTTGAGCATATCGAGATCCCGGCGCGCTTGCGGGACCAGCCATCCGGCATTCCGCGGTATCGTGCCGGTGCCGACCATCAGCAGTGTGGTGGCCGCCGCGTCGTGCAGCGCATTAGCCAGGTCACGTTCGTCAGCACGAACAGCAGTGGCCACCTGCTGAGTCCGACGCGCTTCCTCCGCGGTGGCAGCCATATCGTCAGCGGCTCTTGCGCCACGCTGCACCAACACCAATGTCAGCCTGGACAGTACGGCGGCGACCCCTACCCACGCCGTGCCCGTGACGTCCAGGCCGGCCGGTCCGTCGGCCATCGCCACGACCGCCACCAGAGCGCCGCCGGCCAGCGTCGTCACCACGGCCCCCCACAGCAACGTGGTGTGCCATTGATAGGCGATACACGCGAAGGTCACCAAGAGCCGAATCCATCCCCAGTTGCCCTGCTCGACGGCCTCGGTCCACATCGTGCTCACACACACGCCAACCAACACCGCGGCGTCCACGACGACAAGCCACCGGCCACGCCAGCGCAACAGCCACCACACATACATTCCGCTCCACGCCACCACGACGATCACTACCCCAGCAGTGGCCGCCCTATGTTCGGGGGAGACACGGAGCAGCGCGATGGCCGCAACTGGGCCGACGGTGGCGAACCGCACCGCCGCGGCATACCGCGGACCGAACCGGTTCACCAACCGCGTCGACTCGCCATCAACTCGAGTCACGTCGCCATCAACCGACCTCCACCCACAAACCCCAGTGTCTGCATGAACGGCGAATGGACGGCTGAGATCGCTGAAGCAAGATTGACCGCGTGCGTCCGGTAGGCTCGCTCACGAGCTGGTGGTTCGTGCCCTAAGCTAGGTAGATCTCCGGATCCCGTCCGTGTGCCGTGGCAGGTGTGGCGCTCATCGGGGCCGTGATCAACGTCAGCAACGCTGTTGTGGCAGCCGCATCATAGGCATGCCGTGTTCGAGATCGTATTCGTCGACGTCCTTCCTTTCCGGGGTGTCGTGACTATCGTGGTGACCACATCTGAATTCCCGCCCCGTTGTCATGCCCATCGACATTGATCTCGACAAGTTACCCGCCGTCGGATACGTCACCCGAATAGAGTCGGCACACGAGGGGCACCAGTACGGACGCGCATCGCCGGGTACCGGGCCTCGGGCGATCGGCGGAAGATCGCGGCGATGAAGCAGGACCTGCTGGCGATGGACGTGGCGAGACTGGTCGAGCTCCTGTGGGCGGCGCGGCCGAAGCCCAAGCTGTGGACACCGGAGCGGGTGCGGTTGTGGCGGCGGACGCGGGAGGTGCCGTACCGGGTGATGGTGTGGACCGCCGAGCAGCCCCGGCGGTGGCGGATCAGATCGTGCAGAACGGGTGGGAGCCAGGCCAGTCCCGGCCCAGGACCCCCTCGTCGGAGGGGATCGTGGCGATCGACCCGCCATGGATACCTACACCGGCGTCGCCCAGGAAGTCGCCGCGGACGCCGCTCGCAAGCTGGCCGCGAGCATCCCGCGGACCGCGCTGCACCCTGCCCGCACTCTCGGGCCCCCCTCGGGCCAGCAGCAGACCTCAATGGACAGTGCCACAATGGAGGGAACAACCATGGACAACACAAAACCCCAGGTCAACACTGTTGAGAACCTGGGGTGTGGGGGTGCGCCATCAGGGACTCGAACCCCGAACCCGCTGGTTAAGAGTCGCGACCTGCCCGTGTCGGGTGGTGACGCCTGATGTCGGACAAGACCTTGGTGGCTGCTCATGTCCGGTCGTCGGTGTCGGTTCGTGCCGTGCTCGGTCACCGGGTGTTGGAGTTCTCGGGCTCGTCTCGGGCTCGCCGATGTCGCCCGGTGTCGCGAGGTTCGGTTTGGTCGGGTGCCGGGGTATGCCGGCGACCGGTTGTGCGGCGGGGCGGTGAGATTCGATGAGCACGGCGGCTCGGATGGCGAGGGCAGGCTCGGGCCAGGCGCCGCGCCGTGCTGGCTCGCTTGGCGTGGTCGTGACTGTGATCATGGGCATAGTGGTTGGGTCGATCGCGGGATTGTTGATCGCTATTCGGCACATGCTGGCATTGAGGGTGGCTGCGGAGCACGTCGCGAATGGTTTTGGCCTGTGCTTTCGCCGACCTTTTGCCTCTCTCACTTGATCCGCTGTTTCAGCGGACGTTGGATGGTGCGTCGGCTGGAGGGTGGCGGTCACTGCTCGCGGCGAAGGACGTCGCCGAGCCCGCGTTCGAGCCAGCGGAAGGCGTGCTGAGTGGCGGTGACGGCGTCGGGGTAGATGTCGTCGGGGTGTTCGCCTGCCATGACCCTTCGGGTGTTCTCGGCGAGGAGTACCTGTTGGGCGCTGTGGATCTGGGCGGCGATCAGTTGTGCGGAGAGGTCGGAGGCGCCCTCGTCGACAAGTGCCTTGGCGAGTAGGTGCTGGCTCTGGTCCTGGTATTGCATGTTCCGCACGGCGAGGGCGGGCGTGGTGTGCACGAGCCGCCCGATCCGCAGCACGTGCGGGCGTCCGCTGAGGCCGGTCATGGGTTGCCGCTCGGCGAGGGCGGTCAGCAGGTAGTCACGGATGGCGCCGTGCGGGGTCTGTCCGACGGGTCGCTGGCGCACCACGGCCGCGGGCTCCTCGATGTGGTGCTTGCCCGAGCCCAGCACGAGGTCCTCTTTGACCTCGAAGTAGTTGAACACCGTCTTCTTGGACACGCCGGCGGCGTCGGCGATCTCGGCGACCGACACGTTGTCGAAGCCGCGTTCCTCGAACAGGTCGAGCGCGACCCGGGCGAGCAGGCGCCGGGTCTCGTCCTTCTTGCGTTCACGCAGGCCCATCGGCGTGTCCATCGCAACACCATACCCCGGGACTATTTATTCTCCAGGTAGAAAAGTACACCCGGTAGAAGTTTTTCAGGTAGCATGGCGGCCATGTCGATCACGCCCGAGCGCGCGGGCCCCGCCGAGCCTCCGGCCGCGCTGCTTCCGGTGCTGGCCCGGCGCTTGCGTCCCTACCGCCTGACCGTCGCGGTGGCGGTGGTGCTGCAGCTGGTGCAGGCGCTGGCGATGCTGTACCTGCCCACGCTGAATGCCGACCTGGTCGATCACGGGATTGTCCCGGGCAACACCGGCTACATCCTTGGCCACGGCGGGTTCATGCTGGTCGCGACGCTGGTCCAGATCGTCTGCGCGGCCGGTGCGGTGTTCCTCGGAGCCAGAGTCGCGATGAGCCTGGGGGCCGACCTGCGCGCGGCGGTGTTCGACCGGGTGCGCCAGTTCTCTGCGCGGGAGCTCGGGCAGTTCGGTGCGGCGTCGCTGGTGACCAGGACGACCAACGATGTCCAGCAGTTCCAGGTGCTGGTGTTCACCGTGCTCACGCTGGCGCTGGCTGCACCGTTCCTGGCCGTGGGCGGGATCGTGCTGGCCGTCGGGCAGGATGTGCCGCTGTCCGGGGTGCTGGTGGTGGTGATCCCGGTGGCGGTCGGGGTGATCGGCCTGCTGATCAGCCGGATGATTCCGCCGTCGCGGGAGATGCAGGGCCGGATCGACGTGGTCAACCGGGTGCTGCGGGAGAAGATCACCGGGGTCAGAGTGATCCGCGCGTTCGTCCGGGATGCCCACGAGCGGCGCCGGTTCGCCGAGGCCAGCACGGATCTGATGGCGGTGGCCGTGCGGGTCGGCCGTTTGCAGGCCTTCTTTGGTGCTTCGGCGATGCTGCTGGCCAACCTCGCCGCTATCGCGGTGGTCGCGATCGGCGGGGTGCGGGTGGCCGACGGTGCGATGCAGCTGGGCTCCCTGATCGCGTCCCTGAGCTACCTCGGGCAGATCCTCGGCGCGGTGATGATGGCGATGAGCGTGGTCATGCAGGCGCCGCGGGCGAAGGTGAGCGCGGGACGGATCGGCGAGGTGCTGGACACCGAACCGGGCGTTCCGGAGCCCGCGGTACCCGCGGTGCTGGTGTCCGCGCCGGGCAACCTGGATGTGCGCGGGGTCGGCTTCGCCTATCCCGGTGCCGAGGAGCCGGTGCTGCGCGAGGTCGACCTCCTCGCCCGTCCCGGCCAGACCACGGCGGTCATCGGTTCCACCGGCAGTGGGAAGACCACGCTGGTGAACCTGATCGCGAGGCTGCTCGATGCGGGCGAGGGTTCGGTGTCCATCGGTGGTGTCGACGTGCGTGAGCTGTCCCGCGGCACACTGGCCCGCACGGTCGGGCTCGTTCCGCAGCGGGCTTTCCTGTTCTCCGGCACGATCGCGGAAAACCTGCGCTACGGCGACCCGGAAGCCGGCGACGAGCGGCTGTGGCGGGCGCTGGGCAGCGCCCAGGCACGCGAGTTCGTGGCGGCTATGCCCAACGGGCTGGACACCGTGCTCGGGCAGGGCGGCAGCACCGTCTCCGGTGGGCAGCGGCAACGGCTGGCCATCGCCCGTGCGCTGGTGGCCGCGCCGGCCATCTACGTGTTCGACGACGCGTTCTCCGCGCTGGACACCGCCACCGAAGCGGCCCTGCGCTCGGCCCTCGCCACCGAACTCGGCGATGTCACGCAGGTGGTCGTTGCCCAGCGGGTGTCCTCGATCCGCTCGGCCGACCGGATCGTCGTGCTGGACTCCGGCCGGGTCGAGGCCGCAGGCACCCACGACGAGCTGTTGGCCACCAGCCCCACCTACGCCGAGATCGCCAACTCCCAGCTGGCCCTGCAGGAGGCATCGTGACCACTGCACACCACGACGCCCAGCGACCGGCGAGGTTCTGGGCCACCGCGCTGCGGCTGCTGGCCGCGTTGCGCCCGGACCGGGCGCGGGTGCTGCTGATCATGATGTGCGCCGTCGCGGGCGTCGGGATGACCATCGTCGTGCCGCTGCTGCTCGGCCGGGCCACCGACATCGTCGTCGCCGGGATCAGTGCCGGCGGGGTCGACTTCGCCGCCGTCGCGAGGACGCTCGTGCTCGCCGGCCTGCTGTCGCTGGGGTCGTGGCTGTGCGTGGTCACCCAGGGCAGGCTGATCGCCACCGTGGCCCAGCGGATGGCGTTCCGGCTGCGCGAGGACACCGACCGCACGCTGTCCCGGCTGCCGCTGCGTTACTTTGACACCCGGCCCCGCGGGGACGTGCTGTCCAGGGCGACCAACGACATCGACAACCTGTCGCAGACCGTGCAGCAGGTGTCGTCGCGGCTGCTGGCCTCCGTGCTCGGGCTCGTCGGGAGCCTGGTGATGATGTTGCTGATCTCGCCCCTGCTCACCGGTGTGGTGTTGCTGACCGTGCCGGTGACGCTGTGGACGAGCACGGTGATCGCCCGCCGGTCCCAGCCGCAGTTCGCCAGGCAGTGGTCGGCCACTGGCCGGCTCAGCAGCCACCTGGAGGAGACCTACAGCGGGCACGAGCTGGTCACCGCGTTCGGCAGGGGAGAGGAGGCGACGCGCACGTTCGCCGGGCACAACGAGCAGCTGCGCTCGGCCGGTACGTCCGCCCAGTTCGTCTCCGGCCTGATCGCCCCGGCGATGACCTTCCTCGGCAACGTCGGCTACGTCCTGGTGGCCGTCATCGGTGGCATCCGGGTGGCTTCCGGCGCGCTGTCGATCGGCGAGATCCAGGCTCCCGGTGGACCCGGATACGGTGACCGGCAGGGTGGAGTTCGCCGGGGTGTCCTTCCGGTACCGCCGCGACGAGCCGCTGATCGAGAACCTGTCGCTGACCGTCCATCCCGGACAGACAGTGGCGATTGTGGGCCCCACCGGAGCGGGCAAGACCACCCTGGTGAACCTGCTGCTGCGGTTCTACGACCTCGACGCCGGCACGATCACCGTCGACGGGACGGATATCGCCGAGATGAGCAGGCACGGACTCCGCCGCAACATCGGCATGGTGCTGCAGGACACCTGGCTGTTCGGCGGGACGATCGCCGAGAACATCGCCTACGGCAAGCCGGACGCCACGCGCGAGGACATCGTCACGGCCGCCCAGGCGACACATGCCGACCACCTCATCCGGACCCTGCCCGACGGTTATGACACCGTCGTCGAGGAGGACGGCACACTCAGCGCCGGGGAACGGCAACTGGTCACCATCGCCCGCGCGTTCCTCGTCCGGCCAGCCATCCTGGTGCTGGACGAGGCGACCAGCTCGGTGGACACCCGCACCGAGATGCTCGTCCAGCGGGCCATGAGCTCCCTGCGGCAGGGGCGCACCAGTTTCGTGATCGCCCACCGGCTGTCCACCATCCGCGACGCGGACCTGATCCTGGTGATGGAGGCGGGCCGGATCGTCGAACAGGGCAGCCACGACGACCTGCTCGACGCGGGCGGCGCCTACGCCCGGTTGTACGCCGCCCAGTTCGCCCAGCCGGCGACCGCGTGAGCCTCATCCGTCCGGTCAGGACTCGCGGTCCGGCGGCCTCGTTCGGCCGGTGCGGAAGAGCCGGTCCAGGTGCCGGCGCAGTACCGTCTTGGCTTCGTCGGGGGTGCGATGGCCGATCAGGACACTGGTGCCGAGGCCGTGGTTGAGCGCCAGCAAGTGTGCGACCTCGGTGGAGATGTCCAAGCCCGCCGCCAGTTGCCCGTCGGCCTCGGCCCGCTCGAGTGCGTCGGTGACTTGCCGGTCGAGGATGCCGATTCCGGTGACGAAAGGTTCGTGGGCGAGTTCGGGGTCGGTCATCGCCAAGACCGCATACGAGGTGCCGACCAGGTGGAACACCCGGCTCTGCTCGTCGGTGGGCAGCGCTTCGTCGAAGAACGCCTCGATGAACGCCCGCGGCGGAGGCGGATCCGGCCACGTGGCCAGACGCGCGGCCCACCGCCGATGGCTTTGCTGTTCGAGGTACCGCAGCGCGCCCACCATCAACTGGGCCTTGGTGTCGAAGTAGTACTGCACCAGCCGCAGGGACATGCCGGCCTCGGCGGCGACCGTGCGCATGGTCACCGCGTGCAGACCATCCCGAGCTGCGACCCGCACCAGCGCCTCGGCGATGTGGGCGCGCCGCTCGGCGTGATCCACGGTCCTCGGCACCACCCACTCCTCTCCAACCCACGACGACTTATGATACGAGTGTATATGGTACTGCTGTATCAGCATGGTGTGGGAGGTTCCTCGGGTCATGGGGCAGCGCGAGGAGTACGGTGTCCGGTCCGGAGCGGGTGGGCGGGGGACTGCGGACGTCGCCGTGGCCGCGCTGGCGTGTGCGGCGCAGTTCATGGTCGTGCTGGACATCTCCGTGGTGAACGTCGCCCTGCCGTCGATCCGGCGGGCGCTGGGTTTGGCCGAGGGGAGTCAGTAGTGGGTGGTCAACGCCTACGCGCTGACCTTCGCCGGGTTCCTGCTGCTGGGCGGCCGGTTGGCCGATCTGTTCGGCCGCAAGCGGATCTTTCTGCTGGGCTTGCTGCTTTTCGGGGGTGCCAGCCTGGCCGGTGGGCTGGCCGGTTCCGGGGGCTTGCTGATCGCGGCCCGCGCGGTGCAAGGGCTGGGCGCGGCGGTGCTGGCGCCGGCGACCCTGACGGTGCTGACGACCACCTTCGGTGAAGGACCCCGGCGCACGCGGGCACTGGCGGCGTGGACGGCGGTGGGGCTGGCGGGCGGCACGGCAGGCAACCTACTCGGTGGGGTGCTCACCGAGTACCTGTCGTGGCGGTGGGTGCTGTTGATCAACGTGCCGATCGGGGCGGTGGCCGTCGTGCTCGCCGCCCGGCTGCTGGCCGCCGACCGCGGGCACCGGTCGGCGCGGCGGCTGGACGTCCCGGGGCGCGGTGCTGGCCACCGCCGGTCTCGCGGCCCTGACCTACGGCATCGCCCAGGTCCGGATACACGGCTGGACCGCCACCGCGCCCGTGATCCCGCTGGCGGCCGGACTGCTCGCGGTCGCGGCGTTCGCGGTGGTCGAAGCCCGGGTTGCTCGCGTCCCGCTGGTGCCGTTGCGGTTGTTTCGGTCGCGGGCCATCTCGGTCGGCAATGTGGCGATGCTGTTGGCCGGGGCCTGTCTGAATCCGATGTGGTTCTTCCTGACGCTCTACATGCAGCGGTCCCTGCACTACAGCCCCCTGCAGACTGGGCTGGGCTTCCTCCCGCACACCCTGGTGACCGTCGCCGTCACCGCCCGGCTGACCCCGTGGCTGATGCGCCGCGCCGACAGCAGGGCGCTGATCGCCACCGGCGCGCTGTTGGCCGCGGCCGGGTTCTGGTGGCAAGGCCAGATCACCGTCGACCGCGGCTACCTCGCCGGGATTCTCGGTCCCGCGCTGGTGTTCTCGGTCGGCGGCGGGCTGCTGAACACCCCGTTGACCACCACGGTCACCTCGGGTGTCGACCCTGCCGAGGCTGGCGCCGCCTCCGGGCTGATGAACACCACCAAACAGGTTGGCGGCGCGCTCGGCCTCGCCGCGCTGGTCACCCTCGCAGGGGGCGACGTGGCCACCCCGCAGGCACTGGCCGACGACTACGGACGCGCCTTCGTCGCGATCGCCGCCGTCCTGGTGGTCGTCGCCGTGGTTGCCCTGGCCCTGCCCGCCCGGCGGGACGGCACGGCGGAGAAGCGATAGCCGAGGAGGACCTCGTCATGCCCGTTGCTCGCGTGCGGCCGGTGCGTTCTTCTGAGGTGCCAGTCGTCACCGAACTCGTGCACGAACTTGCCCGCCACGAACGCTTACGGCACTGCCGGCTGACCGCGGACCAGCTCCGGCACGCGCTCAACGGCCCGGCTCGCACGGCGTTCTGCCATGTCGCCGAGGCCACCGGCGCGGTCGTCGGTTTCGCCCTGTGGCTGCCGAAGTTCGATCCCTATCGGGGTCGCGCCACTCTCTATGTGGAAAGCCTCTATGTCCGGCCAACTGTGCGTGGCTCCGGGGTGGGCAAGGCGCTACCGGCCGCGCTGGCCGAGGAGTGCCTCCGGCGGGGCTACGCCGGTATGGAGTGGTCGGTCCTGGAGTGGAATACCGGCGCCATCGACTTCTACCAGACGCTCGGCGCCACCCGCATCGACGAGTTGACACGCTTCCGCCTCGCTGGGACGGCCCTCGCCGTGCTCGCGGGCACGGACGAACCGGCACCCCAGTGAATGAGCCCCTGATCGTTCTGCCGATCTCCCGTACCTGGATCTGGGCCGCGTGGCCGGAGTCGGGAGTGGCGGCGAACCGCTCCAGCAGGCGCCGGGTGACGCTGGGTGCCAGGAGCGCGTCGCCGCGGTGGATCGTGCGCACCGCGTTGATCAGGTCGCGCGCCGGGGTGTCCTTGAGCAGGAACCCACGTGCGCCCGCGCGTAGCGCGCGGTGCACGTACTCGTCCATGTTGAAGGTCGTCAGCATCGCCACCGCCGGGGACGAGGGAGCCCGGCCAGACCGTAGCCGCTCTCCGGTAGCGGTGCGCGGAGCGGCTTGCCTACCAGGTTGTTGACGACCGTGATCGCCACGTCGGCGGGCCGATGCTCGACGCGCACTCGGACCGGGCCGCCTACGGCATGCTTGCCGGCGTTGGTCAGTGCCTCCTGGACCACTCGGTAGGCGGTGCGCTCCACCCGGGCCGGCAGCCTCGCCGATCACGTAGGTGATCACCGTCGCTGGAAGAGCGAGCACGGCGAACGCCATCGCCCGGGCGTCCAGTTTGCGGGTCCGCCACAGGTTCAGCAGCAGGAGACCGCCGAGCACCAGCAGTCCCGCCTCGGTGAACAACAGGACGAAGTCCCGCACCGGCGCCGGTCCCGTGGGCGAAGTTCACGACCTCGCGGTACCAGAGAGCGGATATGTCCGGCGCGTCGATCGGGGCGAGCGATACCGTCGCTGCCGTCATGCCGCGGCCACCAGTCGGCGGACCTGCCGCATGCCCGCGGTGATCGCATACTCGCCGGCGGGAAACAGTTGCGAGTGGCCGTCGATCGTGCCCGGCACCGGCTCGGCAAGGGTGAGCCAGAGGGTGGTGTCCACCATCCGGGTACTGCCGAGCCGGTCGCCTACCTGGTGATCGACGACGAATCCCGAGCCACTGGGCTGAACCGCGATCGCCGACACCACCACGTCGGGCAGGCCCTCGCTGCGGTATACGGCCGGTCCCGACAACTCGAACCGGGAGGTGATGCTGTCGTGCTGACCGGCCTCCGTGGTCACCGCCAACGCCGGCGCCGTCCGCACCACGTAGGACGTGGATGCCACCCCGGGTGCGGTGGTGTCGAGCAGGCAGCAGTTCCAGAAGGACGCACACCGCTCGGCCACCGGATCCAGGGAACGACGTGCCGGAACCACCACGGTTACGTCTTCGGCCACCGGAATGGCGCTGAATCCGGGCACCGTCGGCAGATCGAGCACCGACCACCCGTAGCGGCGAGCGACCGCACGCACCTCGTCTCGCGTGGCGCGGCTCATGCGATCGAATCCACGCACCACACCGATCCGGCCCGGCGCTGCGACCGTTCCGAAGACCTCGTCTCCCGATGCGGCGAGAGCGAGCACATTGTGCACCGTCGCGCGCACGAAGGAACCGTGCCGACGCCGGTATCCGGCCGGAACATAGGAACCGTCCACGAACAGGCGGGTCGTCATGCGGCCCCGCTCTTGCGCCGAGCCGTCATCATCGGGCCATTCGCCTGCCCGATGCCATGGTCGCTGCTGATCGGCAGCTCAGGTAGCTCGCTGAGCACGTCCATCAGGGAGGTGAACCGCCGCTGCGGAAGCCGGTTCAACGCGTCGACGACCGGCGGCCTGGCGTGGCTACGAATGGCCGCGTCTAGCAGGTCGGCCACTCTCGGTTGGGCGGTGACGAACGCGTTCTCGATATGGTCGCTCAACTCCTGCACCGTGAGTGGCCTCGGCTCGCTCTCCCCAACGCTGTCCATCACCCAAGCCTACACTAACGTGAGGGTAGAGTTTGGTATCGCGGCGACGCCCGCCGGGCGACGGCCGGCACGATGCGCTCGGCGGTACCGAGGGGTGCGCACTGCCGCGGAAGCTGTCGAGAGGTCGCGGCAGTGCCGACCGTCATCGCAATTCTACCCTCGCGTGAGAGTAGGGTTGTGCTGGACGAGACGTCGTTGTGGGACCGGTACGGTGGTCGGAATCAGCCGCGGAAAGCGAGGTTGGCGTGGCCGAACACATGCAGATCGGCGAGGTGGCCGAGCGCACCGGCCTGTCCCTGCGCACGATCCGGTACTACGAGGAGGTCGGGCTCGTCACGCCGAGTGCACGCAGCCAAGGTGGTTTCCGGCTGTATACCGAGCCGGACGTGGCGCGCCTGCTGCTGGCGCGGCGAATGAAACCGCTCGGGTTCCAGCTCGACGAGATGCGGGAGCTTCTGGCGTTGCTGCCCCCGGAGGGCGTGGCCGGGTCTGGCACGCCCGACGCGGACGAATCCCAGCGGCTGCGCGGGTTCAGCGAGACCGCCGAGCAGCGATGTGCCGAGCTGCGGGCCAAACTGGAGGACGCCGAGGCATTCGCCGGGATGCTGCGGAAGCGCCTCCGGCGGCAGGGCTCGCGCGCGGTGCGCAGTGGCTGAACGTCCCGTAATTCTACCCTCACGTTAGGGTAAGATTTTCCGGATGGACGCGGCCGGACCGAACCAGACCACCCCGTTGACGGCGCGGGAGCTGCGCGAGCACATCGAGGACGCCTTCATCTCCGTGTCCCCGACCGTGGTCGACCTGCTGGATGCCGCGATTCGCAGCCATGCACGGCCGGTGGTCTTCGCGGCATTGAATCGCCTTCCCCCGCGCCGGTTCAAGTCGGTGGCGGATGTGCTTCGCGAGCTGCCGGATCTGCCGAACGGCCCGGTAAACCCGTAGGCCGTGTACCACCGGTCTACGGCGTCGGTGGAGATTTGTCGATGTAGTTGGCGGTGGCGTAGCTGGGGCCGCGGTGCCAGCCGTTCTGGGTGGTGGTCGAGACCTGTACGTCGATGCGGTCGGTGGGGTAGCGGTAGCGGACTTCGTGCAGGGTGCCCCAGGCGTGGGGGTCCGGGTTTCCGGTCAGGCGGGCGGGGATCTCGTGGTAGGTGACGACGGAGCGCATGGTGGCGAAGGCGCCTGCGAACGGCCGGTAGTTCCGGGCAAGGTGGCCGTGGTAGGCGTGTTGGCCGGGCGCGGTGACCATCAGGGTGGGCGGCTCGACGAGGCCGTCGGCCAGCACGGGAAGGCGAGCGCAGGGGTACCAGAACGAGATCGGCCAGTCGACGAGGACGGGACCCGGCGTGCGGGCCATTTGTTGGGTGAGCGTGGTGCGGTCGTCGAGCCGGACGTGGTCGGCGGCGCCGCAGGTGGAGCCGGTGAGCGAGGCGAGGTTTGTGGCCGGTGGTGACCACGAGCCGGTGGCGTGCTGGTTGAGGGCAGCCTTGCCGAGTGCCCCTGCGGAGAGGACCGGCACGGCGAGCAGGGACAGACCGGCGACGGCGACGGTGGACCACCCGGCCCATCTGATCGCGACCGGCTGCGGGTCTTCGGGGCCGGTTCCGCGCCGGTGCTGCCAGTACAGGATCGCGGCGGCGGCCACGGCCCCGGCGGCGAGCAGGTTCAGTGGGTTGGCCAGGGTCCCTTCGAACAGTGGCTCGTCGAGGTCGGGCATGCCGAGGCGGTGGTAGCCCCACCATGAGTTCGGTCCGTCCCAGCTCAGGCTGGCCACGAGGACGACGAGGAACAGCGCGCTGAACCGGATCGCCCATCCGGCGTTCTCGCGGGCGAAGGCGCGGGGCAGCGCGGCAAGCCCGAGGGCGAGAACGAGGGCGGTGAAGAAGTCGAGCGCGGCGAAGTGCGAGGCGATCTTGGTGGGGGTCACGACGAGCGCGGCGAGCCCGAGACCGAGCCAGGCGAACGGCCATCCGTAGGCCCCGGCGAAGGCATGCGTGGGCTGGCGCCGCGGGGCCAGGACCAGCGCGATGAGCACCAGCGCGATGGCCAGCAGGACGGGCAGGCGGCGGGCCGGGTGCTGTTCGAAGGCGAAGTCGTCGCCGACACCGCCGAACAGCATCTGGTAGCGGCTGAACTCGCCGTGCCAGCTCTGTGCCGCGCCGTACCAGTAGCGCGCGCCGGTCGAGTCCAGGAAACCGCCGATACCGGATTGGAGGAACACCAGCGGCGAGGCCACCGCGACCGCGGCCATGGCCAGTGCCACGAGCGCGATACGGTCACGGGTGGCGGGCAGGTGACGGCAGGAGTGCACGAGCCCAAGCGCGAGCGGGATGAGGGCGAGCATTCCGGTGGAGGTCACCGCGAAGCACACGCCGGCGGCGACTCCACCGACGACCAGCCAGGCGGGCCGTTCGGTAAGCCGGGCGCGGACGGCGGCGTAGGCACTGATCGCCGTGCACAGCGCCACGAACGGCTCCGGCCGCAGACCGACGCCGTTGGGCATCCACGCCGCGAAGAACGCGGCGGCCAGCAGCCAGGTCGGCACGCGGGGCGCGGTGGTGTGCTCGCGCAGCAGGCGGACGATGCCCAGCAGCAGCACCCACATCGTGAATCCGGCTGCCATCGCGGGTAGCCGCACCACCAGCGGTGCCCAGGAGACCTCGAACAACGGAGCGAACAGATGCTGTAGCAGGATCGCGGGATTCTCCGCCGCGTTGAGCGCCATGTAGTAGTCGCCTGCGAAACCCGACGGGCCGAAATTGCGGTGCATGCCGAGGAACCAGCCGTCGTCCACGGTCTGCGGGCCCAGCACGCCCCAGGCGCCGATACCGACGGCGACCAGGCCGGTCCAGGCGAGGTCCGCGCGGCGGCGCATCGGCGGACGGGTTGGTCGCGGTGGTCCGCGGAAGGTGCGGAATGCCAGCACGACGCAGACCACCACGCCGAGCCCGCACAGGATCATCAGGAGCAGCTTCAGCGGGCTCGGCGAGGTCTGGAAACGGGCATCGGCTCGCGCCACCGCGGACACCGCACCGGTGGCCTGCTCCGCGGGCAGGTCGGTGACGAACGCCGTCACCTGCGGAACCCGCATCGCCCGCCGGGTCAGTTCCCGGTCCCCGACCAGCACGACCAACTCGTCGTCCTCGGCATGGACCCGGTACCGGCAGTCCGGGCCAGGGGGCGCTCCGAGTGGCGTCTCGGTACCGTCGGCGATCAGCACGAGCTGCCGGTCCCGCACGACAAGGGAAAGGCCCCAGTCGCGGGCGATGTCCGCGTCCGGCGGGATCGTCGCGAACGCGGTGACGTCCCGGCCGGGTGACGTCCCGGCCACCGCTGAGCAGGCCAGCGTCACGTCCAACTGCAGTGGCCGGTAGGGCAGGAACATCGCCACCGCCGACTCGGCCGCTTGGCCCGCCTTCGGCCAGCTCACCTCGACCCGTTCCGCCTCCACCGGCGCGAACGGAATCGCGATGGCCGCCACGGCCGTGACCAGCGCCGCCCCCAACAACCAGCGGAAGCCGCGACGGGAGCGTGCCGGGGGGTCCGGCGCGCTCACCGGACGCGGCGCGGTCGCTGTGTCCGTCATGTCCCCGACTTCCCTCAGCCGACCAGTGGTCAGCCGCTCGTCACGTCATGAAGTCAGTCGCCGAGGGGGACATCGGGAAGGTGGTCCCACAGGTCGCGAACGTGGCCGAAGGTGCGGTCCGGAAGGCGTTGCAGCGTGGCCTGCAGTTCGACAGGGGCCTCGTACCGGATGGCGGCGTCGAGGATCTCCTGCGTGGTCGCCGAACCGTCGCGGAAGGCGTCCTCGACGGCGTCGATGATCTCGTTGCGGGTGACCGCTGGATTCGTATTGGTATCCGTCACGCCCCGAACTCTACCCTGACGTGACGGTAGGGTTATGGGGTGTCCGGCGAGTTGGTCGGCCAGGTGATGGAGCTGGTCGGCGGCTTCGAGGCGGGAGATCAGTGCGCGGGAGAGGGTGGTGGCGCCGTTGCGGGCTCCGGCGAGCGTTCCGGCCATGGCGGCGATGGTGTCTGCGTCTCCGCCGGCCTGGATGGCGTAGCGGATGGTCTGCGTGGTCTCGTCGGGATGGGTCAGGAACGCGGTCAGCGCGGTGGGGACGGAGCCCAGGGAGCTGGCGTCGTTGCCGAGGGCATGGGCAGTGTGTTTGGGGCGGGCGCCGTTGCGGGTGAGTTCGGCGACCCGGTCGAACTTCTCGTGCCAGGGGCGCGACCGCACGGCCCGGGCGAGGTCCTGGAGGAACCGGGTGCGGTCCAGTGGGTGGGCCGGGTCGCTGTGCAGGGCGAGGTAGGCCGCGGCGGCCTGACAGGCGGCGCCATGCTGGCCGTGTTTGTGGGAATGGGTGGGTTCGGCGCTGCGCTGGCCCAGTTCCGCGGCGTGGTGGAGGCTGTCGGCGACGAGCGCGACGGGCGCGACGCGCATGGCCGCGCCGTTGCCGTAGGAGCCCTGGCCCTGGAAGGTGGCGCGGCTGGCTTCAGTCCACGGCACACCGGCGTTGATCAGGCCGAACACGTGGGGTGTGCCGGAGCCGTAGCCGCGCCAGGGTTCGGCGCGCCAGGCCCGCGCGAACTCCAGGGCGAGCGCATCGACGTCGAGCCGTTCGGCGTCGCGTCGCTGGGCCAGGTGTTCGGCCAGGGCGAGGGTGAGTGCGGTGTCGTCGGTGTGCACCAGTCGGCTCGGCGCCCGCTCCTCTGCGGCGAGGTCGGCGGCGTCGACCGATGGTCGCCCTTCGAACGGGGCGCCGAGTGCGTCGCCGAGTGCGCCGCCGAGCAGGAGTCCGAGGACCTTGTCGTGGGTGACGGCGGCGAAGGTGGCGGTCATGGTAGAGATCCGTTCCGGGGTGGCTGGTAGACGCGGCGTGGAGGTGGCAGCGCACGCGACGCGTTGGCCGCGGATGCGCCGAGCCGTGCCTGGCCGAGCATACCTCAAACTCTACCCTGACGTCAGGGTAGAGTCGACTAGGGTAGGGCTGGCGAGTGGGTATGCACCGCTGCGGGAACGTACTGTGACGTGAGAGTAGAGTTCGAACGCAATGGCCCAGCAGAGCACGGACGTCGTGGCCGAGGCAGGCAGGCGGCGTACCTTCGCGGTGATCAGTCATCCGGATGCCGGTAAGTCCACCTTGACCGAGGCGTTGGCTTTGCATGCCGAGGTGATTTCCGAGGCGGGTGCGGTTCACGGCAAGTCGGGCCGGCGGGGTGTGGTGTCGGACTGGCTGGAGATGGAGCGCAGCAGGGGGATCTCGATCACCTCGGCGGCGTTGCAGTTCGCCTACGGCGACGCGGTGATCAATCTGTTGGACACGCCGGGTCACGCGGATTTCTCCGAGGACACCTACCGGGTGCTGTCGGCGGTGGATTCGGCCGTCATGTTGCTGGACGCGGCCAAGGGGCTGGAGCCGCAGACGTTGAAGTTGTTCGACGTGTGCCGGTACCGGGGGATCCCGGTGATCACGTTCATCAACAAGTGGGACCGGCCCGGCCGGGAGGTGCTGGAGCTGTGTGACGAGCTGGTGGAGCGGATCGGGTTGCAGCCGATGCCGCTGACCTGGCCGGTGGGGATCGCGGGGGACTTCCACGGGGTGCTGGATCTGGCCGATGGCTCGTTCGTGCGCTACACCCGCACCGCCGGTGGCGCCACCCTCGCCCCGGAGGAACGGATGGACGCCACCCGGGCCGAGGCCGAGGAGGGCGTGGACTGGCACCGGGCGCACGAGGAGTCGGAGCTGGCCGTCGGCTCGGGCGGGGACTTCGACGCCGCGGCGTTCCTCGCGGGGAGTGCGACGCCGGTGCTGTTCGGCGCGGCGGTGCTGAACTTCGGGGTGCGGCACCTGCTGGATCTGCTGGTGGAGCTGGCCCCGCGCCCGTCGGCCCGGCTGGATGTGGACGAGCGCCCGCGGGAGCTGGACGCGCCGTTCTCCGCGTTCGTGTTCAAGGTGCAGTCCGGAATGGATCCGTCGCATCGGGACCAGGTCGCCTTCGCCAGGGTGTGTTCCGGGGTGTTCGAGCGGGGGATGGTGGTCACCAACGCCTCCACCGCACGCCCGTTCGCCACCAAGTACGCGCAGCAGGTCTTCGGCCAGCAGCGCTCCACGGTGGAGGTGGCGTACCCCGGAGACGTGATCGGCCTGGTGAACGCCTCCGCGTTGCGGGTGGGCGACACCCTGTACGCGGACAAGCCGGCCGTACGCTTCCCCGGCCTGCCCAGCTTCGCGCCCTCCCATTTCGCCACCGCCCGGCCCGCGGACCTGAGCCGGGCCAAGCAGTTCCGCAAGGGCATCGAGCAACTGGAGTCCGAGGGCGTGGTGCAGGTGCTGCGTTCCGACCTGCGCGGGGACGCCGTGCCGGTTTTCGCCGCGGTCGGGCCGATGCAGTTCGAGGTCGCCGCGCACCGGCTGGAACACGAGTTCAAGTCCCCGGTCAAGCTGGACCGGCTGCCCTATACGGCGGTCCGCAGGCTCGCCGACTCGGGGCAGCGGGGTGTGGTCGATGGCGCCCGCCGCTGCGAGGTCCTCACCCGCACCGACGGCGCGGAACTGGCGTTGTTCGAGGACGAGATGACGATGCGCATCCTGCTGCGGCAGAACCCCGAGCTCGCGCTCGAACCGCTCGTGGCCGAAGGCGCCTGACCGCCGGGACGCTTACGGCGCCGTGCGGTCAGGAATCGTGGCGCGGTGGTGTTGGTGGCGGGGTGCGGACCAGCACGGCGGCCAGGGTGACCGCGAGGGGTAGCGCGGTGGCCACCAGCAGGATGGGCCGGTAGCTGCTGGCTTGTTCCCGTCCGAGGGCGAGCAGCAGCGGGCCGAAGGCGGAGGCGCCGACCGTGACGGAGTGCACGACGCCGCGGATCGTGCCGAGGTGGCGCAGGCCGAAGCAGCGGGGGAAGGCGACGGCTTCCAGGGTGCGGATGCCGTTGCCGCAGGCGCCCAGCGCCAGGCCGTAGAGCACGGCGGTGAAGCCGGGGGTGAGCCAGCCCGCGCCGGCGGTGGCCAGGGCGAGGACGGCCATGGTGACGATGATGAGTATCCGGTCGGAGAACCGGTCGGCCAGCCAGCCGAGGCCGAAGGTGGCGATCAGCCCGGCGATGGTCTGCGGCAGGAAGGTCGCGGCGGCTTCGGCGGGGGAGAGGCCACGTTCGCCGAGCAGGGACACCTGGTGGAAGTTCAGGCCGGTGGTGACCAGGGCGCAGACCGCGACTCCGGCGGTGACGACCCAGAACATCCCGGTTCGTACCGCCTGCCCGAGGGTCCAGTCCACCGGTGGCAGCGCGCTGCCACGGGCAGGTTCGGTGTCCTCGCTGGTGTCGGGTGGTGCGGGCACGCGGCGGGGCAGCAGCAGGAGGGCGGCGGGGATGACCAGGGCCCAGACGGCGAGGCCCTCGACCATCCAGACCTGCCGCCACCCCCAGTTCGACACCAGTCGTTCCAGCAGCATCGGGGTCAGTGAGATCCCGGCGGTGCCGATCGCGGCGGCGACGCCGACGGCGAAGCCGCGGCGGCGGTGCACGTAGATGGCCACGGTGGTGGTGGCGACCAGGTTGAGCGCGCCCTGGCCGCCGACCCGGATGCCGATGAACGCGGCGGTCAGCCCGGTGATCTCGGAGGCCGCGGTCGAGACCATCAGGATGGCGCCGAAGCACAGCGCGATGGTGGCCATGACCCGCCGGGGGCCGTAGCGGTCGATCAGCCTGCCGAGCACGGGCATGACGAACGCGCCGGACAGCGACCCGATCAGGTAGGCCGTGGACACCGCGGAGCGGGAGACACCGAGATCACGGATGAGCGGGTCGACGAACACCGACACCGCGGCCGTCTGGCCTGGTGCGGTGAGGGCGAGCGCGACCGACGCGGCGGCGACCACGCGCGGCAGATGCGCGCGAGTGGGGACGAGGGGAGCCGTGGCCGGGGTCGGTGCGGTGGCGCCGGTGCGCACGAGGAGTCCTTCCTGTCGTCATGGTCCCGGCCGTGCGCAGCACGCCGTCACCCGAACCCGTGGGCTCGGGCGCTCACCGCTGATGCGGCGGCTGCTCCGGCCGGGCTCGGTACATGGTCGGTCGGGGTGCGCTGGTGCCATCGGGGCGTGCACGGGAACAGGCGATCCGCTTTACTCTCCGCTTCGGCACGCCGATCACGGTAGACACCTGGGCGGCACCGGCTACTGCACGGTGATGGCCCGGTCCCGCAATCGCGTCCAGCGCTACCACCAGGCTACGCAACCGCGCCGTCGGCCGTTGCCCGGTCGTGATCGACGTCTCGCCGTTCATATAGGTCCGAGCCTGCTGGCTGCCCCCCGGAATGAGGTCGAAGACGGCCGGCCCGCGTCACGGGGTGAGGTGCGGACGCTGTGGCACTCCGGCGGGAGGGCGTGGGCCGACCGTCCCGGCCAAGTCTACCCTCACGTCAGGGTATGGTCAGGCAAGCTGAATCAGGTCACGATAGTCGTCCGACCAGTGATCCTCGGTGCCGTCGGGCAGCAGGATGACCCGTTCGGGTTGCAAGGCGTCGACCGCACCGGGGTCGTGGGTGACCAGGACGACGGCGCCGGTATAGCTGCGGAGCGCGTCGAGAACCTGTTCGCGGCTGGCCGGATCGAGGTTGTTGGTCGGTTCGTCCAGCAGCAGGACGTTCGCCGCGCTGGAGACCAAGCCGGCGAGCGCCAGCCGGGTCTTCTCGCCGCCGGAGAGTGTTCCGGCGGGTTGGTCGAGTTGCTCACCGGTCAGCAGGAACGCGCCGAGCAGGTTCTGCAACTGCTGGGCGTCGGTGTCCGGTGCCGCGTGTCGCACGTTGTGCCAGACCGTGTCGTCGTGGTCGAGGGTGTCGTGCTCTTGGGCGTAGTAGCCGATCCGCAGGCCATGCCCGGGGATGACGCTGCCGGTGTCCGGTGTGCCCATGCCGCCGAGCAGGCGCAGCAGGGTGGTCTTGCCGGCGCCGTTGAGGCCGAGGACGACGACGCGGGAGCCACGGTCGATCGCGAGGTCGACTCCGGTGAAGATCTCCAGCGAACCGTAGGACTTCGACAGTCCGGTGGCGGTGAGCGGTGTCCTTCCGCAGGGAGCCGGGGCGGGGAAGGTGATCCTGGCGACCTTGTCGGACCGGCGTACCTCGTCGAGGCCGGACAGGAGCCGGTCGGCGCGTCGTGCCATGTTCTTCGCCGCGGTCGCCTTGGTAGCTGTTGCGCCCATCTTCGCGGCCTGCCGCTGCAGGGCCGACGCCTTCTTCTCGGCGTTGGCCCGTTCCCGCCGTCGGCGGGCTTCGTCGTCGGCCCGGGTGGTCAGGTAGCGGTGCCAGTCCATGTTGTAGATGTCGGCCTCGCCGCGGGTGGCGTCGAGGAACCACACCTTGTTCACGACGTCGGCCAGCAGGTCCACGTCATGGCTGATCACTACCAGGCCGCCGTCGTGGTTGCGGAGGTAGCCGCGGAGCCAGGAGATGGAGTCGGCGTCGAGATGGTTGGTGGGCTCGTCGAGTAGCAGTGTGGTTCCCGACCGGCCGCCGGCGCTCGCTTCGGAGGCGGTGAACAGGATACGGGCCAGCTCCACCCGGCGACGCTGGCCGCCGGAGAGGGTGCGTAGCGGTTGGGCCAGGATGCGGTCCTCCAGGCCGAGGTTCGCGCAGATCCGCGCCGCTTCGCTTTCCGCGGCGTAGCCGCCGAGCGCGGCGAACCGTTCCTCCAGCCGGCCGTAGCGGGCGATCGCCCGGTCCCGTTCGCGCTCGTCCACCAGTTCCGCCATCGCGGTCTGTGCCTTGATCATCTCGGCGAGCAGCGTGTCCAGACCTCGGGCGGAGAGCACACGATCTCGCGCGGTCACGGAGAGGTCGCCTTCGCGCGGGTCCTGCGGCAGGTAGCCGAACTCGCCGGCGTTGCTCACCTGCCCGGCATGGGGCCGGCTCTCCCCGGCCAGCACTCGCAAGGTGGTGGTCTTACCCGCGCCGTTACGGCCGACGAGCCCGATGCGATCCCCCGGCCGCACTCGTAGCGTGGCGCCGGAGAGCAGGACACGTGAGCCGGCGCGCAACTCCAGGCCGGTCGCGGTGATCACAGGAAGCTCCGTCTGCGATGGGAACGGGTGGGTGGCCGCCGCGACGACGGAAGCGCACGCTGCGCGACAGCGAGTCTACTCTAACGTGAGGTTAGAGTGACTTGTCGGCTGGGCCGTCAGGCCTCGACGACGATGGGGATGACCACGGGCTGGCGGCCGAAGGCGTTGCGCACCCACTTCGCCGTCTCGCGGGCGATGATGTCTTCGAGCGCGCCGATGGTCGTGATCTTGCGTTCGGCCGCTTTGCTGAGGGCCTTGTCGAGGGCGGGGCCCAGCGGCTCGAAGTCGGCGGGGGAGTATTCGAAGCCGCGGGCGATGATGTCGGGCTCCTCGGCGAGCTGGCCGGTATCGGTGTCGATCAGGGCCACGACGGTGAGCACGCCCTGGGCACCGAGTTCGCGTCGTTGGGCGAGGGATGCCTCGGTGACGCCGCCGACCGTCTGGCCGTCCACGTAGATGTTGTGGACCTCGACGCTGCCGGTGATCCTGGCGTGACCGTGGTGCAGGTCGATGACGTCACCGTTGCCGGCGAGCAGGACCCTGTCGTGGTGCGCGCCTGTGCTGAGGGCGAGGTCGGCGTTGGCCCTGAGGTGGCGTACCTCGCCATGGACCGGCACGACGTTGGACGGTTGCACGATGTTGTAGCAGTAGACGAGTTCGCCGGCGCTGGCGTGCCCGGAGACGTGTACCTTGGCGTTGCCCTTGTGCACGACGTTCGCGCCCTGCGCGGTCAGCCCGTTGATCACCCGGTAGATCGCGTTCTCGTTGCCCGGGATCAGGGAGCTTGCCAGCAGCACGGTGTCGCCGTGGCCGACGGTGATGGTGTGGGTGCCGGTGGCCATGCGCGACAGCGCCGCCATGGGTTCGCCCTGCGAGCCGGTACACACCAGGGTGATCTGGTGTGCGGGTAGCCGGTCGGTGGTCTTCTGGTCGACGACGAGCCCGTCGGGCACCCGGAGATAGCCCAGCTCGGCCGCGAGGCCCATGTTGCGGACCATCGACCGGCCGACGAAGGCGACCTTGCGGCCGTGGGCGTGCGCGGCGTCGAGTACCTGCTGGATGCGATGGACGTGGCTGGCGAAGCTGGAGACGACCACCCGTCGCGGGGTGCCGCGAAACACCGCGTCGATGGCGGGGGTCAGGTCGCGTTCGGCGGTGGTGAAGCCGGGCACGTCGGCGTTGGTGGAGTCGACCAGGAACAGGTCGACGCCCTCCTCGCCGAGCCGGGCGAAGCCCCGCAGATCGGTGATCCGGTTGTCCAGCGGAAACTGGTCCATCTTGAAGTCGCCGGTGTGCAGCACCATACCGGCCGGGGTCCGGATCGCGATCGCCAGACCGTCCGGGATGGAGTGGTTGACCGCGAGGAACTCCAGTTCGAACGGTGCGCGGCTGAGTTTCTGGCCCTCGCGGACCTCGATCGTGATGGGTTGGATGCGGTGCTCGGCGAGCTTGGCGCCGACAAAGCTCAGGGTGAGCCGGGAACCGATGAGCGGAATGTCCGGCCGCTCGCGCAGCAGGTAGGGCACGCCGCCGATGTGGTCCTCGTGGCCGTGGGTCAGCACGATGGCCACCACGTCGGACAACCGGTCGCGGATGGCACCCCAGTCCGGCAGGATCACGTCCACGCCAGGCTGGTGCTCTTCGGGGAAGAGCACTCCACAGTCGACGACGAGCAGCTTGCCCTGGGATTCGAACACCGTCATGTTCCGGCCGACTTCTCCCAGCCCCCCGAACGCCACCACACGGAGCGCGTCGGGAGGAAGCTGCGGAAGACGGTTCGCCGCGGCCGCGGCATCAACAGTCATACTCTTACGTTACGTGAGAGTGTCGGCAACGTGCCCTGTGATCCTGCTCAACTATACCTTGACGTGAGGGTAGTGTCAGTCCGGTAGCGTACGTGCGGCGAGAAGTGGGGTGTCACGTGGGCGAGCACATGCGGATCGGCGAGGTGGCCCGCCGGACAGGTCTGTCGCTGCGCGCGATCCGCCGTTGTGCGGAGGATGGCTTGGTCCAGGCCAGCGCCCGCGGTCAGGGTGGTGTCCACCTCTACACCGGCCAGGACCTGGTCCGCCTGCACCTCGTCCGGCGCATGGAGCACCTCGGATTCGACGTGGCGCGGATGCGCGACCTGCTGGCCGCATTGCCGTCCGGCACGCCGGCCACTGGGGAGGAAGACAGTACCCGGCTGGCCGAGCTCGTGGCCGCGGCCGAGGGGCGCTGCGGAGAGCTGCGCGCCGCCGTTGTGGCCGCCGAGGAGTTCGCTGCGGCGCTGCGGAGGATCGCCGACCATATGCGGATCTTGTCCGACAGCCGGACTACGTCAACGGCTTGGTAACCCTGCCTTCCCGTGGGATCGCCGGCCTCTCGTGGCCGTCGCGGGAGCAGCGGTCCCGCTCATGGCCGCCGCTCCCGCCGGGAAAGGGCGAGCTGGGCGCGGAGCAGGTTCGCGAACTCCTCGGCACTGCGCAGCTGCGCACGTAGCTCTGCGCACCGGCGCTCGGCGATCACGGCGAACTCGGCCAGCCGGGACGCCGGATCATCGATCCGGGGGCCGTCAGGAACCGGATCGAGGATCGCCAGCAGCTCGAGCATCTCCTCCAGCTGGAAGCCCAGCGACTTCATGCGTTTGGCGAGGGTCAGTCTGTTCACGTCGGGCTCGGTGTAGAGGCGGAACCCGCCCTGGCTGTGGGCGCTGGGAACGACCAGCTCCACCTCTTCGTAGTAGCGAATCGTGCGCAGCGACAGGCCGGTGCGCTCGGCGACCTCGCCGATCTGCATCAGCCCGTCCACATACGTTCCTTCCTCGGCAGGGCGCCACTGTACGTATCCGGGCGCCCACGTTGTCCGGCAACCACGCGCCGCCAGGAGCCTCGGGCCAGGCCTCCTGGCGGCGCGTGGCATCGGCTAGGTCGGCAGCCGGGAACCGAGCAGCCGCTTGGCCCGCTCGGCGCGTTGCCGGTCGGTCTCCTGCACGTCACGGAAGAACTCCACCGCCTCCGTGTCGCCGGCTGCGCTCGCGTCGTCGATGTAGCGCTGCACGGTCTCGGCCTCCTGCAGGGTGTGGTACAGCACGCTGGTGAGGTTGTAGTGCTCGTCGCGCATGCTGGTCACGTGTTCCGCAGTCGTCACCGCGACCTCCCTTCGTGTCGTCGTTGCGCCTTGAGGGGACTACCCCGGTCGGCGCCGGACGAAATGTCCTCACCCAGGTTCGGCACCCTCCCGGATGCGTAACGATGATCAACCCTTCTCTTACGTTAAGGTAGAATCACCGTTGTGATCCAGCCCGAGACCGATCCACGGCGACCATCCGAGACGACTGTCGGTGAGGTTCCGCGGCGGTTCGCCTCCGCGGTGGCCTACAACGCCGCCTACCCGGCCTGCGCGCTGCCGTCCGAGCCGCACGAACGCAACGCCCTGCGTGGCTACCACGCCGCGATGGCGGGGGTCGAGGACGATGTCACCGGCAGCGGTGCCTCGTTGACCGTCGAGTTCCTGCCCGGCGGTGCGCCAACGGCGGCCGAGCCCGATCGCCTCGGTACGGTCGTCGCGACGCACTGGGGCCAGCCACCGGTCCTCGTGCTCGCCGAGTTCGTCTCGCTGCACGCCGCCTGGAAAGCCATCACCGGACACTGGCCGACCCGGCTCTCGGATGTCCGTGTGGCGCTGGCCGCCCTTCCCGCTTATCCAGGTCCGCAGTGCTGACCAGCTGAGGTGAGTGCACCCGGGAGTCCGGTGTCGCCCTGCCAGTGCCAGGGTGGCCCGACGGCCGACGGCCGACGGCCGACGGCCGGTAGCCGGTATCGGTGCGGCTTGGGTGGTCATGCGCGGTGCCCTGCTACGCCGGTGGGAAACGGTTCGGCATGCAGGCGGTACAGCGGCGGGGACGCCGGGGCGATCCAGTAGTGGCCCGGCGCGAGAACGCGGGTGTTGTCGTCGATCGTGACCCCCAGGGGCGCCAGCGCGCGCAACGACTGCGCACCGTGGTGCCACCGTGCGATGCCGCCCTGGCCATCGGTGACACCGAGCAGCATCCCGCCCGATGAGGGGCGAGCGAGGACTTCGCTCACCGGGTCCTCGGGTTCAGCGGAAGGGAGTTCGAGCGCGCCGGTCAGGTGCAGGTGGTGCAGGACCGGCTCGCTCTGCCGGTCGTCGCGGAATTCCAGGGTGGGCTCGGGCCGGAGCCACAGCCGCAGCGGTGCGGTGGTGGTGCTGAGGCAGCCGGGCAGCAGGACGGGTGTGCCCGTGGCCAGCGCGAGGTGGCACGCCGGCGCGACAACGGAGTGATGAGCCGCGACGACCAGGTCCACCCTCCAGACAGGGTGACCGGTCGCGGCCGACTCGGGCGGGACGTCGATCAGGGCGACACCGGTGTCCCGCGCCACAGCGCGCAGCGCCGCAGGCAGGTCCCCGCTGTCGGGGTCGCCGACCACCGCGATGACATCACCGCGGGACAGCACCAGAGGAGCAGGGGTAGGGCGGTGCCGGGACCCGGTCGTCAGCATCCGGACTGCCGCGAGAAGTCCTTGCTGGAGCGGGTCGAGCCGATCGGAGGGGACAGCGTGATCCTGACGATCGGCGGTGACCACATCCATACCCACCACTCTACCGTGACGTGAGGGTAGAGTCATGGAGATGCGCCGATCTGGTGTGGCGCCGGGAAGCACGGGGTCGGCCGGTGTCCAGCCCGGCCCAGCCCCAGTGCCCGGTCCGGATTTTACGGTGGATGGGTGGGGACAGGCCCGCATGACACGGCGGGCGCACGCTGGACTCGCGCGCGGATGCCCGTGTCGCCGAGCGAACAGGGGATGGGTCAGCGCCGGGGGCGGGCCGCGGTTGCCGGGCGCTTGCTCTTCCGCCCCGCGGTGGCCTTGTGGGTGCGCAGCATGAGGGCGAACTCCTCGGCGGCGCGTAGCTTGTCGCGTAGGTCGTCGCACGCCCGCTCGGCGGCGGCGCTGAACTCGGTCAGCCGCCCGGCCGGGTCCTCGACCTCGGTCGTGTTTCCGGTGGGCGCCAGGATCGTCAGTAGCTCGCGTATCTCTTCGAGCTGGAAACCCAGCGGTTTCATGCGTTTCGCCAACTGCAGCCGGTCGAGGTCCGGCTCGGTGTAGAGCCGGAAGCCGCCCTGGCTGCGGGCGCTCGGCACCACTAGGCCGACTTCCTCGTAGTAGCGGATCGTGCGCAGCGACAGGCCGGTGCGCTCGGCCACCTCGCCGATCTGCATCCGCTCACCCACGTCGAGTTCCTTCCAACGGGTACGCACTCCCTTGCGTGGCGAGTGCGATCGATCACTCAAGACTACCGTTACGTCAAATTACCGTGGTCGGCGACAACCCGGCGAACCCGGCGGGTGCCGGTCGTGATCGCATACTCACCTGCGGGAAACAGTTGCGGGTGGCCGTCGAGCGTGCCCCGGGTCGGCTCGGGCAGGTCGAGGCGGAGTGTGGTGTCGACCATCCGTACTGTGCCGCGCCGACCGCCGGTCAGGTGCTCGAGCAGGAGTCCGGCGCCACTCGGTTGAACGGCGACCGCCGACGCGACCACGTCCGGTAGACCCTCGCTGCGACAGGTGACCGAGCCCGACAGCTCGAAGCGGGACGCGATGCTGTCACCCGCGCCGCCCGCAGTCGTCACCGCCAAGGCCGGGGCATCCCGTAAGGCGTATGAGCTCGTGGCGGTCCCGACCGCGCCGGGATCGAGCAGGTGGCAGTCCCAGCATGCCGCGCAGCGCTCCGCTACCGGGACCAGCGAACGGTGCGCCACAACCACCAGGCGCATATCGTCGGCGACCGGGATCGTCCCGAACCCGGGCACCGTCGGCAGGTCCAGCACCGACCAACCGTGGCTGGTTGCCGCCGCCCGCAGCTCGTCCCGCACCGCGCGGCTCGCGCGGTCGAACCCGCGCACCACACCGATGCGGCCGGGCGCCACGCCGGTCCCGAGCACACCATGACCAGCCGCTGCGTGTTCGAGCAGGGTCCGCACCGCCGTCCCCACCGAGGAACCGTCGCCGCGACGGTGACGAGCCGTGACGTAGGAGGCGGTCACGAAGAGGCGGGTGGCCATCAGGTGCCGCCTCCGGGTGAGATCCGCGGCGTGGGTGCCACTGAGCCGCCGGGGTGACCGCCGTCCACGGACACTTCCGGCAGTTCGCTCAACACGTCCAGCACCGAGTGGAACCGCCGCTGCGGCAGCCGGTTCAGCGCGGCGAACACCACCGGCCTCGCGTGGCCACGAATCGCCGCATCCAACAGGTCGGCCACACCCACCTCGGCGGAGACAAACGCGTCCTCGATGTGGTCGCTCAACTCGTGCACGGTGAGCGGCCTTGGCCGACTCTCCTCAACGCTGTCCATCCGCCAAGACTACCCTAACGTGAGAGTAGAGTTATCGAATGGTCCACGATGCGCCGGCGCCGAGGGCGTCGGCGAGCGGGTGCTGGCGGAACCCAGGGGGGTCACCGTGTCGGCCATCACCAGGACCCTACTCTAACGTTAGGGTAGAGTTGGGCCTGTGGTAGACATCGAAGACCAGAACACATCCGGCGTCACCCGAATTGAGATCATCGACGCCGTCGAACACGCCTTCGCCGACGCGTCGGCGACGAAGCAGGAGATCATCGACGCCGCGATCCAGCAGGAGGCCCGCACCGAGTTGCTCGCGGTGCTTGACCGGCTGCCCGATCGTGGCTACCGGCACGTCCGTGACCTGTGGGATCACCTGCCGGACATCCCGTTCGGCGACTGAGCGCCTCGCCGTGCCGGCTACCGCGTCGGTGCGGTGGTCGCGACGTAGACGGTCGCGGTCGCCTTGCGTTCCTGGTACGGGTTGTCGAACCGGGTGATCTCGGCGGTCGCGGTGGCGAAGGCCCGGGTGAGTGCGGTGGTGAACTCGTCGTCCGGTGGGTTGTTCGACCAGAGGGTGAACACGCCGCCCGGGTGGAGCCGTTCGGCGAGGCGTCGCAGACCCTCGGGTTGGTAGAAGTCGGTGTGACTCGGGTGCAGCGTGGGTCGGCGGTCAGAGTTCTTCCAGCGGGGATCAGCCCGCGCTCGTGCCACTCGATCACCTCGCCGAGCGCGTCGACGACCGCGAGGGAGCGCACGTCACGGCTGGCCAGTACCGCTTCGGCGGTGTAGCCGAGCCCGAGCCTGCCCACGGCGACGTCGAGTTCGCTGCCCTCGGCCTCGGCCCGGGGGCTGATCTCGGTTTCGGCGACGGTGAACAGGCTCGACATCAGGAACTCGTCGCCGAGCTTGGTCTCGTAGACATCCTTGTGAACGGCGGGATCCCACCGGCGGCGCAGCACCAGTTCCCTCATTGGTGTCCGGCGCCAGTCGAGTTCCGCGAACCGTGCACTCATTGGCCGAACCTACGGCTGCCGCGGGCCGCCGCGTCGAAGGGGGAAGTACCCTACTCTAACGTGACAGTAGGCTCCATGCGGAAGCTGAACGGGAGGTGGCGTTGGCGGACGCGCAGACGCGAGACGAGGAGCGGGAGCGCCGGTACCTTGCTGAGACGGTGCAGCTGCTGCGCACGGAGCTGGAGCGGCTTACCGGGGATATCGATGAGTCCGCGCGCACCATCGAGGAGCGGAAGAAGCACCTGTGGGACAACCTGCGGGACATGGACTTCGCGGAGAAGGCCAACTTCCGTGGCGAGGTGGACATGTCGGTGCGTTTGGCCGAGCACGCGGTGCTGCGGCGCAAGCGGATCGAGCGGTTGCTGGAGTCGCCCTACTTCGGGCGGGTCGACTTCCACACCCGGGGTGAGGTGCAGGCCAGGCCCTACTACATCGGTGTGCACAACTTCTCGGACCCCGAGACGCAGGAGATCGTGATCCACGACTGGCGTGCGCCGGTGTCCAGCCTCTACTACGACTTCGAGTCGGGCGAGGCGTTCTTCGAGACCCCGGCTGGCACGGCCCATGGGGAGATCACCGGCAAGCGCCAGTACAAGATCCGGGGTGGGCGCCTGGAGTACATGTTCGACAGCACGCTCAACATCGGCGACGAGGTGCTGCAGCGGGAGCTGGGGCAGTCCGCCGACGACCGGATGAAGAACATCGTCGCGACCATCCAGCGCGAGCAGAACGCGGTGATTCGCAACGAGGCGGCACGGGTGCTGATCCTGCAGGGCGTGGCGGGCTCGGGGAAGACGTCGATCGCCTTGCACCGGGTGGCGTTCCTGCTGTACCGCTTCAAGGACACCCTCTCCTCCGACAACGTCATGATCCTCTCCCGAACAAGGTGTTCGGGGACTACATCGCCGATGTGCTTCCCGAGCTGGGTGAGGAGCAGGTCGCGGAGATTGACTTCGACACGATCGCAGGCAGGTTCCTGGCGAAGGTCACCGGCTACGAGACGTTCAGCGAGCAGGTGGTCACGCTGCTCGACCAGGTCGATGACGCGGCGGCCGCACGCATGCGCTACAAGGCCACGCCCGAGTTCGTCACCCGCCTCGAGGACTGGATCGCCTCCCGCCCGCACGAGGAGTTCACACCAGGAGACATCGAGCGCAAGCACAAGCGGCTCTCCGCGGACTGGGTGGCGGACCTGTTCCACGAGTCGCCGACCCTTCCGGTCTTCACCCGGCTCGAGCGCGTCGCCAATGCCGCCGTGCACAAGCTCAAACACGAGGTGCTGGACAAGGGTGGCAAGTGGGCAGCTGCCGACACCGCCAGCATCCGCAAGCAGGTCCGCGCCATGTTCCCCCACAAGGACGCGTTCGCCATCTACCGGGCGTTCTACACCGCCGATCCGGCCCGGCGCGGCCTGTTCCAGCCACTCGGGCGGAAGAAGATCGAGTACGCCGACGTGTTTCCGCTGATCTACACCATGATCAGGACATCCCGACAGGAGAGCTACAGCCATATCCGGCACCTGCTGGTCGACGAGATGCAGGACTACACGCCCATCCAGTACGCGGTGCTGCGCGAGCTCTTCTCCTGCCAGATGACGATCCTCGGCGACGCCAACCAGTCGGTGAACCCGTTCAGCTCCTCCTCCCTGGCCACCATCCGCAGCATCTTCCCGGAGGCCGACTGCCTGGAGCTGTGCAAGAGCTACCGCTCCACCAGCGAGATCACCGAGTTCGCCCAGAACATCTCGCGCAACGACAAGCTCGTCCCGATCGAGCGCCACGGGCCGCCACCTCAGGTCATCGCCTGCACCGACCGGCGGGACGAGCAGGCACAGATCCGGACCCTCATCAAGCGGCACCAGAACAGCGACCACCGCTCGCTCGGCATCATCTGCAAAACCCTCGACCAGGCGACAACACTGGCCAAGGTCCTGTCCGAGGCCGGTGTCGAACTGACCTTCCTCGACTACGACAGCACCACGTTCGCCGGCGGCATCATCATCACCTCGGCACACATCGCCAAGGGACTGGAGTTCGACACCGTGATCGTCCCGCACGTGGACGAGGACAACTACGCCACCGACATGGACAAGTCCATGCTCTACATCGCCTGCACCAGAGCCATGCACCAGCTCCACCTGACCCACGACGGACCGCTCACCCGCCTCCTGGCGTTCGCGCAGGCCACGCAGAGCCTGGTCGGCGTCGACGACGCCGACCAGGCGGAGACCCGCGACCACGCGACGGACGCCCGAGTGGGCTGACGGGCTGTGGCTGTGCTGACACCAAGGAACAGCGGAGGCTCGCAGGTCTAGGGCAGTGTCATGTTGTTGAGGACCGGGATGAGTTGCTGTTCTTCGTAGTCGAGGTGGGCTTCGACCTCGGTGGTGAGCCGTTCGACCTCGGCGAGCACGGTGACGGGGTCGGTGGCGGAGACGGCGTCCTGCAGCTGCTCGAGCAGGGCCGCGATCTGGCGATGTTCCTGGCGGAGGCGGGCCAAGGTGGGGGCAAGCTCGGGGTGCTGCTCGTCGAGCGCCGGGTACATCTGGTCGTCTTCGCTGGTGTGATGGTGTTGCAGGCCCTGACACAGGGTGAGGCAGTTGATCCGGAGCTGCGCGCCCAGTCTCGGCCCAGAGGCGGCGACCTCCTTGCGGATGAGGGCGAGCTCGTGCCGGAAAGCGCCGTGGATCTGCTGGAGGAAGTCGCCTTCCCGGTCGGCGTTGGCGGCGCCACCGAACGGGCGCAGCGCGACAACAGGGATCACGCGATCGGCGGCGGCCTGGCGGTCGGCCCAGACGGGGTCGGCTTCCGCGGCGCGGGTGACCAGGCAGTCCTGCTCTTCGTCGGGCACGGTCTCGGCTTCGGCGTCAAAGGTGAACACCCCGGTCTCGACGGTGACCTGGGGGTGCGTGCTGAGGTCCTGGTACCAGGCGGGCCGGTTGCCGGTGTCGTCGGCGGCAAGGATCAGCATGCGCCTGCCGCCGTCGGGTTGTTGGTCGTGCAGGAACTCGACGGGAGTGGTGCGGGGTGTGCCGGACGCGGCGGTGGTGGTCAGTAGGACGATGCGGCGTTCGCCGAGCGGGCCGCCGAGTCGTCCGTGGTTGGCGCGGAACTCGTCGATGGTCTGGTTGTCGTTGGGCATACGCTGCTGTGTGCTCCTGGGTCGGGGTGTGGTCGCGGCTGTGCGCGAGAAGAATGATGATCGGCAAAGAAGGACGCGGCCTCATCGGCTCAGCGGCGTGCCGCCGCATGCGAGAAGTGGCGCGAGAGAGACCGTGCGGGTGGTCGCGGCCGGAGCGGGGGCGGGCCGCGGGCCCGCCCTGTGTTCACGCTCTGGCCGGGTACCTTCCTCGCTGTTGGCTCTGGGCCGACCCGGCAGTCACGCGGGCACGATAACACGAACTATGTCCCACCGGGAGCTACCGGAGCCGAGTTCGAGGCGAAGCCGTGATCCCGCCCTCATTTGATCACGGGGGCTGCGCCGATGGGTTGTCTCTCGTCTAACGTGAGGGAAGAGTTTGCCGACGACCGCGACGAGTACGTCGCGGCTCCGCCGGGGTCACCGACGCCCCCGACTCCGAATGACGAGCCGAGGAGCGCCGCGTGTCTGCCGAGCAGGTGTTGTGACCCACCCGAGCTAGTCGTCGTGCCGCGACAAGATTCCCACCCGGGCGGCGACGAGCCCTTCTTCCCGTAGTCCACGTACCGGCGGTAGCCGGTGCGAGTGTCCTTTCGCGCCGTGGAACGGTGCCCCGAACACGTCTGGTTGTCCTCGTGCCTTCTTTCCCGTCCCTGTCGCCTGCTCGCCTGCGCACCCCGCGCCCGGCCTGGCTGTCGCCCAGGGTCGCCCGTACCGAGATCCTCGCCGGTCTGGTGGTCGCGCTGGCGCTGATCCCGGAAGCGATCTCGTTCTCCATCATCGCCGGAGTGGACCCGAGTGTCGGCCTGTTCGCCTCGTTCACCATGGCGGTGGTGATCTCGGTGGTCGGCGGCCGGGCCGCGATGATCTCCGCGTCCACCGGGGCCATCGCGCTCGTGGTCGCCCCGCTCGCCCGCGAGTACGGCCTCGGTCACCTGATCGCGGCGGTCGTCCTCGGTGGGTTGTTCCAGATCCTGCTCGGCTCGCTCGGGGTGGCGCGGCTGATGCGCTTCATCCCGCGCAGCGTGATGGTCGGCTTCGTCAACGCGCTGGCCATCCTCATCTTCATGGCGCAGGTGCCCGAGCTGGTCGACGTGCCATGGGCGGTCTACCCGCTGTTCGCGGGTGGTCTCGTGTTGATGATGCTGTTTCCCAGGATCACCAAGGCGGTACCGGCACCCCTGGTGTCCATTGTGGCCCTGACGGGGTTGACCGTCGCCGCCGGGATCGCGGTGCCGACAGTGGGGGACAAGGGCGCGCTGCCGTCGTCGCTGCCCACGCCGGGTGTTCCGGACGTATCGTTCACTGTGGACACACTGGCGCTCATCGCACCGTACGCGCTGGCGTTCGCGCTGGTGGGCCTGATGGAGTCGCTGATGACGGCCAAGCTGGTGGACGACATCACCGACACCCACTCGAACAAGACCCGCGAGGCGATCGGGCAGGGCGTCGCCAACGTGGTCACCGGGTTCTTCGGTGGCATGGGCGGCTGCGCGATGATCGGCCAGACCATGATCAACGTCAAGACGGCGGGCGCGCGGACCCGGCTGTCCACCTTCCTGGCCGGGGTGTTCCTCCTGGTGCTGTGCCTCGCACTCGGTCCGGTGGTCTCGGATATCCCGATGGCCGCGCTGGTGGCGGTGATGGTGCTGGTCGCGTTCGCCACCTTCGACTGGCACAGCGTCGCGCCCGGCACGCTGAAGCGGATGCCGGCCGGTGAGATCACCGTGATGGTCGTGACAGTGGCCGTGGTCGTGGTGACCCACAACCTCGCGGTCGGCGTGGTCGCCGGGTCGATCACCGCGATGGTGCTGTTCGCCCGCAGGGTGGCGCACCTGGTCGAGGTCACCGCGGCCATCGACCCCGAAGGCAGGCAGGTCGTGTACGCGGTGACCGGCGAGTTGTTCTTCGCCTCCAGCAACGACCTCGTATACCAGTTCGACTACACCGGCGACCCGGACAGTGTGGTCATCGACCTCACCGACGCCCACATCTGGGACGCGTCCACCGTCGCCGCGCTGGACGCGATCACCACGAAATACCAGTCCCGCGGCAAGACCGTGGAGATCGTGGGTCTCAACAAGCGCAGCGCCACCATGCACCGCAGGCTCTCCGGCGAACTCGCCGGCAGCCACTAGAACTCGGAAGCGTCCAGGGCGTGCGCGAGGTGGTAGCGCTTGCCGCGCAGGGAACGCACGCCGGGGAAGCTGGTGAACAGCTCGTGCAACTCATCGTGCGCACCGCTGGCGGCGGCCTCGTGGTGGGCTTGCTCCGAGGTCCACTCGGTGTAGTTGAGCAGGCGGGTGCCGTCGGTGCTGAGGTGGAAGTGCGCGGAGATCGCCCCGGGATGGCCCTCGCCCTCGGGCAGCGCGGCCAGCAACGCGTCGACGAACCGGCGTTGCTGCTCGGGCCCTTCGGTGGCGAACAGTGCGGTCACCAGGCAGCCCGGTATCCGGGTGTCGTCCGGCGTGGTGATGCTGTGGTGCAGCCGGTAGACCAGCGGCTGTTCCCGGGCGCCGGGCAGGGCGGTGGATGGCTGTTCGACGGCACTTTGTGCGTAGGTCAGGACCCCGGTGCCGTCGGTACTGATAAAGCACGCGGCGGACAGGACGCCACCGGGCCAGTCGCCCGCCCAGGCGGCGCGGAAGGCGGCGGCCTCGGCCCGCTGCCTTGACGTGTCCACATCGTACTGAGCGATCAGGACGGTCGCGACGTCGGCTCGATCGACAACGGGAAACCGTGCTGCCACAGAGTCTCTCCTCACATCCGGTCGGTGTCAGCTCATCTCAACCCGATGGGTCGGAACCGTCAACGGAATAATTCGGTGCGGCGAGCAGCGCGACCAGCCCCGCGCCGGCGAGCACGCCCAGGGCGATGATGCCTGCCTGGAACCCGGTCTGCCCGCCTCCGGTGATGGTCCAGGCCAGTGCGGTCACCGCGGGGCCGATGGTGCTGCCCAGGGTGCGTGCGACGTTGGTGACACCGCTGGCGGTCCCGGTCCGCTCGCCGGGGGTGGCGGCGAGGATCAGGGTCATGGTGGGGGAGTTCGCGAGCGCGCCGCCGACGCCGATCACCGCCATCCGCCAGGACAGCCCGACCACCCCGGTGTCGGCCGCCATCCCGAGCAGGAGGAGCACCCCGACCAGGGTCACGACGGCGCCCACGGCAGCCACCGGCCGCGGCCCGTAGTGGTCCGCGAGCACCCCGGCCACCGGCGCGACCACCGACGCGGTGGCGACGAACACCAGCATCGCCACCCCCAGCAGCTCCGGGCCCTGCCCCAGCACGTCGGAGATGAAGAACGGCAGCGAGAAACCGAGCAGCCCGGTCATCGAGGCCATCGCCAGCAAGGTCAGCACCGGCAGGCCGAATCCCCGCCGCCGCAGCAGCCCGGTCACCGGCCGCGAGCCCGGCAGCCGGGACCACCACGCGGCCGCGGCGACGGCGACCGTCAGCAGCGCCACCCCGACCGGCCACCGCCCAGCCAGTTCCTCCACGCCCAGCAGGCCGGCGGCGATGGCCACGCCCACCAGCAGCACGTCCCACAGCATCGAGCGATCCGGACGGGCTGGCCCACGGCCACCGGCGCGGGAGCTCGCCGGGATCGTGCGGTATCCCAGCCAGAGCACGACCAGCAGCAGGGGCACCTTCACCAGGAACACCGCACGCCACCCGAACGCACCCGCCACCAGCCCGCCCAGCGGGGCCACGGCCATACTGCCCACCAGCATCACGGTGGCGATCACACTCAACGCCCGCCCCCGCTCGCCCTCCCGGACCGTGACCGTCACCAACGGCAGATAGGCCGCCAAGTACAGGGCCGAGGCACACCCCTGCAGCACCCGACCCACCAGCACGAGCCACAACCACGGCGCCGCCGCGGCGAGCACACTAGTCACCCCGACCGCCACCAGGGATACGCCGAACACCCACCGCGGCTCGGCCGAGTCCACCCACCGGCCCACCGGGATCGCCAGCGCCGCCAGCGGCAGCGAGTACGCCAGCAACACCCACGTCGCCGTGCCCGCACCCACCCCGAACTCGGCGCCGACCAGGGGCAAGGCAAACCCGGCCATACTCAGCTCGCTGCTTACGACCAGCGTGGCGATCGCCAGCGTGGCCACCGCCGCCCACCGGGTCGGCTGCCCCGTCGCCAGTGGGATCCCTGCCCCTGGTTCCGCCACCATGCCGACAAAGTACAATCAAAATGGTAGTTTTGTAAAATCGCGATTGTAGTTAGGTGTGGAGATGGATCGGCAGAGCGGCGGACGGCCCCGCGGGCGGGTGGACAAGCGCGACGCCATCACCCGCGCCGCGCGCACCGTGTTCAGCCGGGAGGGCTACGCCCGGGCCGGTGTCGAGGCGATCGCGGCCGAGGCCGGGGTGTCCACCCGCACCGTCTACAACCACTTCGAGGGCAAGCAGCAGCTGTTCACAGCGCTCATCGAACACAGCGCAGGCCAGGTGGCGACGGCCCTCACCACGATCATCGACCGGCACCTCGGCACCGAGTCCGGCACCGACCTGGACGCCGCCCTCATCGCGCTCGCCCAGGACTGGATCTCCCCGGACGGCGAGTTCGCCGACCACTTCGCAATGGTCCGCCACCTCACCGCGGAAGCCACGACCCTGCCCCCCGAGATCCTCGCCGCCTGGCACCAGGCCGGCCCGCAGCGCGCCCAGCAGGCACTGGCCCGGAACTTCCAGCACCTGGCCGACCGGGGACAGTTCGACATCACCGACGCCGACCTGGCCGCAAGCCACTACATCTGGACCGTCCTCGGCGAGATCACCAGCCACCCGCAGACCGGCGCCCCACCACTGACCGAGGACCGCAAAACCCAACTCATCACCGCAGGCGTCCACGCCTTCCTGAACGGCTACCGGCCACGGCCCACCCGGCCATAAGCGTCACCCGGGGTCTGTCCGGGTAACGGCTCTGGCTCACTTCCGGTGGTGACGTTGGGTGGTCCTAGCCAAGGAGGATGCGGTGACGTAGCAGCGTGAAGGCTGCGCGTCCGTACATCTGTCGCTTGATCATCTTCGTTTTGGTGTTCACCCCTTCCGTGCGTCCATTGTGGAACGGATAGGTGAGGGCGGCATCGACGGCGTGGCGGTCGAGTTCGAGCCCGCGAGTGAATGCGTGCAGGTGGGGCAGGTCCTCGGCTCGGGCCTGGTGGATCCAGCTGGTGAGGCGCTCATCGTTGCCGGCTGTCGGGGTGAGCAGGGCGGCGAAGTCGCCGACGAGACCGGCTAGCGCCGTCATCTCGGGGCAGGCGGTGACCGCGGCGTCGAGCCGTTCCCGTTGGTGGTCCTTGAGCCGGTCTGGGCGGGTGAGCAGGTAACGAGCCAGGCGCCGTGGAGATATCGCCGGCCGGTCGGACTCGACGCGGCCTTGGGTGATGTAGCGGTAGAGCAGGTTGAGACTGCCGCTGTAGCCGAGCTGCTTGATCTCGGCGAACAGGTGCTGCACCGGCACGGCAGGATCGGCTTCACGGCGGCGTCGCAGGTGCTCCCGGTAGGGGTCGACCAACGTGGGGCGGTACTTCGGCGCCCGGACCAGCCGCTCGGGTTCGCTGATCCGGGCGTAGCGTTTGACCGTGTTCAGCGCCAGATTCAGCCTGCGGGCGCATTCGAGCAGGCCCACGCCAGCATCGAGCAGCTCATGAACCTGTTGCCAGCGCTCGCGCGTGGTCTGGGCTTGGATTCCCTCTCGCGGCGGTGGTCCGGTCTTGCCCCAGCAGCTGCTGTGCGCGGCGACTTCTCTGATGACGGCTTCGGCGAGGTTGTGCCAGATATGCCACCGGTCGCCGACCTGGATCGCGTCGGGAAGCCCGCGGCGGATGGCCTCGGCGTAGGCACCTGAACCGTCCCGGCAGACCACCTCGACGCCGGGGTGCTCGCGCAGCCAGTCCTTGAGCGTCTCGGCCGTCCGGTCGGCCAGCACATCCACGCGCTCCCCGGTTTCCGCGTTGATGATCACCGTGGCATAGCGCTGCCTCTTACGCAGTGCAAAATCATCCACGCCGATCACCCGCGGCGTCGCCGAAGCCGGTAACGGCAGTCTCAGCAGCGCCCGCAGCGCGGTCTGCCGCGACAGCGCGACTCCGAGCCCGGCGAGCACGCGGGTGCCGGCACGCCCTGCCAGCTCACGCACGACGCCGCCCACCCGCGTTGCCAGCCGCACGGTGCGCCGCTGGTAGCGCTCGATCAGGCCGGCACGCTGTTCACGGAAGGTCTGCCTTGGACACTCGAGACTGGGACAGCGCATCCGCCGCGCCCGGAGTCGTATCAGCACACGTCGCCCGTAGCTGGATCCACCAGGCCCGAGCCGAGGACCTGCCCCACCTGCACGCATTCACTCGCGGGCTCGAACTCGACCGCCACGCCGTCGATGCCGCCCTCACCTATCCGTTCCACAATGGACGCACGGAAGGGGTGAACACCAAAACGAAGATGATCAAGCGACAGATGTACGGACGCGCAGCCTTCACGCTGCTACGTCACCGCATCCTCCTTGGCTAGGACCACCCAACGTCACCACCGGAAGTGAGCCAGAGCCGTTTCCGTTACAGACCCCCCGTCACCCATACGCGGGCGCTCGGTGGTTTTCGGTTGCGTACGGCCTCAGCAGCAGGTGTTGGGGGACGGGTCGGGCGTCCCGGTGAGGCTGTGGCCGGGCTGGTAGGCCTCGGCCACGGGGAGTACGGCGGCGTCGGGGTTCTGGTCGAGCGACGGGCGGGCGGCCGTGGAGCTGGCGAAGAAATGCACGTGCTGCAGAACGCGGAACGCGCGGAGGTGAGGTCCTCGGGGGTGACGAGCGAGATCACTGCGGTCGGCGGTTCGAGGCCGGTCACCCCGGTGTCGTCGATGGTGAGGTGGATGGGTGTTCCGAGGGCGTGGCACGCGGAGGTGATCCGGGCCGGGCGGCCGAGCAGCCGGGGATAGACGAGGGTGTCCATGGCACACCAGGTGTAGAGCCGTCGTCCTTCGATCTCGAACCGGTGCCGGGTGGGGCGCAGGATGGGGCCCGCGCCGACGATCCGCCCCTGCTCGTCGTACTCGACGTCCGGCCAGCCGGCCAGCGCCCGCTGCACGGTGGCGACCGGTTGCCCCTGGGCGGCGGCAAGGGCCAGCAGGGTGACCGGCTCGCCCTCGGCCAGCCGCCACAACAACGCCAGCCCTCGGCATTCGTGGTCACTGCTGGTTTCGGGACGGAAGACGATGTCCACAGTGGATAGAAGTCGTTTGTGAAAAGGAGGCGAAGGGCTCGACAGTCCATCGTGACAACGGGGGGTGGGAGTGGGAGCCCGTCGGGCTGCTGAGCTCGACGAGGACCTCGTAGAGCGGGCGCGTCAGGCGGACGCTGAACATTGGCGCCGCTACCAGCGCCCCATCTCCGCGGAGACTCTGCGGAAGTGTCAGCGGCCAGCAGGAATTCCCCGTGGACGGCCACTTATCGCGGCCAGTTGTGCTCCCCGCTCACGGCCATTTGCACGAGCTGTGACGACGGTCGGTGTCGCCCGCTCGCAGTGACGTGGCACGCACCGTACCTCTTGCCACCCAGCCGCACCGCGCGGCACCGCCACGACCTGCTGGGCGACCGGCCGGGGCGCTGCCTGGAGGCCGCCGTCACCGACAGGGCTGCCCCTTCGGGCCTTTGCACCCATCGACACGCACAGCGACCCAGACGTGGCCAGGTATCTCCCCGCTAACTGGCCGCCAGTGGGGAATCTGAACTGGCCACTGACACGGAAGCACCTTCGCGTTGGCGCGACGACCTCGCGGACTCTCGTGGCGGTGGTTCGTCCCGAGAACGCGCCTGTCTGTCGGAGGATAGCGGTGGCCTAAGCTTCTCGCCGCGGGCGAGCGGTTTGTCGGTGTGTGGTCTCAGGAGTTCCTTGACCGATCGTCGTCGGGAGATGCTTGACGATCGCCGGGGTTGATGATCTCCTTCCTCGGTTCGTGATCATCGGTGGAGGGTGAGGCGCCGGGTGGAGCCCGAGGCGTTGGTGGAGTACCGCTATCGGGCGGTGTGCGAGGTGCTTGGTGGTTCACCGATCGGGGAGGTCGCCGCTCGTTACGGCACCTCACGGCAGTCCTTGCACTCGTGGCGGCAGCGGTTCCTGCAGGAGGGCATGAGCGGGTTGGCGGACCGGTCGCGTCGGCCGCGTACCAGCCCGAGTCGGGTGGACGCCGAGGTTGAGGCGCTGACGTGCGAGCTACGGCGGCGGCATCCTCGCTGGGGTGCTCGGCGGATCAGTCATGAACTCGGCCGGCGCGGCGTTGATGCGGCTCCGTCGCGGGCGACGGTGCACCGCATTCTGGTCCGCAATGGGCTCATCGATCCCCAAGCTCAGCAGCACAAGCGGACGTTCAAGAGGTGGCAGCGGGCCGAGCCGATGCACCTGTGGCAGATGGACATCGTCGGCGGTGTTCCGCTGGCGGACGGCCGGTCGTGCAAGCTGGTCACCGGTATCGATGACCACTCCCGGTTCGTCGTCGTCGCGACGGTGGTCGCGATCCCGTCCGGGCGGGCGATCTGCGCGGCGTTCACCGCGGCGATGCGTCGTTACGGTGTGCCCTCGGAAGTGCTCACGGATAACGGAGCGCAGTTCACCGGTCGGCACGTCAAGCCGCAGCCGGTGGAGGTGCTCTTCGAGCGGATCTGCCGGGAGAATGGGATCAAGCAGCGGCTGGCCAAGCCTGGCTCGCCGACCACGACGGGCAAGATCGAGCGGCTGCACAAGACGTTACGGGAAGAGTTCCTCGACCACGTCGTCCCGTTCGAGTCGGCGGCCGCGGCCCAGGCCGCGATCGACGGCTGGGTCGAGAGCTACAACCGCCGGCGGCCGCATCAGGCGCTGGACATGGCCACTCCGGCCGGCTTGTTCCGGCCCAACGGCCCGACCCGCCTGGATGTCGACCACGACACCACCAGCGGCGATGATCCCGTCGGCGAGGTGCCATCCGGCGAGCGATCAGCGTCGCCACCGGCGGCGTCCGCGCTGCTGGTGGACGTGATCGAGCCACCGGCGCCGGTCGATCTGGACGCCGTCGAGGGTGCTGCGGTGGAGTTCGAGGCGCGGGTGCCGCCCAGCGGGCAGCTCCACCGTCTTCTCCGGCCGGCAGGCGATCTCGCTGCACGAGTCCATGGACGGTCGGCTGGTGACGATCTGGGCCGATCTGCGCAGCGCGCACGTCACCGCGGACGGGCACGTGGTGCGCACCGTGCCCTCCCGGCTCCAGCCCGAGGACCTGCGGCATCTGGCCATGCGAGGCGCCCGGCCCGCCGGGCCACCACCGGCCCGGCCCGCGTTGCGACGCCGCAACGGCACGCCCGTGCTCCCCGACGGCGGGGCGGTGGAGATCGACCGGACCGTGACCAAGGACGGCAACGTCAACATCGCCGGCCAGGCTCACCTGGTTGGATTCGCCTGGGCCGGCCGCAAGATCACGCTGCGGCTGGACGGGCACCTCATGCACGCCATCGCCGACAACGCCCTGATCGGCAGCTGGCCCAGCCCCGTCCCCGCCGAGGGCCTGACCAGCATCCACGGGGCGCGGACACCGTCCACACCACTGCCGCCCCCGCCGCTGCCGGCCGGATCGCTGCGCGCGCAGCGGAAAGTGCACGCCAGCGGCCGGATCATGGTCGCCGGGCAAGGCATCAAGCTCGGCCCTCGTCATCGCGGCAAGCTGGTCACTGTCGTCATCGAGGACACCCACCTGCGCATCCTGCACAACGACGAAGAGATCGCCGTCCGACCCCGACGCAACCTCAAACCGATCACCCGACTCCACGTCACCGGAGCCGGAGTCCCCAGATCACGTCAAGCATCTCCCGACGACAAACCGTCAACCAAGTCCTGAGACCACACACCGACACGGTTGACATCGGTCGTCGCTCACTCGGTCGGCGGAGCCTCGCGGCCGGATCGCGCCATCGCATCGTGGAGCGCGGCATTCACTCTGCATGGCACTGCGGGTGCTAGCTTCGATGCATGGCCATTGAACCGGCAGGCGCATACCTTCGCCAGATGGCCGCTGGATCGACTAAGCGGCTGAAGCTTTCTCAGCCGGCGAAGGACTGGCTGTGGTCGGAGTCAGGCGGGCACTGCCAAAATCCGCATTGTCGGGTTGATCTGCACGTTTTCGTCGAGCGCGACGGCATGCGCATCGGTGAGTTCGCCCACATCATCCCAGCCAGTGCCGTCGGTCCGCGAGCTGACGAGGCCTCGGACCTCACCGCGCTGGATCGTGCGCAGCCGGAGAACATCCTCCTACTGTGCCCAACCTGTCACACCATCAGCGACAAGGCCCCGCTGGCCTACCCGTCCGAGAAGCTGCGCGGCTGGAAGGAACAGAGTCAGCGAGCACGCGCCCAAGCGTTCGGCACCCCAGCGTTCGAGACGCGAGCGCAAGCCCGCGAACACGTTGCGGCGTTGCTGGACGCCAACAGGGCCGTGTTCGATCTCTACGGCCCTCGCGCAGGTGTCTTCGACGACGACCGCGCCGACCAGTGGCGACGCCATGTCGTCAGCACGATCATCCCGAACAACCAGGCGCTGCAACGGGTGCTGCACGCCAACCGCGGGCTGCTCACGTCCGATGAGAAGGCCACATTCCACGTGTGGGCCGTCCACGCCCAAGAGCTTGAAGAACGTCACCAGGCTGGCGACTGGACTGCCGGGTCAACCCGGTTCCCGTCTGCGATGGCCTCGATCCTGGAGGACGAGCAGTGACCGTGCGCGACTGGGTGATCAGCGAATTCCGCAAAGACGGCCGTGTGATCGAGCCCGTCGGCGAACACGGGGTTGTCGCTTCCCGAACGGGGCGGCCGGACGCTGTGGCGTACTGCTGCGAGACCACCACAATCACCACCGTCACAGCTCAGGTGGTATCTCAGGCGTTATATGAGGTTCCCGACACGAAGATGATCATCGTGTTCCTCAGTCGTCAGCTCGTCGACCCCGACGCCTACGACCACGCCCGTGAACGGGGAGTATGCCTGGACACCTTCGGCGGATTCATCACTGCGGTCGACGACTACGACGACATCTCCCGTTATCGACATCGCGAAGAGAAATACCTGCGCAGGCGCCTGGCTGCCACGCGAGCGGTGACCACTGTGCTCCGCAAGGGACACCGGGCGTGGCGGCTCGAACGCGTTGACGGGCTGCGTCCGCTCACGATCATAACTGACGACAAGTATGAAACGACTGATCACGAAGTCACCACAGCGCTGAACCGATATCCCAAGCTCACGCCGGATGCGTTCGTGAACACGAACCCCAGCACCAGGGGCTTCAGTGGCCGCGTCGTTGCGACGACACGAAACGCGGGCATCAGACTCCTCACGCTCCCTGACTTCCTCGACGCGATCCGCCACCCATGGACCTGAGACAGCGCTGGCAAATCCTGGACGACCTGTGTGTTTGTGCCGAGCGGTTTCTCGACCTGCAGGTCTGGGGCTTCGGCTCGATGCTGCAGACCGGCCATCCGCGGGATCTGGACGTATTGATCATCTACACCAATCCCGACCACGTCACGGACCTCTACGCCGCTCGTCTGTGGGAGACGACCCTGCCGATGCTCGACGTCATCGCCATGACCGCCGACGAGGACCGCGACTACCGATTCATCGAGTCCACCGGGGCGCAACGGCTGCACCCATCGGCAGCAGACTCCGCGGACTCGCGGTGAGGCTTGGACAGGTCGGCGAGGGACGACGTAAATTCAACGTGGCGGTCAAATTGTCCTTCCGCCAGCGGACCCAGCTCGGTGTTCCGCCCGTTTCGCATGGGAACCGCAATATGTGACCAGAGCGGTGGAGACCTGGTCCGGCTTCGCGCACCGCCACTTCGGCCGACCCATTGCGCCGACAACGTCGGCACGGCGCATCAGCATCTCCACCGCGCCATGACCGACCACGATGCCCCGCCCGAGACGGCTCGGCGTGCCGGTCTGGGTCGTGCGTCTCGTCGCCCCGGCGGCCGATCTCTCGATCCTCGGACGGCTTCTTGGTCCGCAGGACTTGGTGCTCGCTGACACGTCGGCATGCGTGCTTCGTCCAGCTCGTCGACTGCTGATCTTCGCCAGCGCTGTGACCCTCGGCGCTCAACGTGGCGGACCTGCTCGTTGCGGGCGAGCTCGGCAAGGCGGCTTTCGACGCTGTAGGTCCCTGCTCTTGGTGGGCTGGGCCGAAGTCGGTCCCGGCTTCTTACAGGCGATCAGTGATGATCGGATAGTGGGGTGTACCGGTGGAGGCCGATAGCGGGTCGCGCGGCCCGGGTCCGTCGCGGCGGTCGGAACGAATCTGGCGGCGACTGTCGTGATGTAGGTATGACTCAGATTAACGAGCAGACCCTTCAGCACGCGGAGCAGCGAACGGCGGAGGATGAGGTGAGCGAGGATCGCGAGCCGACTGCGGCCGAGGTGCTGGCGTGGCGCCGCGATGACGTGTTCCTCCCCGAGGCCGAGACGACTCCGGAGGAGTTTCCGTCTTTGCAGAACATCTCCGCCGGCTTCATCTTCGGCGGTGTGGTTCGCCCGCTCGAACCGGCTCCGCCGGAGTACGCGACGCTCCCGATGTCCCGCACCTCGGATCGGGAGTTCGTCGCGCTCGCGCAGTGGAACATGCTGTGGGAGGCGGCCCAGTTCCGGCGCCGCTTCTTCGACCTGGACGACCTGCCGGAGCCGATGGCGAAGATCGCCGACCTCGGCGACGTCAACGTCACGTTCGTGCCCCGGACACGGACGCGGTACTTCGAGTACGCACCGCTGTTCCACCTGCTGTCCAGGCGTGTCCTGGACATGTTCGGACTGCCGTTGCTGCGGGGTGGCCAGTGGCCGTTCATGGCCGACTGGGCGGGGATCGATGACTTCCTGCCGGACGACTTCGAAGCTCGGCTGGCCCGCGCGTGGGCGTGGGCGGTGTGGCCGCGCCTGGTGTCGGGGTCGAAGATGAAGGCGTTCTCGGCTGACGACCCGATCCGGCTGCTGGCCCACAACCTGGACTTCTGGGTGCCCGCGGTCACCGCCACTATCCAAGACCGGCTGCGGGACTTCCCCGAAGTCGACAAGGGCAAGACTCCCGGTCCGGTCACTCTTGAGGACGGCAGCGTGCTCGCCGGGGCCGTAGCAGGCAACCCGCGAATGGGCGGGCCCGTATGGTTTGGCGAGGACGACGCTCACGACGCTGTGGTTGAGACCGTGGAGGCAGCCGACCGGACCGGTCGGCTGCGCGGCATCCTGGACGCGGTCCGCTCCCATCGGGTGGAGGACGATTTCTCCAGCCACTGGTCGTACGCTCGCGAAGACTTTGAACGCAAGCTGCACGGTAAACGACGTAAGATCGCCGTGAAGTTCGTCGAGTTGACCGACACCATTCCGGTCCAAGGGCCGGAGAGTGAGGTGCTCGGCAATGTGGTCACCAACGACTTCCTCGCACTGCTGGACGCCCGGAATCGGCAGATCGTCGTGCTGCTCAACAGCGGCGTGACAAGCAAAACCGAGATCGCTGACGTACTCGGGTATGCCAACCACAGCGCCGTCTCGAAGCGCCTGGCACAGATCCGCAGGGCCGCGGAAGCGTACTTCGACGATATGTGAGGCCAGGCGGGTCAGGCTGTCTCGGGGCCGAAGGTTTCGAGGGTGGGGAGGTGCCCGGTCAGGGCGGCGTTGGCGAGGAGGACGGCTGCGGCGGTCCAGGTGGTGCGTTCGGGTGGCCAGTGGGTGCTGGTGGTGTAGTTGTGGCCGGTCCAGTAGGAGCCGTCGTGGTGGCGTAGTCGTTGGAGGGTGTGCAGGAGTTGGTGGGCGCGGTCGTGTTGGTCGAGGGTGGCGAGGGTGAGGGCGAGTTCGGCGGTTTCGGCCGCGGTGGTCCAGGGTTCGTGGTGCACGCAGCGGACGCCGTGGGTTGGGTGGACGAAGCGGTTCCACTGGTGTTCGAGGTGGTGGTGTGCGGCGGGGGTTCGAGTGCGCCGCCGAGTACGGGGTAATACCAGTCCATGGCGTGGGGCTTGGGTGCGAACCGGCCGGTGCCGGAGCGGATGGCGGTTCTGAGTCGTCCTGCTGCTTCGGTCCAGTGGGGGCGGTCGTGGCCGAGGTGGGTGGCGAGGGCGTGGGCGCAGCGTAGGGCGTGGTGGATGCTGCTGTTGCCGGTGAGCAGGGCCAGGTTGGTGGTGGTGCCGTCGGGGTGGCGTCGCCAGGCGATGGAGCCGTCGGTGCGCCGGAGGCTGAGGGTGAAGGTGATGGCGTGGTCGATGGTGGGCCAGAGGTCGGTGAGGAAGGTGGTGTCGCGGGTGGTGCGGTAGTGGTGGTGGGCGCCGACGGCGAGGTAGGCGGTGAAGTTGCTGTCGCGGGCGAGGTCGACGGGTCGGCCGTGGTGGTAGCGGGCGTACCAGGAGCCGTCCGGGTTCTGGCGGTGGGCGAGCCAGCGGTAGGCGCGCGCGGCGGCGTCGTGTCGTCCGGCGGTGTCGAGGCCCATGGCGGCCTCGATGTGGTTCCAGGGGTCGAGTTCGCTGCGGTGGTCGGCGGGGATGGCTCCGTCCGGCCGCTGGGTGGCGGCGATGGTGTCGGCGGTGGCGTCGAGTTCTGGGGTCATGCCAGGGACCCGGGTTTGCGGGCGTAGAGCACGAGGCTCTTGCCGAGCGCGCTGTTGAGTAGGCGTTGGATGCGCGGGGTGGGCCAGGGGCCGTTGAGGATCTCGCGGCAGAGGAAGTCGTGGTAGCGCCGGACGAGTGGGGTGTCGCGGTGGACTCCGACGAGGCATTTGAGCCACCAGTACGGCACGTGTAGTGCATGGGCGTGGTGGGTGTATGTGTGGTCCAGGCCGGTGGAGTGGATGTGGCGGAGCAGTTGGCGGCGTCGGTAGATGCGGATGTGGCCGCCGTCGACCTGGTGGTACTCGCGGGAGAGTGCCCAGCAGACGCATTCGGGGAACCATCGGGGCACGCTGATCGCGAGCACGCCACCGGGGGCCAGCACACGCGCGGCCTCGGTGAGCAGGGCGTCATCGTCAGGGACGTGTTCGAGGACTTCGGACAGGACGAAGCCGACCTGGCAAGCTGGCCGGACGCCGTGACCGCCGCGGCCAACGCGGTCCTCGATCACCTCGATCGGCTGGTTCCAGATCGCGGGACGAGCAGGCCGGTATCGAGGGGTTGTGCAGATTCCCGTCAGCGTCCGATGCCGAACAACTCGATTGCGTCTCCCGGCCGGCGACGATTCGTCAGAAACGCCCCGACATGCGGTCCGGGGAATCCGTACTCGTCAACGATCATTCTCGCCGTCGCGGTGATGGAATTGCCTGAAGTAACTGGCCACTAACAAGAAGGACCCGACGAGCGGGATCACCTCCGAAGAGGCGTGGCACACCCACTCGCCGGGCATCCAACACCGCTCACCAACAGAAGGGTGCGCGGACCCCCAGTCTAACGCACGCCAGCCCCGCGGCACGAACACCACCACCACCTGCGCAACCCCCGCAAGCAGCCCATGCGACGCCGGATGCGAATGCCGAAGCGTGAGCTTGCTCGACCGACTGTGCGTCCGCGTGATGCTGCGCCGTGACAACTCCCGGGAGTGAACAAACGATGCCTTCCTCGCCACACAAAAAAGTGTCGCCGCGAAACGCTTCGAGTCCACGAAGGTGCGGATTTTCGCCTGTCAACCCGGAAATGCATGCCAGGAAAATCGCCGAGTCGGCAATAGTCGCATGGCACGGCACCTACGGCAGTGGACGTATCGACGTACCGATCTCTGCCATTGCCACACTCGCCGCTCTGCCGGAAAAGGACTCACGCGGAGACGACGTCGCTGACACAGCGAGCACGTGGACTGCGGCCGAGTTCATCGCCTACGCTCGCCACACCTGGCGATCCGTGATCCGAGCACGCCCCGAGACCACACACCTGCTGCACCCGATGACCTCGTGGATCTTCGACGACACCCAAACGACCATGCATCCACACGCACACCTGGTAGTGCAAGCAGCGTTGCGAGCACAGCAACCGAGCCTGACCGGCACCGACCGACGCTTCGACACCGACCTGCTCGGCAACGTGCTCACCCGGCTCCGACCGAAATCAGCACTGCAAGCTCGCGGCCAGTTCTACACACCCGCGGACATTTCCAAGCTGATCGCCCACATGTCGAATGTAGACGAACATTCGCGTGTGATCGAGCCGATGATGGGCACCGGTGGCATGCTCCGCGCGGCGGCAGAAGTGATGCGGGAACACGGGCGCGATCCCCGAATCGTCCAGTGGGTCGGTGGCGACATCGACGAGATCGCCGTGGCCTGCGCGACGGTGAACAGCATGATCTGGGTCCTGGGACGGAACATCGTCTTCCATGCGGGCAACACCTTGGCGCCGGACTGGCAGAAGCACGCCCTCGACCGGCGCGAGGAACTACTGCACCTCGCGAAGGACATCGCACGGGACAAGGCGATGCTCGCGCTGCTCAGATCGCTCTGATCGCGACCGTCCGTGTACGTCCCGGACCAACATGTTCCACTACGACCACGCGACTTGCCGTTTTCGCAGGACTTGATCAATGCGGACATGACGGGTTTCCGCGGGCCAACACGTGGTTCAGGACGTCGGCCAGGAACTGGGCCGGGTTCCGATGCCGGGGGCCGTGTTGCGACGATGGCGGCTGGACGTCGCTGCGGCGGTGCATCACCGGCCGCCCGCGGCGCCCGCCAGCAGCGTCCATCGGGACGCGACCAGGTCGAGCGTGGAGACCCCATCGACCCAGGCGCGAGGAACCCGTGAACCCTGGTGACCCGTCCAGCGCCACCGCCAGGTCCACCGTGGACGGGAGTGCCGACGACGGCGGGCCGAGTCGTACCGCCGGCCGAGGTGCACGACCCGGCGCCGCCCACATCCCCGCCGCTGCCCTGGCGGCGTCGGCTTCGGGTCGGCGCCCGCCGTGCAGCTGCGGGTCGGTGAGCCTGCGCATCGCATCCCTGCGCCTCCCGTCAATTGGTAGCAGGCGAGACCGCGCGCTATCCGCAGAGTTGTCCTCCTCGCTGGCGGTAGAACTCCACCGGGTCGACGGCCTGTCCGTTGGCCTCGATCTGCAGGTGGAGGTGCGCACCGGTGGAAGCTCCCCGGTTTCCGACTGCGGCGATCGGCTGCCCGGCCTGTACGTATTGTCCTTCGCGGACGAGGTTATGGTCGTTGTGCCCGTAGATCGTCACAATCCCGCCCGCGTGCTGGATGCGCACCCACAGTCCGTAGCCGGACGCTGGGCCTGAGCTGATCACCGTTCCGGCGTTGGCCGCGAGGATCGGCGTACCGATGGGCGCGCCGATGTCGAGCCCTTTGTGGAACTCACTACCGCGGTACCCGAAGCCGGAGGTACAAGTGCCGCGGGTCGGAGGCGTCCAGCCGCCGGTCATCGCAGTGGCTGTGCAGGTGGCGCCGCGTACCGCGCCGACGATCTGGCGCGCGGCCTGCTCGTGATTGGCATACCGGCCGGGGAAGGCGGAACGTTGCACTGCCTGCGCCGCGGGGGCGAGGCCCATGTGTTGCCAGCTCGGCAGCGCGAGCAGGCGCCGGTAGAACTGGGCGGCGGCGTAGGTGGGGTCGAGGATCTGCTCGCGTGAGCCCCAGCCCATCGAGGGCCGCTGCTGGAACAGCCCCAACGAGTCCCGATCTCCGTAAGAGAGGTTGCGCAGACCCGACTCGGTAATGGCTGTGGCAATGGCGATCACCCACCCGTATTCGGGCACCTGCATCTGTTTGCCGACGGCGACGATGGTGGCTGCGTGGTTCATCTGTTCTGGGCCGTACCCGGCTGCGGATGTCGCGGTGGCCCCAGCGGGTGCGCAGTTCGCGCCGCTGCGGGAACTGCTTGACACGGACTGGATGACAGCGAGGGCGCCGCCGCCGATGAGGAGGATGAGCACGGCGACGAACGCGGCCCCGGTCGCGGCGAACCGACCCATTGCGGCATCACCTCTGCGGACGTGCGGGATCGGGCGGCGGCATCGGCGAGGGTGGCGCGATCTCGGGGCGTGCGGTTGCGGGTGTGACGAGCTCCGGGCGCTGCTCACCGCGGGGTGCCGGGGCACGCATGTCTGGCCAGAGGACGGGCAGGTCGGCCAGCGCCACCCGACCGGCGGCGGACTCGTCGACCCGGCGCCACCGGGGCGCGGCCATGTCGAGTGGGTCGGCGGCTGCGTCGCCGCTGCTGGTCGCCACCGGTACGCGGGCGGGCCGGTCGAGAGCGCGGAGCGCTTCGGCCAGGGCCTTGCGGGCGTTGGCCTCGCGGGTGGCGCTGGGCAGCCATACCAGCACCGGCGTGGTGATGCCCGTGACCTCGGCCAGGCGCTGGTAGCGGGCCAGCTTGCCCGCTAGCCGGGATAGTTGTTCGGTGCCGAAGTCGAACTCGACGAACCACTCGACGTCCCGGTCGTTGTCACGCCAGCGGCCGTAGCCATCCGGGGTGACGATGTCGCCCCAGTGCCGGCCGCAGCGGGAGGCGGACCACCACGCTGTGAGCACGCCGGTGGCGCCGGGTTGACGTGCGCGGCGGATCAGGGTGGTGAACAGCCCGTTGCAGCCCACGGTGTGCGCCAGTTGCAGGGAGAACGCGCGCCCGATCTCGCGCTCGCGGCTGTAGCCCAGTTCTTTGGGCTCGAGTCCGTCCTCGCGGGCGAGGGCGACCGCTCCGGCGGTGTCGAGGACGTAGTACATCGGGTGCGAGCCGCGTTCGCGGTGCGGCTGGAAGCGGTGCACGACGCCCCATTGGTAGAGGTTGCGCAGGCGCAGGTTCGCGGCGCGGCGGCCGGGGAAGGCGATGTCGATGATCTGGGTGCTGGTGAGCACGTGGTGCTCGAACAGCATCCGGCACAGCCACCGGTCGCGGTCGGTGAGATGCCGGGCCAGCCACGCGTGATGCTCGGCGGAGTTGAGCACGCGTGGCGCGGGACGTTGCGGCCGGTGCGTGCGCAGTTGTCGCTGCGGGGTGGGATTGCTAACCATTGTGACGTGCACCTCCAACGACGCAGCGCGAGAAGGCGCTCTGCGGGTGAGGGGACAGTGGGTGGTGTCAGACCGCGCGGCGGGGATCGACCGCCCGCGGCCGGACGTTCTCGGCGGGTTCCTGTGTGCTCCGGGGCTCGGTGTTCACGCGCGCGAGCCGACGGATTTCCTTGGCGCGTCCTGGGATCGTGGGTGGGAGTTTCTCGGTGACGCCGGTGAACGGGGGTGCTTCCTCGCTGTCGAGCACGAGCCGTGCGGCGACGTGGAAGCGGCCGAGGTTGGCGAGGTCGTGCTCGGTGAGTCGGGGTGCGGTGTGCCGGGCGAGGTCACGGGCGTCTTCGGGCGACGCGGAGAAGATGATCTTTGAGCGGGCGTTGGTGGAGATGCCTTCTTCCAGCTCGCGGGGCAGTTGCCGGAGGTATTGGTGCGCGAGCGTCATGGACATTCGGTAGGCGCGGGCCTCGGCGAGCATGTCCTCCATGGGATAAGCGAGATGGAGGAAGTTGTGGCACTCGTCGATGTAGAGCGAGGCGTCGTGCCGGTCGCGTTGCGGTATCCGGGCTCGCCGTGTGGCGGCTTGCCAGGTCCGGGCGACGACGATCGAGCCGATCAGCCGGGCGGTGTCCATCCCGAGGGCGTCCTTGCCGAGGCGTACCAGGCAGATGCCGCCGTCGAGCACGGCGTCCATGTCCACCGTGGAGGTGCCTCCGGCGAGTGAGGCGCGCACGAAGGGGCGCAGCAGCAGGCCGCGGAGCTTGTTCATCAGCGGCGCGACGACTTGGGCCCTGCTGGCGTCGGACAGGTCGTCGTACCAGCTCCAGAACCCGGTGAGGACGTCGTCGGAGATCTGTTCGAGTGCGCGGTGCCGGAACGCGGGCACGGTGAGCAGTGTCGGGAGGTCGGTCAAGGTGGGGGTGCCGGGGAGTTCGCGCAGGGTCAGCAGCCCGGAGCGCAGGATGTCCTCGGTGCGCGGGCCCCAGCTGGAGGCGTAGATGTGGGAGAAGATCGAGACCAGGTTGTCCACGGTGCGGGCCGTGTCCGGGCCTTCGAGCGGGTTGAGCACCGGGGGGCGGGAGCGGCTGTCGGCGTCGAAGAGGACGACCTTCTCGCCGAGCCGCGAGGGCAGCCGCATCAGGGTGTCGGCGACCAGGTCGCCCTTGGGATCGATGACGACCAGGCCGCGGCCGGCCTCGGCGTCCTCGAGGATCATCCGGGCCATCAATTCGGACTTGCCGGATCCGGTCGCGCCGAGGATGTGCACGTGGTGGCGGGCGTCGGCCACGCGCAGCCCCACCGGCCGGGAATGGCCGGAGTCGCTGACCCCGATCGGCTTCACCCCGGCGCCGTCGGTGGCGATCCCCGGTGGCGGCGGGACCGCTTTCGCCCCGGCGCGCTGCAAACCCGGCACGGCCTCGTCCGTGGGCACGTGCGCCAGCGCTGCTAACTCGGCGATCGAGAGCAGATCACCGCTGGTCAGGCGCCGCCCGGCTACGGCTTGGATCGGGTTGGTGAGCCGGACGCGGCGGTAGTAGTTGTGCTCGCTGTAGGCCGCGAACGCGCTGGCGATGGCGTGGCCGCGTCCGCGCAGGTGCTCGCGCACCGGGACCCGCTCAGCACTGGTTGTGTGCTGGTCGACGAGGGTGGCCACGGCGTAGCGGATGCGGGTTTCGTACTGGGAGCCGCGCTGTTTGGCCACGATGACCCGGTCCTGCGCGGAGGTCTCCAGCGAGGTCTGGTGATCGGTGACCGGTTTGCTGGCCCCTGCGCGGGGTGTGTGGGACCTGGTGTGCGGGGTGAGCAGGTCCAGCAGCCGCCCGGCCACCTTGACCGGCCTGCCGGCGCGGACCCGGCGGGCCGCTCGGCGCGCTTTCCGCACGCGGGCGCCGGTGACCGGGCGCGCGAGGATCTGCACCACGGCACGCTCATGGATGGCGAGCCCGACTGGGGCGCCCAGCAAGGCCCGGACCGGATCAGCTGGGAAGTCCGACCGGATCGGCAGGGCTTCGCTGCGGGCCAGGCGCAGTTCACCGCCCACGGCCTCGACCGCTTTCCCCGGCGGGTGGGTCACGGGGATCGGTGGCTTGGCCGGCGTGGTGCGGGTGTGCGCGCCGGGCCAGGCGGCCTCGATCGCGCGTTCGGCCATACCGGGCGGCACGACGCCTGGCAGCCACAACCGCAGCGCGACGCCAGCGTGGGAGAACACGTACTCCCACACGATGTGCGGCTGGCCGTGGATCCGGCGCTTCCAGCCGGGCCGCAACAACCCGACCAGATTGGAGTACAACGCTGCTGCACCGTCCGGATCGACCGTGGGCGGGGCCAGCACGGTGACCCCCCGGGCGTCGGTGGCCATCTGGTCTTGGCAGCGGCGGCCCCACCACCGGCGCCCGGCCACGACACCGGTCACCACCAGCGCGAGCACCGGCCCGGCGACAGGCCCCCACGACACGGCGACGTCCCGCAGCGCGGTGACTACTGCGCGGACCGCGGCACCAGGATCGCGGAGGTAGTCCTGCAACGGTGAGGCGACCACCCCCGCCTGAGCACTAGGCTGGACAGGAAACATCAGACATCCCCTCTCGTGCACGGAGAAAGCTCGGACGGACACGGGTTCAGGCCGCCTGCCGCTCGGCGCCGTCCGCGTTCGGACGGCCCTCCGCCGTCGCGGGAGCGGTCGGGTCGCCGGGCGCGAGTCGCAGATGACCACGCCGCCTACCGCGACGTTCGGCGTCGATCTCCGCCTGCCACTCGGAGAGTCGCCGCCCGCCCATGCGCTTGAGGAACTGTGGGATCCGGTTCGCGGGCACCCCGACCAGGCGTGGACCGAGCACCGCCAGCAGGTCCGAGGCTTCCTGCGAGGACCACCCGGCCCCGGCGATGGCGTCGGTGTCGGGAAACACATCGGCGACCCGGTCACGGTCGGGGTCGATGACGGAGTCTTCGCGACCGCCGTAGCTGTAGACCCACAGGAAGTTCTCCGGCGGGTCCGGTTCTATCAACCGTTTGAAGCGGCGAACTTCCTTGGTGTAGCAGTAGAAAGTCACCTGTGGGCACGCTCGCATCACGCGACACCACGCCAATGTGTAGGCATCAGAGAAAAAGTCTCCCGCATCGTGAATCCGGATGAACCTGCCCGTGAAGCGAGGTGCTGACAGCTCGCGGATCATGGCGGCTTCCCAGCCAGGTAAATCGTCCAGCACGTACGCGAGATTGGCGGTATGTTTGGCTTTGACTGCGGGGAAGAGGTAGGTCCCGTTGCGGGCATAGCAGATTCGCGTGCATGCGCTCGCTGCGGGGCAGGTCACCTGCGTTCGCCCGTCGGGCAGCCGGGCAGCGAGCGCGGGCAGTGTCCAGTTCCAGACACCGATCGCGCGCATTTCCCGGTTCTGCGTCAACAACCGGGCTGGCCGGACCGGAACTCTGGTCGCGGTGGCGGAGGAAGGCATATGACACCTCACACACGAAAGTCAGGCGAGCAAAGGAAACGAGGAGGACGGTTCTGCGGTGCAGCGGTCCCAGCGGCGGGTGTTAGGCGGCGCTGTCGAGGTCCACGTGACCGTCGACGTCTGCATCAAGAGCCAGCTCGGTGTCGTCGTCGCCGAGATCCACCAGCGTGCCGTCGTCCGTGCTGGATTCCTGTTGCGCGTAGGTCGCCAGCTCGGCCGGGTCTGTGGTGATGAGCGTGTTTTCCTGTGGTGAGGCCAGGGATTGGAACGCGACCCGTTGCGTGCCGGTGCTCAGGAGACCTTGTCCTTTGTCCGCGGAGATGAGGAACTGTTTCTCGCCCTCGGACAGGTTGAAGGTCGCCACGATCTCGTCGATCGCTTGCGGTGCTTGGCGGAGGAGGAGCTGGGTGGCTGCGTTGGCGATGATGGCCTTGCCCAGGTCTGTTCCGAGGACGTCGCCGACATCTTGGGTCGCGATGGTTAGCCCGGCCCAGTGTTTCCGGGCTGCTTTGGCCATCCGGTGCAGGAACCGCGTCCCGGCGGGGTCTTGCATGAGCAGCCATGCTTCGTCGACCGTGACCAGTCTCGGGCGCCGGATGGCCGGGTTGGACACCCGCCGCCACACGGTGTCCAGGGTGAGCAGCGTCCCGATCGGCCGTAGTTCGTCGGGCAGATCGCGCAGGCTGAACACGGTGAGGTGCCCTTCGGGCCGGGTGGTGGTCGGCCCGGAGAACATCGTGGAGAACGCGCCCTCTACGAACGGGTGCAACCTCGCGCCTAGGTCTGCGGCGACCGGGTCCGGGGCGGTGGTGAGGACCGTGGCGAGGTCGGCCAGCAGCGGCGCCTGCCGGCCCCAGGTTCGGGGGTCGCTGGTGATCCCGGCTTGCTGGTAGGTGGTCATGATCGCCCGGTCGAGCACGGCGCGCTGCTGCGCGGACAGGTCGGCGCCGAGCAGGACTCCGATCACGGTGTGCAGAAACAGCGCGCGGCGGGTGAGGGCGTCCTTGGGTGCGGTGCGGCGCCCGTCCGGGCGCAGCGCGATGGGCAGGTCGAACGGGTTGATGCGGACCTCGGCGTCGCCGAGGCGGAGGTAGGTGCCGCCGATGGCCTCGCACAGCCGCCGGTACTCGTCTTCGGGGTCGATGATGGCGACCTCGACCCCGCGGTAGAGGCTGCGCAGGGCTTCTAGCTTGACCAGGTAGGACTTGCCCGCCCCCGACCTGCCCAGCACGACGCTGTTGTAGTTGTCGGCGGCGAAGCGGTCCCAGTGCACCAGGCCCTGGCTGCCGACGTTGAACCCGTAGAGCACTCCTTCCGGGGCGGCGACGCTGGTCGGGTCGGCCGGGGGCAGGTCGGGGCTGGTGAAGGGGAACGCGGCGGCCAGGGCGCTGGTGTCGAAGGTGCGGCGCATCCCGATCAGGTCCAGCGCCAGCGGCAGGGTGGACACCCAGCCCTGCAGTGAGCGGTAGGTGGTGGGTTGGGCGTTCATCAGCAGCGACGCGGCCAGGGAGCGCACCGCGGCGACGTGCTCGGCGAGGTCGTCCTGGCTGGTGGCGTGCACGGTTAGGTAGAGGCCGAGCCGGTAGAGCTTGCCTTCACCGCGGGCGACGCGGGCGGAGAGGTCGTAGGCGTCCTCGGTGGCGGCCTCGACCATCGGGTCTAGCAGGCGGCCTTTCTCGCTGGTGTGCCGCCTGCCGGATTCGAGCTTGGACAGCTGGCGCTTGAGCCGGTTGGCGGCGGTGACCGGGTCGATCGGCTCGATGTGCAGGGCGACGTCGACGCGGCCGGGATAGGACAGCAGCGGCTGCAGCCACCCGGCATGCACCTCGCGGGGATAGCCGGTGATCGCGAAGGACGCGACCCACTCCCCACCGACCTCGAGGTGCCGCGGTGCGACGGAGAGCGAGTCCGGGGTGAACGCGCTGGCCCTGCCCAGGGGCGCGTGCGCGGGTCGCTTCTTGCGGCGGAGTTTGCTGGTCATAGGTCGCTGCCCTCCCAGTCCTCGAGAGCGGTCGCCGCGGGCGTCGTGTCGGGTTCGTGCTGGCGTGCAGTCGCCCGGTGCTGGCCGGGTGGGTCGTTGTCAGGGTCGGCGGCGGTGGTGATGACCTCGTCCGCGCCGGCCAGTCCCGCGGACGGGGGGATCAGGCTGTCGGGGTTGCAGGCCGTGGCCAGCACGGCGGTGGCCTGGCCCGCGTCCAGCGGGGTGATCGTGATCCCGGCCGGGGAGAGCAGTTCGGTCGCTTCCCCCAGGCGCCGCACGAGCCGGGTTTCCGCGGAGCGCCGCGCAGCCTCGGTGACCTCTCCGGCCTGGGCGCGGTAACGTCGTGCGCGCAGCGCGGCGAGCGGGGAGGGGCCGCCGAGCCCGTCGGTGGGACCCGTCGCGCGGACCGGTTCGCGTAAGACCAGCAGCACCTGGCGGCGGAGCAGGTCGGTGGAGTGGCGCAGTTGGTCCAGGTACTGGGCGTGCTCGCGTGCCGCCGCTTCCAGCATCGGGTGCGGCAATCCCGGGGCGGCCTCGCGCAGGTCGCTGATCTGGCGGGTCAGGTCCAGCCGTTCGGCCCGGATCAGGACCTGCACGGGCGCGGAGATGGAGTGCAGGTACCGGCCGAAGGCAGCGACCAGCGCTTCCTGCTCGCCGGGCGTGCGCAGCGCGAAGTTCACCGTCGAGGCGACCGCGACCATCGCGACCCCGTCGGTGCCGAGGTCGACGACCCCGGCTTCGGTGACCCCTTCCGCGGGCAGGCGCAGCGCCGCCGGAGATACCTCCGACTCGCCCGCCGTAGGGGTGTCACTGGTCGTGGTGGCGTGGTGGGTCAGCCACTCGGGTGCTGCGCGGACTCCTTCGGGCGCGGCCACTCGGTGGCGGGGTTGCAGCCGCTGGCGGATCGCGGCGAGCAGGAGCCGGTCGAGGCTGATGCCGTCACGCTGGCCCAGCGCCAGCACCACGGCCGTGACGCCGATCGGGATCGCGACGATCAGGAAGACTGGCAGCGGCACCACGCTGCGGGTCAGGGTCCAGGCGCCGTGGAGCACGAGCCCGGTCACGGCAAGGATCGCGAGCTGGCGGGCGGTCAGGTTGACCAGGACGCGGTCTTCCCGGTCGACATCGGCGGGGATCCGGACGGGCTGGGTCATCGCGTGTCACCTCCTCGAGGCGGAGACGTCGGCGGTGCGGGTGTGGCGGGTGGGGTGGGTGCGCGGAACTGGAGCGGGGGCGCGGCGTGGGTGCGGCGGCGCGCGTCGCCCAGGCGCTGGTCGGGCTGGGCCGGGCGGAACACCGGCGCCGCGGGCGGCGCCGCCGGTGCGGTGGGGCGTCCGGTGTGCTCCGGCTCGGGCTGGGCGGGCTGGAACCGCAGCTGGGGCGGGACCGCCGCCACCCGTATGGGACGTGTAGGCGGAGCGCCGCGGGTGCGGCGGAACCCGCCCGGCGCCTGGAACCGCGGCGCCGTGCTCCGCCGGGCCACCTGCAGGGGTGGGGGAGCGGGCCGTGGTGTGGCGCTGAACGTCGGCTTGCCCGGCGGTGGTGGTGTGGCGGGGCTGACGGCTGGGTCGTGGACGGTGTCCTGCGGGCCGGGTTGCAGGAACCGTGGCTCGCGCGGCGGCACCCGGCCGTGCCGGGCCGCGCGGGCACGGTCGGCGTCGTAGCCCTCCTGCAACCGCTGCTCCACCGCGGCCTGCCGCCGGTCGAGCTCCGCCCGGGTCGGGGCGATCCGCGGTTGCGCCGGCCACGGCGGATCAGGCTGTCCGCCTCGGCCTCCGCGCCTGCCTGGTCCGGTGGGCGTGGCGCCGCCGCGACCGGTGGCTCGGGCAGGGCCGGCGTGACGTAGGCCGCCGGTTTTGCCGGCGACCAGGCCGAAGGTTTTGCCCGCGATGTAGGCGCGGGCCAGGCCTCCGAGCAGCGACCGGCCGGAGCCGACCTTGATCGCGGACAGGAACCAGAACGGGATCTTGAACAGGATGAACATCAACGCGATCGCGGTGATCAACGTGGCCAGGCCGCTCATGCGCCGCCTCCGAACAGGTGGATGCCGCCGGACAGGAACACCCGCACAAACACGATCAGCACCAGGGATTGGGCGACCTGGATCGCCAAGGTCGCGCCGAGCGCTTTCCACCACCACCGGGCCAGCCCGTCGGTGTGCGGCAGGCAGTGACACATCAGGAACAGGGGCCCGGAGACGACCAGCAGCAGGGTGATGATGACGCGGACGACGTAGACCAGCAGCAGGCCGATGCCGAGCACGACCAGCACCAGCCCGAGCAGCAGGGCGAACAGGCTGCCGGACAGCGCCCCGAGGACCGTCTCGGTCAGGGTGGACCCCAGCGAGGGGGCCTCGACGCCGTCGCCGAGCACGGCCTGGGTCAACGCGTTGGCCAGGCGGATGGCCTTGTCGGCCACGAACAGCGACAGTGCTGCGGCGATCATGCCCACCGGGATCCGGGGCCCGATCTCCTTGATCGAGTAGCGGCCTTGCAGCGTTTGGTGCGCCATCACCACGATCCCGGCCACCAGGACCAGCCCGCCGTAGACGGCCAGCACGATCTCCCACGAACTCGCCCACAGCTCCCCGAGCCCGGGCAGGTCCTCGAGTGTCGGTGTGGTCAGCACGGTGTGGCCGAGCAGGTCCAGGATCGGGGCGAGCGCGGCGTCGATGAGGTCCTGGAACACGCCGGTGATCGCCTCGGCGATACAGCCGGTGATGTTGAACAGCCCGCACTCACTGTCGCCGTCGTCGTCGCCGTCCGGCCCGCCGGGAGGCGAACCCGGATCCGGGTTCGGGGGTGTGGGCTGCGGGATGCAGTCCTCGCCCGTGCACGGCTCGCCCGGGCTCGACGGTGCGGTGGTGGGCCCGCCGGGGGTGCACCCGATCTGCCCGGGAAAGCACGTCGTGGGCGGCGGCACCTCCGTGGGCGGCGGCAGCGGCATCGGCGGCGGAGCAGGCGTGGTGGTGCCGGTCGGAATCCGGCATGCCGGGTCTGCCGAGCCTGGTGCACACGTGTCCACCGGTGGATCCGGCGGCAGCGGGAGCGGTGGGTTCGGCGCCGGCTGGCGCGGTACCAGTGAGGGCGCGGCTGCCTGCTCGGCTGCTGGCCCGGCCGCCAGTCCGGGCGTGGCCCCGGCGAGCACACCACCCAGCAGCACGAGCAGGGACAGAGCTGCGGTCGCCAGCCACACCAGCCGCCGCCGGCCGGAGCGGTCTCGCCGCGCGGTGGGCGGGGTCAGCAGGACGCGGCCCCGACCCAGCTGACGCACCGGACGGCGACCGGGCCGGTCACCGTTGGGCGGTGGTCGGCGGTCGGCGGGTCGGGGGTCGGCCATGGGTCACTCCGCCCCGACGATCCTTTTGAGGATGTCCACCACTACCGGCGCGAGGGCCGCTAGCCCGTAGCCCCACCCGGCTGACTTGAACGCAGTCTTGGCCTTCTCCACCTCGCCCGGGTCGCCGCCTGCCATCAGGTAGCGGACACCGCCCACGGTGAGGAACACCGTCGCCAGCCCCGCGAGAATCCCGATCAGCCAGCTCCGGATGTTGTCGAAGACCTGGCTCACGCTGGCCGCGAGCGCGACGACCTGGGTGGAACCCTGGGCCGAGTCCGCGGTGGCGACACTGAGCAGGACCGCGCCGAGCACTGCGGCGGCGACCATGCGGCACACCGTGCGGCGCACCGGCACCTCGCCAGCGCCGGTAGCAGTCGGCGCTGCCGAGCGCGCGCACGCCGCGGACGAGGACGTCACCTGGCACCGAGATTGGTGGGCTCGCGGCGACTTGGCCGTCGCTGTCGTCTCCGGGCTGTGCGGGGGCGAAGGCGTCGAAGGCGGGGTGGGGTGGGGGGTGTCCGGGTGGGATGTCACGCGCATCGGCGCACCTCCGAAGTCGGCTCGTGCTCGGCGGTACGCGGAGAGCTGGGTCGGGTCTCCCCGCACCCCAAGAGGCCGGAATTCGGGCTGTTTTTGGACACCAAGCGTGAGGAATTTTTCGAACGGGTTGGCCGCCCGTTGCGATGACGGCCGCTTACAGCGCGTGATATGTCGGCGCTGGTGTCGGTGTCCGGGTCGCGCTCGCGGGCGGCAAATGAGGTCAGCGCTGCCTCGGCGACGGGGTCCTCGGAGTCCGGGTCCTGCATGCGACCGTGCAGCCATACGAGTAGTCGGTGTTCGGCTCGTTGGCGGACCTTGTAGGTCGCCCAGAACTCGCTGTCGTGGGCCGCGCCCCAGTCGGTCAGCGACACCTCTCCGAGCCGGGTCGCCGAGATCAAGTCCGCCTCGGTCGGTGTCAGGACTTCCTCGCCGACCGCCTGCGCGAGCACCAAGTCGGGGTGCCCGTACGGCGGCGGGGGAGCGGCGGAGTGATAGTCGGTGTCCACCGGCGGCGGGGCATCCAGAGACTCCTCCAAGGCCGCCTGGCCGGCGCGGCGCGCCGCGAAGTGCAGCCGGATGAGGATGCCGGGATCGGACAGGTCGACCGTCGCCAACGCGTGGACGAACCCGGCCAGCACCGCCGCGTGCGCGTCGGCCCGTTCACCGCGATACCGGGCGGCCAGCCACCGCGCGCTGGACGCCAGCGAGGGCAGCGCCATGCCGACGCAGGCGACCGTCCACGCACCGCCGTACGCGCGGGAGCGCAGCACCAGATGCGCCCACACGTCATCGCGGGTACGCGGCGGGCACTGCTTACTCATCACCCGGTCCCGCAGCTCGTCCAGCCGCACCGGACGCCGCGGCAACCCCGCGAACCGCGACCCGTGCACGGCCATCGGCTTTGGCCCGGTGACCAGCCACCCGAAGGCATCGCGCGCCGTATCCAACGGCAGCCATTCATGCCCCTCGTGATCGCGGCGAATCGCGGCAGAGGTGGTGTCATCGCGTGTCATTTCTGGCTCCTTCTCGGCCGGTTGTGCTGACCACGTCAGGACGCCAGAGCGGCAACAAGAAAAGAACAATAAAACGACAAGGATGATCTTTCTTAGTATGCTCCTTCGCTACTAAAGCACTTGTCTGTAATGATTCAGCCTGGCCGCTACCGGCCTGGCCGCCGCACGACCTTAAAGATCATCTTAGTAGCTACTGAGCTGCGAATTTAGGCGAGTCTTAGTAGCTCGGCGTCCTGGTAGGCGAGTCGTGTGCCAGCACTTCGTCGAGTCTGGGTGCGGCAGAAGGAGAAATTCTCAAACTCGTCGGTTTACGTGGTGACAGCGCGCCTTCAATCGCGCAGGGCTCACGCCCCGCGCGTCTCGGAAACGCGGTATTACCCTGCGAAGCCGACCTGGCCAGGCTCCAGGTCTTGACGCATCGTGCGGCGATGTGGAACTCGTCTGCAGAAAGTTCGGCTCTTGGTGTCCAAAATCAGGCCCGAAACCGGCCTCTTGTGGTGACTCGGCAGACCACGCCGCGAGGAAGGCCACCGATGAGTTCACCACGACACCTCGAGCCCGGGCGCCGTCGCCACCGGGCGCCGCACCACCGCAGCCCAGCCCCCGCGCGCACAGGTCGCGGCCAGCATCGCACGCCCTCCCACACGCCCACCCGAACGGCGGGGCCGGCCACCCTGTGGTCCTTCGCCGACGCCGAGCCGCTGCCCGGTACCGCGTTGCTGGCCGGCTGGCTCGGTCGCACGATCGTCACCCTCGTCACGACCTACACCCGCCCCGGCGACCGCGTGCTGCTGCTCACCCCTTCGGCGCCCCTCCACGCGCCGCGGCGCGCATGCGGTCGGCCCCACGACGGCTCTCCCTATGCCGGTCTCGCCGAGGCGGTCTGGACCGTCGCCCGGCTCGGTCGCGGCGCCGACACCGCCACCGCCGCGCCCCCGCCGGACGACCCCCGCGAACACAGCGACCCAGCCGAGCGCACCGCCGGCGAGTCGGGGCCGCGACCCCGACTCAGCCGACTCGGCCTACACCCCGCGACCGACCCAGGCCCCGAGTCGGCGCACCGTCCTCGACACGCCGGAGGGCGCACCCGGGGCACGTTCGATCTGATCATCACCGCAGCCGACCCACACGCCACCGACTGGCTCGCCCACACCGCCTGGGACACGCTGCGCACACCGCACGGCCTCACCGCGATCGTCACCCACAGTGACATGCGTGCTGGGCGACTGGTCGATCCACAGCCAGCCATCGTGCGCACGCTGAGTCACCACGGGCTGCAGTGGAGCGACCACATCACCGTGCTCGACACCCCCGTGCCAGACCCCGCGCCCGGCGGGCCAGCGCCCGCCGTGGCCGATACCGCGCCGCCGGTGCGGACGGTGCATCACGACCTCCTGCTGTTCGGCCGACCGGCCACCACCGCGCCCGCCCCTGGCGCCGTCGCGCGGAAGGAGACCTCGGATGCCTGAGCGCGCCGACGACCGTCTCCCCCGCCCGGTGGGGGAGCCGCCGGACACCCCGGTCGTGGGCTCGGTGTGGCCGACCGGGGCGGCCAGTATCGCGACCCAGTTGCACGAGGGTGGCTACCACGAGGCCACCGGCGCCGACCCGGTGCTGATGCCCCCGGCAATCGCCCGCTACGCCATAACGGCGTTCACCCGCCCGGGCGGCATCGTGCTCGATCCCGACTGCGGAGCCGGGACCACCGTCGTCGAGGCACTGCGCGCCGGGCGGCACGCGATCGGGCTGACCAGCCAGCGCCGGTGGTGGCGCCTGGCCCGCGCCAACGTCACCGCCACCAAGGCGCGCGGCGTGTTCGTCGACGGCATGGTCCTCGTCCTCGACCGGCGCCCCGGCACCGCCGCAGCCGCCGAAACTGCGGGACTCACCGGGCGCGTCGACCTGCTGCTTACCACCCTGCGCCCCGCCCACCCGCACCGCGGCGCTGCGGACGCGGTCGAGCGGTTCGCCGCCGTGCTGGCGCAGTACCGGCCCCTGGTCCGCCCCGGCGGGCACGTGGTGGTCACCTGCAGCCCGCAGCGCCACCCGGTTCGGCACGAGCTTTCCGACGTGCCCGCCCAGATCGTCGCGGCCGGGATTGCCGCGGGCCTGGCACCGGTCGCGCGCTGTCTCGCGCTGACCGCGACCGTGCGGCGGGGACGCGCCTACACCCGCGCCACCCTCGCCCAGCGGCGCGCCGTGACCCGGGCCGCACGCGCGCTCGGCCACCCCATCGCGCTCCCGGCCCACCACACCGCGCTGGTGTTCCGTGCCGATCCCGACTCCACCGGCCCAGCCGTGGCCCAGCCCATTCCGCCGCTGCCCACCTTGCCTCGCACGCGACGGCGGGCTCGTCGCGTGTCGCCGAGCGCCGCCGCCGCATAGGTGCACACCCGTTCACCGATTGACGCCTCGTCGCCCGGCCGCGCACCCCGAACGTCCACCACCACTCGCTATCGCTGTCAGGAGCACTCCGATGACCACCACGTCCGACCCGAGCACCCGTCCGCACCGCGCCGCACGGCGCGACGACCCCGCGCTGTACCCGTCGGTGAGAACCCGCACCAGCACGCAGACGCCGCCGGGATGGTTCCGCCGGCTCCGAGAAGCCGTGGCCAATTACCTCGCCGCGCGATACGAAACCGGGGCTCGCCGCGACACGCTCGACGACGGCATCCGGACCTACCACGACGAACTCGCCTGGCGCGCGCGTGCTGTGCTGCAGGAGCGCACGCGGGAAGGCTGGTGGCTCCGGCACGCGCCCTACGGCTACACCCTGGAACACCACTGGATCGACGAGGAGTCCGGCCGCGCGGGCTGGCGCCACCGACTGGCCGTCGACCAGGTGCGAGCACCGATCGTGCCCCTGATCTTCTCCTGGCACCTCCACGAGAAACTCGGCGAGCGCGCCATCCTCCGACGCCTGATCGAACAGCAGCATCCTCAGCCTCTCGACCCGATCTCCGGCCGACCTCGAGCGTGGAGCCTGGGCGCGGTGCGCACCATCCTGAACAACCCGGCCTACCTCGGCTATGTCGTCCGGGACCGCACCCTGCGGGGACAGCACCGGCCACCGGAACGCTGGACCTGGTCCACCCGGCCATGCCACCGCCAGCTGGTCGACCCGGCCGTGTTCTGGGCCGTTTACAACAGCCGGTTCCCGGGGGTTACGGCGCACCCCACCGCCGAGCACACCCAGCGGCAGGACCACGACCGGGAGGCAGCGTGAACCGCCCGTCGACCAACGCGCTCCACTACCGCGACGCCACCGTCACCCTCTACACCGGCGACGCCACCGCCACCCTGGCCGGCCTGCCCGACGGCTCGGTGGACTGCGTGGTCACCAGCCCGCCCTACTGGGGACTGCGCGACTACGACACCGCCCGGTGGACCGGCGGTGATCCCACCTGCACGCACCTCGCCGCGGCCGGACGTGGCCAGGTCTCGCAGCCCACACACCACACGCTCACCCATCCAGCAGCGGCAGCGCACCGCGAGGGAGCTGCCCAGCGCTGCCGGCGATGCGGAGCCCGCCGCGAGGACGACCAGCACGGCCTGGAGGCCACCCCACAGGACTACATCGACCGACTGCGCGGCGTCTTCGGCGAACTGGCCCGCGTCCTGGCCGACACCGGGACCGTGTGGCTCAACCTCGGTGACTCCTACTCCGCCCAGCCCCCCGGCCGCACCGGCGAAGCGATGCGGGCCAGCACCCTGCACGGAGCCAGGGCGGCGGCACCGCTGCGGGAGTCCGTGCGCCGCGCCGGGGTCCACCGCACCCGAACCGTGCCGCGGAAGAACCTCGTCGGCCTGCCCTGGCGCGTTGCCTTCGCGTTGCAGGCCGACGGCTGGATCATCCGCAACGCCATCATCTGGCACAAACCCAACGCGATGCCCGAGTCCGTACGGGACCGGGTGTCCAACCGGTACGAGATGCTGTTCCTCCTGGCCAAACAGCCGAAGTACTACTTCGACCTCGACGCGATCCGTGAACCCCTCACCCGCCCCGAAGCGCTCGCCGAGGGCATCGTCATCGGCGGCGCCCACAAAGGACGCCGCGCAGGCATCGAGGCCACCGCCCGCCGCCGCGGACATAGCGTCTACGGCAAATACCACCAGGCTGGCCACATGCCGGGCAAAGCCCACGGCCACGCGATGCGACCGACGGGCAGCCAGCACACCGCCGGGCACACCCGGGGCAAGAACCCCGGCGACGTTTGGTCCATCACCACCCGCCCCCTGCGGGAAGCCCACTTCGCCGCATTCCCGATCGACCTCCCGCTGCGATGCATCGCCGCCGGATGCCCCGAAGGCGGCGTCGTGCTCGACCCCTTCAGCGGGGCCGCCACCACCGGCCTCGCTGCCCGCCAGCTCGGCCGCTCCTACATCGGCATCGACCTGAACCCCGCGTTCCACGACATCGGGCTGCGCCGCCTCGGCCTCGACGACGTACACGACGGGAGGGCAGCGTGAACACCCCGTCCCGTGTGGCACGGCAGCTCACCACCTCGCTGTATCACCACAGCGACGGACTGACCCTCTATGCCACCGATGCGGAGACGGGGGTGGCCGATCTGCCCGACGCGTCCGTGGACTGCCTGGTGACCAGCCCGCCCTACTGGCGCCTGCGCGACTACGCGCCCTACACCCCGACCGGAGAATGCCCGAGGTGCCGGCACCGCCCAGCCGGCGCTGATCACCACACCGAGGCCCAGGGCAAGCAGCGCCGGTGCCGGGACTGCGGTGCCTGGGGTGACCATCCGCAGATCGGGCTGGAGCCGACCGCGCAGGACTACATCGCCCGGCTGCGCGGCGTGTTCGCCGCCGCGCGCCGGGTGCTCACCCCGCGGGCCACGGTGTGGGTCAACCTCGGCGACAGCTACTCCACCAACTCCGACGGCTACCGATGCACCCAGCCCGGCCAGGCCGGGCAACCCCGCTACCGGCCGCGCGCGGACGTGCCGCACAAGAACCTGCTCGGCCTGCCCTGGCGCGTCGCGCTCGCGCTGCAGGACGACGGCTGGATCCTGCGCTCGGCCATCGTCTGGCACAAACCGCACACCACCCCCACCCCGATCCGCGATCGGCTCGCCACCCGTCACGAGATGCTGTTCCTGTTCGTCACCCACCCCGACTACCACTTCGACCTCGACCCGATCCGCCAGCCCTACACCGGCGACCGTGCCCTGTCCCGCAGGGCGCACCACGGCGGGAACAAACCCCACACCGTCCGCGGTACCTGGCCCCGCACACCCGCTCATGCCCGGCGCGGGCGCAACCCCGGCAACGTGTGGACCATCCCGCCGGACCGATCCCGCGCCGGCCACCCCGCGCCCTCACCGCTGGAGATCCCGCGCCGCTGCATCGCCGCTGGATGCCCCGACGGCGGGCACGTGCTCGACCCGTTCAGCGGCAGCGGCACCACCGGCCTCGCGGCGCGCAGGCTCGGGCGGCGCTTCACCGGTATCGACACGAATCCGCGCTATCACCGACTCGCACTCCGCCGCCTCGGGGTCGCTGGTGGCCGTCCGAGGCCGGGGTGCTGACCATGGCGGGCAGGACGGGACACACAGATCCGCCGGTGAGGCTGTGTGTGGGTGACGCAGCCGAGGTCCTTGCGGGAATGCCCGCGGACTCGGTGGATTGTGTGGTGACCTCGCCGCCGTACTGGGGTTTGCGTGATTACCGCATCACGGGCCAGTACGGTGTCGAGCCCACGATCGGGGGCTACGCTCGTGTCCTCAGCACCGTGTTCGACCAGGTGGCCCGTGTTCTGAAGCCTGCCGGAACGGTGTGGTTGAACCTGGGCGACAGTTTCGGCGGATCGTGGGGCAACTACATCGCGCCGGGCTCGACCGCTCGCACAGCGACCGAGCGTGCCACTCTTCCGCATGGTGTGCACCGTCCACCCCAGACCGGTCGACGTGCCAAAGACCTGCTCGGAGTTCCGTGGCGGGTCGTTCTTGCGCTGCAGGCACGTGGCTGGTTGCTGCGCAACGCCGTCGTATGGATGAAACCCAACGCACGGCCAGAAAGTGTGCAGGATCGCCTCAGCGGCAAGTACGAATGGGTGTTCCTGCTCGCCCGCGACGACGATCACTGGTTTCTGTCCACCAGCGACACGATCATGTCGGGTGAGGTGTGGGTTGTGGCGGCCGACCGCGCGCGCAGCGGCCACCGGGCCGCCGGGACCGTGGAGATCGCGCGTCGCTGCGTCCGGTATGGCTGCCCGCCCGGTGGGGTCGTGCTCGACCCGTTCTCCGGCAGCGGGACCACCGGAGTCGCCGCACTCGAGTCCGGCCGCCGGTACGTGGGGATCGATCTCGACCCGGGCTGCCAGGCGCTTGCGTGGTGCCGACTTACCGGATGGGGGAGGCGGCATGGATGATCCCGTCGCCGGGCCACAGTTGTCGCTGGCTGACCTTGCTGCGCTGCCTGCGGTGGTGGACCTGCTGACCGCGGCACGGGCGTTACGGATCGGCCGTACCACGGCCTACGCCCTTGCGCGGGACGGCGCCTTCCCGTGCCCGGTGCTGCGGATCGGCCACGGCTATCGGGTCCCGACCGCCGGGTTGCTGCGCGTGCTCGGTCTCGACGTCGACGCGGCACCTCCGGCGTGATCGGAGGCTCGGGCTTCCCCGAGAGGGGTCGGCAGCGCGAGTATCAGGAGACGATCGCTGGTAGTTGATGATGAAAGTGGGGAGTTGTGGCAGCCGCCCTCGGCTCAACGTTTCGCCGATGCTCGTGCCGTGACGAGCAGGGCAAGCCCTACGGACAGCAGTGCCCGAAACTGAAAAACGGCCGGCGCCACGGACAATGGGGATGGCGAATCGAGCTGCCCGCCGATAAACACGGTGAACGTCGTCCGCGTCGCCGCGGCGGGTTCGCTACCCGCGACGATGCCCAGAACGAACTCGACCACGCACGTGAACTCCTGGCGCTTGCCGAAGACGATGATACCGACACCGCGCGCAAGATCGGTGACGTCATCGCCAAGGCGCTCACGAACAAAGAACCGCTGCCGGATATCGACGTGATACGCCGGCTGGTGCGCGCCGAGGCACCGGCCCTGGAACACCCGCTCATGGACGAGGTGTTCGACGCCTTCCTCGACGGGAAGAAGGGCAAGATCGCGCACAACACGTGGCGCTCCTACGAATCCCACATCCGGCTGTATCTACGGCCGCACCTCGCCCATATCCGGCGCGACAAGCTGCGGGTCGGGCACCTGGACGGCATGTTCGACGCGATCGTCGAGCACAACGAACTGATCGGGCAGTACCGCGCCAGCGGCGACCCACGCAAGATCGCCGCCGTGAAGTATCAGCGGCCGGTCGGCCCCAGCTCGCTGGGCGCTATCCGCGACACCCTCCGCGCGACCCTCGCTCCCTCCGTGAAGCAGGGGCTCCTTCCGATCAACGTGGCCACCCTGGTGGAACTGCCGCCCGCCGAGCGGCCGACACCCAAGGTGTGGACCCCGGAGCGGGTGCAGCGGTGGCGGGAAACCGGGGAGATCCCCGGCCCGGTCGTGGTATGGACACCCGAACTCACCGGCGAGTTCCTCGACCACATAGTCCACCACCCGTTGTATCCCCTGTTCCACTTGATAGCACACACCGGACTCCGGCGAGGCGAAGCCTGCGGACAACGCCGCTCCGATACCTACCTCGACGCCGCCGCGCTCGAGGTCGCCAACCAGATCGTGCAGTACGGATGGGACACCGCGCAGACACCGCCCAAGACCACCAACTCCGAAGGCCTGGTCGCGCTCGATGCGGACACCGTGCTCGTGTTGCGCGACCAGTGCGCGCGCCAAGACGAAGCCAAAGCCCGGCTCGGTGCCGACTGGGTCGACAGCGGCCTGCTATTCACCGAGCCAGACGGCAGCCCCCTGCACCCAGCAGATGTCACCAACACGTTCAAGCACCTCGTCGCCGAAGCCGGGCTGCCCCCGATCCGGCTGCACGACCTCCGCCACGGCGCCGCCACACTGTCCCTGGCGGCCGGTAACGACATGAAGGTAGTTCAGCACATGCTGCGGCACTCGTCGATCACAATCACCATGGACACCTACACCAACGTGCTGCCACAAGTCGCGCAGGCCGCCGCGGAAGCCACCGCCAAGATCATCCCGCGTCGCACCCCACGCACGCTCGGGCTCCCCTCGGGCACCCAGGAGACCGCAATGGACAGTCAACCCGGCGACGAAAAGGCCCTAGAAAGCAAAAAACCGCAGGTCAACAACGATGCTGACCTGCGGTTAAAGGGTGCGCCATCAGGGACTCGAACCCCGAACCCGCTGGTTAAGAGCCAGCTGCTCTGCCGATTGAGCTAATGGCGCTGAGGTGCTCCGGAGAACTCCCCGGCAACGACGTAAACGTTAGCACAGGGGTCCGGAGGGCCCATGCGGTGCCCCCTCCAGGGCGTGTGTTGCGAGTTGATCGCACTGGCCCATGGCGTTCGGCCGTTCGGGCACACTGGGGCGCGAATGGCATGTTCGACACGAAACGGTGGTTTTCATGACGAGTCGGGGCGGAATGAGCCGGCGTTTGGGGGTTCGGTTGTCGCTGCTGCTGGCGGGTGGCCTGCTGGTGGCGGGGTGCACATCCTCGCCGAGCGAGCCCGCCGCGGAGGAGCAGGAGCAGCGGGAGACCACGCCGCAGCCCGAGCCCGCCTCCTTGGTGCTGGAGCCGGCCGAGGGGGCCGACAGCTTCGCGCCGGGCAAGCCGGTCACGGTCACCGTACGCAATGGAGAGATTACCGAGGCCAAGATCACCAGCGCGGACGGCACGCTGGTCGAGGGCGAGGTGAGCGAAGACGGCACCACCTGGAAGGCGGGGGAGAAGCTCGGGTACGGCAAGACCTACACGCTGACGGCTTCGGCGGTCGGCGCCGACGGTGCGTCCGTCACCGAGTCCTCCACCTTCACCACCGCCACACCGGACCGGACGGTCAACGTCTCGATCAACGTGCGGGACGGGGAGACGGTGGGGGTCGGCATGCCGGTGATCTTCCGGTTCTCCGGTGACATCTCCGACAAGGAGGCCGCTGAGCAGGCGCTCCGGATCACGGCCGAGCCGGAGACCGAGGGTGCGTTCCACTGGTTCAGTGACCAGTGGGTGACCTGGCGGCCGAAGGACTACTGGAAGAGCGGCACCACGGTCTCGGTGCGGGCCGGGATCTACGGCATCGACCTCGGCGGTGGCACCTTCGGCCGGGAGGACAAGGCCGTGGACATGACGATCGGGGACAAGCTGGTGGCGGTCGCCGACGGCGGCTCGCACCAGCTGACCGTGTCGATCAACGACAAGCAGGTCAAGAAGATGCCCATCTCCATGGGCAAGCCCTCGAGCCCCACTCCGGCGGGGACCTACACGGTGATGAGCGAGCACAACGGCTACACCATGGACTCCAGCACCTATGGGGTCCCGGTCGAGGACTCGGCAGGCTACCGCCTCTGGGTGAAGTACGCGGTGCGGATGTCCAACAGCGGCATCTTCTACCACTCGGCCCCGTGGTCGGTCGGCGATCAGGGCAACCGCAACGTCAGCCACGGCTGCATCAACCTGGCCACCCAGAACGCGGCCTGGCTGATGGAGAAGTCGCGCCGCGGCGACATCGTCGAGGTGCGCAACAGCGGCGGTCAGGAACTGGAACCGACCGACGGCTGGAGCGTCTGGCAGATGCCGTGGGACGAGTGGAAGACCGGGGGCAAGAAGAGCAACTGACCTCAACCACGAAATCCCCGGTCACGGAGCCGTGACCGGGGATTTCGCGATAGTGGACTGGGGTGAGTGACGGGACTTGAACCCGCGACTTCCTGGACCACAACCAGGTGCTCTACCAACTGAGCTACACCCACCAAGTGCCCGGTACTCCGTACCTTGGCTGGAACATCGTAGCGTGCCCGCCGGGCGGGCCCACAGCGGGTTCCTTCTCAGCCCTCCGGCGGCCCGGCTGGCCGCTCGCCGGCACCGTCCAGGATCTCCGCGGCCGCCGCGCGGGCCTGCTCGGTGCTCGGGCCGGGCTGCGGCACGAACGCGGTGGTGCGGTAGTACGCCAGCTCGCCGATCGACTCCTTGATGTCGGCCAGCGCCCGGTGTGCGAGGCCCTTCTCCGGCTTGGCGTAGTAGATCCGCGGGTACCAGCGCCGGACCAGCTCCTTCACCGAGGACACATCGACCATCCGGTAGTGCAGGTGGGCGTCCAGTGCGGGCATGTCGCGGGCGATGAACCCCCGGTCGGTGGCGATCGAGTTCCCGGCCAGCGGCGCCGACTGCGCATCCGGGACGTGCTCGCGAACGTAGTCGAGCACCCGTTTCTCGGCCTCGGCGAGGCCGACCTCGGACCGGCGCACCTCCTCGGTGAGCCCCGAGCGCGCATGCATCTCGCGCACCACCTCGGGCATGTTCGCCAGTGCCTCGTCGTCGGCGTGGATGACGACGTCGAGCCCTTCACCGAGTACGTTCAGCTCCGCGTCGGTCACCAGCACCGCGATCTCGATCAGGGCGTCGTTGACGAGGTCCAGCCCGGTCATCTCGCAGTCGATCCAGACAAGGTGATCGTTCACCCTGGCACCCTAACCTCCTGCCCGCCGGAGTGCGCTGAACGTGGCGTTCCGGACGTCAGGTGTAGCGAACGGACCGTTTGAGACGTCTGACGTCTCGATAGCCACGTTCAGGGCGGTAGGGGCGGTCAGCCGGTGATCCGCGCGGCGATCTGCTTCGCCTCGTTGCTCGGGATCGCGAACCCGATCCCGATGTTGCCGCCGGATGGCGAGAGGATGCTGGTGTTGATCCCGATCACCGCCCCGGAGGCGTCCACCAGCGGGCCGCCCGAGTTGCCCTCGTTGATCGGGGCGTCGGTCTGGATCAACTTGCCGCCGGTCCCGCTGCCCGCCTGGTCGTAGGGCGAGTCCTGCCCTGGTGCGGACCGGTTGAGGGCGCTGACGATCCCGGAGGTCACCGTGTTCCGCAGCCCGCTGGGCGAACCGACGGCCACGACCTCGTCGCCGACCCGCACCCGGCCGGAGTCACCCAGCTCGGCCGGGGTCAGCCCGCTTGCCCCGCGCAGGCGCAGCACCGCGATGTCCGCCCCGGCGTCCCCGCCGAGCACCTCGGCGGCGTAGGTGGTGCCGTCCGAAAGGGTCACCTCCACCGTGCCGGTGGCGCCCTCGACCACGTGCGCATTGGTGAGCACCTCACCATCGGCGCTGAGGATCACCCCGGACCCGATCACCTCCCCCTCGGCCGTCCGCGCGTTGATCTGCACCACGCTCGGCAGGATCCGCTCCGCCACACCACTGACATCCGTCCCCGGGTTCGTCACCTGCTGCCCGCGCACCGAGCCGGTGGCCCCGGCGGCACCGGATGGCGGGCTCTCCGCGGCGAGCACGCCGACCGTGGCGCCGCCCGCCCCGCCGACCAGCGCGGCGGTGACCGCCACGACGGTGAACAACTTGCGCCCGCGTGCCGGTGAACCCGGCGAGGTTGAGGTCTCCATGGCTCCACGGTCGGCCCACGGGGTGAGAGCAGGCTGAGGAAAGCCGTTCGAATCCCTGAGAAGGCCCGAGAAGATGACTGGACCTCTACCGCACTGGAGGTTGCAGGCTGGCCGTCATGGACGAAACGGCGGCGCGCCCCCGGCGCGCGGGTGGGGTGCTGTGGACGCCGGAACGCCGGACCACCACGGCCGGGGTACTGCTCGTGGTCACCCTGGTGGCCTTCGAGAACATGGGGGTCGCCACGGCGATGCCGACCATGGTGGCCGATCTGGACGGCACCGCCCTGTACGCCTGGCCGTTCCTTGCCTTCCTGATCGCCAGCGTGGTCTCCACGGTGCTCTCCGGCAGGCTCTGCGACCGGCACGGTCCCGCCCGCTCCCTGCTGTTCGGGCCGACCGTGTTCCTCGCCGGGCTGCTGGTCGCCGGGCTCGCCGGGAGCATGCCGGTGCTGTTGCTTGGCAGGATGTTGCAGGGACTGGGCACCGGGACCCTGCTGGTGGCGGTGTACCTGCTGATCGCGCTGGTCTACCCCGACCGGGAACGGCCGGTGATCTACGCGGCGAACGCCGCGGCCTGGGTGCTGCCTGCCGTCCTCGGGCCGTCCGTGGCCGGGATGGTGACCGAGCACCTGCACTGGCGCTGGGTGTTCCTCGGGCTGGTGCCGCTGGGGCTGGTGGGGATCGCGTTGCTGGCCCTCGTGGTGCGCGGGCTGCCCGTGCACCACCCGGACAGCGGGCAGCGCAGGGCGAGCGTCCCGGCCGCCGTGGCCGCCGCCGTGGGAGTGACATCGGTCACCTGGGCCGCGCAGCACCCCTCCGGGCAGGCCCTCGTCCTCGGCGCGGCCGGGCTGGTCGTGCTCACCATGGCGCTGCGCCGCCTGCTGCCGTCCGGGACCCTGCGCGGCAGGCGTGGCCTGCCGACCGTGGTGGCCTCCCGCGCCCTGCTCGGGGCCTGCTTCGCCGGGGTGGAGGCCTACCTCCCGCTGACCATGAGCAATGTGCACGGCTACCCCCCGGCGCTGGCCGGGCTGCCGCTCACCGTGGGCGCGCTGGGCTGGTCGGCGGCGTCGGCGCTGCAGGGCAGGCACCCGGACTGGCCGAGGGAGACCCTGCTGCGTATCGGGTTCGCACTGGTCGGAGCGGGGTTGCTGGGATTCGCGCTGATCGCGCAGCCGTGGGCACCCGGCTGGCCCGCGTTCGCCGTCAGCATGACCGCCGGCGCCGGGATGGGCATCGCGATGCCCTCGATCTCGGTACTGCTGTTGCGGTTCTCCGCGGTGGCGGAACGCGGGTTCAACACCTCGGCCATGCAACTGGGGGACTGGGTCGGCTCCGCGCTGGCGATCGGCTTCGGCGGGGTGCTGCTCACCGTGCTCGCCTCCGCGACCCGGCCGTCCATCGCCGTCGGCGTGCTCGGGATCACACTCGCGGCGGTCGCGCTGCTCGGTGTCTCACTCACCCGGCGGTGGCCACCTCGACCTGCCGTCGGGACTACCCTGTAGGGGCGATGACCTACCTAGACCACGCGGCGACCACTCCGATGTTGCCCGAAGCAGTGACGGCGATGAGTGAGGCGTTGTCCACCGTCGGCAACGCCTCCTCGTTGCATTCCTCCGGTCGCCGGGCCCGCCGGGTGGCGGAGGAGGCCCGCGAGGTCATCGCCGAGGTACTCGGCGCCCGCCCCTCCGAGGTGATCTTCACCGCCGGCGGCACCGAGAGCGACAACCTCGCGGTCAAGGGCGTCTACTGGGCCAGGCGGGCCGCCGAACCGGCGCGGCGCCGGATCCTGGCCGGCTCGGGCGAGCACCACGCGGTACTGGACGCCGTGCAGTGGCTGGCCGACCGGGACGGGGCCGAGGTGACCTGGCTGGCGACCGACGAGTTCGGCCGGGTGCACCCGGACACCCTGCGCGCCGCGATCGAGGCCGCGCCGGAGGAGATCGCGCTGGTCACCGTCATGTGGGCGAACAACGAGGTCGGCACGGTCAACCCGGTGGCGGAGCTGGCGGCGGTCTGCGCGGAGTACGAGATCCCGCTGCACACCGACGCGGTGCAGGCCGTCGGCATGCTGGAGGTCGACTTCGCGGCCAGCGGGGCGAGTGCCCTCACCCTGACCGGGCACAAGGTGGGCGGGCCGTACGGGATCGGTGCCCTCGTGCTGGGCAGGGACACCCCGTGCGAGCCGCTGCTGCACGGCGGCGGCCAGGAGCGCAACGTGCGTTCCGGTACCCTGGACGTGCCCGCGGTCCATGCCTTCGCCACGGCGGTGCGCGTGGCCGCCGCGGACCGGGATAACCAGGTGCGGATGCAGGCCAAGCTGCGGGACGAGCTGGTCTCGGCCGTACTGCGCGAGGTTCCGGACGCCCAGCTCAACGGTGCGCCGCCGGACGAACTGCTCGCCGACGGCACGCCGGGCAGGCTGCCGGGGAACGCGCACTTCACCTTCCCTGGATGTGCAGGGGACAGCCTGCTCATGCTGTTGGACGCCAAGGGGATCGAGTGCTCAACCGGCTCCGCGTGCACGGCGGGGGTGGCCGAGCCGAGCCATGTGCTGCTGGCACTGGGTGCCGATGCCGAGGCGGCCCGCGGTTCGCTGCGGTTCTCCCTCGGGCACAGCTCGAGCCGCGATGACGTGGACGCGCTGGCCAGGGAGATCGGCGGGGTCGTCGCGCGGGCACGGCAGGCCGGGCTGTCCGGGATGCGCAAGAAGACGGAGGGCTAGATGCGAGTACTCGCCGCGATGAGCGGGGGTGTCGACTCCGCCGTCGCCGCCGCACGGGCGGTGGCGGCGGGACACGACGTGGTCGGCGTGCATCTCGCGCTGTCGGCGAAGCCGGGGACGCTGCGCACCGGCTCGCGCGGCTGCTGCACCATCGAGGACTCCCACGACGCACGCCGCGCCGCGGACATCCTCGGTATCCCGTTCTACGTCTGGGACTTCGCCGAGCGGTTCACCGAGGAGGTCGTGGAGACCTTCGTCGGGGAGTACGCGGCTGGCCGGACGCCGAACCCCTGCGTCACCTGCAACGAGAAGATCAAGTTCGAGGCCCTGCTGGAGAAGGCGATGGCGCTGGGCTTCGACGCGGTCTGCACCGGGCACTACGCCCGGCTGTCCGTTGTGGACGGAGTACCCCAGCTGCGGCGCAGCGCCGACGAGGGCAAGGACCAGTCCTATGTGCTCGCCTCACTGACCCCCGAGCAGCTGCGGCACGCGTACTTCCCGCTCGGCGACTCGGTGAAGTCCGAGGTCAGGGCGGAGGCCGAGGAGCGCGGTCTCGCGGTGGCGAACAAGCCGGACAGCCACGACATCTGCTTCATCCCGGACGGGGACACCAAGGGCTTCCTGGAGTCCCGGCTGGGGCAGCGCCCCGGCGAGCTGGTGGACGCCGAGAGCGGAGCGGTGCTCGGCCGGCACACCGGTGTGCACGGCTTCACCGTCGGCCAGCGCAAGGGCCTCGGGATCGAGGCGCCCGCGCCGGACGGGCGGCCGCGTTACGTGCTCGGCCTCGAACCGGTCTCCGGCACGGTCAAGGTGGGTTCCGCCGACCGGCTCGGGGTGCGCGAGATCCGGGCCGACCGGGCGATCTGGCCCGCCGAGCCGCCTGCCGGTCCGGTGGAGTGCGTGGTCCAGGTGCGCGCACACGGTGGTACCGCGCCCGCCGTGGCCACCGGGGAGAACCAGGACGGCGGCGAGGTCCGGATGGAGCTGCGCGAGCCGTTGCGCGGGGTCGCGCCCGGCCAGGTGGTCGTGCTGTACCGGCCGGACGCCGAGGCGGGTGACCTCGTGCTGGGCAGTGCCAAGATCAGTGCCACGGCCTGAGCCGATGCGTGGCGGGCGCCTCGTGCACACGACTGTGGCCGCGGTCGTGCTGACCGTGGCGGCCGGTGCCGTCTGGTACTTGGCCGACCAGGGGGACCGGCCGGTGCCGGCCGCGGCGAGGTCGGCACCGGCAGGCACCGGCGACCCGGTCCCGCCGAGCAGCACCCGGCCGCCGGTGGATCCGGTGCCGGATGCGCAACGGATCCTGCGCGAGCTCGGCTACCAGGTGCGCGAGGTCAGCGGGAAACTGGACGCGCGGACCCGGCACGCGGTGCTCGCCTTCCAGAAGGTGCACGGCCTGGCCAGGACCGGCGAGCTGGACGCGCCGACCCTGGAACGGCTGGACACCCCGGTCCCGCCGCACCCGGAGTCCCTCGATCCCGGGTTCCATCTCGAGGTCGATCTCGACCGGCAGGTGGTGTTCACCGTGCGCGACGGCACCGTGCGGCGGATCTACGACGCCTCCACCGGCAAGCCGGGCAAGGCCACCCCGCCGGGGGACTACCGGATGCGGTACCAGATCGACGGGATGCGCTATGCCCCGCTCGGCCCGATGTACCGGCCGAGTTACTTCACCACCACCGGGCTCGCCATCCACGGGGGCGAGCCGGTGGAAGCCCGCCCCGCGAGCAACGGCTGCGTGCGGCTGACCAACCCCTCGATCGACGAGTTGTTCCCGCGGCTCGGACCGGGCACCAGGGTGCTGGTCTACTGAGCGGTCACCGGAGCTCCGCGGGGAGCGCCAGCTTGAACCCGGTGTGCGAGGCGGTGAAGCCGAGCCGCTGGTAGAAGCGGTGTGCCCCGGTGCGGGTCACGTCGGAGGTGAGCTGCACCAGGGCGCAGCCCCGCCCGCGGGCCTCCGCGATCGCCCAGCGGACCAGCCGCTCGCCGAGCCCGGCACCCCGGTGGTCCGGCCGCACCCTTACGGCCTCGATCTGGCCGCGCAGCGCCCCACCTCGCGCCAGGCCCGGGATGATCGTGAGCTGTAGCGTGCCGACCGGCTCCGCATCGGCATCGGCCACGACCAGCAACTGGTTCGGGTCGGCCTCGATCAACTCGAACGCCCGCAGGTAGGGGGCCAGGTCGGTGGTCGACTCCCTGCCGACGCCGAGCTGGTCCGCGGCGAGCATCCGGACGATGGACTCGACATCGGCGGCCTGTGCGCGTCTAATCTTGATCTCACCCACGGGTGTGAGTATGCAACGTCGCAGCTGCGCCAGGAGGTCCGATGACTCCCGCCCCGAACTCCAGCACGGTCGCCGACATCCTGCGGCGGAGCGCCGCGCGGGTCCCGGAACGGGTCGCCCTGCGGTTCGCCGACCGGCAGTGGACCTATGCCGGGCTGGACGCCGCGGTGTCCAGGGCCGCGGCCCATCTGCTCGGCCTCGGCCTCGGCAAGGGTGACCGGGTGGCGGCCTACGGGAAGAACTCCGATGCCTACCTGATCGGATTCCTCGCCTGCGCCAGGGCAGGGCTGGTGCATGTGCCGGTGAACTACAACCTCACCGGGGAGGACCTGGCCTACCTGATCGGGCAGTCCGGCAGTGTCCTGGTGCTCACCGACCCCGCGCTACGAGAGCCGGTGGACGCGGTGGCGGGTGAGCTCGCCGTGCGCGGGGTGCTGCCGCTGCGGGACGCCGAGGACTCCCTGCTCGCCGTTGCCGCGTCCGGTGACGTACCGGAGGTGGCCGCCGAGGTCGCCGACACCGACCTGGCGCAGCTGCTCTACACCTCCGGAACCACCTCCCGGCCGAAGGGCGCGATGATGACGCATCGCGCGCTGGTGCACGAGTACCTTTCCTGCGTGGTCGGGCTCGACCTCGCCGAGGACGACGAGCCGCTGCACGTGATGCCGCTGTATCACAGCGCCCAGATGCACGTGTTCCTGTTGCCCTGGCTGGCGGTCGGCGCCACCAACCAGCTGATGGAGGTGCCCGAGCCGGGCGAGATCCTGCGCCGGATCGCGCGGGACCGGCACCGGGCGTTCTTCGCCGCGCCGACCTTGTGGGTCGCGCTCACCAACCATCCGGACTTCGGCGAATGCGACCTCGGCGCCTTGCGCAAGGCGTACTACGGCGCCTCGATCATGCCGGGCCCCGTGCTGGACCGGCTCCGCGCCGCCATGCCGGAACTGGGCTTCTACAACTGTTTCGGGCAGTCCGAGATCGGCCCGCTGGCCACGATCCTGCGCCCGGAGGAACACGCGGCCCGGCCGGACTCCGCGGGCCGGGCCGCACTGTTCGTGGAGCTGCGGGTGGTCGACGAGCAAGGGACCGACGTGCCGCCCGGCGAGCTGGGCGAGGTCGTCTACCGGTCGCCCCAGCTGTGCACCGGCTACTGGGACAAGCCGGAGGAGACCGAGGAGGCCTTCCGCGGTGGCTGGTTCCACTCCGGCGACCTGGTCCGCAGGGACGAGGAGGGTTTCATCTATGTGGTGGACCGGATCAAGGACGTGATCAACACCGGCGGGGTGCTGGTCGCCTCCCGCGAGATCGAGGACGCGCTGTACACCCATCCCGCGGTCGGCGAGGTCGCCGTGATCGGACTGCCGGACGAGCGCTGGATCGAGGCGATCACCGCCGTCGTGGTGTCCAAACAGGACATTTCAGCGGAGGAGTTGCTGGCACATCTGCGGGAGCGGATGTCGGCTTTCAAGGTTCCCAAGGCCGTGCATTTCGTCGAGGACCTGCCGCGCAACGCCTCCGGCAAGATCCTCAAGCGGGAGCTGCGTACCCGGCTCTCCTCGTAGCGTCGGGCGTCAGCACGGGGTCGAGGCAGGCGAGCAGCGGACCGAAAGCGTGCTGGACAGTTCGTTGCCAGGGCCCGAGATCATGCCCGTCAGCAGCGGATCCAGGTCCTCGGTTGCGCCACACCCGGTGAACGGCGGAATCTCGAAGGTCGAGTTCGTGGTCGTGGCACCGTCCTCCGGCCGCAGGTTCACCTTGTCCTTGATCTTGATCACGAGTGGTTCCGCGGTCCGGCAGTTCGGCCCGACATCCAGCGGCTCACCGTCCACCCGGACATCGGAGAGCGCGAGGAACAGCTTGAGGGTCAGGTCCACCTCGGCGTGCGGAACCGGCTGGAACCCGACCGTCATCAGCCCCTCGGACACGCCGTCCGGGACCATTTCCACGGTATTGGTCACCGGCATGAAGCCGAACGTGACGAAGTAGCCCTCGGCGTTCGGCAAGGTCAGGTTCCCGCGCATCGGGTTCGGCGGCTGGCCGATCGGAACCACCACATCGAACTGTCCCCTTGGGAAGGAGATCTCCGAGTTGAGCTTCTTCACCCGGCTCGTGGCGTCCACCCAGAAGCTGTACCGCAGCCCCGGGCCGGGCGGGAAGTTCCCGTCCGCGGCCGTACCCGGCTCCTCCGCCGTCGGCGCGGCCTGCCTGGCGGCCGCGGCCAGTACGGCCTCGCTGTACCGGTGTTCAGCCGACTGCCCGGCTGGGCCGGGTTCGGACGAGTCCGCGCTGAGCCCGACGACGCTGAGCGCCAGCACGCAGATGGCACCCGCCACGCCTACCGGCCTTCGTAACGCGGACAACATGCGAACCGTACCCCCTGGAGGTGACGCGGTGATACCGGAAATGCTGCTGACAATTACGGCGAAAGCAGTCGGTTTACCGTACGGAACGGTATGGCACGATCACCGCGCCGAGCAAGGCCGGAACCGGTCAAGCCGGATCTCCGGGTTTGCTCCGGCGTTTCTTTGTCATCTCGATTCGAACCGCTTCGGAATTCCACCACATGGGTGTGACAAAGCGCGTTCCGGAACAGGCTCTCAGGCCGGCGGGTAGAAGCCGATGGTGCGGCCGTGCCCCTGCTCCTTGCCGTCCGGGCTGCAGGCCGGGCACGGCCGTCCGGGGTTCAGGGTGAGCACCGTGCCGCCGATGACCGCCGCCTTCGGGTCCGGGATGAACCCGTCGCCACGGCAGGTGTTGCACAGGATCCGCAGCTCGCGCGGGTTGTGCTCGGGCGGGCACTGCTCCGGTTCGGTCATGCGGCCCAGCCTACGTTCCGGGAGCGTAGTACCGGATGCCGTCCCGGTCGGTCGCGGTCAACCTGCCCTGGTGCGCCAGCAGGTCGAGATGCGCCGCGGTCTCCAGCACGGCCAGCGTGCGGTTGAACACGTCCAGTTCCGGCAGTTCCCGTTCGCGCCGGGTCCAGCGCAGCAGGTGCGCCACCGCGTAGGCGGTGTTCGCCCCTGCGGCCACAGTCTCGGCGACGACGCCGAGCCTGCGGTCGTGATGGTCCAGCAGCTCGTCCACCCGCCGGTGCACGCTCGGCGTCACCGGCCCGTGTGCGGGCAGCAGCCGGTGGTCCGGCATCGCGCGCACCAGCCGCAGCGAGTCGAGGAAGTCGCGCAGCGGCAACTCCGGTGGAACGGCCTCGAAGCCGATCGAAGGGGTGATGTGCGGCAGCACGTGGTCTCCGGCGAACAGCAGCCCGGCCTCCTCGTCGGCGAACACTACGTGCCCGGTGGTGTGCCCTGGGGTGTGCACCACCTCGAGCTTGCGCCCCGGCAGCACCGTGCGCGGTCCCGGTTCCAGCCACTCGTCCGGGCGCTCCCAGAGGCCGACCTGCTGCCGTGGGACATCCCCGAACTCGCGGGCCAGTTCCGCCAGCAGCGGACCCGCGCCGCAGCGCACCAGCAGGCGGGCCTGCGTCTCCATCGTCCGCCGGTTCGGGTTGGCCGCCGCCGTCAGTGAGGGCTCCTCCAGCCTGCCCAGCGCTATCCTGCCGCCGAACTCCCTGCGCAGCGCCACCGCCATGGTGTAGTGATCGCGGTGCACGTGGGTGACCAGGAACTGGCGCACATCGCCGAGTTCGGCGCCGATCCCGCGCAGCGCCGTGCTCAGCCGCTCCCGCGCCTCGGGTACCGCCCAGCCCGAGTCGATCAGGACGAGCCCGTCTCTTTCGGTCAGCGCGTAGACGTTCACCGCACGCAGCCCGTCATTCGGCATCGGCAGCGGTATCCGGTATACACCCGGTGCGACGGTGTAGATCCCGGGTTCGGTCCAGTGCCGCGTGCCGTCGTCCTCGGCAGGCGGCGACGGGCTGGTGCTCAATCGTCCCCGCTCTCGTTGATCAACCGTTCCAGCTCCCTGCGCAGCAGGCCGAGCCTGGCGTCGGCGAGCAGCGGGATCTCCCTGCGCCGCCTGCGCACCGCGCCCGGGTCGATCTCCACCATGGTGAGTGACTCGTCCCAGGTCGGTGCGGTGGCCACGGCCGAACCCCAGGGGTCGATCACCCTGGAGCCGCCCCAGAACCGTACCCCGGCCTCGTCGCCGACCCGGTTCACGTACACCACCCAGCACTGTTGCATGCGCGCGGTGAAGGTGAGCAGGTCGTGCCAGTACTCGGCGGGGTCGAAGGAGCCACCGGTCAGTTTCGCCGCGCTGTTCGCGGGCACGATCATCAGCTCGGCCCCGTCCTGCGCGGCGAGCCATGGCAGCATCGGCTGCCAGGCGTCGTTGCAGATCAGCGTGGCGAACCGGCCATGCCGGGTGTCGAAGGCCCGCATGTGCTGCCCGGGACTGGCGTGCTTGCGCTCCTCCCAGATCAGGTAGTTGGGCAGGTACAGCTTGCGGTGGTTGTGCACGATGGCGCCGCCGGAGAGGTAGAACGCCGAGTTGTGCCTGCGGATCCGCCCGTCCTCGAGCAGCCCGATGACCACGTCCGGGCCGTGCCGGGAGAGGTCGGTGAGCCGGGGGTCGTCCGGCCACAGCGAGATGTCGTCGGCCAGCTGCCCGAGTGCGTAGCCGGTGAGGCTGAGTTCGGGGAAGACCACCAGGTCCGCGCCTTTGGTCGCGGCCTCCTTGATGATCCGCTCGGTGTCGTGCAGATTGCCCTCCACGTCGCCGAGCCGGCAGTCGGTCTGTGCGAGCGCCACTCTCAGCGCTTGTCCGGAAACGCGCGGCGCGATCGGCTCGGCGGGGCTCGGCCTCGGGTCGCGGCCGTCACCTCCGCGGGTCATTCGCCCCGCCTCCCCGCTCGTGGGCTCCGCCGCGCGCGTTCCTCCACTCGCCATCACAGGTCCCAGCGGCTTTCGAACGCCCTGTCATGCGTTTCACCTCCCTGCCCTGCGCAGTGCCGCAGTGATCCAGCGTGTCGAAGGTACGCGATCCCACTACCTGGACGCGACAAGACGAGGGCGGGAATCCGGGTCTTCACACCGGCGTCACACCGGCGACGGGTTTGCCCGGCTTCGCGCCCGCTGAGCGAAAATGACATAACCCGTGGATGCGGATTCCTTGGCGGTCATTTTACGAAGATAAGAATGATATTTATGCTGCGTCGCATGTCACAGTGGCAACGGTTTATCGGGGTAGCTGCACGGGAGTACAACTTGCGTCGTGGCTGGTTATTCGTTGGAACCCGACTCGGCCGAAATGATGGACATCGGTCAGTCGGCGCTGAAACTCATCATGGAAGCGGTCGGCGATTTCTCCCATGCGCCGGCTTCGGTGTTCCGCTCGGAAGCCGAGATCTACACCAGGGTCGGTGTCCCGCCTGCCGAGCACGGCGGTGACCTCACCGAGGCGCTCACGGTCTTCCGCGAGGCGGCGCGGGAAGGGCTGGAGACCGCGGGGCCGCGGTACTTCGGCTACGTGCCTACCGGCGGGCTGTACACCTCGGCGATCGCGGACCTGCTGACCAGGGCGCTGAACCGCTCGACCGGGCTGGCCGGGTTCTCCCCGGCGCTGGTCGCCATGGAGGAGGGGGTCATCCGCTGGCTGTGCCGCGAGTTCGAGTTGCCGCGGGGCGCGGGCGGGATCATCACCACCGGCGGCTCCACCGCACACCTTGCCGCGCTGGTCGCGGCCCGGCACGACCGGCTCGGCGAGCGGTTCGCCGACGGCACCATCTACGTCACCGAGCACACCCACTACTCGGTGGCCAAGGCGGCGCGGATCGCCGGCTTTCCCGCCTCCGCGGTGCGCCCGGTGCCGACAACGGCGCAGCTGCGGATGGACCCTGGTGCGCTGGCGGAGCTGGTCGCGGCCGACCGTAGGCAGGGCAGGCGGCCGTTCCTGCTGGTCGCCAACGCTGGCACCACCAGCACCGGCACCGTGGACCCCCTGCCCGAGCTGGCCGCCCTCGCCGGGCGGGAGGGCCTGTGGTTCCACATCGACGGCGCCTACGGCGGGTTCTTCCGGCTGACCGAGCGGGGGCGCGAGTTGCTGCACGGGATCGAGGCCGCGGACTCGCTGGTGGTCGATCCGCACAAGTCGCTGTTCGCCCCGTACGGCACCGGCATGCTGCTGGTGCGCGACCCGCTGCCGCTGCGCGCCGCGCACCAGGGCACCGGGGAATACCTGCAGGACCTCTACCCGAGCCCCGTTCCGCACTATGCGGACTACGGTGCGGAACTCACCAGGGAATGCCGCGGATTCCGGTTGTGGCTGCCGTTGTGGCTGCACGGGGTCGGCGCATTCCGGGAAGCACTCGACGAAAAGCTCGACCTCGCCGAGTACGCCTACCGGGAACTGTCCCGCGGCGGTTCCTTCCACTGCCCGTGGCGGCCGGACCTTTCCACCGTGTGCTTCTCCCTGGCCTCCGGTGGCGAGGAGGCCAACCGCAGGTTGCTGGAATCGGTCAATGCCGAGGGCAGGATCTACCTGTCCAGCACCGTGCTGAACGGCGAGTACTTCCTGCGGTTGTGCGTGCTGTCCCACCGCACGCATGCCGAGCACGTGACCGAGGCGCTGAGCGTGCTGCACGAACATGCCCACCATCCGGCGAGCCCCGCGCTGACCAGCGTGACGGCTTGAGAAGGTAGGGGGGTGCACGAACAGTCATGGCCCTCCGGCGCGGCGACCGGCATCGGCTCGATGCCCGGCACCGACGCCGCCGAAGCCGCAGCCGTCGTCTTCGGCGAACTGCCCGAGTTCCCCTACCTGCCCGAGTTGCCCGCCCGCGGGGTCGGTGCCGACCTGATCGGCCGCACCGCCGCGCTGCTGGTGGACATCGCCGTCGATGTCGCGCCGACCGGCTACCGGGTGACCCAGCGGCCGGGCCACCGGCACCGGCGCGCGGTCGACCTGCTGCGCTGGGACTTCGACTCCTTACAGGAGGCCCAGCAGCGGGCGGGCGCCCGGCCGTCGGTGCTCAAGACCCAGCTGGCAGGCCCGTGGACCCTGGCCGCGGGGATCGAGCTGGCCCGCGGGCACCGGGTACTGACCGATCGTGGTGCCGTGCGCGACTTCGCCGACTCCCTGCTGGAAGGGCTCGCCGCGCATGTGCACGAGCTGGCCACCCGTACCGGGGCACAGGTGGTGGTGCAGTTCGACGAGCCGAGCCTGCCGGAGGTGCTGGCAGGCTCGCTGCCCACCGCCTCCGGCTACGGCACCGTGGACTCGGTGCCGGCGCCGGAGGCCCGCGAGCTGCTCAGCACCGTGATCTCCGGCGCCGAGCGGCTCACCGGGCAGCGGGTAGTGGTGCACTGCTGCGCGCCCCGGCCCCCGGTGGCCCTGCTGCGCGCGGCCGGCGCGGGGGCGCTCGCGCTGGACGCCACCCTGCTCGACGGTGCGCCCGCCAGACTGCTGGACGAGTTCGGCGAGGCATGGGACTCGGGCACGGTCTTCCTGCTGGGCCTGGTGCCGAGCACCCGGCCCGCGCCGCCGGGCTCGAGCCCGGACCTGCACCAGCTCGCCGAGCCCGCGCTGCGGCTGGCCGACCGGCTCGGGTTCGCCCGTTCGATCCTGGCCGAGCGAGCCGTGCCGACCCCCACCTGCGGCCTCGCCGGTGCGGAGCAGGACTGGATGCGGCGCGCGCTGGCGCTGGCCCGCGATCTCGGCAAAGCCTTCGTGGAGCCGCCAGAAGGCTGGTAGACACAGGCAGATGCGCTTCTTCTTTCGCCGCCGCGAGCGGGAGGAACCCGCCGATCCGCGGACCCCGTGGCCGCGGCAGGAGGCCGCCACCGACCCCGAGGCGGCCGCGGCCGCCTTCTGGCGGCAGTGGTTCGAGCTGTTGCCGCAGGTCAACGCGGCGCTCGGGGACCGGGAGCCGCAGCGCGTCGAACACGAGCTGTGCCGCGCGGTCGCACTCGTGCATCCCGATCTGCATTTTTCCCTCGAACGGGGACAGCGGGCGGTGTACGCGCTGGTGGTCAGCGGCCAGGAGGACCCCGGCCTGCGCCCGTACACCGACGCCTGGAAGGCCGCCGCACCCGCGGAGGACGCGATCTGGGAGTACCACGATTCGGTACCCCCGGTGCCGGACCCCACCGAGGTCACGGTGAACCTCGGTGCGCACCGCATCCCGCTGGCCGAGGTGCGGGTGGTGGCGCAGGTGGACCCGGCCGAGTCCGTGGTGGACGTGGCTGTGCACCACCCGCTGCTGGGCGAGCTGGAGCAGGCCGCCCGCCAGGCGATGACCTTCCTGCCGCTGGACGCGACACTGGGTGAGCGGCTCGCCGCCGAGCGGTTACGCAGGGTGGAGACCGCGGAGGCCGAGCCCACCGGGACGATCTCCCTGCTCGAGCTGCGTGACCTGGTACGGAAGCTTGCCGGGGGCGAACCTGTCGGTGATCCTGACTAGGCTGCGGGACTGTGAGCAGCGAAGAGCTTCCAGTGGATCAGGTGGACGCGGACGCGGCGCAGGACCTCGCGGACGTGCCGGCGCAGGCGCGGGACCGGCATGCCGAGCTGGCCGAGGAGGTCAGGGGGCACCAGTTCCGCTACTACGTGCTGGACGCGCCGACGATTTCCGACGGCGCGTTCGACGCGCTGCTGCGCGAGCTGGAGGAGCTGGAGCAGGCCCACCCGGGCCTGGCCTCGCCGGACTCGCCGACCCAGCAGGTCGGCGGCACCTTCTCCACCGAGTTCGCCACACACGACCACCTCGAGCGCATGCTCAGCCTGGACAACGCGTTCGACCTGGAGGAGCTGCAGGCCTGGGTGGACAGGGTGGAGCGCGAGGTCGGCGGTTCGACCCGGTACCTGTGCGAGCTGAAGATCGACGGCCTCGCGATCAACCTGCTGTACGAGCACGGCAAGCTCACCCGTGCACTGACCAGGGGAGACGGCCGCACCGGTGAGGACGTCACGCTGAACGTGCGCACCCTGGAGCAGGTACCCGAGACACTCACCGCCTCCCCCGAGTTCCCGGTGCCCGCCCTGGTCGAGGTGCGCGCCGAGGTGTTCTTCCGGATCGAGGACTTCCTGGAGCTGAACGCCGGACTGGTGGCCGCCGGCAAGCCGCCGTTCGCCAACCCGCGCAACACCGCCGCGGGCTCGCTGCGGCAGAAGGACCCCCGGGTCACCCGCAGCCGCAAGCTCCGGCTGATCTGCCACGGCCTCGGCAGGCGGGAGGGGTTCGAGCCGGAGCGCCAGTCCGATTCGTACCAGGCGCTGGCGGCCTGGGGGCTGCCGGTTTCCGAGCACGTCCGGGTCATCGACACCGCCGAGGGACTGGTCGAGCACATCCGGTACTGGGACGAGCACCGGCACGACGCCGAGCACGAGATCGACGGCGTGGTGGTCAAGGTGGACCAGGTGTCCCTGCAACGCAGGCTGGGCAGCACCTCGCGGGCGCCGCGCTGGGCCATCGCGTACAAGTACCCGCCGGAGGAGGCCAACACCACGCTGCTGGACATCCAGGTCAACGTGGGCCGGACCGGGCGGGTGACCCCGTTCGCGGTGATGGAACCGGTGAAGGTCGCCGGTTCCACGGTTGCCATGGCGACCCTGCACAACGCGGAGGAAGTCAAGCGCAAGGGGGTGCTGATCGGGGACCGGGTGGTGATCCGCAAGGCGGGCGACGTGATCCCCGAGGTGCTCGGGCCGGTCACCGAGGCGCGGACCGGCGAGGAACGCGAGTTCCTGATGCCCACCAGGTGTCCCGAGTGCGGCACCCCGCTGGCGCACCAGAAGGAGGGCGATGTCGACATCCGCTGCCCGAACGCGCGTTCCTGCCCCGCGCAGCTGCGGGAGCGGCTGTTCCACCTCGCCGGCCGGGGCGCCTTCGACATCGAGGTGCTCGGCTACGAGTCGGCGACCGCGCTGCTGGACTCCGGCGTGGTGGCCGACGAGGGGGACATCTTCGACCTGGACGAGGACAAGCTCATGCAGGTCGAGCTGTTCCGGACCAAGGCGGGGGAGCTCTCGGCGAACGGGCACAAGCTGCTCGCCAATCTGGAGGCGGCCAAGGACCGGCCACTGTGGAAGGTGATCGTCGGGCTCTCCATCCGGCATGTCGGCCCCACCGCGGCGCAGGCACTGGCCAGGGAGTTCGGTTCACTGGAGCGGATCGAGCACGCATCCGAGCAGGAGCTGTCCGATGTGGATGGTGTGGGTCCGACGATCGCGCACGCGGTCGAGGAGTGGTTCTCCGTGGACTGGCACCGCGAGGTGGTGGCGAAATGGCGCCGTGCCGGGGTTCGGATGGAGGAGGAGCGGGACGAGTCCATTCCCCGCCACCTGGAAGGTCTGTCTATTGTGGTCACCGGATCCCTCGAGGGGATCTCCAGGGACGAGGCCAAGGAAGCGATCATGGCCCGTGGCGGGAAGGCCGCGGGTTCGGTGTCCAAGAAGACCGCGTTCGTGGTCGTCGGGGACACCCCGGGATCGAAGTACGACAAGGCAGTGCAACTGAAGGTGCCGGTGCTGGACGAGGCCGGCTTCCGGGTGCTGCTGGACCGTGGCCCGGACGCGGCGGCCGAGCTGGCACTGCCCACTGGGGAGGAAACCGAGTCGGATGAGTGATGTCACCGTACGGCGGGCACGGCAGGGCGAGCTGACCGAGATCGGCGAGATCACGGTCGCCGCCTACCTGGCGGACGGCTTCGTCGGCCCCTCGGTGGAGGAGGGTTACGCGGGCAAGCTGCGCGACGCCGCGCACCGGGCCGAGCATGCCGAGCTACTGGTCGCCGTGGACGAGCAGGGCGCCGTGCTGGGCTCGGTGACCGTGGTGTGGCCGGGTACCGAGTACTCCGAGGTCAGCACGGAAGGGGAGATCGAGTTCCGGATGCTGGCCGTGGCCCCGGCCGCGCGCGGCCGGGGGGTGGGGGAGGCGCTGATCAGAGCGGTGCTGCGGCGGGCGCGGGAGGAGCGGGCGAGCCGGGTGGTGCTGTGCAGCCTCGACCGGATGCACACCGCGCACCGCCTCTACCAGCGGGTGGGCTTTCGCCGGATCCCCGAACGCGACTGGCGCCCCGCGCCGGATGTCCACCTGCTGTGCTACGGGATCGAGTCAGGATCCCCCGCGCTTGCGGTAGAGCACGAGGACCGTGCTGCCCGCCAGGATCAGCCCGGCTAGGATCACCGGCGCCACGCCGAGGTGCTCCAGTATCCAGTCCGCGACCCGGCGGCTGCGCGAGGTCGGATCGGCCAGCACGATGGCCACGAAGGCGGCCGCGAGCACGGTGACCCCGCCCAGCAGCCACTTGCCGAGCGGCCTGCTCAGCCCGGCACGATCCCGGATGACCCGCCCCGCCCGCAGGATCCGACCGGCGCGCAGCACCCGCAGGGTGCCGATGGACAGCAGCAGCCGCAGCACCTGCACCGGGCCCACCACGAAGATCACCGCGGGTACCGTTGCGGCCGTGACGACCAGCGTCCACCGGTGCTTACGGACCCAGTCCCGGACGTCATCACTGAGCCACAACAGGATCAGCGACTCGCCGAGCAGGACCACCAGCGAGGCCCAGTTGAGCACGCTGCCCACGACCGCCGCGGTGCCCTCGGCGGTGGTGAGGAAGACGGCAGGCACCGAAACCAGCGCCGCGATCAGCACCGGTATCGCCAGCCGCTCCTCCATCTCCCCGGCACGATCGTTCCGCGCGGGGTCCTGGGACGAGCTCATCACCGTTCAGCTTAGTTCGCTCCCGCCGCCGGTCCGCCCGGCGCAGCGCGGTCAGCCGTCCAGGACGACGGCGACGATCCCGGCCAGATGCGCCAGCCTGGCGACCTCGGCCGCGCGGAACATCGGTCCGCCGGGACGCCCGACCAGCAGCGCCCGGTCCGGCTTGCCGAGCGGCGTGGCGGCGAGTTCGGTGCCGAGTTCCTGCCAGGTGGACGGGATCCAGGACTCCTCCGAGTCCAGCACGGTGGCGCGCTCCAGCGGCAGCCACGGCAGTTCCGCGATGGGCGCCTCCGGCGCGGCGCCGGAGGAGGCGAGCCGCTTCACGGACCCGTCGGACTGCCTGCGCACCACCAGCGACCAGCCGGCGCGCACGATCTTCGGCACGCCCTCGACCAGGATCTCCAGCCCGGCGGCTGGCTGCCCGGCGATCTCCTCGACCAGTTCCAGCTCGCGATGTGTGTCCAGCACACCGGCATAGGGCCGGACCGCGTCCACCTCGACGCCCTCGACGCTCTCCGCGGCGGTGATCAGGGCGTCCGGCAGGCGCCCGGAGGGCAGCTCGACCACCAGGTCGTCGATGGCCACCCCGGAGCCGCGCTCCACGACATCGAGGCTGAGGATGTCCGCGCCGACCATGCCGAGCGCCGTGGCCACCGCACCGAGGGTCCCAGGGCTGTCCGGGAGCTGCACCCGGATCAGGAAGGACAACGCGAACCCCTCTCGGGTCTGAAAGCTCCAGCCTCGCCGTGGAGCCGCTCTTGCCGACCGCTGATTGTGACAGACTCCGGCCGCGCGATGGCATACCGTCCGCAGAGCGCGATCATCTTGTGCCCTGGTGTCGACAACCCGGTCGAGCGGGCGGCGAGCGGGACCATAAACTTGCGTACTTGACAAGGACCGACGAGCACACCCCGGGGGTTACCCGCGTGCCCAACATTTCCCGTGACGAGGTCGCGCACCTCGCCAAACTGGCCAGGCTGGCCGTCACCGACGAGGAACTGGACACCTTCGCCGGCCAGCTCGACCAGATCCTGGACGCCGTGGCCAAGGTGGGCGAGGTCGCGGGCGGGGACATCCCGCCGACCTCACACGCCGTGCCGCTGACCAACGTTTTCCGTGACGATGTGGTCCGCCAGGGGCTCAGCCAGCAGCAGGCGCTCGCCGGGGCGCCCGCGGCGGAGGAAGGCCGGTTCCGGGTACCGCGGATCCTGGGGGAAGAGCAGTGACCGATCCGACCGATCTGACCAAACTGTCCGCCGCCGAGCTGGCGGCGAAAATTCACGCCCGCGAGGTGACCTCGGCCGAGGTCACCAGGGCGCACCTGGACCGGATCGCCGCGGTGGACGACCACGTGCACGCGTTCCTGCACGTGGACCGGGAGGGTGCGCTGGCCGCGGCCGAGGCCGTGGACGCCGACCTCGCCGCAGGCAGGGCCCCGGCCTCGCCGCTGGCCGGGGTGCCGCTCGCACTCAAGGACGTGTTCACCACCAAGGGCATCCCCACCACCTGCGGGTCGCGGACCCTTGAGGACTGGGTCCCGCCGTATGACGCCACGGTGACCCGCAGGCTGCGCGAGGCCGGGGTGGTGATCCTCGGCAAGACGAACATGGACGAGTTCGCGATGGGCTCCTCCACCGAGAACTCGGCCTTCGGGCCCACGCACAACCCCTGGGACCACGCGCGCATCCCCGGCGGCTCCGGCGGTGGCTCCTCGGCCTCGCTGGCCGCGTTCGAGGCCCCGCTGGCGATCGGCACCGACACCGGCGGTTCCATCCGCCAGCCCGGCGCGGTGACCGGCACGGTGGGCGTGAAGCCGACCTACGGCGGGGTTTCCCGTTACGGCCTCGTCGCCTTCTCCTCCTCGCTGGACCAGGGCGGTCCGTGCGCGCGGACGGTGCTGGACGCGGCGCTGCTGCACGAGGTCATCGGCGGGCACGACCCGATGGACTCCACCTCGATCGACGCCCCGGTCCCTCCGGTGGTCGAGGCCGCGCGGGAAGGCGCGCGGGGCGACCTGAGCGGGATGCGGATCGGCGTGGTCAGCGAGTTTCGCGGCGAGGGGTACCAGCCGGGCGTGCTGCGCTCCTTCGAGGCGGCCGTGGACCAGTTGCGCGCACTCGGCGCCGAGGTGGTCGAGGTGTCCTGCCCGCACTTCACCTACGCGCTGCCGGCCTACTACCTGATCGCGCCCAGTGAGGCCTCCTCGAACCTGGCCCGGTTCGACGCCATGCGTTACGGCCTGCGGGTGAGCGACGACGGCACGCACAGCGCCGAGGAAGTCATGTCGCTGACCAGGGAGGCCGGGTTCGGCCCCGAGGTCAAGCGGCGGATCATGCTGGGCACCTACGCGCTGTCCTCCGGCTACTACGACGCCTACTACGGCTCGGCGCAGCAGGTGCGCACGCTGATCATCCGCGACTTCGACGCCGCCTTCGAGCAAGTGGACGTGCTGGTGTCGCCGACGACGCCGACCACCGCCTTCAAGATCGGCGAGCGGGTGGACGATCCGCTCGCCATGTATCTCGCCGACCTGTGCACCATCCCCTCGGATCTGGCGGGCAACGCCGCGCTGAGCGTGCCCTGCGGGCTTTCCGACGAAGACGGGCTCCCGGTGGGCCTGCAGGTGATGGCGCCCGCGCTGGCCGACGACCGGCTGTACAAGGTCGCCGCCGCCTACGAGGGGGCTCGCGATGCCACGGCCGGCTCGCTGGTACACCAGGTTCCCGAGCTGAACGGAGCGGCACGGTGACCCACGACGACGTACTTTCTCCCGCGGAGGAGCGATGACGACAGTGGTCGAGTTGATGGACTACGCGGAGGTCGTCGAGCGCTTCGACCCGGTGCTCGGGCTCGAGGTGCACGTGGAGCTGTCCACCGCGACCAAGATGTTCTGCGGCTGCCCGAACCTGTTCGGCGGGGAGCCCAACACGCATGTCTGCCCGACCTGCCTCGGCCTTCCCGGCGCGCTGCCGGTGGTCAACGGCAAGGCGGTGGAGTCGGCGGTCCGGATCGGGCTCGCGCTGAACTGCGCGATCGCGCCCTGGTGCCGGTTCGCCAGGAAGAACTACTTCTACCCCGACATGCCGAAGAACTTCCAGACCTCGCAGTACGACGAGCCGATCGCCTTCGACGGCCATCTGGACGTGGTGCTGGACGACGGTGAGGTGGTGCGGATCGGCATCGAGCGGGCGCATATGGAAGAGGACACCGGCAAATCGCTGCACGTCGGTGGCGCGACCGGGCGGATCCACGGCGCCGAGCACTCGTTGCTGGACTACAACCGGGCCGGGGTGCCGCTGATCGAGATCGTCACCAAACCGGTCACCGGGATGGGCGCGCGGGCGCCCGAGGTCGCCCGCGCCTACGTCACCGCCCTGCGCGACCTGCTGCGTGCCATGGACGTCTCCGATGTGCGGATGGACCAGGGTTCGCTGCGCTGCGATGCGAACGTCTCGCTGATGCCCAAGGGGGGCACCGAGTTCGGCACCCGCACCGAGACCAAGAACGTCAACTCGTTGCGCAGCGTGGAACGGGCGGTGCGGTACGAGATGACCCGGCATGCCGCGATCCTCGCCGACGGCGGCAGCATCCGGCAGGAGACCAGGCACTTCCAGGAGGCGGACGGCACCACATCGGCCGGCCGCACCAAGGAGACCGCCGAGGACTACCGCTACTTCCCCGAGCCGGACCTGGTACCGATCGCCCCCTCAAAGGAGTGGGTGGAGCAGCTGCGCACCACCCTGCCCGAGCTGCCGTGGGAACGGCGCAAGCGCATCCAGCAGGAGTGGAACCTCACCGACGAGGAGCTGCGGGACCTGGTCAACACCGGCGCCGCCGACCTGGTCGCGGCGACCGTGGACGCCGGGGCCGAGCCGGGGGAGGCGCGCAGCTGGTGGGTGCAGTTCCTGACCCAGCAGGCCAACACCCGCGAGGTCGAGCTCGCCGAGCTTGCGATCACCCCGGCGCAGGTCGCCACCGTGATCGGCCTGGTCAAGCAGGGGGAGCTGACCAACAAGCTCGCCCGCGAGGTCGTGCAGGGCGTGCTGGACGGCGAGGGCGAGCCGGGCGAGGTGATCGAACGGCGCGGGCTGAAGGTGGTCTCCGATGACTCCGCCCTGATCACCGCGGTGGACGAGGCGCTGGCCGCGCAGCCGGACGTGGTGGAGAAGATCCGCGGCGGCAAGGTGCAGGCGGCAGGCGCGATCGTGGGCGCGGTGATGAAGGCCACCAAGGGGCAGGCCGACGCCAAGCGGGTGCGCGAGCTGATCATGGAGCGCTGCCAGTAGCGCCGGACCGGGCCGTGACCTTTCGTGCGTCCTCCCACTACCGTGAGCCGGTCCTGCTGGAGTCGGTGACAAAGGAGTTGGAGTGAGCCGCGCTACCAAGCGCACGGAACCTGCCCGTTTTCGCCTGCATGCGGTCACCTGGTGGCAGTGGGCCGGCTTCGCGGCCGGGCTGCTCGCGACGATCGCGCTGTTCCTGCCGTGGACGGTGCTGAGCTCGGCTGACCCGGAGCTGTCCGCGGCGCTGGCCGAACTGCCTGCCGCGGATGTCACCCGGGACGCGTGGAGCTCGGGGGTGCTTGCCTGGGCCCCGCCGTTGTTGCTGCTGCTCGCCGGGGCCGCGGTGCTGGCGTTCGGGCAGTTCCGCGCGGTCCGGGTGGCCGGGTTGCCGCAGCTGTGGCTGGTCGCCACGGTGGTCGTGCTCGCCCTGCTGGTACTGGCCTGGGTGGGCATCGGCTGGCAGTTCGGCAGTGAGGAGCACGCCCTGCTCACCGAGGCGGGAGTGGCGGTGGACGCCGGTCTCGGCCGCTACCTCGGGATGGCCGCGGCCGCCGCCTCCTTCGCCGTGGCCCTGCTGGAAGTGCTGACCAGCCGCAAGCGCCGGTGATCCACTTGGCTAGTCGCGGCCGCCGCCGCGGTTGCTGGGCTGGATCTGGATCACCACGGTGCGGTCGTCGCTGGAGACCGGCTCGCCGCCGTCCTTGTTTACCGTGCCGACCACCGCGGTCGTCTCGTTCAGGATGGCCATTCCGGCCAGCCTGCCGTACGCCCTGGACTCCTCGCCGTCCAGCATGGTCGTCGGCTCGCCGCCGACCGAGCCGTCCTCGCCGACCGGCAGGAGCTGCACATTGCCCGCCTCCGCGGTGGCGATGGCCACCAGCGTGCCGGTGTCCGCGCATCCGGCGAGCCCCGGCTGGTCCGGCCAGGTCCAGGCTGGCGTGCTCAGCGGTTTCCCGTCCTCGATCCGGTAGATCACGTCCTTGCCCGCACCGCGGTCGGTCACCCAGCGGCGGGAGCCGTCCAGGGACTGGCACAGGCCGCCCGGACTGTGCAGGCCACTGGCCAGTACGGCGGAGCCCGGGGTCGGGTTTCCCTTCGCGGGATTACCCGTGGTGTCGATCCGCAGCACCTTCCCCGCCAGCGAGTTCGGGTCGGCCGCCGCGCGCTCGTCCCCGGCGTCGCCGGTGGCGACCAGCAGGGCCCCGGTGCCGTCGGTGGCCAGCGCGCCGCGGTTTCCGTTCTGCCCCTTGGGAATGCCGGTGAGGATGGGTTTCACCGGTTGTCCCTTGGCGAAGCGGACCACCCGGTTGTCCGTGGCGGTGGTCACATAGGCGAAGATCAGCCGGTCCTCGGCGTAGCTGGGGGAGAGGGCCAGCCCGGTCAGCCCGCCGTCCCCCGCCGCTTCCACCGGCAGGGTGGCGATCTCCTTCTTGGTGGGCCCGCCCTGCGTACGTGCGGTGCGGAACACCTTGCCGCTCTTGCGTTCCCCGGCCAGCGCGCTCATATCCGGCAGCACCGCCACCGCCGCCACGGTGTCCATGCAGGTGCCGAGCACGGCCTGGTCGAAGTCCGTGCAGCCTTCCGGCGGCGGAACGGAGGTCTGCGGGGCGCCCGGGGTGGCGGGCCCGGCCCCGGTGCCGTCCGCCTCGGGCAACTGCGGCTGCGGCCCGGCCTCGGGGGTCAGCTGCGGGGCGGGTTCCCAGGTCTGCCCGGCCACGGAGTCGTCGAACTCGGCACAACTGGACAGCAACAACCCGCCGGCCAGCAGCGCCAGCGGCCAGCCGGTGTTCCTTCTGAACCGGGTTCGCACGACACCGAGCCTATGTGGCCCGCGGTGAATCTCGGGTAAGTGGTGTCGGATGGGGGAAGCGCAGGCCACGCGGGCTCGATAACGTGGCGATCATGACGGTAATCGTGCTGGTTCCCGACGACGACGGGATGGACGCGCTCTCGGTCGTCGAAGGCGTCCGCCCGGTTCGCTACGAATGGGGTGAGCCGCTGCCGCCGGAGGCACGCGAGGCCGAGGTGCTGATCCCCGGTTTCCACGGGGCACCAACGGACGAGTCCTTCTTCGCCGAACTGCCCAGCGTGAAGCTCATCCAGCTGCTCTCGGCTGGTGCGGAGGACTGGGTGTCCGCGGTGCCCGAGGGCATCCTGCTGTCCACGTGCCGCGGCGCGCATGGCGGCAGTACCGCCGAATGGGTGGTGGCGGTGTTGCTGTCCATATACCGCGAGCTGGTCGGTTTCGCCGCGGACCAGGACGAGCGCAGGTGGAGCAGGCGCACCACGGACAGCCTGCAGGGCAAGAACGTGCTGATCGTCGGCGCGGGGGACCTCGGAAGCCAGCTGCGCGGCAGGCTGGAACCCTTCGACGCCAGGGTCACCATGGTCGGCCTCACCTCGCGGCCGGGGGTGCACGCGGTGGAGGAGCTGCCGACCCTGCTGGGCGACCACGACGTTGTGGCGCTGATGGTGCCGCTGACCTCCCGCACGCACGGCATGGTCGACGCCAAGTTCCTCGCCGCGATGTCCGACGGCGCCATCCTGGTGAACGCCTCCCGCGGCCGGGTGGTGGACACCGAGGCACTGTTCGCCGAGCTGCGCACCGGGCGGCTGCGGGCCGCGCTGGACGTCACCGACCCCGAACCGCTGCCGCCCGACCATCCGTTGTGGACGGTACCGGGCCTGGTGCTGACCCCGCATGTGGCGGGTGCGGCCCGTGGGGCGCAGCGCCGTTCCTACTCGGTCGCCGCGGCCGAGATCGAGCTCTACGTCAACGGTGAGCTGCCCAAGAACCTGGTGCACGGTGAGTACTGACCCGCGGCGACCCGCTACGTGCTGAGGGCGAGCAGGGTGGCGGCGGTGGCGATTTCCACGCCGGCGCCGAGGACGTCGCCGGTGATCCCGCCGAACCGGCGCAGGCAGCGCCACAGCAGTGCCGTGGCGGCCAGCAGCCCCAGCGCCACGGCGAGCGGGCCGCGCCACCACGCGAGCCCGGGGGCGAGCGCGGACAGCGCGGCGAGCCCCAGCAGCATGGCGGCGGCCGCCGGTACGGGCACCGCGCCTGCCACCGTGCTGCCAAGGCCGTCCTGGCGGGCCGAGGGGATGCCGCGGGCGCAGTACAGGCTCACCGCGGCGCGCCCGGCAGGCACCGCGACCGCCAGCGCCGCCACCCCGTGCCCGGCCCGCACCGCGCCTTCCAGCGCCGCGCACTGCACCAGCAGCACCAGCAGCAGGGTGGCGACCCCGGACGGCCCCGAGTCGCCCGTGCGCATCACCGCCAGCGCCCGCCCGCGGTCGTAGGAGGCCGCGAGACCGTCCGCGGTGTCGGCGAGGCCGTCCAGGTGCAGGCCCCTGCTGCCGAGCGCGACGGTGCCGACGGCGAGGCCCGCGGCGGCCAGCGCGGGCAACCCGAGCGCCGCCGCCCCGGCGAGCACGAGGCAGCCCAGCACGCCAAGCGGCACCGCGGCCAGCGGTGCGAGCAACATCGCCCCGCCTGCCACCCGCCGGTCGATCCGCCGTGGTGCGGGCACCGGCAGCGCGGTGAGCGTGCCGAAGGCCATCCGTAGCGCGTCCAGCACGGGAATCCGTTCAGGAAAGGTCGAGGTCGGCGAGCGAGCTCATCTCGGCGAGCACCGCGCGTGCCGAGCGCAGCACCGCGACGGCCTGCACGGCGCCGCTGCCCTCGCCCAGCCGCAGCCCGAGGTCCAGGATCGGCTCCAGCCCCAGCGCCTTCAGCGCGAAGGACTGCGCAGGCTCGGTGGAGCGGTGCCCGGCCAGCCACCAGCGTTCGGCCCCCGGCGCCAGCTCCCGTGCCACCAGCGCGGCGGCCCCGGAGAACACGCCGTCCAGCAGCACCGGCACCCGGCGGGCCGCGGCCTGCACCAGGAAGCCAGCGGTAGCCGCGGCGCAGGCACTGCCCAGCGCGGTGAGCAGGTCCAGCGGCGCGGCCGCCCGGTGCCCTGCCCGTTCCAGCGCGGCGCGGACGACCTCGACCTTGCGTGCCCGGCCCGCGTCGTCCACCCCGGTGCCGCTGCCGACCACGTCCTCGGCCGGTAGCCCGAGCGCGGCGGCGACCAGCGCGGCGGCCACCGTGGTGTTCCCGATCCCCATGTCGCCTGGGATCAGCAGGTCGGCACCGGAGTCGATCTCCTCATCGGCGACCGCGCGGCCGGCAGCGAAGGCACGCTCGGCCTCCTCGGCGGTGAGCGCGTCGGCGATGTCGATCGAGCCGGAGCCACGCCGGATCTTGTGCCGGACCACCTCCGCAGGCAGGTCCAGCTCGCCGTCCACCGCGATGTCCAGCACCCGTACCCGCGCCCCGGCCTGGGCGGCGAGCACGCCGACGCCGCTGCCCCCGGAGCGGAACACGCGCACCATGGCCGCGGTGATCTCCCTCGGGTAGGCCGAAACCGCCGCCCGCTCGGCCACCCCGTGGTCGCCTGCGAACACCACCACCCGCACGTCGCCGAACTCGCGCGGGGGCACGCTGTCCTGCGCCGCGCTCAGCCAGGCGGCGAGCTCCTCCAGCCTTCCCAGCGCGCCCAGCGGCTTGACCAGCCCGTCCAGGCGCCGCTGCGCCTCCTGCCGTGCCCGCTCGCTGGGTTCCGGGATCGGTATGCGCTGCTCGCTCACGGCAAGCCCCTCTCCTGCAGTCTGAGTATCCGCCCGGCCACGACCAGCTGGACGGCGTCGGCGTGCCGGGCGACCTGGCTGTTCAGTGAGCCGAGTACATCGCGGAACACCCGGCCGGACACGGTGGGCGGCACGATGCCCATGCCCACCTCGTTACTGACCGCGACCACCGGTACCCGCGCGGTGCGCCAGGCCTCCACGAAGTCGGTGAGCCGCTCGTCGATCCGCTGCTGCCAGCCCTCGGCCTGGTCCCAGGCACCCACCTCGTCCAGCACCCGGCTCAGCCAGGTGCCGAGGCAGTCGATCAGCAGCGGGCCGGTGGCCTCCCGCAGCGCCGCGGCGAGATCGGTGGTCTCAACCGTGTGCCAGTGTGCGGGCCTGCGTTCCCGGTGGGCGGCCACCCTGGCCGCCCACTCCGGGTCGTCCGCGCTCGGTGGCAGCCCGGCTGCGACGTAGGTCACCCTGGCATGCCGGGCGCACAGCCGTTCGGCATGCCGGGACTTGCCGGAGCGCACTCCGCCGAGGATCAGCACCCGACCGTCGTCTCCCGGGTGGCCTGCGTAACGGCGTAACGCTCGTATCCCGGCCTCCAGCCGGGTGGCCACGAGGGCGGCGAGCCGTCGCGTCGGTTGCGTCGTCATGCCCGGCATTCTCGCGGAGACATTAGGGTGCCTGGCGTGCTGACCCCACATTCGGCAACCGCGGCCGGGCTGCTCGCCGGATACCTGGCCGACATCGCGTTCGGCGACCCCCGGCGCGGGCATCCGGTTGCCCTGTTCGGGCAGGCGGCGCAGCGGCTGGAGCTGCGCCTGTGGGCCGACTCCCGGCCGCGCGGGCTGCTGTACACCCTGACCTGTGCCGGTGCGGCCACCGGGCTGGGCGGGCTGGCGCAGGTGGCGACCCGGCGCAGGCCGGCGGCCAGGCTGGTGGGCACCGCCGTGGCCACCTGGGTAGTACTCGGCGGCCGCGGGCTCGCCGGGGCCGGTGCCGAGCTGGCCTGCCTGCTCGAGCGGGGTGACCTGGACGGAGCCAGGGTCATCCTGCCGCGGCTGTGCGGGCGTGACCCGGCCGGGCTGGACGCCGAAGGGCTGGCCAGGGCCGCCACCGAGTCGATCGCGGAGAACACCTCGGACGCGGTGGTCGCGCCGCTGCTGTGGGGTGGTGTGGCCGGCATCCCCGGCCTGCTCGGGTACCGCGCGCTGAACACCCTGGACGCGATGGTTGGCCACACCTCGGCGCGGTACCTGCGGTTCGGCTGGGCCTCGGCCCGCGCGGACGACCTGGCCAACCTGCTGCCGGCCAGGGTGAGCGCGGCCGCGGCGACGCTGGCCGCGCCGCTGGTCCGCGGCAGGCCGTCCCTGGCGTACCGGGCCTGGCGGCGGGACGCCTGGCAGCACCCCAGCCCGAACGCCGGGCCGGTGGAGGCCGCCTTCGCCGGGGCACTCGGGGTGCGCCTTGGCGGCCGCAACACCTACCAGGGCCGGGTCTCCGACCGCGGCACCCTGGGAGACGGCCCGCCACCGGGGCCCGCCGCCCTGCGTGCCGCGGTCCGGCTGTCCCGGATCGTCGGGCTGGCCGCACTCGGGTGGGAGCGGCGCTCGCTTACCGGCACCGTCCGCTCAGCCGACGGTAGCGGCGTCCCGCGGCACGCGCGGCCGCAGTACCCGTTCGGCGAGCGCGCCGAACACCAGGCCGAGCCCGGTCCACAGCACCAGCTGGGTACCGAGCGAGGCGATCCGGAAGGTCCACAGCGTGGAGCCGGGAAACTCCGGCGGCACCTCGTCGACCACCGGCAGCAGCGCCGCACATACCGCCATCACCAGCAGGTAGCCGCCCGCGCCGAGCAGGCCGCCCTGCCAGCCGCCGAGCCGGTCGGCCAGTCTGCGGCCCGCGTACACCGCCACGCCGCCGAACAGCAGGGACAGCCCGACGAAGCCGAAGTAGAGCGCGGTGCGGGAGCCGATGGTCTCGCCGCTGCCGACCGCGGGCGGGTTCGCCGGGTATTTCAGGAAGGGCACCAGCACGACCACAACGAAGGCGCCTGCCGCGAGCAGCGCGGCGGAAAGCCGGGGGCGCAGCGCCCCGATCCGCCCGTGCAGCACGGCGAAGGCCAGCGCGAACAGCCCACCGACGGCGATGCCATAGCCCGCGACCCCGGTGAACAGCCCGATCGTGCTCTGCGTGCCCCTGCTGACCAGCGTCTCCTCGCCGCCGTGCTGATGCGCGGCCGCACCAGCCTCGTGGGCGTGTTCCTGCGAGTGGGCGGCGCTACCAGCCTCCTCGATACCGATGGCGGCGTTCACCGGCGGCTCGCCGAAGAAATACGCGAACAGGGTCGCCAGCAGCCCGGCGACCAGGCCCGCGAGCATCCCGCGGACCAGCAGGGTCCTCATCATCCGAATACTGTCCTTTGTGGTCGGCCCGGAAAACGACGGCTCAGTGGCATGGGAAGGCGAGCAGATGCCTGCCATCGTGCACGAACTCGTGCACATATCCGCCGGAGAACAGGGCGACCGCGCCTTCCTCGGTGCTGACGAAATACAGCACGACGAGCGCGAGAATCCCGGCAAAAATCGCCCACGGAACGATCTCGCGAAGGGGAATACGAACCGGAATCGGCTGGTCGAGCACTGCGGACGCGTGCGTCATGGCGAACCTCCCTGGGCGTAACGCGGCCCTGTCGGAACGGTGGCGATGACGGCGGGTCTGACTTCCGGGTCCACCTCGAACCCGATCACAGTGGCGCGACCGTGCGGAGTTTCACCTGCTTCCGGCCGCCATCGCTGGAGCCGACTGAGCGTAAGTTCGCCGGTTCGGCGATGTCAATCTGGCCCGACTGTGATCTGGCGCCGACCACCCGAACAGCGCATTCGGTTCCTGGCTTCGGCCACACCGGTGCGGGAGAAATGTCACCTTAGGCGGCTGTACCGGGGTGCGGCATGCGCTTTCCTTGCCGGGAGGGCAAGTTTCACACGTACGTCAGGAGGCGACGATCGTGCCCAGGAGACGAGTTGTGCCAGGGGCCGTCGCGGCGGTCGGCGCGTTGCTGCTCGGCAGCGTGCCTGCCGCTGCCGCTCCTTCGCCGGTGGCCGGGGCCACCGTACCCGACCGGTACCTGGAACAGCGGATCCAGTGGAAGCCATGCTTCGCGCCGGGTGAGGTCCCTGAGGGACTTCCCGCCGGGTCCGAGCGCCTGGAGTGTGGCTCCTACCACGCCCCGCGCAACTGGAACCGGCCGGAAGACCGGATCGACATCACCATCGCGGTCAGCAGGCTGCGCCCGGCCGGGGGCGAGCCGAAGGGCGCGGTGCTGACCAACCCCGGCGGGCCCGGCGCGCCCGGCCGCACGCTGCCGTTGGTCTTCCTCGGTGCCGGGCGCGGCAAGCTGCTGGACAGCATGGATGTGATCGGCATCGATGTCCGGGGCAGCGGGGACAGCACCAGGGCCAGTTGCGGTGGGATGAGCTACCCGGACGAGCTCGACCCGAGGGACCGCAGTTCCGGCAACCTGGACCTGATCTACGACTCGATGGCCCTGCTGGCACGGCACTGCCAGGTACGGTCTGGCGAGTTCGGCAGGTACGTCAACACCGAGCAGACGGCGAAGGACCTCGACCTGCTGCGTCAGCTGCTCGGCCGCGAACGGGTGCACTGGATCGGCTACTCCGGCGGCACCTGGCTCGGCGCCTACTACGCCACCTACTTCCCGGACCGGGTCGGCCGGTTCGTACTGGACTCCAACACCGAGTTCACCGCGACCTGGCAGCGGGTGGTCCGCGCCTTCGGCAAGGGCGGCGAACGCCGGTTCCGGGTGGACTTCGCCCCCTGGGTCGCCCGGTACGACCAGCACTACCGGCTGGGCAGCACCGGTGCGCAGGTGCGGCTGACCTACGAGCAGGTGCGGGCGGCCCTTGCCGAGCGGCCGGTCCGGCTGCCGGACGGCACCGAGTTCACCGCGCCACGCCTGGACACCATGCTGTTCCGTACCCAGTACGCCAAGGCGAGCTTCCCCGCCGCTGCCGACACCCTGGTCGCACTGCGGGAGGCCACCCGGAAGGACGGCCACGCCGCCGGGCGGGGGGTGGCGGCCGCGCTGGCGCGCATGGGGCCGATGGCGGGGGAGTCCGTCGAGGACGCGAGCAACGGCATGGGCTACTCGATCGTGTGCAACGACACCGAGTTCATCGGTGACCGGCGCATGTTGATCCGCGAGTCGGCGCGGCTGGGCAAGCGGTACCCGCTGTACGGCTGGTACCAGCGCGCGGCACCCTGCGCCAGCTGGGACCGGCCCTACCTGCGGATGCCGACCCCGGACGGTGCGGGCCTTCCGCCGGTGCTGATGGTCCAGTCGGTCCGTGATCCGGCGACCCCGGTCGAGGGGGCCTGGCGGGCGCACCAGCGGTTCGCGGGTTCCCGGATGCTCACCGTCACCGATGAAGGCGACCACGGCATCTACGCGAGCGGGAATCCTTGTGTCGACCGCATTGTGGAGTCCTTTGTGGTCGATGGCATGCCGCCGGAAGGGGACGTGTCCTGCCCCGGTATGCCCTTGCCCGAACCCGGGGCGCGTACCGCGCACGCGTGGACGCCGAATCCGGTACTGGAGTCCGAGCGGCTGGAGCTGCGCACCGGAGCGCTGCCCCGCTGATCCCGCGACCGGGCTGGCTCCCGCTCCGTCTTGCAGTGTGATGAGTGAAAGTGCGTGCAATCGTCGTTGACCACGCACAAATAAGCAGCTACGGTGAGTTGTGTGCGCTGGCCGAGAGTCGGCCTGGTCTGTACCGGATGGGGAGTTCATGTCGCGGTCGTTCATGGAGGAGGAGATCGCCAGCCAGCCGGGGTGCTGGCGGCGGGCGGTCGAGCTCGCCGGCACGGCGGTCGCACTGCCGCGTCCCGGTCGCCGGGTGGCCGTGGTCGGCTGCGGCACCTCGCGGTTCATCGCCGAGTCCTACGCCGTGCTGCGTGAGTCGGCCGGTCACGGGCACACCGACGCCTTCGCGGCCTCGGAGTTCCCGCGTGGGCGCAGCTACGACGAGCTGGTGGCGATCACCCGTTCCGGCACCACCACCGAGGTGCTGCGGCTGCTGGCCGAGGTGCGGGGGCGGATCCCCACCACGGTGATCACCGGGGTGCCCACCGAGGTCGCCGGCCGGGCGGACACCGTGGTCGACCTGTCCTTCGCCGATGAACGCTCGGTGGTGCAGACCCGCTTCGCCACCAGCACCCTCGCGCTGCTGCGGGCCCAGCTCGGCGAGCGGCTGGACCGGGCCATCGCCGAGGCCCGCGGCGTGCTGGAGACGCCCATCCCGGGCTATCTCCGTACCGCGGGCCAGTTCACCTTCCTCGGGACAGGGTGGACGGTCGGGCTCGCCAACGAGGCCGCGCTGAAGTTCCGGGAGGCGTCCCTGGCCTGGGCGGAGTCCTACCCGGCATGGGAGTACCGGCACGGGCCGATCAGCATCAGCGAACCGGGACGGGTGACCTGGATGTTCGGCGAGCCGCCTGCCGGGCTGCCCGCCGATGTGCGCAGGGCGGGGGGCACCTTCGAGGCGAGTTCGCTGGATCCGCAGGCCGAGCTGGTGCGCGCGCAGCTGGCCGCCGCGGCGCTGGCCGGGGACCGCGGTCTCGATCCGGACCGGCCGCGCAGCCTCACCCGCTCGGTGGTGCTGCATTGAGCAGCAAGGGGAACACCGGACCATGACGGGCTCCACGCGGCGTGCGGTCGTGGCAGTGGATGTGGGTGGCACCGAGATCAAGGCCGCCCTGCTGGACGCGCACGCCGATGTGCTGGCCACGCGCCGGGTGCCGACCCGGCGGGGTGCGGACGGGGCGGCCACCGCGGAGGTGGTCGCGGACCAGGTCGCCGGGTTGGCAGGTGAGCTGCGGGAGCTTGGCGAAGCCGTCGAGGTCGCCGCGGTCGGCGTGGTGGTACCGGGCATTGTGGACGAGGCGGCCGGTGTCGCCAGGTACTCGGCCAACCTCGGCTGGCGGGAGGTTCCGCTGCGCGGGCTGCTGCAGGAGCGGATCGGCCTTCCGGTTGCGTTCGGGCACGACGTCGCCGCCGCCGGGCTCGCCGAATGGCGCCTCGGCGCCGCGCGGGGATTCCGCGATATCGCGATGGTGCCGGTTGGCACCGGGATCGCCGCGGCCCTGCTGCTGGACGGCAGGCCGTACCGGGCAGGCGGGCTGGCCGGTGAACTCGGGCATGTCGATATCGGGCATGGTCTCGCCTGCCCCTGCGGGGCTTCCGGCTGCCTCGAGGTGACCGCCTCGGCCGCTGCGGTCGCCCGGCGCTACACCGAGCGCAGCGGGACCGTGGTGACCGGATCCGCCGAGGTGGTGCGGGCCGCGCGGGCGGGCGACCAGGACGCGGCCGCGGTGCTGGCGGAGGCGGTGGACGGCCTCGGCAGGGGACTGCGCATCCTGGTCACGCTGCTGGCGCCCGAGGTGATCGTGCTCGGCGGCGGGCTGTTCGGTGCCAGGGAGTTCGTGCTGGACCCGCTGCGCGGCTGGCTGGCAGGGCGGCTGACCTTCCAGCGGCAGCCCCGGCTGCGCGTCGCCGAGCTCGGCGCCGAGGCGGGCTGCCTCGGCGCCGGCCTGCTGGCCTGGGACACGACGTGATCCTCACCGTCACACCCAACACCGCGCTGGATGTCACCTACACCCTCGAACGCCTGGTGCCGGGGACCACCCATCGCGTTCGCCAGGTGCGCACCAGGGCGGGCGGCAAGGGGATGAACGTGGCGCGGGTGGTGCGGGCGGCCGGCGGGCGGGCCTGCGCGGTGGGCACGGCGGGCGGTGCCGAGTCCGCGCTGCTGCTTGCGGATCTCGCCGCCGCGGGGCTGCGGCACGAGCTGGTGCCGATCGCAGGCGGCACCAGGAGAACCGTCACCATGCTGTCCACTGTGGATGACAAGGTCACGCTGCTGAACGAGCCGGGGCCGGAGCTGGCGGCCGCCGAGTGGGCCGCGCTCACCGGCACGGTACGGCGGTTGCTGCCCACCGCGGGCGTGCTGGTCTGCGCTGGCAGCCTGCCCGCCGGGGCGGGCGGCTATGCCGAACTGCTCGCGCTCGCCGGCGACATCCCGACGATCCTCGACACCTCCGGCGCCGCGCTGACCACCGCCCTTTCCGCCCGGCCCGCGGTGGTCAAGCCGAACGCGGCCGAGCTGCGCGAGGTCACCGGGCTGGCCGATCCGGTCGCGGCCGCGCACCGGCTGCGCGCGGCGGGTGCCCGCGCCGTGGTCGTCTCGCTCGGACCGGACGGCCTGCTCGCGGTTACCGGGCGCGGGACCTGGCGGGCCCGCCCCTCGGTGCCACTGGCAGGCAACCCGACCGGAGCAGGGGACGCGGCCGTCGCGGGCATCGCGCTGGAGCTCGCCGCGGGTTCGCCATGGCCGCGGGTGCTGCGCCGGGCGGTGGCGCTGTCCGCGGCCGCCGTGCTCGGCCCGCTGGCCGGGGACATCGACCCCGAGCACTACCGGCGCGAGTACGACGCCGTGACCGTTGAGGAGGACCATGCCACTGGCAGCGACAGCTGAGATCGTCGGTCCCGCCGCCGCCCGGCGCGCGGGATGCGGCGCGTTCAACGCGATCCAGCTCGAGCAGGTGCACGCGATCGTCGCGGGCGCCGAGGCGGCCGGGATCCCGGTCGTGCTCCAGCTCAGCCAGAACGCGGTGCGCTACCACGGTTCACTGGCCCCGCTCTGCTCGGCGGCACTGGCCGCGGCGCGCCCGGCCGGGGTACCGGTGGCCGTGCACCTCGATCACGTGGACTCGCCGGAGCTGGTGCGCGCGGCGGTGGAACTGGGGTGTGGCTCGGTGATGTTCGACGCCTCCGCCCTGTCCTACCAGGAGAACGTGGCGGAGACCAGGAAGGTGGTGGAGTACTGCCATGGTGCCGGGGTCTGGGTGGAGGCCGAGCTGGGCGAGGTCGGCGGCAAGGACGGGGTGCACGCGCCCGGCGCGCGCACGGACCCGGCCGAGGCGGCCGAGTTCGTGGCGGCCACCGGGGTGGACGCACTGGCCGTCGCGGTCGGCAGCTCGCACGCCATGCTCACCAGGGACGCCGTACTGGACCTCGAGCTGATCACCAGGCTGCGCGCCGCCGTGCCGGTTCCGTTGGTGCTACACGGTTCCTCCGGGGTGCCGGAGGATTCCCTGCGGGCGGCGGTACGGGCCGGGATGACCAAGATTAATATTGGTACCCAGCTGAACAAGGAGTTCACCGCGGGGGTACGGGACCGGCTGGAGCGCGAGCCCGCCGCGGTGGACCCGCGCCGCTACCTCGGCGCGGGCCGGGACCGGGTCACCGCCGAGGTCACCCGGCTGCTGCGGATGCTGGGTGGTGGGGACTGAACCCACCGGGTGTCCGGGTCCGGGGCGGGAGTTCGGTGACCGGTGCGGAGGTCACCTTCGTCCCGGTCCCGGTCCCGGTGCCGTAGTCGGCGATCTGCTCGGCGGGCCAGTCGTGCCGCAGCGCGGAGATCGTCGCGAGGACGATCGCGAGGACCATCCCGAGCAGCGCGCCCAGCAGGATCGCCCACGGCCCGTGCCGCGCCGTCCTCGGCTGCCGCCCGGAGCCGGGGTACTGGTCGCGATCCGCGCGGTGGCGCCCGCCCGCGCGCGGGTTGCCGGAGTCTGGCGAGGCCGGATTCTCGCACGCTTCTTGGAGTAGTCGCGAAAATGGGCTGGTCACCTGAATCTGATCCCGGCCGCCCTGTTTGCACTTGCGCAGCGCGGCGGTCGCGTCGGCCATGAGCGTGCGTAGTTCACAGGTTTGCCCGGCAAGGCAGCTCGCCATTCCGATCGAGGCGGTGAGGCCGATTGATTTGATCTTGGCTTGAATTCGCTCCGCGATGACTAATGCCTCACCGACCGGTGTCCTCGGCAGTAGCAGGAGGAATTCGTCCCCGCCGCGTTGCAGGTACCGGGCGAGCAGGTCGCCCTTTCTCGCCGCCATCCGCAGGGTATCCGCGACCGACCGCAGAATCCGGTCGCCCGTGGCGTCCCCGTAGCACTCGTTCACCCGGCGGAAGCGGTCGAGGTCCACCGCGAGCAGGGAACTCGGGCAGCGCGCACGGCAGGCGCCCGCGAGCACTCGTGGCGCTCGCAGCTCCCACCCGCGGCGGTCCAGCAGACCGGTCAGCCGGTCGGTCACCGGGGCGCTCACTGGCTGGCCACAGGACTCGCAGCGCAGCTCGTTCCCGGAGACCGGGCTGAACCGGACCGTCGACTGTGCCCAGTCTTCCTCCGCAGGCGAGCCCCGGTTCATCCTGATCGGCCTCCGTTCGGGTGCGGGACGCCGCCGTACCGGGAGTCCGACGTGGACGGAGACCGAAGAATTGGTGTAAACCAACCGCGCCGCGTTTCCCGGAACAGATCGACATCACGGCACCGTGCCGCGATTTTTCGACAGTACAGTCAGAAAAGGCACTCTCCGGAAAAGTTGCGGCCGATAACATATCGGTGCCGTGTGCCGAGTGTCAACGGCGCGGATCCGGGCACTAATGCGACCGTGGTTCAGGCCGTGACGACCTCGACCCCTTCGGTTTCGAAAGCCTCGATCATGGCCGGTTCCGCCGAGGTGTCCGTGATCAGCATGTGCACCCCGGTCGTCGGGCAGATCTGGGCGAAGGCGTGCCCGCCGAGCTTGGAGCTGTCCGCGACCACCACCACCTGCCTGGCGCGGGAGGCCATCAGCCGGTTGATGCTCGCCTCGCCCTCGTGGTGGGCGTAGGCGCCGCGCAGCGGGTCGATCGCGTCCACCCCGAGGAAGACGAGGTCCAGGGTGATCTCGTCCAGGATCCGGGTGGCCAGCGGCCCGGTGAGCTCGAAGGAGTGCTGCCGGGCCACGCCCCCGGTCACCACCAGCTTGATGTTCGGCCGCACGGCGAGCTCGTTGGCGATGTTCAGCGCGTTGGTCACCACCACCAGCGCGGGTGACTCGCCCCGGTCGTTCAGGTCCGGCCGGGTGGCCAGCGCCCTGCCGACCTCGGTCGCCGTGGTGCCGCCGTTCAGTCCGACCACCATGCCCCGCTCCACCAGGCGCACCGCCGCGGCGCAGATGCGCTGCTTCTCCGGGGCGTGCCGGGCCGCCTTGTGCCGCAGCGGCAGGTCGTAGGCGACGTTACTGGCGACGGCCCCGCCCCTGGTGCGGGTCAGCAGCTGGCGCTCGGCCAGGTGGTCGAGATCGCGCCGGATGGTCGCGGGGGAGACGTTGAGTTCCTCGGCGGTCTCGTCGACGTCGATCTTGTCCCGCTGCCCGACCATGTCGAGCAGTGCGCCCAGTCGCTCGTGCCGGTCCACGCCACGCTCCTCCGCCGCAGTGCGTCTCCGCGGCGTCGCAATCCGCCGCTCGGACGAACGTACTACGAAGGAGCGTCGCGTTCGGCCAGGACACCCGATACAAGCGCCCTGAACGTGGCTTTACGGACGTTCAGCGTCGCGAACGGCACGTTTGGGACGTCTGACGTCGCGAACGCCACGTTCAGGGTTTCTCCGAGTCGGTTCCGGGATGCGGAGTCCGCCAGTGGCCCCTGGTGAAGTCCGGGAAGGGCATCGGCAGGCTGCCGTAGCGCACGGACAGTACCGACAGCGCGAAGGGTGCGTTCCACGCGGCGGCGTCGTAGACGTCCATATCCGGAGGCAGGCCGAGTCGCATGGTCTGGCCGAGGCGGTACAGCATCAGGTAGTCCATCCCACCGTGCCCGCCCGGTCCAGGGCCGACATCCTTCCACAGCCAGTGGTCGTGCTCGGCGTAGTCGTCCCAGTCCCGCCAGCGGTGGTCGCCAGCGTCCGGCTCGAGGTAGATCCGCGGCGGGTAGTCCTCGAAGACGCCCTTCGTCCCGGCGAGGTGGTTGAGCCTGCTGTACGGATGCGGGTTGGACACCCCGTGCACGAGGTGGATGACCCGCCCCTTCTCGGTCTGCAGCAGGCTCATCGTCACGTCGCCGTTCACGTAGCGTTCCCGCCACCTCGGGTCGCCATCGGGAACATGCTGGGCGCGATAGTCGGCGAGGCCGAGCGCTGGGGTGCTCATCGAGGTCATCCGCACCAGCCGGTCCCCGCGGTTTATGTCCAGATAGGACGCGACCGGCCCGAGCCCGTGCGTGGGGTACAGGTCGCCGTCCAGCCTGGTGTGCCAGTCCCGGCGCCACTGGTCCGCGTAGTAGGTCTCGGAGAACAGCAGCTCGCGCAGGTCGTGCAGGTAGGCACCGGAGCCGTGCAGCAACTCGCCGAACATCCCGTCGTGCGCCATCCGCAGCGCACGCAGTTCGTTGCGGCCGTAGCAGCAGTTCTCCAGCTGCAGGCAGTGCCGCCGGGTCTGCTCGGAGGTGTTCACCAGCTCCCACAGGTCCTCGACCGTGGTGGCGATCGGGCACTCCACCCCGGCATGCTTGCCTGCGCCCATGGCGGCCAGCGCCATGTCCACATGCCAGCCCCATGGCGTCGCCACGTACACGAAGTCGACGTCGTCCCGCTCACACAGCCGCTCGAAGGCGTGCTCGCCCTGGTCGAAGGTCGCGGGGGCGGGATGACCCTTGCCGGTGATCACCGCGGCGGCCCTGGCCACCTTGGCCGGGTCGACATCACAGACCGCGGTGACCCGCATCCCTGGCACGGCAAGGAACAGTGGCAGCATCGCCGCACCCCGGTTGCCGAGGCCGATGATGCCGACCCGCACCCGCGCCCTCGGCTCGAACGGTACGCCCATCATCGTGCGGCCACGCCGCGGCGGCCAGGAGTGTTGCTCGGCGCCGGGCACCTCGGGCGGCCGTGGGCCTGCCGCCGCGGCGCCGAGCTGGCCGGTACCGAGCGCGGCGAGGGTGGTTCCGGCGATGGCCCCGGTACGCAGGGCGGCGCGCCGGGAGACACCGGTTCCGGTGCCCGCGCCCGGCTCCTGCCCGGCCTGTTCCTTGCCTTGTTCCTTGCCTTCTTCGCTGGCGGCCATGCGAACCTCCTGGACCATGCGGGGACCGGCCGACACTTGCGGATGAGCTTCCGCGCAAAGATGCACGTTCGTCAAGAGTTTCACGTAGATTCAAGCAGAATTGAGCAGTACCGAGCAGTGCTTCGACGGCCGGTCGGCTACCCCGTCCGGAACCGATCAGTGCACAAACGTTGCCCAGTCCCTGTTGACAACTGCGCAAACGAGCACAAAACTGCGCATCAATGTGCAGCGAGTGCGCATGATCTGACTTCGATCGGGTGGTGGCCATGAGATCAGCTCCTGCCAGGGCCCTGACCGCGGGCGTGGCCGTGGTGCTCGCGGCCGCGGGGTGCGGAACCGACACCGGCGCGGGCCTCAGCGAGAACACGCTGCCGGGCGCGGCCGAGTACTTCGAGACGCCCTGCCCCGAACCGGGCACGCAGCCGGAGGGGGAACGCCTGCGGTACTGGTCCATGTGGACCGCGGACGAGCCGCAGGGCAGGGTGCTGCGGCACGCCATCGAGTGCTTCGAGAACAAGACCGGTGTCACCGTGGACGTGCAGTGGCTGGGCCGCAAGGTGCTCACCCAGAACGTGGCACCCGCGCTGAACACCGACGAGGTTCCGGATCTCATCGACCAGGACCTCAGCCAGATGAACGCGGCGATCGTGGCCCCCGGCGGGACGCAGAGCGTGCAGGACGTGCTCGGGATGAAGGTCGGCGAGGGGGACAAGACCGTCGAGGACGTGCTGGCGTCGTACTCCTACCAGCTGCCGCAGAACACCGACGCCGATGGTGAGCGGTTCCTGATCCCGTACGAGCTGATCACCAACGCCTGGTGGTACGACCGCAACACCGTGCAAGACTTCTCGCCCCCGCAGACCATCGACGAGATGTTCGCGCTGTTCGACAAGGCCAAGGCCAACGGGATGGCCGCGGTCAGCCAGGACGGCGACATCAAGTTCTACAACTCCTACTTCTTCACCCAGCTGGCCGCGCGGTTCGTCGGGCCGGGCGGGCTGGCCGAGGCGGCGGCGGACCGCAGCGGGCAGGCGTGGAAGGCCGAGCCGGGTTTCCTCGCCGCGGCGAAGATCGTGGAACGACTGGCCAAGGGCGGGTACTTCGTCGAAGGCTGGAACGCCTCCAAGTTCCCGCAGGTGCAGCAGCGCTGGGCGGACGGCGAGTCCGCCTACATCTACAACGGCAGCTGGCTGCCCAGCGAGGCCAGGGAGTACCTCGGCAAGCAGGGCGGCGGCCGTGAGCTCGACTTCGGGTCGTTCCAGTTCCCGATGCCAGAGGGCGCCACCCACGACATCGTGGAGGTCCTGCCGATCGGCTTCTCGGTACCCGCAAAGGCACGGGACGCGGGCACCGCCAAGGCGTTCATCGCCTACGTGCTGCACAAGGACATCCTGCAGGGCATCCCTACGGTCAGCGACAACCTGGCCCCGCGGCCGGACCTGAAGGTGCCCGACGACCTCGCCGACGCGAAGGCGGCACTGGACGACGAGAGCAAGGAACACACCCTGGTAATGGACGGGCTGGACGGCCTTTTCGGCGGCACCTACGTGGACAACGTGTTCTTCCCTGCCGATGACGCGCTGCTGAACGGGAAGCTCACCGCGCGGGAGTTCGTCGACCAGCTGGCCAGGGAGTCGGCGGAGTACTGGAGGTCGAGGGGCTGATGGCGCGTCCAGCCGGCAGGCAGGGCGCGCACCTGGCAGGCAAGCGGCGGCTGTTCTGGCCGCTGCTCGCCCCGGCCATGGCGCTGTACCTGATCTTCCTGGTCGTTCCGACGGTCATCACCGCGGTGCTGAGCCTCACCAGCTGGGCCGGTGCCGGGGACACCCCGGAGTTCACCGGCCTCGACCAGTACCGCGAGCTGCTCGGCAGCGAGTCCTTCCAGCACGCCTTCCTGAACACGCTGGCCTACATCGTGCTCGGCGGGGTCGGCACCTTCGTGCTGGCCTTCCTGTTCACCATGGTGCTGCGGGACATGCGTGGCGGCAGGCTGGTGCGCGCGGTGCTGTTCTTCCCGAACATCGTCGCGCCGGTGGCGCTGGGCATGTTCCTCGGCTTCGTGTTCAAGTACCAGCCGAACAAGCAGGGCCTCGCGAACTTCCTGCTGGAGGGCGTCGGCCTGGACGCGGTGCAGTTCCTGCGCCCGGAGAACGTGACCTACGCGGTGATCGGCGCGCTGATCTGGGCCAGCTCGGGTTTCTACATCACCATCCTGATGGCCGCGGTGGACCGGATCCCGCCCTATCTCTACGAGGACGCGGAGCTGGCTGGCGCCTCGCCATGGCAGAAGTTCCGCAACGTCACCCTGCCGTTGACCTGGGATGTGGTCGGGGTGGCAGGCGTGCTCTGGACGATCAACGCGATGAAGATCTTCGAGCTGGTGTTCGTGCTGGCCGGGCCGGGCACCTACTCGCCGCCGATCGAGGCCTGGACGCTGGGCATCTACGTGTTCGACCGCTCCTTCGGCACCCGCGGCACCCCGGCCTACGGGGTCGCCTGCGCCTGCGCGGTGCTGATGATCGTCCTGGTCTCCGTGTTCGTCGTGCTGCTGCGGCGGCTGATGCGCCGCGACGCGATCCAGTTCTAGGGAGCCGGTATGTCTACAACGGACACGACGCGGCGGCCACCGCGCAGGCCGAAGCCCGCGCCGGGCTCGCGGCGCACCAGCCCGGTAAGGGTGCTCGGGATGGCCGTGGTGCTGCTGTTCACCGCGTTCAACCTGTTCGTGCTGTACTGGTTGCTGGCCTCCTCGTTCAAGACGCCGGTGGAGATCTTCACCCAGCCGTTCCAGCTGCCGCGGCAGTGGTTCGTGGTCGGCAAACCGTTGCGCAACTTCATCTACGCCTGGAGCCAGGCCGGTTTCGGTTCGGCCTTCCTCACCACCGTGCTGCTGGTGGCCGCCGCCGCGGTGACGGTGGTGCTGATCTCCGCACCGGCCGCCTACGCGCTCACCCGGCTCGGCTTCCGCGGCTCGAACGGGATGACCAACTTCATCGCGGTGGGCATGGGCGTCCCGTTCCAGACGGTGATCATCCCGCTGTTCGTCGGGATGTCCGAGCTCGGGCTGACCAACAACCTGTTCGGCCTTTATCTCATCTACGTCGCGCTGTCCCTGCCGTTCACGGTGTTCCTGCTGACCGGGTTCTTCCGTTCGCTGCCGGACGAGATGGAGGAGGCCGCCGCCATCGACGGTGCCTCCCCGGTGCGCACCTTCGTCTCGATCATGCTGCCGCTGGCCAGTGGTGGGCTGATCACCGCGCTCATCCTGAACACCATCGGGCTGTGGAACGAGACCCTGCTTGCGATCGTTTTCCTGCAGGACAACGCGAACTTCACGCTGGGGAGGGCACTGTTCACCTTCTACGGCGCCGCCAGCTACCAGTCCGAGTACGGCGGCCTGATCGCCGGCATCACCATCGTGGTGCTGCCGATGCTGCTGCTCTACGTCGTGCTGGCCAGAAGGATCATCACCGGCCTGACGCTCGGTGCGGGGAAGTAGGAGGATCATGGCAACTGTCACCTTCCGCGGCGCCACCCGGTACTACGCCGGTACCGCCGATCCCGCGGTGGACCGGCTCGACCTGGATGTCGCCGATGGCGAGTTCCTCGTGCTGGTCGGCCCGTCCGGCTGCGGGAAGTCCACCACCCTGCGGATGCTCGCCGGGCTGGAAGGGGTGGACGAGGGCCGGGTGCACATCGGCGAGCGCGAGGTCACCGAGCTGCCGCCGAAGGACCGGGACATCGCGATGGTGTTCCAGAACTACGCGCTGTACCCGCATATGACCGTCGCGGAGAACATCGGGTTCCACCTGAAGATCCAGCAGATGCCGAAGCGGGAACGCGAAGACCGGGTCGCCGAGGCCGCGCGGCTGCTCGACCTGGAGTCCTTCCTGGACCGCAAACCCGCCAAGCTCTCCGGCGGCCAGCGGCAGCGGGTGGCGATGGGCAGGGCGATCGTGCGCAGGCCGCAAGTGTTCTGCATGGACGAGCCACTGTCCAACCTGGACGCCAAACTGCGGGTACAGACCAGGACACAGATCGCCTCATTGCAACGCAGGCTCGGGGTCACCACGATCTACGTCACGCACGACCAGGTCGAGGCGATGACCATGGGCGACCGGGTGGCGGTGCTCAAGGACGGCAGGCTGCAACAGTGCGACACCCCGGTCGGGCTGTTCGCCGCTCCGGCCAACCTGTTCGTCGCCGGGTTTATCGGCTCGCCCGCGATGAACCTGGTGCGGGCCACCCTCGGCGCGGACGGTGCGCTGGTCGGTGGCAGGAACATCGCGCTGGCCCCGGCACAGGTGGCGGCCCTGACCGGTTCCGAGGTGGTGGTCGGGGTGCGGCCGGAGGGCTGGCGCACCGGAGATCCCGCCGAGGGGATCGAGGCCGTGGTGGAGGTGGTCGAGGAACTCGGCAGCGACCAGTACCTGTACTGCGCGGTGGAGCAGGCGGGCGTGCCGCATACGGTGACGGTGCGCACCGCCGGGATGGCGCCCTGGCGGCGGGGCGAGAAGGTCGGGCTCACCCCGAGCCCCGGCGCGGTGCACCTGTTCGACGCGGAGACCGGCGAACGGCTGCCGGAGGCATGAACACCGTGCTCTCGGCCACCGAGCTGGTGCTGCCGGTGGCCGAGCTCGGACCGGAGAACCCGCTGCCGCCGCTGATCATGCCGGAACGGGCGCAGCAGGTGACCAACGCAGGGGAGCTGCCACCCGACCTGGCGGCGAACCTGGCCTACGGCGGCCTGCGTAGCGTGCTGCCGTACCGGCTGCAGGACGGCTACTCGCGGGAGCGCGCCGAAGGGGCGCTGCCCGCGCTGGTACTGGACAACGGGCGGCTGCGGGCCACCGTGCTGCCCTCGCTCGGCGGCAGGCTGTACTCCCTGTGGCACCGGGAAAGCGGCCGCGAGCTGCTGCACCGCAACCCGGTGTTCCAGCCAGCCAACCTGGCGCTGCGCGGTGCCTGGTTCGCGGGCGGGGTGGAGTGGAACCTTGGCAGCACCGGGCACACCACGCTGACCTGCGCGCCGCTGCATGCCGCGCGGGTGGCCGGGCCGGACGGTTCGCCGATCCTGCGGCTGTGGGAGTGGGAGCGGACCAGGGACCTGCCCTACCAGGTGGACCTGTGGCTGCCGCCGGAATCCGAGTTCCTCCACGTCGGGGTGCGGGTGCGCAACCCGCATCCGCACCCCGTGCCCGCCTACTGGTGGTCGAACATCGCCGTGCCGCAGGCACCGGGAACCCGGGTGCTGGCGCCCGCCGGGCAGGCCTGGCGGTATGCCTACTCGGGCAGGCTGGAGCGGATCTCGGTGCCGGGGCAGCCGGACCTGACCTACCCGGAGGGGCACCGGCATGCCGCGGACTTCTACTTCGACCTGCCGGAGCGCACGGACCCGTGGATCGTGGCAGTGGACGAACGAGGCGCGGGCCTGGCCCAGCTGTCCACGGACCGGTTGCGCGGGCGCAAGCTGTTCGTCTGGGGGACTTCCGGCGGCGGGCGGCGCTGGCAGGAGTGGCTGTCCCCCGGCACTTCCGGCTACCTGGAGATCCAGGCGGGACTGGCGCGCACCCAGCTGGAGCACCTGCCGTTGCCGGGCGGCACGGCCTGGGACTGGCTGGAGGCATACGGCCCGGTGCGCGCCGATCCGGAAGCCGTGCATGGTCCGGAGTGGACACTGGCCTGTGCGCAGGTGCGGCGGGGGCTGCCCGCAGCCGAGGAGCTGGCCGCGCGGCACCGGGACTGGCGCGGTGTCGCCGATGCCGAGCCCGGCGAGTGGTTGCACTCCGGCTCCGGCTGGGGCGCGCTGGAGACCCGGCTGCGCGGGCTGGACCTGCCTGGCACGCCGTTTCCGGCCAGCACACTGACGCGGCGGCAGCGGCCGTGGCTGGACCTGCTGGCCGGCCGCGCGCCCGAGGGCGACCCCGCCGAGCCACCCGACCAGGCCCCGGTGTCGGCGCCCTGGTGGGAGCTGCTGGAAGCCGCGGCCGACACCTGGGCCAGCTGGTACCACCGCGGGCTCGCCCGCTGGCACCACGGTGACCAGGCGGGTGCCGAGCGGGCGTGGCGTGCCTCGTTGGAGCTGGCCCCGAACGCCTGGGCCACCCGCAACCTCGCGGTACTGGAACGCGAACGGGGCCGGGAAGACGAGGCGGCCACCCTGCTCGCCGAGGCGCACCGGCTGAGCCCGGCGACCCCGGCGCTGGCGGTGGAGGCACTGGCCGGGGCACTGGCCGCCGGGCGGCCGGCGCTGGCCTGGCGCCTGCTGGTCGGGCTGCCGGACGAGCTGCGGGCCCCGGACAGGGTCCGGTTGCTGGAGGCAAGGTCGCGGCTGCTGCTCGGTGATCCGCTGGGTGCGGAGAAGATCTTCGACGCCGGGCTCGATGTGCCCGACATCCGGGAAGGGGAGACGCTGCTTTCCCGGACCTGGGAGGAGATCCAGCACGCGCTGGCCACCGAGGGGAGGCAGGCCCGACCGCTGCCGCCCCGGTACGACTTCCGGATGACCGGATGGTGAGGCGGTACGAACGACTGGGCCACATCCTCGAACTCGTCGGCACGCGGGGGCGGGTCGATGTCGAGCAGCTGGCCGGCGAGCTGGGCGTGTCCGCCGCGACGATCCGCAGGGACCTCGACCATCTCGCCGAGCAGCAACTGCTCACCCGCAGCCGCGGTGGCGCGGTGTGCAACGACGTGTCCTATGACCTGCCGTTGCGGTACAAGACCGCGCGGCATGCCCCGGAGAAGTCGCGGATCGCCGCGGCGGTGGCCGCGATGGTGCCGCGCGGTGCGGTGGTCGGAATGAACGGCGGCACGACCACCACCGAGATCGCCCGCGCGCTGGCCGCGGGGACCGACCCGGCTGGTGGCCTGGACGGGCCCGTGCTCACCGTGGTCACCAACGCGCTGAACATCGGCAACGAGCTGGCCGTACGTGGCCACCTCAAGCTGGTGCTCACCGGCGGGGTGGCGCGCCCGCACTCCTTCGAGCTGACCGGTCCGCTGGCGACCAGGGTGCCCGGGGAGATCTCGCTGGACCTGCTGGTGCTCGGCGTGGACGCGATCGACGCGCGGGGCGGGGCGTTCGCGCATCACGAGGGCGAGGCGAACATCAACCGGCTGATGGTGGAGCGTTCGGCGCGGGTGGTGGTCGCCGCGGACAGCTCGAAACTCGGCCACCGGGCGTTCGCGCGGATCTGCCCGATCGGCGATGTGCATGCGGTGGTCACCGATGCCGGGGTGGAGCCAGGGGTCGCCGCGGCCTTCCGCGCCGCCGGGCTCGAACTACGCATCGTGTGACATGCCCTGAACGTGGCTTACGAGACGTTGAGCGTCCCGAACGGAACATTCGGGACGCTCAACGTCCTGCACGCCACGTTCAGGGGTTGCGGGGAGGGGTGGGGTGAGCAAAGCTGTGTTGTTCTGTTGACTTATGAGCAAAAGTGGCTTACAAAAATCAGTATTGAACAAACAGGTTGCTGGGAGGCCGCCATGTCGCTTCGCCTGCGCGCTGCTCGGGTCACCGGCCTGCTCGCCGCGGTCCTGCTGACCGCCGGGCTGCTGACGGCGGTATCCGCCCCGGCGGGAGCGCGGCCGGAGCTGTTGCGGATCTCCTCAGCGGAGCTGGAGGTCACCCTCGGCGGCTCGTTCCCGTACGTCGCCGGCTACACCGACCGGGCGACCGGCGCGACCCTGGCCGGGCGCACCACCCCGCTGGACCGGATCACCGTGGACGGCCGCTCGTACCAGGTGACCGGCACCGGGCGGGTCGGCGCGGACGGGGCGGCGCGCTACTCGCTGGCCGTCGAGGGGGAGCCGGGGGCACGCATCGACGCCTCGATCCGCGTCCAGGGCAGGGCGACCACCTTCCGGGTGGACCGGATCGTGGAGACCGGATCCTTCCGGGTCGGCATCCTGGACATCCCCGGTCACGACCTGGTGTCGGTGGCCAGCACGCAGCCCGGCGCGGCCACCGCCTTCACCCGGCTGGACCCGGACTCCACCCGCACCGCGGACCGGTTCGCCGAGGTGACCGCCGACACCCCGGTGCAGGAGCGCCCGGTCGGCGCCACCTACGGCATCGTGCACACCGACCGGCTCGCCGCCGCGGTGGAGACGAACTCGACCTACGACCGGCCCGCGGGCGAGACCGACCGGGACGCGGCCCGGCTGTGGCACCAGGCGCGTGCCGAGGGCGAGGGTGTGCGGGTGGGGGTGTGGAGCGGGCAGTGGACCCACCGCGCCGACACCGCCACCGAGACCGAGGAACTGCCCTGGGCGAAGGTCGTGGTCACCCCGGACGCCAACGGCGACGGCAGGGTGAACTGGCAGGACGGCGCCATCGCCTTCCGGGACATCGCGATCGACCCGCTCGGTGCGGAGGGGACGGCGGAGCGGGTGGTCACCCATATCCCGTTCAACTTCGCCAGCCAGGCGACCCACCCGTTCCCGCGCACCCTGGACGACGTGAAGCGGATCTCGCTGGCCACCGACGGGCTGGGGCAGCTGGCGATCCTGAAGGGCTACGGCGCGGAGGGGCACGACTCGGCGCACCCGGACTACGGCGGCCACTACAACGAGCGCGCCGGCGGGCTGGCGGGGCTGAACACGCTGCTGCGCGCGGGGCAGGGGTGGAACGCCGACTTCGGGGTGCATGTCAACGCGACCGAGTCCTACCCGGAGGCGCATGCCTTCGACGAGACCCTGGTCGACCCGGACCGCGAGGGCTGGGACTGGCTGAACCAGTCGTACTACATCGACCAGCGCAGGGACCAGGTGTCCGGGGACCTCATGCGCCGGTTCGCGCAACTGCGCCAGGAGACCCATCCGAACCTGGACTTCCTCTACATCGACGTGTTCTATCCCTTCGGCTGGCTGGCCGACAACCTGCTGCGTGATCTGGACGCGCAGGGCTGGCGGGTCGGTACCGAGTGGTCGGACAAGCTGGAGCGCTCCTCGCTGTGGTCGCACTGGGCCAATGACCTCGACTATGGCGGGAAGACCAACAAGGGGCTGAACTCGAAGATCATCCGGTTCATCCGCAACCACCAGAAGGATGTCTGGAACGCGCATCCGATCCTGGGTAACAGCCGGATCGAGGAGTTCGAGGGCTGGCGTGGCGAGGTGGACTGGAACGTCTTCTACGCCAACATCTGGGAACACAACCTGCCGGCCAAGTTCCTGCAACAGCAAAAGATTCTACAGTGGACTGAGCAGGAGATCCGGTTCACCGGCGGGGTTCGCGGGACCGAGACGGACGGAACCCGGCGGCTGTACTCCGGGGATGCCAAGGTGCTCGAAGGGGACTCCTACCTGTTGCCGTGGCAGGATGGCGAGAAGCTGTATCACTACAATGCCACCGGCGGCCGCACCAGCTGGCGGCTGCCCGAGTCGGTGCGTGGTTCGCTGTTCCTCAGCAAGTACCGGCTGACCGAGACCGGGCGGAAATTCGAGCGGATTCTGCCCGCCCTGGACGGTTCGGTCACCCTGGACGCCGAGCCCGGCACCCCGTACGTGCTGTACCCCGGCTTCGCGCCCTGGCAGCAGCGCCCGGACTGGGGCGAGGGAACGCCCGTGCGCGACCCCGGGTTCAACGCGGGTGACCTGCGTTCCTGGCGGCCGCGGGGCGAGGTCCGGGTGCACCGCACCGGCCGGGGGCACCAGGTGGCCGAGTTCGGCTCCGGTGCGGGCCGGATCGAACAACGGTTGGGCAGGCTGGCGCCGGGTGCCTACAGCGCCTCGGCCTGGATCGAGGTGGAACCGGGCAGCACCCGCCGCGCGGAGCTGTCGGTGCGTTCACGGGACGCCCGGCCGGTGACGGCGTTCGTGAAGTCCTCGACGGCGGAGAACTTCGTGGCCGCCGACGAGAAGCACGGTAGTTACTTCCAGCGGGTCCGGGTGCTGTTCGACGTTACCGAGCGGGACAGTCGCCCGGTGCTGCGGATCGCCGCTGGTGCGGGGGACGCGCGGGTGCGGATCGACGACATCCGGGTGGTGCGCACCGAACGTGCGTCCAGGGAAGGCACCCTGGTGTTCGAGGACTTCGAGCACGTGGACCAGGGCTGGTGGCCGTTCGTGAAGGGGGACGCCGGCGGCGCCACCGACCCGCGCACCCATCTGGCCGAACGGAACGAGCCGTACACCCAGCGCGGCTGGAACGGCAAGCTGGTGGACAACGTGCTGGACGGAGAGTGGTCCCTGAAGGCGCACGAGGAGAACACCGGGCTGGTGTACCGGACGGTCCCGCAGAGCGTGCGGTTCGAGCCCGGCCACCGCTACCGGGTGGAGTTCGACTACCAGAACGGCCGGGCGGGGGAGTACTCCTGGGTGCTCGGCACCGACGAGGGCAGCACCTCGACCCAGTTGCGCGCCACCCCCCTCGGCGAGCGGCACGCGACCACCCGGTTCGCCCAGGAGTTCACCGTGGACGGACCCGGCGCCCATTGGGTCGGCCTGCGCAAGCACCCCGGCGACGCCGATCAGGCCGACCTCATCCTGGACAACTTCACCGTCACCGACCTCGGCCCCGCGAACCCCTGATAGCCACCGTGTTTGCCGTCCACATCCGCGCGTTTGCCGTCCACGCGCACGCGTTGGTCAAGTTGCGACTTGGGCACTTAACGGGTGCGCGACATCTTCCCTGGCCAGTGCGCAGACGGTCGCATAGGCGCACGGCCTTCACCTGGCGAGTGCGGATCGCTTAGACGTGGATCGTCGCGGGGTCGGGCTGAGCGCGCTCCAGCCCATGATGGAGAACGGGATGCCGTGGTGGTAGCCCCGGATACCGGCGGCTGGGTACTCGATCAGCTCGGCGGGGAGGCTGAGGAGGTCGAACCAGCCGAGGTCGGAGCACTTGTCCGGTTCGCGGTTGGACGGTTCCCCGATCCAGCGTTCTGTGGCGAAGAAGAGCCCAAGGCGCGGCTCGGGGCCGGAGCCGTTGACGTGGATGGTGTGCACGAGTGCGAGGTCGTTGGGGTCGATCATCACGCCGACCTCTTCATCGGCTTCGCGGGCGGCGGCGGTGAGCACGTCTTCGGCTGCGTCGAGCTTGCCGGATGGGAGGTGCCACATACCGTCGAAGGCTCCGCCCCGGCGCCTGGTGAGCAACAACTCGGCGTCACGGGTGAGCAGGACGTGGACGTCGATGAGGTGGCGGTCAGGCACGGTGATTGGTCCTCGCGGTTGGTCTGCGGCCAGTCCGGGTGCGCCCGAGGAGGCGGGGCGCTCGGGCTGGCGGCAGCTTACGCGGTGGCCTCCTGATCGTCGGAACGAAATCCTTCCGATCGGGCTGTCGCGTGCCATGGCCATCGTCCTCGCCTTCTTCGTATCGGCATTGATCGAGGTCCGGGTAACACCGAGGGCAATAGGTGCACCAGGCGTAGTCCGCGCCCTTGCGGGGCCGGATGCACACCGCGCCGCAGTCGGCGAGGCCGAGCGTGGGTGACAGGCGTTCGGAGTTGCTGTGTTCGACGTGGTGCAGCAGGGTCCGCGAGAAGTAGCCCGGCCATTCGGAACCGGGCCATTGCTCCGCGGGCCAGCGCGGTGTCATGGCATGCCGGGAAGCCACAACGAGCCGGAAGGACGGCGGGCGAGGCTCGGTGCACCGGGGGACCCGTGTGCCGGGAGGGCGAGCAGGTCGGCGACCACCTCCGCGACGGTGCCGGTGCGTTCCCAGAGCGGGTCTCCGCCGGGGTAGTCCTCGGCACGCAACCGCCTGGCGATCGCCTCGTTCATGCCGCAGACGGCCAGGTTCTCCACCACGCCCTCCGGGCTGCGCCGCTCGGCATACAGCGCCGCGATCGCCACGCCGTCGGCGTCCGCGAGCTGCCGGAACACGAACCCGGCATCGACCGCACGCCGGAGGGCGGCGATATGCGGCGCCTCCTCGTCGCCGGGCCGGGACCAGGCCATGATCACGTTCCGGCGGTGGGGCGGATCGGGAGCCTGGTGAACAGCCGCCGTAGCCGGGACGGTCTGCGATGCCGGTGCCGCCGGGCGCCGAGGAAGGCTTCGACGGTGCGCGGGGTCCCGTGTGCCGCCACGTACAGCTCGCAGCGGTGGCAGCGCGGCCCCGGCGGGGTCACCAGTGGCACCGGCGGCACCTCGGCCCCGCACACCGCCGCCGGGTCGCCGCCCACCCGGCGGGCCGCGCTCATCCGCTCGTCGGTGACCGCGTGGTCCCGGCCGTCGGCGCCGCTGCGGAACCAGGTGACGAACAGTCGTCCTGCCTCGATGGTCATCGTTCACCTCGCTCCGGTCCTACCTGTCGACGCGATAGTATGAAGAGTTTTCATCGCGTGTCATCTATGTACTGGAGATGACAGTACGGTGATAATCACTCTTTGACTACCCCGCCAATCGGGTAGCGCCAGGCGATACCCTCTGTGGTGAGGAAGGAGGGGTGCTCGCCCTGGCGACCATCGAGCCGCACATCGCAGAGAGGGCACCCACATGCCGATGGCCAAGTTGCGTACCGCCAGGAAGCTCCTGCTGGGCCGCGAGATCGCGCACATGATCGAGTCCGCGGGCCTCTCCCAGACCGAAGCCGGGGAGATCATCGAGTCCAGCCAGAGCCGGATCGCCGGGCTGATCAGCGGCGCGGGCACGATCGCCGTCGGTGACCTCGAACTGCTGGCCAACCGACTGGGGTTCACCGACGAGGGTTACAAGGAGGCGCTGCGCGAGCTGCGCCGGGACAACCACCGGCGCGGTTTCTGGTCCACCGGCCACAACCGGGCCTACTCCGAGGACCTGCGGCTGCTGATCGACCTGGAGAAGCACGCCGACCAGATCCGCTCGAACGAGGTCGAGGTGGTGCCCGGCCTGGCGCAGACCGAGGCGTATGCCAGGGCGCTCCATGCCGACCAGGTCGAGATCGAAGGCGTCACGGTCGATGACCGCGTGGCCGCTCGGCTGGCCCGGCAGGACATCCTGGACAAGGACGAGCCGCCGACGCTCCACTTCGTACTGAGCGAGTCCTGCCTGCGCCGGATGTGGGCCCCGGTAGAAGTCATGCGGGACCAGATCGAGCACCTGATCGCGCTGTCCGACCGGCCGAACGTGATGATCCAGGTGATGCCGTTCCGCACCCCGCCCGGCCGCCGCTGCCCGATCAGCAACCGCTTCGTGCTGCTGCGCGTCCCCTCGCCGGGCGAGGCCGGTCCGCTCGAGCTCGCCTACACCGAGGGTGAGGGCGAGATCCGCTACCTGGACGACAAGAAGGCGCTGGCCGCGCACGACGCGGCCTGGGCCCGGCTGACCAATGTCGCGCTGCGCTTCGACGAGACCCGCGAGTTCCTGCGGGAGATCTCACGCGAGTACACCGAAGAGATGAACACCCCCACCCCACAGGGAGATCGCAGATGACCGCTACCGCACCGCCGAGGTTCGCCGAGCGGGACTTCCGCAAGGCGACGCGCAGTGACCCCGACAAGAACTGCGTATGCGTGGCCCGCAGGGACGGCTGGGTCGAGCTGCGGGACTCCAAGACCGCCTTCGGCGCGGCCGATGATCATCGGCTGGTGTTCACCGCCGAGGAGTTCGACGCCTATCTGGCCGGCGCCCGCGCGGGCGAGACCGATGGCCGGTGCCTGGTGGTCGCGGGCCGGGCGGACGGCAAGTACGTCTTCCGCCGCCGTGCTGGGGAACTGCGGCTGGTCTTCACCGCGGCCGAGGTCGCGGCGTTCCGGGACGGCATCATCAAGGGGGAGTTCGACCCGGCGGCCTACGCCGGGGCCTAGCCGGGTTCGCCGCGGCGCTTGCGGTGGATCACCCAGGCGAGATCGACCGCGCTGCCGATGGCGAGCACACCGAGGACGACGACGCCCCAGAGCACGCCCATGACGGCGAACACGATGGCGGCGCCGACCGAGAGCGCCACCGCGATGGCGGCCAGCACGATCCGCAGCGTCAGCGCGCTGTAGGTGGGGGCGGCGCCGCCGAAGCCCCTGGTCGGGTCGTGGTAGTCGGGCAGGCCGCGTTCGTACTCGGCGCGGCCGCGGCGCCCGTCCTGGTCCTGCCGTCCCATGCACCCCGGATACCCGGCATGCCGCTGGTCAAACCCTCAGCGGGTCAGCTGCAGGATGTCGATGCCCCGGTTGTTGTCCGCGACGTACACCAGGCCACGATGCCAGTACGGCTGCCAGGACGCGGCGTCGGCCTCCCGGTGGTAGGCGATCTGCGTGGGGTTGGTGGGATCGCTGACGTCCAGGAAGCGGGTGCCCTGCGCGTAGAAGGACTGCACCAGCACATCTCCGCGCACGTCGAAGTAGTGCGCGGAACAGCTCCCGCTGTCGGGATCGCTGCCCTCCTGTCCGGCCACGCTCCAGGTACCGACCGTGTCCAGCCGGAACGGCCGCTCCGGGGTCGAGCGCCAGCCCTGGCCGCCCCGCGAGCCGCGCAGCGAGGCGATCACCAGCACCCCGTCGCCTGCGCAACCGGGCTCGAAGGCCTCCTCGGTGACGTAGATCAGGTCGCCCGGCCTGCCGTGCCGCGAGGTGCCGCCGTCGGAAAGGCGCCGTCCCACCGGCCGGAAGCTGTTGTGCATGAAGGTCGACTCCGCCGCCAGCTCGTCGATCCCGCCACCCGCGTACGGAACCGGGTCGACCGCGCTCGCCCAGCGCAGCCGGTGCCGCACCGGATCCCAGCGCAGCCCGTGCGTCCAGTAACCGCGGACGCCGCCGCGGCCGGAGGTCCACGCCACGCCGCGCGCGTCCACCTGCACGTCGTGCACGTAGTCGGTCCTGCCGTCATTGCGGCCGAGGTCGATCGGCTCCGGGAACACCCTGGGGTTGCGCGGATCGCGGATGTCGGTCACCCAGATCGGCCGCCCGCCCCATTCCTCCGGCATCGAATCGGCCTTGGCCGGGCCGCCGGTCCACAGATACCGGCAGTCGTTGACGCAGGTCGTGGTGTGCCCGGCCGGCACCCGCACATAGCTGAGCGTGCTGAGGTTCGCCGGGTCGGAGGCGTCCACAACGTAGATCCCGGACTCCCCGTTGTCCGTGTTGCCGCCGAAGGCCCGCGGGTCCCTTGCCAGGAACACCAGCTTGCGTTTCGGGTCGACCACGGTGTCCTCGGTCTCCCACATCCCCGGCATGGACAGCTCGCCGAGCGCCTTCGGCCGGGCTGGGTCGTCGGTCAGGTCGTAGGACTTCAACCCGAACTGGCCGGAGACCAGCATGACGTCCCGCTTGCGGTGGCCCCGGCCGTACTGCAGGAACTGCATCGAGATCGCGCCCTGCGCGTCCGGCACGTTGCCAAGATGGCGGACGTTCTTGCTCTCGCTGGTCGCCGGGGTGCTGCGCGGTTCGGCCGCGGCCGCATGCCCGCCTCCGGGAACATGCTCGGAGTCGCAGGCGAAGGCGGCGGGTGCGGAGAACGCCGTCGCCGCGGCGAGGGTGAGTACGAGACCGGAACGCGCGATGCCACGCCGAGGCACCATGGCCCACCTCCCAGTTGGGAACCAACCGTTCACGTTAGAGGTGATCAACATCGGCGCACAAGAGCCGATCGGCGGGTTGGTCGGCGGCCGATCCGGTGCTAGACAGCGATCATGCGCCGCAAGGTCCGGGCCGTGCTCGCCACCATCGTCCTGCTCGCCACCGCCGTGGCCTGCACCGGCGAGCGGGACACGCCTGCGGCGCCGGGCACTTTCTCCGTGGCGCTCGGCGAACCCGCCAGCCTGCTGCCTGCCGAGATCGGCGACCTGCCGGGCCGCCTGGTGGCCGACGCCGTCTGGACACCGCTGACCGCCCCGGCGGCCGAGCCGGGCGCGGAGCCCGAGCCGTTGGCCGCCGAGTCGATCACCAGCACCGACCAGCGCAGCTGGACGATCCGGCTGCGCGCGGGAATGCGCTTCCACGACGGCTCCCCGGTCACCGCTCAGTCCTATGTGGACACGTGGAACGCAGTGCGGAAGGAAGGCTGGCCAGGGGCGACGGTACTCACCGAGGTCCTGCGCGCCAAGGAGTTCCTGGCCACCGATGCACGCACGATCGAGCTCGTCCTCGAGCGCCCGCTCGGCCAGACCCCGCTGGTACTCGGCGCCACCGCGTTGCTGCCGTTGCCGCCGTCGGTGCTGGCGGCGGGGGACTGGGCCGCCTTCGCGCGGCACCCGGTCGGCAACGGCCCCTACCGCCTTGCCGAGGACTGGCGTCCCGGGTCCGGCGCCCGGCTGGTCCGGTTCGATGACTACCGGGGGCCGCGATCCGGCAAGGCGAAGGAGATCGGCCTGCGGGTGGCGGCGGACCCGGCGGCGCAGTACGAGCTGGCCCGCTCGGGCGAGGTGGACCTGGCCACCGAGGTGCCGGGGGAACAGCACCACCGGATGGCCGAGGACTTCGGTGACCGGGTGCTGATGTGGCCGCTGCCCGAGCTGACCATGCTCGGCGTGCCCGCCGGGGACAAGCGGTTCGCCGACGCCGCGAGCAGGCACGCGATCGCACTGGCCGTGGACCGGGCCGCGCTCGCCGAAGGCCCGCTGGAGCATCAGGTCGACCTGGCGGGGGCCCTGCTGCCGCCCGCGCTGCCGCTCGGGCACCGCTCGGGAACCTGCCGCCCGTGCAATCACGATCCGCGGGCGGCCACGGCACTCTGGGAACAGGCGGGAAACCCGGCAACCGAACTGGCGCTGCGTTTCGCGGCCGGGACGGGGCAGGAGTCCTGGGTGCGGCCGCTGGCCGAGCAGCTGGGGGACACCCTCGGCATCGCGGTACGGCCCCGTCCGGTCCCCGCAGCCGAGTACCAGGACCTGCTGGCAGCGGGCCCTGCCGAGGGCCTGTTCGTGCTGTCCAGCCGGTTGCGGACGCGCAGCCCGCAGGAACTGCTCGCGCCACTGCTGTCCGGTGCGGGGCGCACCGGTACCGGCTACGCCGACCAGGGCTTCGACCAGATGATGGCCGAGGCCGGCGCGACCGCCGAACCCGGCACCAGCGGCGAGCTGTACCGCCTCGCGGAGAACCAGGTGCTACGGGACCTTCCGGTGATCCCGCTGTGGTCCCGGCACGGCCACGCGGTCTGGGGCCAGCGTCTCGGCGGGGTCACCGCGAGCCCGAACCTGGCCATCGACCTCGCGGCGGTGGACGTCCCCTCCTGACCGCGAGGCGAATTCGGTTGCCGCACCTTCCCTGGGGTGCTGTACTCCAGGGAAACGTCCGCCTACCCGAGGAGACGAGCATGCGGGGAGCGTTCATGTCCATCCAGGTAACTCCAACCTACGCAGAGGACATGACGCTTCTTGAGTACGTTGAACCTCGGGATTCTTGCCCATGTGGACGCCGGTAAGACCAGCCTGACCGAACGACTGCTGCACACCGCCGGGGTCATCGACGAGCCCGGCAGCGTGGACGACGGCAGCACCCGCACCGACTCGCTCGCACTGGAACGGGCCCGCGGTATCACCATCAAGTCCGCCGTGGTCTCCTTCCCCGTGGACGGCACCACGGTGAACCTGATCGACACGCCGGGACACCCGGACTTCATCGCCGAGGTGGAACGGGTACTGCACATGCTGGACGGTGCCGTGCTGGTGGTTTCCGCCGTAGAGGGGGTGCAGCCGCAGACTCGCGTGCTGATGCGAACCCTGCGGCGGCTGCGGATCCCCACCCTCGTCTTCGTGAACAAGCTGGACCGTCGCGGCGCGCGACCCGAGTGGGTATGCCGGGATATCGCCGCGAAGCTGGCCTGGCCGGCCGTTGCGATGGGAAGCACGTACGGCCAGGGCGGCCGGGACTGCGGCTTCACCTCGTACCAGGCGACCGAACCGGAGTTCGCGGCCAGGCTGACCGAGGCGCTGGCCGAGCACGAGGACACCGTTCTCGCGGCCTATCTCGGCGAGGCGCCCGCCGTCTCCCCGGCCGCGCTCCGCGCCGAACTGGCGCGGCAGACCGGGCGCGCACTGGTGCATCCGGTGTACTTCGGCTCGGCGGTCACCGGGGCCGGGGTTCCTGAGCTGATCACGGGCATCACCGGCTTGCTCCCGGCCACGGACGGCGAGCCCGATGGCCCGGTATCCGGAACGGTCTTCAAGGTGGACCGCGGCCCGACCGGGGAGCAGATCGCCTACGTGCGGATGTTCTCCGGCACGGTACGGGTGCGGGACCGGCTGTCGCTGCGGGAAGGGAACGAGGGGAGGGTCACCGCGATCGAGGTCTTCGACCGGGGTGGCGTGATCGGCCGCCCAGCGGTGTCCGCAGGGCGGATCGGCCTGCTGCGCGGCCTCGCCGGCATCCGGATCGGCGACCCGATCGGTGTCTCCGGGAAGGACCTCACCCGGCAGTATTTCGCCCCGCCGAGCCTGGAAACCGTGGTGGTTCCCCGGGATCCGCGGCAGCGGGGCGCACTGCACCTGGCGCTCACCCGGCTCGCCGAACAGGACCCGCTGATCAATCTGCGGCAGGACGACCTGCGTGCCGAGATCGCGGTCTCGCTCTACGGGGAGGTGCAGAAGGAGGTCATCGAGGCCACCCTGGCCGGGGAGTTCGGGATCGCGGTGGCCTTCCGCGAGACGACCACCATCTGCCTGGAACGTCCGGTGGGCAGCGGGGCGGCGGCCGAGGTCCTGCACGAGGGGGACAACCCGTTCCTGGCGACCGTGGGGCTGCGGGTCGACCCCGCGCCGTCCGGTACCGGGGTGGACTTCCGGCTGGAGGTCGAGCCGGGCTCACTGCCTGCCGCGTTCCGCAAGGCCGTCGAGGAGACCGTACGGCAGGCCCTGCGCCAGGGGATCCACGGCTGGGAGGTCACAGACTGCGTGGTCAGTATGACACATTCCGGCTACCTGGCACGGCAGAGCCACGCGCACGGCACCTTCGACAAGAGCATGTCGAGTACCGCGGGAGACTTCCGCAACCTGACGCCGCTGGTGCTGATGGACGCCCTGCGCCTGGCGGGAACCGCGGTGTACGAACCGTTGCACCGTTTCCGGCTGAAACTGCCGGAGGACACCCTCGGCACGGTCACCCCGGTGCTGGCCCGGCTGGACGCGGTGCCGGGGGAAACCAGGGCGCAGGGCACGGCCTGCCTGCTGGAGGGCGAGATTCCGGCCGCGCGGGTGCACCAGCTGCACCGGCAGCTACCCGGACTGACCCGGGGTGAAGGGGTGCTGGAGAGCGCCTTCGACCGGTACCGGCCGGTTCGTGGCCGGGCACCTTCCCGGCCACGAACCGACCACAACCCGCTCAACCGCAGGGAGTACCTGCTGAACGTGCAGCGAGGAGCCCCAGCTCAGTCGGCGGGTGCCGCCACGTTGAAGAAGTAGCTGGCTGTGGACCGGGAACGCTGCCCGTCCGCCGACACCGAGGCGACCTCGATGTCGTGGAACCCGCTGGTCTCCGGCGTGATCGTGACGGTCGCGGTGCCGTCCGGCCCGGCCGGGACGTCCACCTTCTCGCCGCCGTCCAGCCGGTACCAGTAGCTCGCCACATCGGTACGGCCGGGTTCGAAGACGAACTCGCCGGGAATCCCCGGGCCGCCGCCCTTCTCGTTCTCGGGGTACACCTCGCTGTGCACCTTCGGGCTGTCCCTGGCGCGCAGGGTTTCCGTGCGGAAACCGGACCGGACCCCTTCGGCGGACGTGCTCCACGCACGCAGCGTCAGCGAGCCCACGTCCGATGCGACCACCTCGATGGTCGCGGCCTGGTCCACCGCGGGAACGGTGGTTTCCGGGCCGTCCCCGACCTGGTAGGTGAAGCTGGCGGCGTCGGGCTCGGTCGCGGTGAGCGTGCACTCGGCCGGCAGGCCCACCCCGATCTCCCGTGGGCAGGCGATCCGTGGCCCGGTGTCGGCTACCCAGAAGCTGTACCGCCTGCTCGGGGACCGGTTCCCGGCCCGGTCCACGCTGTACACGTTGACCGAGACCGGACCGGCGTACTGGGGGGTGTAGCTGACGGTCGCGCCGCCACCCGGCTCGTCCGCGGCCACGTAGGTGTAGTCCAGGTAGTAACCGACCACATCGGACACCCCGTTCGGGGCGAGGGTGAAGGTGCCGGGGATTCCGGCGCCACCGTGGCCTGGAGGCCCGGAGCCTTCGGGATAGTCAGCCGAGGAGATCCCCGGTGCCTCGCCGGGCCGGGTGAAGTCGTTGGTGAAGCCGCATTCGGGCATCCACCCCGAGGCGTCCGTTTCGTCCTCGGCCCGCACTGACCAGGTGTAGCTCTGCCCGTCCCGCAGGTAGTCCGCGGGGACGGTCGCCCTGGCTACCGAACCGCTCGGTATCCCGCTGGTGGTGAGCTCGGTGCGCTGGGATGGCTCCCCGGTCGGCCAGATGGCGAAGGTTGCCGTCATCCAGTCCCGGTCGGGATCCACCAGCCGGGCCCGCAGGCTCGGCCGGGTGTCCGCGTTGTAGAGCGGCCCCTGCGCGCATTCCTGGATGCCGACCGCGCCCTCGGCCGGAACGTTCGGCGGCCGGTTGATCTCGTAGGTGATGGACAGCTTGTTCGCGTAGCTGCGGCCGTACGCCGGGTCGTACTGCTTGCCTTCGGGCATGCGCAGCACGAAGGTCAGCGAGTCCGAACCGGCGGCCAGTGCCTGCGCCAGCTGGGCCTTGACGTCCCATTCGACCCTGGACCACAGGCACTCGTCCTCCGGTGCTCCGGGGCCGGGAAGCAGGGTCTGCTCTCGTGGCGCGCGCAGCCAGGTCGGGTCCTGGTCCTGTTCCGCCACCGTCCACAGCTGGGTGGACCGTGGCTTCGTGCAGTCGTTCGCCGCCTTCTCCTCGCCGAATGCCTCGGCGGAGAGCACCCTTGCGCCGCGCAAAGGTGCGAGGTCGAAGGTGAAGTACGCCTTCGAGCTGTGGTAGCCCGCTTCGACGCGGGCGCCGACCGGCGCGTCGGCATCCTGGTCCACAAAGGACGTGAACGGCTGCCGTATATCGGTGTAGGCCCAGGATGTGCTGACTATCGTTCCCCAGGTTTCGGCCGTGGCCGGTGCCGCACCGGCCGCGATGGCGGATGCGGCGACCAGTACCGCGCCCGCGGTCGCCAGTACCCGTCGTCGGAAGCTCAAGAGCTACCCCCAAGTGCGCTGTTGCTTTGCGGTGCAACAGTTGATCGCGCTGGTGGGTCCGGACGTTACGGGTGCCGGGCACGCGAAGGCGGGCGGTGTCCGGGAGTCCCGGACACCGCCCGCCATGCCGCGTTACTCAGCTGATCGGCCGGTCGGTTGGCGCGATCGGGGTGGGCAGGAAGTCACGTCCGGTCAGGTAGGCGTCCACCCCGGCGGCCGCGGACCGGCCCTCGGCGATCGCCCACACGATCAGCGACTGCCCTCGGCCCATGTCCCCTGCCACGAACACATTGTCCACACTGGTCTGGAAGGACTTGTCCCGTGCCACGTTGCCGCGCTGGTCCAGCTCCACGCCGAGGTCATCCAGCAGCCCGGCCTTTTCCGGGCCGACGAAGCCCATCGCCAGCAGCGCCAGCTGCGCGGGGATCTCCTGCTCGGTGCCCTCGACCGGGACGAACTTGCCGTCCTCGTTGCGTACCTCGACCAGGCGCAGCGCGCGCAGCCTGCCCTCGTCATCGGCCAGGAACTCCTGGGTGTTCACCGAGTAGATCCGCTCGCCGCCCTCCTCGTGTGCCGAGGACACCCGGTAGATCATCGGGTAGGTGGGCCACGGCTGGGTCTCCGAGCGGGACTGCGGCGGCCGCGGCATGATCTCCAGCTGGGTCACCGAGGCGGCGCCCTGCCGGTGCGCGGTGCCGACGCAGTCCGCACCGGTGTCCCCGCCGCCGATCACCACGACATGCTTGCCCCTGGCGTCGATCGGGGTGCTCTCCTGCGCGCCGCTGGCGACCCGGTTGGCCGGGGGCAGGTACTCCATGGCCTGGTACACGCCCTCGACCTCGCGCCCGGTTATCGGCAGGTCCCGCCAGGCGGTGGCCCCGCCCGCGAGCACCACCGCGTCGTACTCGGTGCGCAGCTGCTCGGCGGTGATGTCCACGCCCACGTTCACGCCGGCGCGGAACTCGGTGCCCTCCGCGCGCATCTGCTCCAGCCTGCGGTCCAGCCGGAACTTCTCCATCTTGAACTCGGGGATCCCGTAGCGCAGCAGCCCGCCGATGGCGTCGGCCCGCTCGAACACGACCACGTCGTGCCCGGCCCTGGTGAGCTGCTGCGCAGCGGCCAGCCCGGATGGGCCGGAGCCGACCACCGCGACCTTCTTACCGGTCCTGACGTCCGGAGGCTGGGGCTGGACCCAGCCCTCCTCCCATGCCCGGTCGATGATGGAGATCTCCACCCGCTTGATGGTCACCGGGTCGTCGTTGATGCCGAGCACGCACGCCGTCTCGCACGGCGCGGGGCACAACGTCCCGGTGAACTCGGGGAAGTTGTTCGTGGCATGCAGCCGTTCGATCGCGTCCTGCCAGTCCTCGCGCCACACCAGGGTGTTCCACTCCGGAATCAGATTCCCGAGTGGACAGCCCTGGTGGCAGAACGGGATACCGCAGTCCATGCAGCGGCCGGCCTGCTTCTCCAGCCGGGAGGTGGCGAAGTCCTCGTAGACCTCGCGCCAGTCCATCAGCCGCAGGTCCACGGGCCGCGACCTGGGCGTCTCCCGCTTCGTGGTCAGAAAGCCCTTCGGGTCAGCCATGAGCGGCCTCCATCTTTTCAGCGACCTGCGCGCGACCGCGATCGTGCCGACAGGGCGCCACTTCCGAGCGTGCCTTGCGTGTCGTTGTGGGGCGCCCTGGCGTCCCGATAGCGGGGTCTTCGGCCAGAACGCGCGTACGTGGTGCGCCGGGTGCCGCCACTCGTGTCTCAGCCATGAGCGGCCTCCATGATCGCCTCGTTCACGTCCCTGCCCTCGCGCTCGGCCGCCGCCTGCGCCTGCAGGACACGCTTGTAGTCCTTGGGCATGACCTTGCCGAACCGGGGCAGCGCCAGCTCCCAGTCGGTGAGCAGCGCGTGCGCCACCGCCGATCCGGTCTCCGCGTGATGCCGCTCCACGGCGTCCCGCAGCACCTCGCCGTCCTCATCGTCCAGCGGGTCCAGGTCCACCATCTCCTGGTTCACCCGGTGCGCTGGCAGGTCGAGCACGTAGGCCACGCCGCCGGACATCCCGGCCGCGAAGTTGCGGCCGATCGAGCCCAGCACCACGACCTGGCCGCCGGTCATGTACTCACAGCCGTGGTCCCCGACGCCCTCGACCACCGCGAGCGCACCGGAGTTGCGCACGCAGAACCGCTCGCCGACCTTGCCACGCAGGAAGATCTCCCCGCCGGTGGCGCCGTAACCGATCACGTTGCCCGCGATGATGTGCTCCTCGGCCGCGAACTGCGCCTCCCGCGGTGGGCGCACGATGATCCGCCCGCCGGAAAGACCCTTGGCGACGTAGTCGTTGCCGTCCCCGTACAGCCGCAGGGTGATCCCCTTCGGCACGAAGGCGCCGAAGGACTGGCCCGCGGTCCCGGTGAAGGTCACGTCGATGGTGTCGTCCGGAAGACCCTCGCCGCCCCAGCGCTTGGTCAGCTCCGAGCCGAGCATCGTGCCCACCGTGCGGTTCACGTTGCGTACCGGCAGTTCCAGCCGCACCTTGTCGCCGGAGGCGAGCGCGCCCTCGGCCAGCTGGATCAGCGTGTTGTCCAGCGCCTTGTCCAGGCCGTGGTCCTGGGGCACCACCTGATGCCGCGCTGCCCGCGGCGGCAGCTGCGGCACGTGGAAGATCGGCGAGAGGTCCAGGCCGGATGCCTTCCAGTGCTCCACCGCCTTGCGGGTGTCCAGCAGCTCGGCGTGGCCGACGGCCTCCTCGATGGACCGGAAGCCCAGCGCGGCAAGGTACTCGCGCACCTCCTGCGCGATGAACTCGAAGAAGTTCACCACGTAGTCGGCCTTGCCGTTGAACTTCGCGCGCAGCGTGGGGTTCTGCGTGGCCACCCCGACCGGGCAGGTGTCCAAATGACAGACCCGCATCATGATGCAGCCGGACACCACCAGCGGAGCGGTGGCGAAGCCGAACTCCTCCGCGCCGAGCAGCGCGGCGATCAGCACGTCCCTGCCGGTCTTCAGCTGGCCGTCGGTCTGCACCACGATCCGGTCCCGCAGCCGGTTGGCCAGCAGGGTCTGCTGCGTCTCGGCGAGGCCGAGCTCCCATGGCCCGCCCGCGTGCTTGATCGAGGACAGCGGGGAGGCGCCGGTGCCGCCGTCGTGCCCGGAGATCAGCACCACATCGGCATGCGCCTTGGACACGCCGGCCGCCACCGTGCCGACCCCGACCTCGGACACCAGCTTCACGTGGATCCGTGCCGCCGGGTTGGCGTTCTTCAGGTCGTGGATCAGCTGCGCCAGGTCCTCGATCGAGTAGATGTCGTGGTGCGGCGGGGGAGAGATCAGCCCGACGCCAGGGGTGGAGTACCGCGTCTTGGCGATCCAGGGGTACACCTTCCCGCCGGGAAGCTGGCCACCCTCGCCAGGCTTGGCGCCCTGCGCCATCTTGATCTGGATGTCGTCGGCGTTCACCAAATACTCGCTGGTGACCCCGAACCGTCCACTAGCGACCTGCTTCACCGCGGACCGGCGCTCCGGGTCGTACAGCCGCTCGGGGTCCTCGCCGCCTTCACCGGTGTTGGACTTGCCGCCCAGCCGGTTCATCGCGATCGCCAGGGTCTGGTGCATCTCCTCGGAGATGGAGCCGTAGGAGATCGCGCCGGTGGCGAACCGCTTCACGATCTCGGAGACCGGCTCGACCTCCTCGATCGGCACCGGCGGCCGTACCCCTTCCCGGATGCCGAACAGCCCCCGCAGGGTCAGCAGTCGCTCGGACTGCTCGTCCACAGCCTGGGTGTACTCCTTGAAGATCTCGTACTTGCCGGCGCGGGTGGAGTGCTGCAGCTTGAACACGGTGTGCGGGTTGAACACATGCGGTTCGCCCTCGCGCCGCCACTGGTAGTCGCCGCCGGTCTCCAGCTCGCGGTGGCTGGGCCTGCCGCCGTGCACCGGGTACGCCTTGGCATGCCGCTGCTGCACCTCCAGCGCCAGGGTGTCGAACCCGACCCCGCCCAGCCGCGAGGTGGTTCCGGTGAAGCAGGTCTCGATGACCTCCTCGTTCAGCCCGATCGCCTCGAAGATCTGCGCCCCGGTGTAGGAGGCGACCGTGGAGACGCCCATCTTGGACATCGTCTTGCGCACGCCCTTGCCGAGCGCCTTGATCAGGTTGCGGGTGGCCTGCCTGGCGTCCACCCCGGGGATCAGGCCACGCTCGGCCATCTCCTCCACGGTGGCCATCGCCATGTACGGGTTCACCGCCGCCACGCCATAGCCGACCAGCAGCGCGATGTGGTGCACCTCGCGGGCGTCGCCGGCCTCCACCACCAGGCCGACCTGGGTGCGGGTCTTCTCCCGCACCAGGTGGTGATGCACCGCGCCGGTGAGCAGCAGCGAGGGGATCGGCGCGTACTTCTCGTCCACCCCGCGGTCGGACAGCACGATCAGCCGGGCGCCGTCCTCGATCGCCTCGGATACCTCGGCGCGGATCTCGTCCAGCCGCCGCAGCAGCGCCGCACCGCCACCCGCCACCTCGTACCGGCCGAGCACGGTGACCGCCTGGAACTCCGGCAGATCGCCGTCGTCGTTGATGTGCACCAGCTTGGCCAGCTCGTCGTTGTCCAGCACCGGGAACGGCAGCACGATCCGGCGACACGAGTGCGCGCCTGCCTCCAGCAGGTTCGGCTCCGAACCCAGCTGGGCACCCAGCGCGGTGACCAGCTCCTCCCGGATCGCGTCCAGCGGCGGGTTGGTCACCTGGGCGAACAGCTGGATGAAGTAGTCGAACAGCTGCCGCGACCGGCTGGAAAGCGTGGCCAGCGGGGAGTCGTTGCCCATCGAGCCGATCGGCTCGGCCCCGCTACGGGCCATCGGCTCCAGCAGGACGTCCAGCTCCTCCTCGGTGTAGCCGAAGGCCTGCTGGCGGCGCACCAGCGAGGCGTGCGTGGGGACCTCGCGCTCGCGCTCCGGCAGCTCCTCCAGATGCAGCAGCCCGGCGTCCACCCACTCGCCATAGGGGTGCTCGGCCGCCAGCCCGCCCTTGATCTCCTCGTCGTCGATGATCCGGCCCTGCGCGGTGTCCACAAGGAACATCCGGCCGGGCTCCAGCCTGCCCTTCTGCACCACGCTCGCCGGGTCCAGCTCCAGCACGCCGACCTCGCTGGCCAGCACCACCAGGCCGTCCTCTGTGACCCAGTAACGCGCCGGGCGCAGGCCGTTGCGGTCCAGCACCGCGCCGATCTGCGTGCCGTCGGTGAAGGACACCAGCGCGGGGCCGTCCCACGGCTCCATCAGCGTGGAGTGGAACTCGTAGAAGGCCCGGCGCTGCGGGTCCATCTCGGCGTGGTTCTCCCACGCCTCCGGGATCATCATCAGCACGGCGTGCGGCAGCGACCGGCCGCCGAGATGCAGCATCTCCAGCACCTCGTCGAAGGAGGCGGAGTCGCTCGCGCCACGGGTGATGATCGGGTAGATCCGCTCGAGGTCGCCCTGGATCAGGTCGGTGGACAGCATCGACTCGCGCGCGTCCATCCAGTTCCGGTTGCCGCGCAGCGTGTTGATCTCCCCGTTGTGCGCAACGTAGCGGTAGGGGTGCGCCAGCGGCCAGGAGGGGAAGGTGTTGGTGGAGAAGCGGGAGTGCACCAGGCCGATGGCGCTGGTCACCCGCTCGTCGGTGAGGTCGGGGAAGAACCGCGGCACCTGGGGCTCGGTGAGCATTCCTTTGTAGACGATGGTGCGCGAGGACAGGCTGGGGAAGTAGACCCCGGCGTCCTCCAGCGCGTGCTCGGCCCGCTTGCGCACCACGAAGGCGGCCCGCTCCAGCGCGAGCGCGGGATCGGCCTCCGCGCCGGGGGCCTCCTCGCGGCGCGGGGCCAGGAAGACCTGGGCGAAGTGCGGCATCGTGCTCGCGGCCGTCGGACCGACGTGCTCGGTGTCCACCGGCAGCTGGCGCCAGCCAAGGATGCGCAGGTCCTCCTCGGCGGCGATCCGCTCGATGGTGCTCATCGCCCGGTCCCGGTCCGCCTCGTCCACCGGGAGGAAGGCGGTACCCACCGCGTAGCCGCCGGCATCGGGCAGTTTGAAGTCCACGACCTCGCGGAAGAAGGCGTCCGGAATCTGGATCAGGATGCCCGCGCCGTCACCGGTCTCCGGCTCGGCGCCACGGGCGCCACGGTGTTCCAGGTTGCGCAGGGCGGTCAGGGCCTTGCGCACGATCCCGTGATCGCGCCGGCCTGCCAGGTCGGCGACGAAGGCAACGCCGCAAGCGTCGTGCTCGTACTGCTCGTCGTACAGGCCACCGGCCGGTGGCTGGGTACGACTCTCTGCGTGGCGGGTCACGGCTGGCCGCCCTCCTATGCGTTGGCGCCCCCGGGCCGGATCCGGGTGGGCAATAACACCCCGGTAACGGTCCGGCCCGGTGCTGCGATGGTCAGTCGGGAGGAGATAAGCCCGGGATACGAGTCCTGGGCATCGCCGGATAGCCGCACCTCATCGTGCGGGCTGCGCACGGCTCTCTTCGCGCACGGCACTGTGCGAGTCGCGCTGTCTCGGCGCTGGAGGCAGCGCCGTACTGCGATGCGTCCCCGCGAGGGACCCACGTTGGGTGCGGGGTCGTTCGGGCACGCCGCTTGCTCCCGGGTTCGCCGGTCTTATGACAGTAGTGTGAAATCGCCGTTATCGGGATAGGTCAGGGCCACCGCGTGGGAAATAACACGTGGCAGTTGACTCCGGGGTCGTTGCTCGTTCCACGATCGGAAACTACCTTGCATAATACCCCTGACCAGCACAAACGATCGGTATGGTCGGGGTCGCGCCGACCAGCTAGGGTGCTGGAATGGGTAACAGCGCAGTATCGGCGCCCGCCGCGCCCGATCCCGGTGACTTTCTCGGTCTCGACGCCTCGCTGAACGCGGACGAGCAGGACATCCGCGATGCCGTTCGGGAATTCGGCCGTGCGGAGCTTGAGCCGAGGGTCGCCGAATGGTACGAGTCGGGCACCCTGCCCGCCCGCGAGCTGGCCGCCGCGTTCGGCAAGCTCGGCCTGCTCGGCATGCACCTCGACGGCTACGGCTGTGCGGGCACCTCGGCGGTGGCCTACGGCATCGCCTGCCGGGAGCTGGAGGCGGTGGACTCCGGGCTGCGCAGTTTCGTGTCGGTGCAGGGCTCGCTGGCGATGTACGCGATTCACCGGTGGGGCAGCGAGGAGCAGCGGCAGGAGTGGCTGCCGAGGATGGCCTCCGGGGAGGCGCTTGGCTGCTTCGGGCTGACCGAGCCGGATGCGGGCAGCGACCCGGGCTCGATGCGCACCAGGGCCCGCCGGGACGGCTCGGACTGGGTGCTGGACGGCACCAAGATGTGGATCACCAACGGCACCGTCGCCGATGTGGCCGTGGTGTGGGCGCGGACCGAGGAGGGCGTGCGCGGGTTCGTGGTGCCCACCGACACGCCCGGGTTCACCGCCAACGAGGTGCGGCACAAGCTGTCCCTGCGGGCCTCGCTGACCGCCGAGCTGGTGCTGGAGGGGGTACGGCTGCCTGCCGAGGCCGCCTTCCCCGAGGTGCGGGGCCTGCGCGGGCCGCTGAGCTGCCTGAACGAGGCGCGTTACGGGATCCTGTTCGGCGTGGTCGGCGCCGCGCGGGCCTGCTACACCTCGGCGCTGGAGTACACCCTGTCCAGGGAGCAGTTCGGCAAGCCGCTCGCCGGGTTCCAGCTCACCCAGCGCAAGCTGGCCGACCTGGTCGTGGAGGTGAACCGGGCGGGGCTGGTCGCGTTGCAGCTTGGGCGGCTGAAGGACGCCGACCGGTTGCACCACAACCAGGTCAGCTTCGGCAAACTGGCCAACGTGCGCAGCGCGATCGAGGTGGCCCGTACGGCCCGTACCCTGCTCGGCGCGAACGGGATCTCCCTGGAGTATCCGGTGATGCGGCACCTGACCAACCTGGAGACGGTGCTCACCTACGAGGGCACCGAGGAGATGCACGCGCTCACCCTCGGTCAGGCGGTCACCGGAATCCCAGCGTTCCGGTAACCCCGCCTAAGCCGCCAGCGACGGTACGGCCGCGGCCCCCAGCGCGGCCCGGCCCGTCGGTGTCAGCACCGCGGGCACCAGCTCGCCCGGGGTGCCCTCGCGGGCGGGGGCGAGCAGCCCGAAGCGGGCGAGCTTGTGTGCGGTGGCCTGGTCACAGCAGGCGAGCCCGTCGATGAACAGGTCCGGCTCACAGCTGTGGCTGATCTCCGCGCGCCCCTCGGCCACTGCTCGCAGGGTCGCGCGCTCACGATGGTTCAGTTCGTCGTCCTGAGGCATAGCTGCCTCCCCCTAGGCAATTCCCGGTCCTTCACCGGGTTTCGTTGTCGCCCACCATTGAACCTCATCACACCGACAATCCGGTGCTGATTTAACGAGTTTGTGCAAGATCTCTCGGAATCAGGCACGATGTGACAAGAAGTGACGCACCGAACTGACAACTCATTCAGGAACGCGCGATCGCGAACGCGCCTACGGGGCGCGACTTCGAGCAACGCACAGTAATTGCAGGAGTTCGGCGCCCCGCAGTCGCGTTAGCGAGGCCTCCGGCCGGGCGCGTTCCCACGTATCTGCCGTCCGCGTCCGGACCTCTGAGTACCTTCATGACTAAGTAACCGCTTACCGGCCATCCCCCTGGAACTCGCCCTCGAACACCGCGGTGACGCTGCCCAGCTCCGCGATCGAGGCGACCACGGCGTCGCCGGGCCGTACCGGGATGGCCCTGGTCATCGACCCCGGCAGCACGACGTGGCCTGGCTCCAGCTCGACCCCGAGCGGTCCGACCGTGTTCGCCAGCCACACCAGCGCGTTCACCGGTGAGCCGAGCACGGCCGCGCCCGCGCCGGTGGCCACCAGTTCGCCCCCTGAGTGCAGGGTGCACCCGGCGAGCCGCAGGTCCACCGCGGTCAGTGGGGTCGGTTTGCTGCCGAGTACCACGCCACCGGAAGAGGCGTTGTCCGCGATGGTGTCCACGATGGAGATGCGCCAGTCCCGGATTCTGGAGTCCACGATCTCGAGCGCGGGCAGCACGAAATCGACCGCGCGCACGGCATCGGCCACCGTGACTCCCGGACCGGCCAGCGGGCGGCCGAGTACGAATGCGATCTCCGGTTCGATTCGCGGTTGCAGAAAGCCGGCGGTGCGGATCGGCTGGTGCTCCAGGTGGAACATCCCGGCCAGCAGGTGCCCGTAGTCCGGCTGGTCCACGCCCATCTGCTGCTGCATCGCGGCGGAGGAAAGCCCGACCTTGTGGCCGGTCACCACGTCCCCTTCCCGGGTCCAGGCCCGCACCTGCTCCTGCTGGATGCGGTAGGCGTCGGCGATCGTCGCCTCCGGGTACTCGGTGATCACCGGCTCGATCGGGGTGCCGGTCTGGTAGGCGGTCAGCAGTTTCCCCGCGACCTCGCGCACGGCAGTGGGCTCCATACCGTGCACCCTCGCCGCGGCGGGGTGCACGTGCAAGGCGGCCGTACCGCTCACCGGTACACCCTCGCCTGCCGCGGAGTCCCTTGTTCGACGGGTTGTTCACAAGCACCGGGCGGATCGGCGCGCGATCCTTTTGAATGGGGGCGTGCGACACGACGTGCGAGACACCCTGCGGCAGCGCCTTGCCGGGCAGGTGGCCGGGGAGATCGCGGTCGACCCGGCCAGCCTGGCGCTCTACACCACCGACGCCTCCAACTACCGGCACCCTCCGCTGGGCGTGCTGCTGCCAAGGGACGCCGAGGACGTGCTGGCGGCCGTCGCGGCCTGCCGCGAGCTGGGGGTGCCCATCGTGGCCAGGGGCGGCGGCACCAGCATCGCGGGCAACGCCTGCGGCCCAGGGCTGGTGCTGGACACCTCGCGGTACTTCGCCGGGGTGCACGCACTGGATCCGGCCGCCAGGACCGCGCGGGTCGCGCCCGGCACGGTGCTGGACGACCTGCAGGCGGTCGCCGCCCCGCATGGCCTGCGTTACGGTCCGGATCCGTCCACGCACAGCCGGTGCACGATCGGCGGTATGATCGGCAACAACGCCTGCGGCTCGCACTCGGTGGCCTGGGGCCGCACCGCGGACACGGTGCGGGAGCTGGACGTGCTGCTGTACGACGGCACCCGGATGACCGTCGGCCGCAGCTCACCGTCCGAACTGGACGGCAAGGCGGCCCTGCCCGGCACCGAGGGGCGGGTCTACCGCCAGCTGCGGGACCTGGTGCGGAGCAACCTCGCGCTGCTGCGTACCGAGCTGTCCACCTGGCCGCGCCGGGTCTCCGGGTACGGGCTGGAGCACCTGTTGCCGGAGAACGGCTTCGACCTGGCCAGGGCACTGGTCGGCAGCGAGGGCACCTGCGTGACCGTGCTCGGCGCCGAGCTGGAACTCACCGAACTGCCCCGGTACCGGGCGCTCGCGGTGCTCGGGTTCACCGAGGACGTGGCGGCCGCCGACGCCGTGCCCGCCATCCTGCCCGCCGCGCCGCTCACCGTGGAGGGGGTGGACGCCGAGCTGGTCGGCCTGCTCGCCGCCGCCCGGACCGAGGACCTGCCCGCGGGCGGGGCCTGGCTGTTCGTGGAGTTCGGCGGGGACGAGCCGGGACAGGCGCAGCAGCGAGCGCACCAGCTGGCCGTCGAACTGGGCACGGCGATCACCGGGCACGTGGTGCTCACCGATCCGGCCGCACAGCGCAGGCTATGGCGGATCAGGGAGGAGGGCGCCGGGCTGGCCACCCGGCGCGCGGACGGTTCCGAGGCCTGGCCAGGCTGGGAGGACGCGGCCGTCCCGCCCGAACGGCTGGGCGCGTACCTGCGCGAGTTCAAGCAGCTGATGCGCAGGCACGGACGCAGTAGCGTGGTCTACGGGCACTACGGCGAGGGCTGTCTGCACCTGCGGCTGGATTTCGACCTGCTGTCCGGGCCGGGGGTCGCCGGGTTCCGCTCCTTCCTCGAGGAGGCGGCCGACCTGGTCGCAGCGCATGGCGGGTCCCTTTCCGGCGAGCACGGCGACGGGCAGGCCCGCTCCGAGTTGCTGCCCAGGATGTACAGCGCGGAGGCGCTGGAGCTGTTCGAACGGTTCAAGACGGTCTTCGACCCTGACGGCCGGATGAACCCCGGGGTGCTGGTGCGGCCCCGGCCGGTGGACGCGGACCTGCGGGTGCGCATCGCCCCGCCGGAGATCGAGCGGCGCACCGTGCTCGGCTACCCCGAGGACCACGGCAGCTTCGGCGAGGCGATGCGGCGCTGCGTCGGCGTTGGCAAGTGCCGCAACACCAGCGGCGGCGGGGTGATGTGCCCGAGCTACCGGGCCACCCGCGAGGAGCAGCACTCCACCCGGGGCAGGGCGCATCTGCTCGCCGAGATGATCAACGGTGAGCTGATCACCGATGGCTGGCGGTCGAAGGAGGTGCACGAGGCGCTGGACCTGTGCCTTTCCTGTAAGGGCTGCCTTTCCGACTGCCCCGTCGATGTCGACATGGCGACCTACAAGGCCGAGTTCTATCACCAGCACTACCGGCGCAGGCTGCGCCCTGCCGCGCACTACTCGATGGGCTGGTTGCCGCTGTGGTTGCGCGCGGCCGCGCTGAGCCCACGGCTGGCCAACGGGGTCACCGTCCGTCCGCGGGCCGCGGCGCTGCTGAAGCGGCTCGGGGGCATCGCGCCGCAGCGGCGATTGCCCGCCTTCGCGGCCACCCCGTTCACCCGCGCCCGCCGGGACCTGCGCCGCGGTCCCGAGCCCGGGGCGCGGCAGCCGGTGCTGCTGTGGCCGGACTCGTTCAACAACTACTTCACCCCCGGAGTGCTGGAAGCCGCCGTGGAGGTGCTCGGTGCGGCCGGATACCAGGTGGTGCTGCCGGAGCGCGGGGTGTGCTGCGGGTTGACCTGGGTGTCCACCGGGCAGCTCGGGGTGGCGCGCAGGGTGCTGCGCCGCACCATCGGCGTGCTGCGGCCCTACCTGGAAGCCGGTTACCGGGTCGCAGGCCTGGAACCGAGCTGTACCGCGCTGTTCCGGGGCGACCTGGGGCACCTGCTGCCGGGGGAGGACACCGCCGCCCTGCTCGCCGAGCGGACGCACACGCTGGCCGAGCTGCTGGCCGAGGCCGATCCGCCCTGGCGCGGGCTGGACCTGGACGCGGTCAGCCAGGTGCACTGCCACCAGCACGCGGTCCTCGGGTTCGCCGCCGAGGAGCGGGTGCTGGCCGACGCCGGGGTCCGGAATTCCACATTGGACACCGGATGTTGTGGGCTCGCCGGGAACTTCGGCTTCGAGCGCGGGCACTACGAGGTGTCGTTGGCCTGCGCGCAGGACCGGCTGCTGCCCGCGCTGCGCGAGACGCCGCGGGACACCGTGGTGATCTCGGACGGGTTCAGCTGCCGGACCCAGATCGCGCAGGAATCGGACCGGACCGCGGTGCACCTGGCCGAGGTGCTCCGGCGTGGGCTGGAGCCCTCATGAGCCTGCCACTGGACGGGATCACGGTCCTGGCGCTGGAGCAGGCCGTGGCCGCGCCGCTGGCCACCCGCCAGCTCGGCGACCTCGGCGCACGGGTGATCAAGATCGAGCGGCCGGGAACCGGGGACTTCGCCCGCGAGTTCGACCAGACCGTGCGCGGGCTGTCCAGCCATTTCGTCTGGCTCAACCGGAACAAGGAAAGCCTTGTGCTCGACCTCAAGGACCCGGCCGAGCGGCCGGTGCTGGAGGCGCTGCTGGATCGGGCGGACGTGCTGGTACAGAACCTTGCCCCGGGCGCGGCCGACCGGCTGGGCCTGGGAGCCGAGGCGGTGCGCGCGAACCGGCCGGGGCTGATCACCTGTGCGATCTCCGGCTACGGCAGCACCGGGCCCTACCGGGATCGCAAGGCATACGACCTGCTGGTGCAGTGTGAGGCCGGGGTTGTCTCGCTCACCGGGACTCCGGCCGAGCCCGCGAAGGCCGGCATCCCGGTGGCCGACATCGCGGCCGGGATGTACGCCTACAGCGGGGTGCTCACCGCGCTGTACGAGCGGGAACGGACCGGGCAGGGCTGCGGCTTCGAAGTGTCCATGTTGGACGCTCTCGGCGAGTGGGTCGGCTTCCCCTACTTCTACGCCGGTTACGGCGGCAGCCCGCCACCACGCAACGGGGCACGGCATGCCGCGATCTCGCCCTACGGCCCCTACCGGACCGGGGACGGCGCCACGGTGTTCATCGGGGTGCAGAACGAGCGGGAGTGGACGGCGCTGTGTGAGCGGGTGCTCCGGCGGCCGGAGCTGGTGCGCGACCCGCGGTTCGCGGGCAACGCGGCGCGGGTGGAGCACGATGCGGAACTGACCGGGCTGATCGAGCAGGCACTCGCCGGCTCCCCGGCCGAGGAGGTGCAGCGGCGGCTGGACGAGGCCGGGATCGCCAACGCCAGGATGCGCGATATGGCCGAGTTCGCCGAGCACCCGCAGCTCGCCGCGGCACAGCGCTGGGCGGAGGTCGGTTCCCCCGCGGGCCCGCTGCGTACCCTGCTGCCGCCGGTACGGGTGCCCGGCAGGCAACCGCGGCTGGACCCGGTGCCGGAGCTGGGCGAGCACACCACCGCGATCCGGGCCGAGTTCGGATTCGGGGACCGGTGATGCAACGCGGCGGGGACCCGGGTCCGTCCCTGGGGGCATGAAGCGACTCCGCACCCCGCCACGCCCGGCAGGCCTTGCCGCCGCGCTCGTCGTCCTGCTCGCCGCGGGCCTGGTCGTGACCGACACGCTGACCAGCGATAAGCCGGGGAACCACCGGGACGCCGGTACCGAGGCCACCGGGGCGCCGCGGCTGGTCTCCTTCGACTCCTGCGCGGCCGCGCTGGAAGGGCTGCGCGAGTCGGTCCGGCCCTATGTCGGGGCGTACGGCCTTTCCGGGGCGCAGCCGTACGGGGTGCCTGCCGAGGCCGGGGCCGCCCCGGACGCCGCGGCGGTCGAGGGCAGGGGCGCGGTGCCGAACTCGGCCCCGGCTCCCGGCGCCGCCGGGGCCGAGGACGCGGGCAGCGCGGGAAAGCAACGCCCGCATTCGGGTACCAACAACCACGAACGCGGGGTCGAGGAACCGGACCTGGTGCAGACCGACGGCAACCGGGTGGTCAGCGTGGTGGACGGGACGCTGCGGGTGGTGGACGTGGAGTCCACGGCGGTCACTGCGGAGCTGGAGCTGCCGGGCGGCCCGGCGAGCCAGTTGCTGCTGCACGGCGATCGGGCGCTGGTGCTGGCCTCCGGTGGGGTCGCGGGCAAGCCGGTCGAACCGGGCTCGGTGCGCGATCCCGGTTTCGCGCCGGAGCCGGGTGGCCTGCGGTCCAGGCTGGTGCTGGTGGATCTGGCCGGCCCGGCGCGGGTGGTCGGCACCCTGGAACTGGACGGCGAGTACGTGGATGCCAGGGCGATCGAGGGGCGGGCCCGGATCGTGGTCCGCTCAGTGCCCCGGCTGCCGTTCACCCAGCCGCACGAGGCAGGCTCCGCTGGCAGCGCGCTGCGGGAGAACCGGGAGATCCTGGAAGCCTCCTCGATCGAGGACTGGCTGCCTCGCTACGAGCTGACCGGGGACGGGACCCGGCAGGAGGGCACCCTGGTGGACTGCGCGCGGGTGAGCCACCCGGACACCTACAGCGGGACCGCCATGCTCACCGTGCTCACCGTCGAGCTCTCCGGCAGGCTCGGCACCGGTGACCCGGTGTCCATTGTGGCCGAAGGGGACACCGTGTACGGCACGGAGTCCAGCCTCTACGTGGCCGACGACGGGTATCCCACCGCCATTCCGATGGCGGGCGGGCGGATGCCGATGCCGGAGGGAAAGCGGCAGCACCGGCGGACCGAGATCCACCAGTTCGACCTCGCCCGCCAGGGACCGCCGCGGCATGTGGCCTCCGGCTCGGTCGAGGGGACCCTGCTGAACCAGTACTCGCTCTCCGAGCACGAGGGCCACCTCCGGGTGGCGACCACCACCGGGGCCGGGGGCATGCCACGCGGGCCCGACCAGGTGCCGGACTCGGTGAGCGCGGTGACCGTACTGGGCCGCGAGGGTTCCGAGCTCACCCAGGTGGGCAGGGTCGGCGGACTCGGCAAGGGGGAGCGGATCTATGCCGTGCGTTTCGTCGGGCCGGTCGGCTATGTGGTGACCTTCCGGGAGACCGACCCGCTGTACACCCTGGACCTCGCCGACCCCACCGCGCCACGGGCGGTGGGCGAACTGAAGATCACCGGCTACTCGGCGTACCTGCACGACGCAGGTTCGGGCAGGCTGATCGGGGTCGGCCAGGAGGCGGACCGGCAGGGACGCACCAGTGGGTTGCAGGTCTCACTGTTCGACGTCGGCGACCCGGCCACGCCGGCCAGGATCGCCCAGCATCAGGTGCCGGGCGCGCGGTCCGAGGTCGAGTCGGACCCGCACGCCTTCCTGTACTGGCCGCCGATCGGGCTGATCGTGCTGCCCTACACCAGCCCGCCGACCGGGCCGGACTGGCGGCACGGTGGCGGTGCGCTGGTGCTCAGGCTGGACGAGCGGGGCCTCACCGAGGTCGGCACCGTACGGCAGCCAGCGGGTTCCGGTGTCGCCGCGGACGGGGTCGTGCGCAGGGCGATGGTGATCGGCGACCGGCTGTGGACGGTGTCCAGCGAGGGCGCGCTGGTCTCCCAGGTGGCGGAAGGCGGTACCAGCAGGATGGCCTGGATACCGTTCGGCTGACCCGCAGGGCCGGGTTCAGCACCCTTGCCCGGTGTCGCCGTCGTCCTTGGGCGAGCTGTGTTCCAGCAGGTTGCGCAGGGCGCCAAGGACAAGGGCGCACACGGTGTCCGGCTCGGCCTCGCGCAGCGGTCCGGTTCCGCTCACCCCGCGCAACAGGCCGATGCCGAGCACCCAGGCCAGTGCGAGGTCCGCGCGCAGCCTGGCGTCCTCCTGGTCGGTGAGCCCGGCCAGGGCGCGCAGGTACTCCTCGCCGAGTTCCTGGCGGATGGCCGCGGCGGCGCCGCCGTTGCCGGTGGAGCGCAGCAGGGTCTCCAGCGAGCGGTCCCGTTGCCCCGACGCGTCCGGCTCGAGCATGCCGCGCAGGGTGGTCTCCAGCAGCCGTTCCGGTGGGGTGCCTTCCAGGTTCTCCCTGCCGCGTGCGGCCATCACCGCCTCGAACAGGGCATCCTTCGAGCCGAAGTAGCGAAACAGCAGGGCCTGGTTCACCTCCGCCCTGCGGGCGATCGCGCGTACCGTGGTGCGGTCGAACCCGCGTTCGGCGAACAGGCTTGCCGCGGCGTCGAGCAGCGCCCGCTTGGTCGCCGCTGCGTCCCGGCGCCGGGGCTGTCCTTCTCCCATCACCGGCTCGTGGTCCACAGCGGACACCGTAACCCGCCGGTCGTTCGGGTCACCCGAATGCCGTGGGTGACGACGTTGACGCTCAGGGTGCCCGACCCCTACCGTTGTAAGCAGCTGCTTACAACTGATCCGGGGGACCTGCCGATGAGCACTACCGACGATGTCGTCGCTTACCCGTTCAACGATTCCGAAGGCCTGGAACTGGACCCTGCCTATGCCGCCGCGCAGGAGCGCGCCGGCATGATCAAGGTGCGGTTGCCGTTCGGTGAGCCCGCCTGGCTGGCCACCCGGTACGCCGACGCCCGGTTGGTGCTCGGCGACCGGCGGTTCTCCAGGGCGGCCGCCGCCGAACACGACGAGCCGCGGCCGACTCCCGGGCAGCGCTCGGACGGGATCCTGGCGATGGATCCGCCCGACCACACCCGGCTGCGCACCCTGGTGGCCAAGGCCTTCACCACCCGCAGGGTCGAGGAACTGCGGCCGCGGGTGCGCACGCTGGCCACCGGCCTGCTGGACGAGCTGATCGAGGCGGGCCCGCCAGCGGACCTGGTCGAGGGTTTCGCCCTGCCGCTTCCGGTCGCGGTGATCTGTGAGCTGCTCGGCGTGCCCGCGAGCGACCGGCCGCTGTTTCGGGTGTGGAGCGATGCCGCGTTGTCCACCAGCCGGATGACCGCCGCGGAGTTCGAGTCGAACCAGGAGCAGTTGCGCGAGTACATCGCCGGGCATATCGCCCGGCGCAGGGCCGAGCCCGCCGACGACCTGATGACCGCGCTGATCGAGGCGCGGGACGTCCGGGACCGGTTGTCCGAGCTGGAAATGGTCGATCTGTGTATCGGCATCCTGATCGCCGGGCACGAGACCACGGCGACCCAGATCCCGAACTTCGTGCACGTGCTGCTGGACCATCCGGCGGAACTGGCCAGGCTGCGCGCGGAACCGGAGCTGATCCCGGCGGCGGTGGAGGAACTGCTCCGTTTCGTGCCGCTCGGTGCCGGGGCGGGGTTCGCCCGCTATGCCACCGAGGATGTCGAGGTCGGTGGGGTACTGGTACGGGCTGGGGAGCCGGTGCTGGTCGCCATCGGCGCCGCGAACCGGGACGGCCTGCGGTTCGACGCACCGGACACCCTGCGCTTCGATCGGGAGAGCAACCAGCATCTCGGCTTCGGGCACGGGGTGCATCACTGCCTCGGTGCCCCGCTGGCCCGGCTGGAGTTGCAGGAGGCGCTGCGCGCGCTGCTGGCCAGGATGCCCGGCCTCGAGCTGGCCGGGGACGTGGCCTGGAAGGCGGAAATGCTGGTCCGCGGGCCGCGCACGATGCCGGTGCGGTGGTGAGCGATGAGCTGGCGAGCCGAGATCGACGCCGCCAGTTGCGTGGCGTCCGGGACGTGCGCCGCACTGGCACCGGAGTTGTTCACGCTGGGGGATGAGCACGCCCGACCGGTGGCCCCCGAGTTCGAACCGGACGAGCTGGCCCTGGACGCCGCCGACTCCTGCCCCGGGATGGCCATCACGATCCGGGACGCCGAGGGCACCGAGATCGGCCCGCGGGAGTAGGCGACGGGTGCTGTCCGGCGCCCTTCGGATCGACGGCCACGGGCGCTGGGCAGAATGACCGCCGTGAGCATCGGCGTAGCGAGACCTGTGGCCTGGAAGCGTCTGCTGGTACCCGGCGCGTGGACCATCGTCGTCATCGGGTGGATTGCGGCGCTGCTCACGACCGGTTCGGCGGCCGGGGATGTGGCGCTGTGGTTGCTCGCCATCGGGCTGGGCGTCCTGCTGCCTGGTGTCGCGCTCGTGCGCGCGGTCCGTCCCGGCACCGCGCCGCTGATCGAGGACCTCGGGTGGGGCGCGGCCGCCGGATGCCTGGTGGCCATGCTGGGCTGGGCGCTGGGCGTGGTCCTTCAGCTGAGCCTGCCGCCGTGGTTGTTCGGCCCGGTCATCGCCGGTGTTCTGGCCGCCGTACCGCGGACGCGCCATCGGGTGCTCGCCAAACCCGCGCCCGGTTGGGGACCTGCGGCGAACCTGACCATCGCCGGAGTCATGCTGGTGGTCGTCGGGTGGATGACCGTGGACTTCCTGCGGCTGCACCCGGTCGATCCCGGCCCATCGGGTAGTACCTACTACCCCGACATCGTTTTCCAGCTCGCCGTCGTAGGGCAGCTACGCCATTCCCTGGTGCTGGATTACCCGATGGTGGCCGGGGAGCTGTACTCCTACCAGTGGTTCCTGCACGCGGTACTGGCGCATCTGCTCGACGCGGGGGTAATGCCCTTCGACGGTGTGGCCAGGCTCGCCCCGGCCACGCTGATGCCCGCGGTGCTGCTGGTGGCGGCTGTCATCGCCGCCGGAATCGCCCGCCGCGTCGTGGCGGGACCGATTGCCGCCGCGCTCCTCGGCGTCGTCGGTACCACGGTCGCCACCTGGAGCGTGGGTGGCAGCGCTCCGGCCATGATCCAGACCTATTGGTGGGCAAGCATCTCCACGGCGTTCGGCTGGCTGGTCTCGTTACCGGTCGCGGGTTGTGCCGTGGCCATCCTGCGCCGCGACAGCTCCACGGCCCCGACCCTGCTGTTCCTGCCGTTCGCCGCGCTGGCCGCCGGTGCCAAATCGACCAACCTGGTCGTACTGCTCGGTGGAGCGCTGCTGGCCTTCGCTTTCGTGCTCATCCGGCGCCGGCCGCTCCGCCCAGCGTTCCTGGTCCTTTCGGCCGTGGGCGGCACCCTGCTGGCGGCGTTGTTCACCATTTACAGCGCGGGAGGCAACGGGCTGAGACTCGATCCGCTCGGCCGGTTCGAACACCTCGCCGTGCGGCTGTTTCCCGGTCTCGCCGGCGCGACCGACGACGCCGCTGCCCTCGCCATCCCGGACATCGCCCCGATCGCCGTACTCACCGCCGTCCTGCTCTACTTCCTGCCGGTGCTACCCAGGCTGCTCGGGTTCGTCTTCCTCGCCCGCTGGGAATGGCGGGATGCGGCCAGTTGGTTCCTGCTCGGCACCGTCCTCGCCGGGGCCGTCGGCATACTGGCGTTCCGCCATCCCGGACAGAGCGAGGGCTTCTTCTTCCGGTCCGCCTTTCCGGTGGGTGTACTCGCCTCGGCGTGGGGCCTCGCGCTGGTGGTCGAGCGGGTGCGGCGGCTGCCATGGGTACGATTGGCCGCGGCCGGGGCCGTCGCGGGGTTGCTGCTCTCGGTCTTGGTCGCCTTGGCGGTACCGGTGTCGCCGCTTCCGCACTGGGAAGAAGCCTTCGGGCACGCCCCGTCCGCAGGCGAGATGAGCCCGCTGCGTCAGGTCGCGCACTACCTGTTCCCGCTCGGTGTGCTCTTCCTGCCCCTGCTCGCCCTGACGGTCGCAGGCTTACTGGCCCGCGCGCGGAAGGTCCCGCTCGCCATCGTGACGATCGGCGCGATACTCGGGACCGGGTTGCTCAGCACCGGCTTCTACCTGACGGGCGCCGTCCCCACCTACAGCCAGACAAGTGTGGCGAGCGCCGCCGGCCTGCGTATCACCCGAGACGACATAGCGGCAGGCAACTGGCTGGCGCGGCACACCGCCCCCGAGGACGTACTGGCCACCAACCGGGTGTGCACCCAGGAGCAACCGACCGAGCAGCTGCCGGAGCCCTGCCAGGCCAAGACGTTCACGCTGTCCGCGCTCGCCGGGCGCACGGTGGAGGTCGCAGGCTGGGCGTACGCTTCACGGAACCTGGAGCGCGCGTGGGAGTCCACCGAGCGGTACACCATGCAGCCGTTCTGGGCACCGGAACGGCTGCGACGCGAGTTGCGGGCGTTCACCCATCCCAGCCGGGCGACCCTGCGCGCGCTGTCCGAAGCGGGCGTGCGCTGGCTGGTCGCGGACAAGCGTGGCGCCCCCACCGACAGGGCCGCCCTCGACCGCCTCGCGACCCGGCGGCTGACCCTGGAGACGGTGACGGTCTGGGAGTTGCCCGCGAGGTGAGGAGGACCGCCGCCGCGCGCTGCCGCGGGCGGGCTGCTGCTGGGGTTCAGCGGGAGGGTGCGGGATCCCGTACGCCGTGCTCGGTGACCACTGCGGTCACCAGGCCGGCCGGGGTGAGGTCGAAGGCGGGATTGAACACGGCCGCCCCTTCCGGGGTGACCCGCCGGTCCCCGAAGGTGGTCACCTCCTCGGCGGGTCGCTGTTCGATCTCGATCGCGGAGCCTTCCGGCAAGGATTGGTCCACAGTGGATTCCGGGGCGACCACGAGGAACGGAACCCGGTGCGCGGACGCGGCCAGCGCGAGGCCGTAGGTGCCGATCTTGTTCACCACGTCGCCGTTGGCCGCGATCCGGTCCGCGCCGACCAGCACGCAGTCGACCATGCCCTGCGCCATGGCCGTGGCGGCGGCGCCGTCCGGTAGCACCCGGTAGGCGATCCCGGCCTCGGCCAGCTCCCATGCGGTCAGTCGCGCCCCCTGCAGCAGTGGCCTGGTCTCGTCCACCAGCACCTCGCCGAGCGCGTCCCGCTCGGCCAGGTGCCACACCACGCCGAGTGCGGTACCCCAGGCCACGGTGGCGAGCCTGCCGCTGTTGCAGTGCGTGAGCAGCCGCAGCGGCCGCCGCCTGCAGCGCCGCAGCACCTCCTCGGCGGCATGGCCCGAGGCGAGCCGGTTGCCCCGCTCATCCTCGTCGAGCAGCTCCCGCGCCCTGGCCAGCACGGCCTCGGCACCCTCGGGCAGCGCCGCCAGCGCCTGCCGCACGCCCCAGCTCAGGTTGACCGCGGTGGGCCTGGCCTTGGCCAGCTGGTCGGCCGCGGCCCGTACCGATTCCTCGGTGGCCCCGGGAATCCGGGCGGCGAGGGCCGTGCCCAGCGCTCCGGCCGCGCCGAGGGCGGGCGCGCCCCGCACGGCGAGGCGCTGGATCGCCGCGATCAGCTCCGCCACCGTGCCCAGGCGCAGGATCCGGTGGGTATGCGGGAGCGAGCACTGATCCACGATGACGATCTCGCCGTCGTCCCAGTCGATGGTGCGCTGCACTGCGAGTCTCCTGATCGGTCGAGGGTTATCCGGTTGACGCCGGTGGCCCGCGGCGGTTGTATCGGAGCCGTGCCCGTGACCCGACACAACCCCACTGACCTGCACGCCACCTCCGGTTATCACCACGTCACCATCGTCGAGGGCCGGCGTCTGGTGCTGCTGGCCGGGCAGTGCCCGCTGGCCGCGGACGCCGACCCGGACTCCGCCGATGCCGTCACCGGTCCCGGCGACCTGGACGTCCAGATCGGTCAGGTGGCCACCAATACGTCTATCGCGTTGCGTGCCGCCGGCGCCACCCCGGCGGATGTGGTTCGTGCCGTGCTCTACGTCGCCAGCCCGGATCCGGCCGTACTCGGCACGGCATGGGACCGGTTCCTGGCCTCGCCGATCGGGCCCGCCTTCCACTCGGCGGGGACGGTGGTCGGCGTGACCTGCCTCGGCTACCCCGGGCAGCTGGTCGAGCTGGACGTCACCGCCGCGGTCGAGAGCTGACCCGCGCTCAGCGCGCGAAGGCTCGCTCGATGACCTCGGCCACCACCGCGGCCTGGCTGCCGTCGGGGTCCAGGTCCGGGTCGAACACGGTCAGCTCGAAGCCGACGGCGCCGGGAAGGTCCAGTAGCCCGCGCAACAGTGCCACCAGGGTGTCCACATCCAGCCCGCCGGGGTCCGGACTGTCCACTGCGGACACGATGGCGGGGTCCAGCACGTCGATGTCGACATGGACCCAGAAGCCGTCCAGGCCGGGGCGGGTGAGCGTTTCGGTGGCCAGTGCCAGCGCTTCCGCGGTGCCGGCGGCCATGATCCGCTGGCTGGGCACGCCCCGGATGCCCGCGGCGGCGGTCTCCACCGACTCCTCCTCGCGGGCACCGAGCAGCACCACATCGGAGTCGGCCACATAGGGCCGCAACCCGTCCAGGTCGGTCAGCTCGGCCGCGCCCCGCCCGGTGGCCAGTGCGAGGCACTCGCCCGCGGCCGCCGAGCCCGCGGTCGGCGCGATCCCGGGGTGGCGGAAGTCGTCGTGCCCGTCCAGATAGGCAAGGCCGTAGCGGCCCCTGCGGCGCAGGGCGAGTGCGGCACCCAGCACGATCGAGCAGTCCCCGCCCAGTACCACGGGGAAACCGTTGCGCCCGTGGATACGGTCGATCCGCGCGGCCAGTCGCCTGCTGTACTCGGCGATACCCGCGGCGTTGCGCACGCCGTGGCCCTGTTCCCATGCCGGGTGGTAGCGGGCCGGGGTGAGTACCCCGGCCTCGGTGGCGCCGAGCCTGCGCAGCAGGTCGTTGTCCCGCAACGCCCCCGGCGCCTTGTAGCAGCCGGGAACCGTGCCATCGGCGGGTGGCCGCAGGCCGAGGTTCGACGGGGCGTCCAGCAGCATCAGCTCGCGTCCCGCGTTCATCGCGGCGCCCCGGCGGTACCGGCCACGACCTGGGTCACCCCGGCGTGGTGCTCGGTGATCTGGGTGAACCCGCGGGCCCGGAGCCGGTCCGCTATCTCCCCACGGTCGAACATCCGGATCCCGGTGACGAAGCCGAACCCGTCGGATACCACCCGCGCCGGCAGCCACGGGTGCCGCGCGCTGGTGAAGATCGCCACCCTGCCGCCGGGTCGCAGCGTCGCGGCGAACGAGTCCAGGGCGGCCTCCGGGTCGGCGAACAGGTGCAGTGCCGCGAAGCAGCAGATTGCGTCCACTGTGGATGATTGGAACGGGAGTGCGGTGGCGTCGGCACGGACGAACGCCACCGATTCCGGAAGGTTCTCCGCCGCTACGGCCCTGCCGAGCATCTGCCGCGAACCGTCCAGCCCGATGGCGAGGCCGTCGGTGCCGACGGCCTCGCCGAAGGCGCGGGTGAACCGGCCGGTGCCGCAGGCTACGTCCAGCACCGTCTTTCCCGGTGCGAGCGCGAGCAGTTCGGTGGCCATGGTGACCTCGCCCGCCATGCTCGGCCCGCGGAAACCTTTGGCCGCGGCACCGAACGCGGGGCGCCAGTAGCGTTCGTACACCCTGGTCACCGCCTCGATACGCATCAGCCGTTGGGCCAGCCCGGTTGGCGGCCCGGCCTGGGCTGCCCCGCCAAGCAGATCGACGATGCCGCTGTCCGGTTCCGGCCCGGAGACCGGTTCGGCCAGCAACTCCAGCAGTCGCGACCGGGCACGAGGGTTCGTCGGCACCTTCCGCTCCTTTCGGTTCGCTGCCGGCCAGTATGCGTCATGATCGCCCCCGGCGTCTGCGTCCCGGCGCGGTACGGTCGGCGGCGCGAAGCTCCCGGGGCAACCTCGGCCAGTGCAGCGCGGGATCCGCGGCGAGCCGCCGCGCGAGTGCCGCCCACCGCCGGGCGGGCACCGTGCCAGCCGGTTCGTTCGGCGAGATCCCGCAGGCCTGCAACGGGCCACGGATCTTGCGCCCGGCGAGTGCCGCCGCGACCGCGGTGCGTGCCGGGCCGCGCGGATCCCGGTAGGCGGCGCCGAGCAGTGTCCACAGCGCCGTTTCGGCCCGCAGGCCGAGGTTGCGGCCGCGGATGGCGAGCACGGCCGAGTCCACGCTTGGCACCGGCCGGAAGCAGCGGGCCGGGACCCTGCGGACGAGTTCGAGCTCGAACCGGGCCGCCCACCATGCCTGTTCCCGGTTGCGTGGCACGGTACGGGCCAGCCGCTTGGCGAAGCCCCATTCCACGATCAACGCGGCCCGCCGCAGCGGGGTCGGGCAGGGGTGCAGCAGCCTGCGCAGCAATGCGGAGGACACCGCGTACGGGATACTCGCCACCACGGCGAACTCCTTGCGTGGCAACGGAACGGTGCGCAGGTCGTCGGTCACCACCCGGAGGTTGTGGTGACCGTCCAGCCGGTTGCTGAGTTTGCGGGCGAAGGCGGGATCGCGTTCCACGGCGATCACCTTCGCCCCGGTCCGCACCAGGGGAGCGGTGATGGCGCCTGGTCCCGCGCCGAGATCGAGCACCAGATCGGCCGGGCCGACCGGGCAGGATTCGAGCAGGCTGTGCACGACCTCGCGGGCGGCGAGGAAATGCACCCCGGACGGGTTCGGCGCGGTCGGAAAGGAAGAGGAGAGCCCTGAACTGGGCATGGTTCGACTCCACGTCATGAGCGAGGGAGCGCGCGGAGAAACGCGCGCATGGACGGTCATGACGCAGCGGCCGAAGCCGGTAAGGAAGAAAGAGACGGCCGACGCCCGAACCTAGCGAGAAAGAGGAGGCGTCAGCGGTCGAGAAGAATCAGTCAGCCGCTGCGTTCAGGCGAGCCGCAGCCGGGGCCGCGCGTACGCCACGCAGAAGCAGGACAATGTTCCCATGGCCCCACCGTAACACAGGGACACCCGTCCCCGCGGTCGCAGGCGAACCGGCATGTGGTGAGCTGCACACGTGGAGCAGACCGACGAGGACGGAATCTGGAAGCTGTTCGAAACGCAGCCGGAAACCTCGGTGTCCATCGTGGCGGTGACCGGTGCGGCGGCGTTGCTGCTGGTGCTGTCCGGCTCGCCGTGGCGGCTGGCGCGCCATGTCGTGACCATCGTGCACGAGGCAGGGCATGCGCTGGTGGCCGTCCTGGTCGGCCGCCGGTTGCGGGGCATCCGGTTGCATTCGGACACCTCCGGCGTGACCGTGTCGCGGGGCAAGCCAAGCGGCCCCGGCATGGTGCTCACCACGCTGGCAGGCTATCCGGCACCCGCCCTGCTGGGGGTGCTGTTCGCGGTGCTGCTGTCCTCTGGCTGGATGGCCATCCTGCTCGGTATCGCGGCGGCGTTGCTGCTGGGCGTGCTGGTGATGGTGCGCAACGCCTACGGGGTGTTCGCCGTGGTGGCCTCCGCGGCGGTGCTGGCCGGGGTCGCGCTGCTCGCTCCGCCGGCCGTGCAGGCCGCGTTCGTCTACGTGATGACCTGGTTCCTGTTGTTCGGCGGGATACGTCCGGTGTTCGAACTGCAGCTCAAGCGCCGCCGGGGGGCCGCAAGGGACTCCGATGCCGACCAGCTGGCACGGTTGACCGGGGTGCCAGCGGCCCTGTGGGTGCTGATCCTCGCGGTGCTCACGGTGACCTGCCTGATCGTGGGTGGAAGCCTGCTGATCGAACCCGTCGCGCGCTGAGACCGGCTGCACGGCCAGGCCGCCATTGCGGCACACTGGGACCCCGCGAGGCAGTTGGACGGGGCGAGAAGGGCACTGTGTGGTGAACGACCCGGTGAACGAGGACGTGGCCAAGGCGGTCGAGGAGTGCGCACGCGCGGCCAAGGCGGCCGCGCCCTCCCTGGCCACGGCGGGTGACCAGGCCATTGACGCCACGCTGAACGGGATGGCCGAGCGGTTGCTGTCCGGCAGGGAGGCCGTGCTGGAGGCCAATGCCGCGGATATCAGCAGGGCCCACGCCGAGGGGATGAGCGCCGGGTTGCTGGACCGGCTGACCATCACCGAGCAGCGGCTCACCGGGATGGCCGAGCAACTGCGGCTGCTCGCCGCCGCCTCCCATCCGCAGCGCAGCATCCCGCTGTCCGAGCTGGATGGCGGTCTGCGGCTGGTTGAGCGCAGGCGCCCGGTCGGCGTGATCGGGGCGAACTACGAGGCGCGCCCGAATGTCACCGTGGACGTGGCCTCGCAGCTGGTGAAGTCCCGCAACGCGGGAGTCCTGCGGACCGGCTCTGCCGCGCTGGAGTCCGCGCAGAAGCTGCTGGAGGTGGTGGTCGCCCCCGCGCTGGCCGAGGCCGGGATCGAGCCCGAGGTGGTGCAGCTGGTGCCGAGGGTGGAGCGGGAGGCCGCCGCGGCCCTGGTGAGCCTGCCGGCGCTGGTGCCGCTGGTGATCCTGCGGGGCAGCGGGGACAGCACGAGGTCGCTGGCCACCGAGGCCGCAACCCACGGCGTCCGTACCCTGGCCCACGCCGACGGCGGCGGGGTGCTGTACGTGGACTCGGCCGCCGACCCCGGCGTGGTGCGCGCCCTGGTGGACACCAGCCTGGACCGGCTGGGCGTGTGCAACCGGCTGAACCTGCTGCTGATCCACGCCGAGGTCTACGACGAGATCTGGCCGGTGGTGTCCGAGGCACTGGCCGAGCGCGAGGTCCGGCCGTCCCTGCCCCCACACGAGCACCCGATCGGCTACGAGTGGGCCCTGGACTCCGAGAGTGAGGCGACCGTGACCGTGGCGCGGGTCGCCAGCCTCACCGAGGCCGTCACCATCGCCAACGAGAGCACCTCCGGCCTCGCCGCAGGTATCGCCACCGAGGACGCCACCGCCGCCGAGGCCTTCTTCGACAGCTACCAGGGCACGGGCGTGTTCTGGAACGCCCCCACCCGGCTGCTCGACGGTTTCAAGCTGCGTGGCGTCCCGGAGACCGGGATCAACCTGGACAAGGTCCCTGGCCCACGCGGCCCGGTCACCTACACCGACCTGTACGTACGCCAGTACGCCGTGCTCCCCGCCGATCGCTGATCGCGCGCGGTTCATTCCGCACCCCCTTGGTGGTGGAGGAGGTTGCGTCTGGGTCTTCGTTCCGGATCGAGGAAGGCCGGGGGTAGGAATTCGGGTAGTCCGTTGCGTATGCGCATTGACCAGTCGGTGTGGTGGATGAGGTTGTGGTGGTACCAGCACAGCAGGGTGAGGTTGTGTAGGGCGGTGGGTCCTCCGAGGGCCCAGGGGATGACGTGGTGGGCTTGGCATTGTTTGGGTTTTCTGCGGCAGCCGGGGAAGGTGCATCCGCGGTCGCGCAGGATCAAGGCTCTGCGGATGGCGAGGGGTACGGTGCGGGTGCGTTGTCCGATGTCGAGGATCTCGCCTTTGCCGCCCAGCACCGCGGGCACGACATACGCGTCGCAGGCCATGCGCCGGATTTGGGCGGCGGAGTAGGACTCCTGCCCGTGTAGTAGCCCGTATCCGGTGCCGTGCTTCAAGTCTTCGAGGGTGATGGTCACCATGACGGTGAAGGGTTCGCCCGCCTCGGTGGGTCCTTCTTCGGGGCATCCGGCCGCGACGCGCAGCACGTCGGCGAATGCGTCCCCCTGGCGTTGGTACGTGCTCCGGCGGTCGGGTTCGTCTGTGGTGCTGGAGGGTTTGGCGCGGGGTTCGATCAGCCCGGTCAGTACCGCCGCGGTTTCGGCGTCGAGGTCGAAGGTGCCGCGGAGTCGTCCGCCGCGGGTTTGTCGCCAGTCCAGGGAGCGTTCCGGCCGGGCGAGTTCGTCTTCGGTGGGTGGGGTGCCGTCCTGGTCCAGCCGGGCCAGGATCTCCCGGCCCAGGGTGGTGATGGTGTGGGGTTCGTACTCCCGCGCGGCCTTGGTCAGCAGCGCTTCGGCGTGTTCCCGGTCGGGCAGGCTGACGGGTTGGGGGAAGCGGGTGATGGTGGCGCGGATGGTCTCGATGTGCTCGGGCCCGATCGCGCCTTCGGCCGCGGCGGCGCCGACCTCGGGGAGGTCGGGTTCCAAAGGTATGCCGCCCGGGCCGTGCCGCCGCACCACCGCCCGCGCATGCGCGACCCGTTGGCGGGCGTCATACGGGTTGACCCGCAGGATCTCCCGGGTCAAGGTCGGCAGGTCGCGGTAGCCCTTCTGGTTCGCGGTGCCGCGCCCGTCCAACTCGGCCAGGACCGCCAACTCGCGGGCATACAGAGCTCGCCGCTGCTGTTCGAGGTCGCCCAGCGCGGTCAGGAGTTCCTCCTCGCTCATGCGGGAGGTGTCGGTGCCGAAGGTCCTGGTCACAACCCCAGACTACCGCGTAATCGCTCATGTGTTCGATACACGATCGGGTGAAAGGGCCAGCACGCGGGGTGGGTCGAATGCCGGCGCGGGTCAGCGGCGCCTGCGGCGGCGGGGGCGTGGGGTTGGCCGTGCCGGGCGGGCGGCGCCGGGAGCGTCCGCGGTGGAAGCCTCGTCCGCCACCTTCGGCCGGGCGAGACCGAGCAACTCGGCGGTGAGCTGCTGGCCGCTGGCGAAGCCGCCGGAACCTCCGCGTGCCCTGCGCAGGGCGGAGGGGCGCAGCCGGTTGTAGCCACGAACCGAAACCGGGCGCTTGCTGCGTAGCTCGTAAGCCGCGTTGCCGGTGAGGGCGTCGGTCATCGTCCGGTCCACCAGGATGGTGCCGGGGCGGGCCAGTGAGGTCAGCCGGGCGGCGAGGTTCACCACCGAGCCGTACACGTCACCGAACCTGCTCAGGATCCGGCCGCTGGCCAGGCCGGCGCGCACCGGTGGCAGTTCCTCGTCGGCGCTGGTGCGTTCGGTCAGCGTGAGCGCGATCTCGGCGCCGTCCGCCGGGGTATCGGCGACGAACAGCACCTCGTCGCCGATCATTTTCACCACCCGGCCATGGTGTTCGGCGATCACTTCGGCCGCCACCGCCTCGAAGCGGTCCAGGATGTCGCTGAGCTCGGCCTCGTCGATCTTCCTGGTCAGCCGGGTGTAGCCGACCATGTCGACGAACCCGACCACCTCGGTCCGGGTTTCCAGGTTCTCGCCGGGCGCGGCCAGGGCCCGGCCGGCGTAGGCGGCGAGGTGGCGGCGCCAGACGAAGGTCTGCACCCGCTCCAGCTCGGGCAGCAGCTGGTCCACCAGCCTGGCGATCTGGCGCTCGTTACGCCGAAGATCCTCGTTCTCCAGGATCATGTTCCACAGCAGGTCCACCTGCCATTCCGCCAGCCGGGACAGGTGCTGGCCGAGCGCACGGGTCACCGATGCTTCCACCGCGGGGTCGATCAGGCCCGCCTCGATCAGCCCGTCGGCGATCCGCACGGCCTCCACATCGGCGTCGGTGAACACCACCTCGTCATCGGGCACGGTGGCGAACCCCAGCGCACGCCACAGTCTGCGGGAGCGCTCCTCGGGCACCCCGGACTTCTCGGCCACCTGCAACCGCGTGTACTTGCGCCTGCCGCCGAGCAGGATTCGTTCCAGCCGCTGCTGCAGCTCACCCGCGTCCGGCTCGACGTCACGCTCCTCGGCCATGCGGTTCAGGTGGTGTGCACGATCAGCACGTCCACGCCGGACTTGCGAGCCACCTCGGAGGGCACCGAGCCGAGGATGCGGCCGGCGAGGGTGTTCAGGCCCCGGTTGCCCACCACGAGCAGGTCGGCCGAGTGGTCGGTCACCACCTTGCGCAACGACTCCACCGGCTCGCCAACCACCGGCACCGTCTCGACCTTGGTGGCGCCCGCCCGCGCCGCCCGGTCCCGCGCGCTCTGCAGGGTGTCCTCCGCCGGCGCGGAACCGACCACCTGGTATGCCTCATCCCGCAGGACGTCCTGCGCCTTCTCCACATCCTGCTTGCTCGCCGGGTAGTAGGCGCAGGCGATGACCAGCGTCGCCCCGGAGTCGGCGGCTACGCTGGCCGCCCGGTCCACGGCGTTGAACGATGAGTCGGAACCGTCGGTACCGACGACCACGGTCTGATAGGCGGCCATCCGAATCCTCCAGCGAAGCTGCTCGAGCGGGGTTGAATGGGACATGCACGAGGTGCAGAGGCGACAGTAACGCCACCGCCGTCCGCGCGCAGCCCTAACCTACTCGTGAGTTACGTTCGGCTTGGGTTTCGGTTGCGGCTGTGACGTCCCCGGCGACTCGCCGTTAGTGCGACTACCGGCGGTGACCGGTTGCTGCTCCGAAGTGTCCGAGTGCTCGGCCGCCTCCTCGCGTTCCTCAGGTAGCGGTTCCACGATCGGTCCGGCGTTGCCGAGCGCGGCATCGGCCTCGGCCAGCATCGACCGCGCGCCCTGCACCTGCTCGGCGATGGCGTTGCGCAGCTTGCGCAGCGCCTCCACCCGCTCGGTGGCGTGGTTGATCTTGCGGTTCGCCTCCTCGGTGGCCTCCCGGACCCGGCGGCGTGCCTCGTCGGCGGCCTCCGCGACCCGCGCGTTCGCCTCGCTGATCGAGTTCTGCTTGCGCTGGTTGGCATCCGCGACCGACTCGCGCTGCCGCCGGTCGATATCCGCCTTGGCGGCCGCCTCCTCCTCGGCGACCTTGGCCCGGATCGCGGCCGCCTCGTCGGTGGCCTCGCGAACTCGTCGCTCGGCCTCGGCCTTGCTGGTCGCCTCCTGCTCGGCGAGCACCCGCATGGCCTCGTTGCGCCGAGTGGCCATGGCCATCTCGAAGTCCTCTTCGACCTGAGTGCGGCGCTGTTCGGCCTCCTCGTCGAGCCGATCCCGCTCGGCCTTGGCCTTGCTGGTGATCGACTCGGCTTCGGCACGCGCGTCCTCGAGCACCTTGCGGTGTTCGGCCTCCATCGCCTTGCGCCGGTCGGAGAGTTCGGTCAGCAGTTCCTCGTACCGAGCGCGCATCGCGCTGGCGTCGCTTTCCGCCTTGGCGCGGATGTGCCCGGCCTCGGCCTCGGCGCGGGCCCGGGTGTCGGCGGCCTCGTCCTGCGCCAGCCGCAGCATCCGCTGCAGCCGCTCGGACAAGCCTTCCAATGTGGTGGGTGGCTGCGCGAGGCGTTCGACCTGACCGCGCAGGTCGTCGATCTCCCCGCGCGCGGCCTCGAGCTGCCGGGCCAGGTCACCGGCCTGCGAAATGGCGGCATCCCGGTCCTGGGCGAGCATCTTCAGGTCGCTGTCCAACCGTTCCAGATGCTCGTCCACCTGAACTTTGTCGTAGCCGCGCTTCGCGAGATCGAAGCCGGCTCCCAGCGGTACGAGCTCCCGTTCTTCGCCAAGGCTCATGGGCCCAGCCTAGCCGCAACCACACGCGGCTCTGTGGCACACGTCCGCAGCCGCGTGGTTTTACCGGAATCACACGCCGCGGAAGGTGTTGATCCGCTCCAGATGCTTCGTGCGCAGTTCGTGATCGCGCACGCCGAGACCTTCCTCGGGGGAAAGGCAGAGCACGCCGACCTTGCCCTGGTGCGCGTTGCGATGGACGTCCAGTGCGGCCTGGCCGGTCTGCTCGAGCGGGTAGGTCCTTGACAGCGTGGGATGAATCCGGCCCTTGGCGATGAGCCGGTTGGCCTCCCAGGACTCCCGGTAGTTGGCGAAATGCGAGCCGATGATCCGTTTCAGGTTCATCCACAGGTAGCGGTTGTCGAACTGGTGCAGATATCCGGAGGTTGAGGCGCAGCTGACGATCGTGCCGCCCTTGCGGGTCGCGTACACCGAGGCGCCGAAGGTCTCCCTTCCCGGATGCTCGAACACGATGTCCGGGTCCTCGCCACCGGTGAGCTCCCTGATCTTGGCGCCGAACCGCTGCCATTCCTTGGGGTCCTGAGTGTGCTCGTCCTTCCAGAACCGGTAACCCTCGGCGTTGCGGTCGATGATCAGTTCCGCGCCGAGCCTGCGGCACAGCTCGGCCTTCTCCGCACTGGACACCACGCACACCGGGATCGCGCCCCCGGCCAGCGCGAACTGGGTGGCGTAGGAGCCGAGGCCGCCGGAGGCGCCCCAGATCAGCACCACATCGCCCTGTTTCATATCGGCGCCGTTGCGGGAGACCAGCTGCCGGTAGGCCGTGGAGTTCACCAGGCCGGGGCAGGCCGCCTCCTCCCAGGTCAGGTGGGCGGGCTTTGGCATCAGCTGGTTGGTCTTGACCAGGGACACCTCGGCGAGCCCGCCGAAGTTCGTCTCGAACCCCCAGATCCGCTGCTCGGAGTCGAGCATCGTGTCGTTGTGCCCGTCCGGGCCCTCCAGGTCCACGTCGAGGCAGTGCGCGACCACCTCGTCACCCGGCTTCCATTTCTGCACCCCGGGCCCGGTGCGCAGCACCACGCCGGACAGGTCCGAGCCGACCACGTGGTACGGCAGGTCGTGCCGCGCGGCCAGCGGGGAGATCCGGCCGTAGCGCTTGAGGAACTTGAAGGTGGGCAGCGGCTCGAAGATCGAGGTCCACACCGTGTTGTAGTTGATCGCACTGGCCATCACGGCGACCAGTGCCTCGCCGGGTCCCAGTTCGGGGGTGGGCACCTCGTCCACGTGCAGGGACTTGCGCGGGTCCTTGTCCGCGCTGGCCATGCCCGCGAACATCTCGGCCTCATCGGCGTGCACGGTGACCCCGCGATAGCTCGCGGGCAGCTCGAGCGAGCCGATCGCGTCGAGCTGGTCGGTCAGGATGGCTTGCCGGATCTCACTCAACGCCTGCTGGGACATCGGGACCTCCGCGGGAATGGGGGCGGACTCGGCGGACTGGGGCCTTAAATTACTGACGAGTAACGAGGAGCACAACTCCGCGAGTCAATCTCACATTTCACCCGCGCCAGCGTTTGACCGGCTGGCCAATCAAGGCGGAGAATGCAGGTGGGACCGCGAAACGCGCGGCTCACGGAGTGACTCCCTCGGAGGTGATCACGATGGCCGAGACTTCGGCACGTCCATGGACGCGGCCCTACGACTGGGCTGAGGTGGTACTCGGCGTGGTGGCGGTGCTGACCCCGCTGTGGATGGAGACCAACACCGCCGCGATGTGGACGCTGATCGTCCTTGGCGCGCTGGTGGCTCTCGATGGCCTCGCATCACTGGCGATGCCCGGGATGGTGTACGGCGAAGGTATTCAAATCGTCCTCGGCGTCTTACTCTTCATCTCGCCGTGGGTGATGGGCTACGCCGAGATGACCGGAGCCGCATGGACGTCCTGGATCATCGGTGTGCTGACCGTCGTGGCCGGGGCCATCGCGCTGCCGATGGCGAATGCGGCGCACGGTCGCACGGCAGGCCAGCACTGAGTTCATCCAGCACTGAGTTCGACAGGCTCGGGCCCACGACGGTTACCGTTGTGGGCCCGAACGTACGAGAAGGAGCAAGCCGGTGGCGAGGTCGAAGGGGTCGAAGGAGGACCCGTCGGCACGGGAGCGCATCCTGGTCGCCGCCGAGGAGCTGTTCGCAAGGTCCGGCTTCGAGGCGACACCGACCTCCCGGATCGCCGAGCGTGCCGGGGTACCCAAGGGTCTGGTCCATTACTACTTCCGTCGTAAGTCGGACCTGTTGACGGCGCTGGTCGAACGGTTGCCGGACGAGCGGATCGAGCCGGCCAGGGTCGTGGTGCCGGGCGATATCGCGGAGAGCCTGCGCAGGCTGGTCGCCGAACTGGACCGCAGGCTGTCCGCCTCCAGGATGTTGTCCCATCTGCTGTGGCGGGAGGCCGATACGCATCGCGCGGTGCGGGACGCGCTGCAGGCGCGCTTCACGGTGCTGGTGCACCAGGTGCGCTCGGTGATCACCGCCGCGGGCGCCGGCGGGCTCGCGCTCGCCGACGTGGAAAGCGCATCCGGGCTGCTGGCCCGTGCGGTGAGCTACCGCCACTCGGTGGCAAGGCATGGTGAGGATGCCGGCCCCGATCTGATGGAACGGGAGCTCGCGTTCATCGCCGAGGCCCTCTCCGGGCGCGGTGGGCCACGCGGCGATGTGCCTTCTCAGAACATGGCCTAGTGCTCCCCTGCCGCGGGTTCGACCAGCTCGATGAGCACGCCGCCTGCGTCCTTCGGGTGCACGAAGTTCACCCTGCTGTTCGCGGTGCCGCGCCGTGGCTCGTCGTACAGCAGGCGCAGGCCCTGCTCCCGCAACGCCGCCGAGGCCTGTTCCAGATCGGTGACCCGGTAGGCGAGCTGCTGCAGGCCGGGCCCCTTGTTGTCCAGGAACTTCGCGATCGTCGAATCCGGCCGCAGCGGGGCGAGCAACTGCACCGCGGGGCCGTCGGTGTCACCGGGAGCGTGCAGCATCGCCTCGCGGACGCCCTGCTCCTCGTTCACCTCGGTGTGCGTGGCCGCAAGGCCGAAGGTGGTGGCATAGAAGTCGATCGCGGCATCGAGGTCCGCGACGGCCACACCGACATGGTCGATGGTGGTGACGAACGACCGCCAGTTGCTACTCATGCCGAGCAGGGTAGGCCGTCGGTCACCCGTCGTGCCTCGTGCGCCCCCTCACAGTGTTCGATTCAGTCCCGCATACTGGGCGGTATCGTTTCCGCGTTGGTCCCGCAACGAGGCTTGGAGGCTGTCGTGTCCGGTTCCGTGCTCCTTGGCGCCGCCCGTACCCCGATCGGCCGGTTGCTCGGCTCGCTCAAGGACTTCACCGGTGCCCAGCTCGGCGGGTTCGCCATCAAGGCCGCGCTGGAGCGGGCGGGAGTCGCCCCGGAGGCGGTGCAGTACACGATCATGGGCCAGGTGCTCACCGCGGGCGTGGGGCAGATACCGGCCCGGCAGGCCGCGGTGGCCGCTGGCATCCCGATGGGCGTCCCCGCCCTGACCGTGAACAAGGTCTGCCTCTCCGGCCTCGACGCCATCGCGCTCGCCGACCAGCTCATCCGCGCCGGTGAGTTCGACCTGGTGGTGGCGGGCGGCCAGGAGTCGATGACCCAGGCACCGCACCTGCTGCCGAAGTCCCGCGTCGGCTTCAAGTACGGCGACACCACCCTGATCGACCACATGGCCCACGACGGCCTGTTCTGCGCCTTCGACCAGGTGGCCATGGGCGCCTCCACGGAGAAGTACAACAGCCGCTACGGCCTCACCAGGGCCGAGCAGGACGAGTTCGCCGCCCGCTCGCACCAGCGCGCGGCCGCGGCGATCGAGTCCGGCCGGTTCGCCGAGGAGATCGTCGAGGTGGAGATCCCGCAGCGGAAGAAGGACCCGATCGTCTTCGGCACGGACGAGGGGGTGCGCGCGGACACCACCGCCGAGGGGCTCGCCGCGCTGCGCCCCGCGTTCGCCGCGGACGGCACCATCACCGCGGGCTCGGCCTCGCAGATCTCCGATGGCGCCGCGGCCGTGGTGGTGGCCAGCAAGGCCAAGGCCGAGGAACTGGGAATCACCCCGCTGGCCGAGATCGGCGCGCACGGGGTGGTCGCCGGGCCGGACGCCAGCCTGCACGAGCAGCCCGCGAACGCGGTGCGGGCCGCGCTGGGCAAGGCGAAGCTGGAGCCGAGCGCGCTGGACCTCGTGGAGATCAACGAGGCGTTCGCCGCGGTCGGGCTGGTCTCCACCAGGGAGCTCGGCGTCGACCCGGAACTGGTCAACGTGAACGGGGGAGCGATCGCCCTCGGCCACCCGATCGGCGCCTCCGGGGCCCGGCTGGCCGTGCACCTTGCCTACGAGCTGCGCAGGCGTGGCGGCGGCCTTGGCGCTGCGGCCCTGTGCGGCGGCGGTGGCCAGGGTGACGCGCTGCTGCTCAGCGTGCCGAAGAACTGACCCCGTGCCGGTTCCGCTCGACGTCGAGGGACTGGTCGGCCAGGCCACCGAAGGCAGCCCGCGCGCCGTTGCCCGGCTGATCTCGCTGGTCGAGGACGCGCATCCGCAACTGCGCGAGGTCGCGCGGGCCCTGGTGCCGCACACCGGGCGGGCGCAGCTGGTCGGGCTCACCGGTCCGCCGGGGGTTGGCAAGTCCACCACCACCTCGATGTTGATCTCCGCGCTGCGCGCGCAGGGCAAGCGGGTGGGTGTGCTCGCGATCGACCCCTCCTCGCCGTTCTCCGGCGGCGCCCTGCTCGGGGACCGGGTCCGGATGGCCGAGCACGCCACCGACGGCGGGGTGTTCATCCGCTCGATGGCCACCCGCGGGCACCTTGGCGGGCTGTCCTGGGCGACCCCGCAGGCGGTGCGCGTACTGGACGCGGCGGGGTTCGACATCGTGCTGATCGAGACCGTCGGGGTCGGACAGTCCGAAGTGGACGTCGTGCGGCTCGCGGACACCACGGTGGTGCTGCTCGCGCCGGGGATGGGAGACGGGATCCAGGCGGCCAAGGCAGGTGTGCTGGAGATCGCCGATGTGTTCGTGGTGAACAAGGCCGACCGCGATGGCGCCGACACCACCGTGCGCGAGCTGAAGCAGATGATCGCGATGAGCAGGCGGGAGGTGCCAGGACACTCCTGGCGCCAGCCGATCCTGCGCACGGTGGCCGCCAGGGGTGAGGGGGCCGCCGAGGTGACCGGCGCACTGGCCGAACACCGCGAGTGGCTGGACTCGCGCGGTGAACTGCACCGGCGGCGCGCCACCAGGGCCGCGGGCGAGATCGAGGCGATCGCGCTGCACGCCCTGCGCACCGAGCTGGGTGACCTGCACGGCGGCGACCTGCTTGCCGAACTGGCCGACCAGGTGGTCCGGGGCGGGCTCGACCCCTACGCTGCCGCCGACCGGCTCACCCACAATCTGCGCGGATAAACCCCAGCTCACCCGGCGTGTTTGCCGCCCACGCGCGCGTGTTTGCCCGCCACGCGCACGCGTTGGCTGTCCACATGCACGAGTTGGCCGTTCCCGTACGCCGCTCACCCGAACACCTCGGCCAGGGTGCCGAGCAGGGCGTCCACGGTCGGGCCGAAGGCGTGCTCGGCGGGGGCCGCGTAACCGAGGATGAGCCCCTGTGGGTGGTCGCCGGGACGCATCCAGTTCCAGCCCAGCGTCTCCAGCTCCAGCTCGTGCCTGCCGGCAGCCGCGCGTACCCGCTCCTCGTCCGGGCCGCCCGCGGGCAGCATCAGCACCAGGTGCAGGCCCGCGGGGATGCCGGTGGGCCGCAGGTATCCGGGAACGGCCGCCAGCAGGCGGTCGCGGCGGGCGCGGTAGCTCGCCCGTAGCCGTCGCACATGCTGGTCATAGCCGCCGGAGTCCAGCAGGTCGGCGAGAACCAGCTGGTCCAGCGCCGAAGGACGCCAGCCGGTGGCCGCCATCGCCGCCCGCACCGGCTCGACCAGCGCGCGGGGGAGGACCAGCCAGGCGAGCCGCAGCCCGGGGGCCAGCGTCTTGCTGGCCGTGCCCGCGTAGACGATCCGTTCCGGGGCCAGCGCCTGCATCGCGCCCACCGGCTGCCGGTCGAGGCGGAACTCGCCGTCGTAGTCGTCCTCGATCACCAGCCCACCGGCGGTGCTCGCCCACCTGGCGAGCTCGGCCCGCCGCGGTGGCGCGAGGGTCATGCCGAGCGGATACTGGTGCGCCGGCGTCACCACCACCGCGGGAGAGTCCAGTTCGGACACCCGGACTCCGGACTCGTCCACCCCGACCCCGGTCACCACGGCGCCCGCGTTCGCGGCCACCGAGCGGAAGATCGGCAGCGAGGGGTCCTCGAACGCCAGCTCCGGCTCACCGCGCTCGCGCAGCACGGTGGCGAGCAGCCAGATCGCGTGCGAGTGACCCGCGCACACCACGATCCGGTCCGGGTCGGCCAGCACGCCCCTGCTGCGGGCGAGATACCGGGCCAGCGCGGCGCGCAGCTGGTACTGGCCACGTTCCTCGACATAACCCAGCGCGTCGGCGGGGGCCCGGCGCAGCACCCGCCGGGTCGCCGTGCTCCAGAGCGAGCGCGGGAACGCCGAGAGATCGGGCCGCCCCGGCTGCAGGGTCCACCTGGCGGGCGGGGCGGCCCCGGCACCGCGGGGCGGCGAACTCGGCCGCTCACCGGTGGTGGCCACCCTGGTCGGTGCGCCCTGGCTACTGCGCAGGTAGCCCTCGGCGACCAGTTGCTCGTACACCCGCGTCACCGTGCCGCGGGCCACGCCGAGGTCGCGGGCCAGTGCCCTGGTGGAGGGCAGGGCCTCGCCGTGCCGCAACCGGCCGCCCTGGATGGCCGAGCGCAGGGCCGCGGTCAGCCCTTCCCGCCCGGACTCCGGGGACCAGTCCAGATGCAGATCCTTGCCCGGGGAGGAGCCGGTCATGAGTCCGTATCCTAGCCGGAACTGGACCACGAGTTCGGTGCTCGACTGGACCATGGTCGTGGACCAGTCATGGTTACCGTGGGGACGTGAGCACACGAATCCAACTCAGTCCGGCCCTCCCGGGGGCCTTCAAGGAACTGCGCGCCGCGGACCAGACGGTGGCCAAGGCCGCGGCCGACGCCGGGCTCGACCAGGGCCTGCTGGAGCTGGTCCGGATCAGGGCCTCGCAGCTCAACGGCTGCGCCTTCTGCCTGGACGCGCATGCCAGGGACGCCCGCGAGGCGGGGGAGAGCGACCGCCGGATCGTCATGCTGGCCGCGTGGTGGGAAACCAAGCTCTACACCGAGCAGGAACGGGCCGCGCTGGCGCTGACCGACGCGATGACCCGGCTGGCGCAGACCCAGGACGTTCCGGACGAGGTCTACGAGCAGGCCACCGCGGTGTTCACCGAGCAGCAGTACGCCGCCATCGCCTGGGCGATCGCGCTGATCAACACGCTGAACCGGCTGGGCGTGACCAGCCGTAAGGACCTTCCGGAGGCAGGCTGGTGACCGCCGCGCGGTTGCGGGAGCTGCATGTGCCAGGTAAGCCGCTGGTGCTGCCGAACGCCTGGACCGCCGATACCGCACAACTGGTCGCGGCAGCCGGGTTCCCGGTGGTCGCGACCAGCTCGGTCGCCGTGGCCGCGGCATTGGGTTACCGGGACGGCGGGCAGGCGCCCGCAACGGAGATGTTCGCCGCCGCGGCGCGTATCGTGCGCGCGGTCGACGTTCCGGTCACGGTGGACGCCGAATCCGGGTACGGCATGCCCCCGGCGGAACTGGCCGACCGGTTGCTCGACATCGGGGCCTCCGGGTGCAACATCGAGGACACCGACCATCTGCGGGGCGTACTCCGGTCACCCGATGCGCAGGCGAAGCTGATCGGCTCGGTGCGCAAGCACGCTGGCGACGCGCTGGTGCTGAACGCGCGTATCGACCTGTTCCTCCAGGCCGAGGACGAGCAGGCCGTGCTGGCGGACGCGATCGAGCGGGCCCGCGGCTACCTCGCGGCGGGCGCCGACTGTGTCTATCCGATCCACATCCGTTCGCCTGAGGTGCTCGCAGCCTTCGTCGAGGCCGTGCATCCGGCACCGGTGAACGCCGCCTACCTGCCCGGCGGCCCGGATCTCGCCGAGCTGGCACGGCTGGGGGTAGCCAGGATCTCACTCGGCGGCGGGCTGTGGCATGCCGCCCGATCCTGGCTCGAAGATGCCCTGACCACGATCGCCAGGGGCACCGTGCCGTACTGAACGGCGGGGTCGTGCGCCTCGGCACGCACGACCGCACGCACGACCCCGCCGCACTCAGCACTGCTGCTTGTAGAAGTACTCCTCGTTGGCCGCCATGTTCTCCTGGGTCAGCGCGTGCAGGTCGGCGGTGATCTTGCGTTCCACCGGCTTGCCCTCGATCGCGGCCACCGCCTGCTCGACGCCCTGCCTGCCGATCGCGGCCGGGTCCTGCGCGATCAGCGCCTGGAACTCGCCCTTGCGCAGGCCGTCCACCTCGGACGGGCTGGCGTCGAAGCCGACCAGGTTGACCTCGCCGATCTTGCCCGCGTTGCGCAGGCCGGTGGCGGCCCCCTCGCCGGTGTTCAGGTTGGTGGCGAAGATGCCGATCAGGTCCGGATGCGCCGAGATCGCCGCGGTCACCTCACCGGCCGCCTCAGCGGGCTCGTTGTCGGTGAACTGGACGCCGATGGACGTCAGGTTCGGGTGGTTCTTCAGCTCCTCCTCGAAACCCGCCGCCCGCTCGTTCGTGGTTGAGGTGCCCGCGATGGTGTCCAGCACCAGCACCGAGCCGGACTCCTCGCCGACCAGCTCGGCCAGGGTGCGCGCGGCGAGCCTGCCGCCCTCGGTGTTGTCCGAGGAGATCGAGGAGGCGGCCACCGACTCGTCGGCCAGCGCGGTGTCCACCTCGACGATCTTCGAGCCCTTGCTCTTCACCTGCTGGATCGGCGCCTTCATCGCGTTCTCGTCGGTCGGCGCGATGATCAGCGCGCCCGGCGGGTCGCCGATCAGCGCGTTGACCTTCTCGGTCTGCAGCGTCGCGTCGAACTTGGCTGGCTCCTGGGTGGTCAGCTCGTAGCCCGCCTGCTCGGCCGCGGCCTCCGCGCCGCAGCGCAGCGAGATGTAGAACGGCTCGTTCTGCGTTCCGGTGACCAGCACCAGGTTCTTGTTGTCGGTCTGCTCCGCGTCCCCACCGGTGTCCCCGACCTGGCCGCCGCAGCCCGCCAGCAGTGCCGCCGTGGCCAGCAGGGCCCCGGTCCTGGTGAGCGATGACTTCTTCATAGTGACCTCATTTGTTCCGTAGACATCGTTGTCATCCCCCGGAAAAATCTCACCGGCTGTTGCGGGCCCGCCTGCGCTGCTGGTCGAACCAGACCGCGGCGATCAACACCGCGCCGAGCGCGATCTGCTGCCAGAAGTCCTGCACCCCGACGATGTTGAAACCCTTGGTCAGCACGGCCGGGATGAACACCCCGATCACCGTGCCGATCATCGAGCCGACCCCGCCGAACAGGCTGGTGCCGCCGAGCACCACGGCGGAGATCGCGTCCAGGTTGTCCAGCGTGTGCGCGGCGATGGTGGTGGAGGCGTAGTAGGCAAGGGACATGAACCCGGCGATCCCGGCGAGGAACCCGGTCAGCAGGTAGACCGTGAGCAGGTGCCGGGTGACCCCGATCCCGGAACGGCGGGCAGCCTCGCGGTTGGAGCCGATCGCGTAGGTGTAGCGGCCGTAGCGGGTGGTGTGCAGCAGCCAGGCACCGGCCACCGTGATGATCACCGCGACCAGCACGATGTTCGGCACCACCCCCAGCGAGGTGCCGTAGCCCAGCGTCTGGTTCAGCTCCCTTGGCACCGTGTTGATGTCCGAGCCGCCGTTGAGCAGGTTCGCCGCACCTAGCGCGGCCCCCATCGTGCCCAGGGTGACGATCAGCGGCGGGATCCCGGCTATCGCCACCAGGAAGCCGTTGAGCAGACCCCAGGCCGCACCGGCCAGCACACCGGTGGCCAGCCCGGCACTGATCACGCCCCAGCCCGCCTCGGTGGCGTCACCGCCGGGGCTCAGCCACTCCATGGTCTTGGCGGCGACCATCCCGGAGAAGATCAGCACCGAGCCGACCGAGAGGTCGATGCCGGCCGTGGTGATCACGAACGTCATCCCCACCGCGAGCACCAGCAGTACCGAGGTCTCGATCAGCAGCAGCTGCGCGTTCTGGAAGGTGGGGAAGACGTCCGGCCGGAGCAGGCTGAACACCACCAGCAGGGCGAGCAGCACCAGGAAGATCCAGAACGTGTTGCTGGACAGCAGCCTGGTGCGCAGCGAGCGTTTGCCGATACCGGGGAACTCGTCCACTGTGGGCGGGACATCCTTCGTGCTGGTCACGCTGCTTCCTCCTGCGTGAGCGCGCCGGTCATGGCGGCGACGAGATCCTCGAGCTTGGTGTCCTTCGCGGTGAACCGCGCCACCCGCGCGCCGAGGCGCAGCACCTCGACCCGGTCCGCGACCGAGAGCACCTCGGGCATGTTGTGGCTGATCAGCACCACCGCGATCCCCTCGTCCCGCACCCTGCGGACCACGTCCAGCACTCGTTCCCGCTGGAGCACGCCCAGCGCCGCGGTGGGCTCGTCCATGAACACCACCTTGCTGGCCCACACCACCGAGCGGGCCACCGCCACGCTCTGCCGCTGCCCACCGGACAGCGAGCCGATCGGCACATCGGTGTTCTGCAGGGTCACGCCCAGCCGGGCGAACTCCTGCACGGCCCGCCTGCGCATCTCCGCCTTGTCCAGCATGCCGAGCCTGCCGAGTAGCCCCTTGCGATACAGCTCCCTGCCGAGGAAGAGGTTCGCAGCGGGATCAAGCTCCGGGGCCACCGCCAGGTCCTGGTAGACCGTCTCGATGCCGAGGCCACGAGCCGCCGTCGGCGAGTCCAGTTCGATCTCGGCACCGTCCAGCAGGATGCTGCCGGAGTCCGGTTGCTCCGCGCCGGAGAGACATTTGACCAATGTGGACTTACCGGCGCCGTTGTCCCCGATCAGCGCGGTCACCTCACCGGGTCTGGCCTGGAACGAGGCGCCGCGCAGGGCCTCGACGGAACCGTAGGTCTTGACCAGGTCCCTGGCCTCCAGCAAGCCGTTGTCAGGCATCGGTTTTCTCCTTACCCGGTGCGGGTGGGCGGCAGCGGATCACCGTCAGGTCACCCTCCACCTCGGTCTGTCCGGCACCGTGCGGAACGACCAGGGTGTCGCCCTTCGCCAGCTCGTGCTTGCCCCCGTTCTCGGTACGCAGCACCCCGTTTCCTTCCAGCACCACCAGCACCGCGAACGAGGGGTCGAGGGCGAGCGCGCCGCGCGGCCGGAGCTGCTCGGCCCGGAAGTAGCGGGAAGCCCCGTCCGCCAGCAGGTTCACCGTGGGCTCCTGTGCGGCATCGGTGTGCCGGATCAGCGTGTCCAGCCGCTGCTCGTCCCAGGCCGAGGTGTCCAGCGCCTCGATCGCGGTGGCGAACCCTAGCCCGAGGTGTCCCTTCTCCGGGCTGGCGAGGAAGTCCCGCCACTCCAGGGTGAGGGAGAAGTCGGTCGGCTGCTGCAGCTCCACCACGAACACCCCGGCACCGATGGCGTGCGGCAGCCCCGCAGGGACGTACACCGTGTCGCCCGGCCGGACCGGCACGCTGTTCAGCGCGCCGAGCATGGCGGGCGCGTCCTGGGTGCGCACCCAGTCCTCGATCTCCGCGGCACTGTGCGACCGCCGGAACCCGGCGTGCACCCGCGGGTCCCCACCGGAGGTTCCGATCACGATCCAGGCCTCGGCCTTGCCGAAATGCGAGTCGAAATGCCGCCGGGCGAAGGCGTCCGACGGGTGGAAGTGCACCGGCAGCCGTTGTCCTGCGTCCAGCAGTTTCACCAGCAGTGCCGTGGAGCCCGCGAAGGCGGCGGCGTGTTCGGCCCCCAGCCAGCCCCGCGGGTCGGCGCGGACGGCGTCGCGCAGCCAGCGGCCGTCGGGCAGCAGGCTCAGTCCCGCCGTCTCCTGGCCGAACAGGGTGGTGGTGGAAGCGACCCAGTCCTCCGGCCCGAAGGCACCAGGGTCGCCGTCCGCGGCGCGCAGCGCGGCGATCGACTCGCCGCCCCGATAGAACTGCGGCGGCTGGTTCGCCGGAAGGGCAACCGGTTCAAGGGAACTACGCACTCGGCCGCACCTCGCCGGAACCGCGGGCTACCAGACGCACGGGCAGGACTACCTTTCTCGGGGTGGACTGATCTCCTTGCAGGCGGGCGAACAGCAGCTCGGCCGCCGACTCGCCGAGTGCGCTGACGTCGTGCGCGATCACCGTGACCGGCGGGTCGAGCAGGTCGGCGAGTTCGAAGTCGTCGAAACCGACCACCGCGGGGCGCGGGCCCCCGGTGTGTGCGAGTGCGCGCAGCAGGTGCACGGTGGCCCGGTTGTTGCCTGCCACCACCGCGGTGGCGGCGTCCGGACCCTCGAGCAGGCGGTGCACCGCCTCGCCGACGTTCTGCTCGGTGGGCGTGCGCATGATCACCAGCCGCTCGTCGAACGGGATCCCGGCGCGCGCGCAGCCCTCCCGGAAACCGCGCAGGCGCTCACTCGCGGTGAAGATGTTCGGGCTGTCGGCGAGGAAGGCGATCCGGCGGTGGCCGAAGGAGGCGAGATGGGTGACCGCCTCCACGGTGCCGCCGAGGTTGTCCACCAGCACGGTGTCGGCGACGATGTCGCCAGCGGGCCGGTCGATGAACACGACCGGGGTCCCCGCGCGCATCTCCGGCACCAGGTAGCCGTGCTGCATCCCGGCGGGGACGATCAGCATGCCGTCCACCCTGCGCGAGCAGAACTCCAGCGCCAGCTCCCGCTCGCGGTCGCGGTTCTCGTCGGAGGACCCGGTGAGCACCTGCCTGCCGAACGCGGCGGCGGTGCGTTCCACGGCCCGGTTCAGCTCGGAGTAGAAGGGGTTGCCCACATCCTCGACGATCAGCCCCACCGTGCCGGTGGTGGAGCCCCGGCGCAGGTTGCGGGCACCAAGGTTGCGCCGGAACCCGAGCTGCTCGATGGCCGCGATGACCCGCTCCGCGGTGTCCGGGTGCACCGCGGGCTCGTCGTTGACCACCCGGGACACCGTCTTGATGCTGACCCCGGCCAGCCTGGCCACATCGCTCATCGTCGCCCGGCGGCTCATCGACTTCTGCGGCTTCTGCGCGCCGGAGCGGTCATTCCTAGACAACGTTGTCATAGTGGCGGAGATTGCACACCAGCGTTCCGGTGATGTCAATGCTTGCCTGGGAGTCCGGCCGAGAATCGCGTCCGTTTCGTTACGTTCCCGGTCGCTCGCGAAGCTTCGGCCGACAAGGTTGTCAACACTCGCGTTCTGTTCAGCGGTCCGGGTGGGCAGCCACCGGGAACGGGGTGATCATGGGCACCCCGGTGTTCCGGTGAGCGCGATCACGCAGCACACTGGTATCGCAGCGTCCGACAGCGTGGTTGACGTAGACGGGAGTGGCGCCCGTCCGTTGTCGGGCGTTTTTGTGCGTGAGTACGAGGAGGAAGCGTGTCCGGTAAGGCCGCTGTCGTGTTCCGTGTCGTCGCCGTGGCCGAGGCGTTCTCCTGGGCTGGCCTGCTCGTCGGGATGTTCCTGAAGTACGTGGTGGAGCTCGGCGAGGGTGGCGTTCCGGTGCTCGGCATGGTGCACGGCGTGATGTTCGTCCTCTATGTACTGGTCACCCTCGCGGTGTTCCGGCCGCTCGGCTGGCGCCCGCGCATCCTGCTGCTGGCGCTGCTCGCCAGCATCCCGCCGCTGTTCACCTGGGCTTTCGAGAAGTGGGCGCTGCGGTCCGGCAAGCTGGACGGCCCGCGGCGTCACCTGCGGGGCGGCACCGGCCTGTTCGTCACCGACCTGACCGAGCCCGTCCGCGCCTGATCCGGACGTCCGGTCCGGACGTCTGCTTCGGAGCGCGGACCGGGCCTACTCGGTGAAGTCGCCCGTGGCCTTGCGGATCCTGGTCAGCAGGTCGGTGAGCTGAGCCGTCTGCCGGGAGGTGAGGCCGCGCATCCCGAAGTCGATCTCGGTCACCGCGGCCGTTGCCGCCTCGCGCCTGCTCCGGCCGTCCTCGGTGATCTCGACCAGGGTGGTCCTGCGGTCCGTCGGGTGCGGCATGCGCTTGACCAGTCCGTCCTTCTCCAGCCGATCGACGATGTTGGTCACGCTGGTCGGATGCAGCTGCAGTCGTTCACCCATCACCCGCATCGGCAGGCTGGACCTGCGGGCGAAGGTGAGCAGCACCAGCGCCTCGTATCGGGCGAAGGTGAGTCCGTGCGGCTTCAGTGCGTTGTCCACGGCGGATTGGATGATCTGCTGGACCCGCATGATCCCGGTCACCGCGGCCATGGTTTCGGCGGGGCCGATGCGCTCGTCCCACAGCTGGGCGGCGCGGGCGATCGGGTCGAAGGGCAGCGGACGGTTCATGGCTGTCGAAATTACCAGCGGATATCCGTGTGCTGGGGCAGGGTGGTGCGCGAAAACCGAGCAACCCCTGCCACAGCGAGGAGCAGCAGATGATCGTCGCATTCAGCGTCAGCCCGTCCGGTCAGCAGACCGATGGCGGGGTCAGTGAGGCGGTGGCCCGCGCGGTGCGGGTCGTGCGCGAGTCCGGACTGCCCAACTCGACCAACGCGATGTTCACCAACATCGAGGGCGAGTGGGACGAGGTGATGGATGTGATCAAGCGGGCCGTCGCGGCCGCGGGGGAGGGCTCGGCGCGCGTCGGCCTCGTCCTCAAGGCCGATATCCGGCCCGGTTACGACGACCAGCTCGAGGCCAAGGTGGACCGCGTGGAACGTCGTCTGGCCGAGTAAACCCGCGCGCCGAGGTCCCGCGTGCCTAGCCCGCGCCCTCAGCCGTGTGTGCGGCGGCTACTGCGCGGTTTCGGTGCGCCGCCGGGCAGCATCGCGGCGGGCAGGCCCCACGCGGGATCCCTGCCGGGGGCGGTGGTGATGTCCCAGTTGCCGAGCCCGCCGCCATGCCGCTCGATATAGGACTCGGCCGCGGTCCGGTTGGGGAAACGCAGTTCCTTTCCGGTCGTCCGATGGGTGATCTTGTACGCCAACTCCCGCCTCCTGTTGCTGGATATCTGGTTCCCCCTGCCGGATCAGCTGATCATCCTTAGTAGAACATGCGTTCGACCACCTGGGCGTGTTCGGCGGCCATGGTTGACCCGCTCGGGTGAGGGTGGACTGCTACCGGTGACTGAGGCACCATCGCGAGTGAGCGCTGGGGTCTGTGCGCCCTGAGCGAGCAGGGGCGACCAGCGGTGAAGCATCAGCCGTCCCATGCCAGGATGGAGTCGTGACACACCCACGCGGATCAGCAGGCAAGTCAGCAGCCACCTCGGCCGCGCTCTCCGGTGCGGTCGACCTGTCCGGGCTCAAGGCGCGCGCGGACGCGACGCGGCAGCGGCCGAGTTCCGGAGGGAACGCCGCGCAGGGCGGGCCGCCGGCGGGTGGCCCCGCGGTCATCGACGTCACCGAGACCACGTTCCAGTCCGAGGTCGTCGAGCGTTCGATGCAGCAGCTGGTCGTGGTCGACCTCTGGGCGGACTGGTGCGGGCCGTGCAAGCAGCTCAGCCCGGTGCTGGAGAAGCTGGCCACCGAGGCGGGCGGCACCTGGGTGCTCGCCAAGATCGACGTCGATGCCAATCCGCGGGTCTCGCAGCTGTTCGGCGTGCAGTCCATTCCCACGGTCGTGGCGATCGCCGGTGGGCAGCCGGTGGACGCCTTCTCCGGCGCGCTGCCCGAGCCGAAGATCCGGCAGTGGCTGGACTCGCTGCTGGACGCACTGAAGGACAAGCTGCCCGGCGGCGGCCCGGCCCCGCAGGAGGGCGCCGAGGCCGAGCAGCAGGAGGACCCGCGGTTCACCGAGGCCGAGGCCGCACTGGACCGCGGCGACTTCACCGCCGCGGAGGAGGCCTACCAGCGCATTCTCGACGCCGAGCCGGCCAACGAGCAGGCGAAGGCGGCGCTGGCGCAGGTGCGGTTCATGCGGCGCGCCAGTGAGGTCGACCCCACGGCCGTCGAGCGTGCCGACGCCGACCCGAAGGACGTGACCGCCCAGCTGGCCGCCGCCGACTTCGAGGTGGCGCAGAACCAGATCGACGCGGCCTTCGCCCGGCTGATCGGCACGGTCCGGCGCACCGCGGGGGAGGACCGCAACCGGGTCCGGGAGCACCTCGTCAGCCTGTTCGAGCTGTTCGACGCCGAGGACGAGCGCGTCCTCAAGGCCCGCCGCGACCTCGCCTCCGCCCTCTTCTAACCACCCTTCCGGTAATGCTGTGAGTGGCCCTCCCACCCGTCTCCCACCACCACCCAAAACGGCAGGGAACGGGCCACTCACAGCAGAGCGGGTCAGGCGTACTGGGAGCAGGGGTCGGAGCCCTGGAGGTAGCCGACTCGCAGGGATTCGACGCGCTCGAATCCGTTGGCCACCTGGTTGCCTTGCAGGTCGGCGGCGATCAGGCTGCGCGGCTGGAGCAGCTCGGCGATCGCCTCGTCCAGGTCGCCGGAGGACAGCCGCAGCGTGGCGCCCTCCCGGTTCGTCGCCCCGGCCCAGGCCCCGACAAGGCAGGAGGTCCGCAGCCCCGCGCTGGAGCCCTCCAGCGCGGCGCCGACCCCCTGCTGGATGCCCTGCGTGTAGCGCGAGGCGATCTCGGCGAGTGCGGCGAAGTCGCCCATCCCGGTCGTCTCCTCGCCCTTGAACTCCGCCCTGCGGTCCACCGGCTGCGCGAGCTCCCTGAGCGTGGCCAGGTCGATGTTCACGGTGTTGCTGTCCGGGCAGTACGAGGCGGGTGGCGTGCTCGGGCCGTTCGGGCAGGAGCCACCCTCGTCCACGATCTCCGGGCCCTGCACCCCGGCGCCCTCGAAGGCCTTGTCCAGGCTCTCCTGCAGGATGCCGATCAGCTCCTGGTCCAGGCTGCTGTCCCCCTTCTCCTTGTCCTCGGGATGGAACGGCTGCTCGGTGACCCGCGCGTCCACGCTCGCCTGGTCGATCCCGGCGCACTTCGCGGCGCCCTGCTCGAAGCCGAGCTGGAAGGCGTAGGTGCGGTCGAACGCCGTGCCGTGCGCGCCGCGGGAACGCGCCGACTGGCCCGGCTCGTCCCGGATGAAGAACAGCGAGGCGAGCACCTGGTTCAGGCCCTCGGAGGTGGAGACCTCGAAGTACTTGCTCCTGCCCTCGGCCATCCAGCGGAAGTAGCTGCCGGTGAAGCAGTCCGCCTGCTGCTCCTTCACGATCGTCTTGGTCGAGTTGTCGATCCCCGCCTTGTCCCCGAGCCGGTGCTGCACGGCGTGGCCGAACTCGTGGCCGAGCACGGTCACGATCGCCATCGGGCCGAACCGTTCCCGCAGCAGTGGTAGCAGCTTGGCGCGGTCCCAACCGACCAGGTCCTCCGGCGGGCAGTAGAACGCGTTCATCGCGGCGGCTGAGGTGGACGCGCCGCAGACCTCGAAGTCCTCGCCTGCCGGGTCGTAGGACAGCAGCTCCCGCACCGGCTCGAACTCCTGCTGGAAGTGCTCCGGAAGCTGCTGCGCCCAGTAGTCGCTCACGTCGGCGATCGAGGCGATGGCGATCCGGTCCTCCTCGCTGTCGGTGGCGTTGCGGACATCGAGGTCCGGTTGCGGTGCGTCCGCCTTCAGCCCGCTCTCGAAGTGCGTGACCGGCAGCCCGGCCACATCACCAGGCGTCTGCGCCTGCCCTTCCGTGCTTCCCCCGTCGCAGGCCGTGCCGGCGCCGAGGGCCGTCACGGCGAGGAACGCGGCCAGCGTCGAACGCCGCCGTGCTGCCAAACTCATGCTCGCTCGTTTCCTGTCCATTGGTCCGGCCGGACCATCCGCACACCGAATCACCGGCACCCTACTAACCGAGGAGCATCGCCGTACGCCGATCGGCTCAACCGAAGCCGCAACCGCCCGCGCCCGCGGTCACCCCGGCCCGGAACGCGCTGATCCGGTCGAACCCGGTCGCCAGCGAGCCGCCGTTCACGTCCCTGGCCGGGTAGTCGTAGATGAGCAGCAGCTGCACCGCCTCGCCGAGGTCGCCGGGGGAGACGGTGAAGTCGCGCTCCGGCCGCAGCAGGGACCCGGTGTAGGCGCCGGCCAGGCACAGCGCGCCGCGCTGGGCCTCCCTGCCGGTGAGCGGGTTGCCCGCCGCCTGCCATGCGCCCAGTGCGTACCGGCTGGCCAGCAGCATTCCCGCGGCGTAGTCGCCGATCCCGGCGTGCACCTCGCCGAGCATTCCCTCGGTGCGCACCCGTACCGCCTTCGCCTCCGGGCAGTAGGCGACCCCGCCCTGCCCGCCGGGGGTGCAACGTGGTTCCTCCGGCACCTTGCCGATCTCCGGGGGTGACCATTCGGTGCCCGCGGTGGTGACGATGCCGGTGAAGTACGCGTCCAGGTCGTCGGTCATCGCGGCCAGCAGATCCTCCAGCGGCAGGTTCCCGCCGCGTTCCAGGTCGCCGGCACTGGTGAACGCGCGCTGGGTGAAGGTGCGGTTCTCCGCGGTGATCCGGGAACACGGGCCCGCGCCCGCCTGGTATCCGTCCTGGAAGGCCGACACCCGGTCGAAGGCATCGCCGTGTGCCCCCTGCTCGCTGTCGTCGGTGCCGACCGGGTCCCGGAAGGTGATCAACGCGCGCAGCGCCGCGTCCAGCTCGTCCTCGGCGAGTCTCAGATGCCCGGAGCTGCCATCGACCACCCAGCGCAGGAACGCTCCCGCGTAGCAGTCGGCCATCGACTCCAGCACGATCGTCGGGTACAGCCGGGGGTCGGCGCGCCCGGACCTGCCGGTCACCCCGGACCTGGCCTGCACGGCGTGCCCGACCTCGTGCGCCAGCACCAGCATCACCGCGCCCGCACCGTACCGCTCGGTGAGCACCGGCAGCAGCGCCGCGCGGTCCCACACGATCACGTCCTCCGCGGGGCAGTAGTAGGCATTGCCCTCGACATCGGGCGCGGACTGGGTGCAGGGCGGCGGCGGGGTGCTCTCGTCGGCGGTGTCCACCGAGACGAAGCCGCCCTCCAGCTCGTGCCATGGCTCGCCGAACACGGCGGGGTACTCCCGCTGCCAGTAGGCCCGGACCTCGGTGAGCACCGTCGCGGCCAGGGTGTCGATCTCGCCGCCGTCACTGCCCTGCACGAAATCGGCAGGCACCAGGGAGGTCGTGCCGCGCTGCACGTGCTCGACCACCAGGGTGGTGCTCTGGTGCGCCGCGCCGGGTACCCGTTCGGCGCACCCGGAGGCGAGCAGCGCAGCGAGCGCGAGCAGGGACACCAGCATCAGCTTCGGCCGGGTGCGCACCACCTCATTCTGCTGTATCGGCCCGAGGCCGGGGCAGGGGATGTGGAACGCTCGGTGCGGGGCCGACCGCGATCGGTTGCCCGGCGAGCTATCGTCGCAGAGCATGAGAGCAGTCCGCCGGTTCACCGTGCACGCCAGCCTGCCCGAGCGACTGACCGGCCTGAGTGCACTGGCGACCAACCTGCGCTGGACCTGGCATCCGCCGACCCGGGACCTGTTCGCCTCCATCGACGGCGAGCTGTTCCGGCAGGTGAAGGACCCGCTGCGGGTGCTGACCTCGGTACCGCCTGCGCGACTGGAGGAGCTCGCCGAGGACGAGGACTTCCTGGCCAGGGCCCAGGCCGCGACCGCGGACCTGGAGCGCTACCTCACCGAGCCACGCTGGTACCAGCGCGAGGCCGCGGCAGGCAGGCTGCCGGAGGCCGTGGCGTACTTCTCCATGGAGTTCGGCGTCACCGAAGCCCTGCCCAACTACTCAGGCGGACTCGGGGTGCTGGCCGCGGACCATCTCAAGGCCGCATCCGACCTCGGCGCACCGCTGGTCGGGGTCGGCCCGCTGTACCGGGCCGGCTACTTCCGCCAGACGCTGTCCCTGGACGGCTGGCAGGTCGAGCACTACCCGGTGATCGACCCCAGCGGGCTGCCGCTGGACCTGGTCACCGAACCCGACGGGGAGCCGATGCAGGTGTGCGTGGCGATGCCCGGTGGGCGCCAGCTGTGGGCCCAGGTGTGGAAGGCACGAGTCGGCCGGATCCCGCTGCTGCTGCTGGACACCGATGTGGAGGCCAATGACGAGGACCTGCGCCGGGTCACCGACCGGCTCTACGGCGGCGATGCCGACCACCGGATCCGCCAGGAGATCCTGGCCGGGATCGGCGGGTTGCGCGCGGTGCGCCGCTACTGCGAGCTGACCGGGCACCCGCAGCCCGAGGTGTTCCACATGAACGAGGGGCACGCCGGTTTCCTCGGGCTGGAGCGGGCCAGGGAGATCCTGGCCGCGGACGGGCTGGAGTTCGAGGAGGCGATGGCCGGGGTGCGGGCGGGCATGGTGTTCACCACGCACACCCCGGTGGCCGCGGGTATCGACCGGTTCCCGGTGGACCTGGTGCAGCGCTACTTCGGCGACGGCAGGCTGCTGCCGGACATCGACGTGCGCCGTGTCCTCGCGCTGGGCGCCGAGGACAACCCCGGCATGTTCAACATGGCGCATATGGGCCTGCGGCTGGCCCAGCGTGCCAACGGGGTGTCCGCGCTGCACGGGAGGGTGTCCCGGCGGATGTTCGCCCGGCTGTGGCCGGGTTTCGACGAGCCGGAGGTGCCGATCTCCGCGGTCACCAACGGCGTGCACGGTCCCACCTGGGTGGCAAGGGAGATGAGCGCGCTGCTCGGCGGCAGCGACGAGGAGTGGGGGCACGACGGGGGCGAGCCGAGTGCCCGGCCCGAGGTCGGCGACCAGCAGCTGTGGGACCTGCGGCGGGACCTGCGCGGGAAGCTGGTGGCCGAGGTGCGGCGCCGGGCACGCGCATCCTGGCTGCAGCGGGGCGCCTCGGCGCTGGAGCTCGGTTGGACCAACGCGATCTTCGACCCGGACGTGCTGACCGTCGGCTTCGCGCGCCGGGTGCCGACCTACAAGCGGCTCACCCTGATGCTGCGCGATCCCGAGCGGCTGCGCGCGCTGCTGCTGGATGAGCAGCATCCGATCCAGATCGTGGTCGCGGGCAAGTCCCATCCCGCCGACGAGGGCGGCAAGCAGCTCATCCAGCAGATCATCCGGTTCGTGGACGATCCCGCGGTGCGCCACCGCATCGTGTTCCTCCCGGACTACGACATGGCACTGGCCCGTTACCTCTACCGTGGCTGCGACATCTGGCTGAACAACCCCACCCGGCCGCTGGAGGCCTGCGGCACCTCCGGGATGAAGGCCGCGCTCAACGGCGGGCTGAATCTGTCCATCCGGGACGGTTGGTGGGACGAGTACTACGACGGCAGCAACGGCTGGGCCATCCCCACCGCGGACGGGGTGCGTGATCCGCTGCGCCGCGACGAACTGGAGGCGGCCGCGCTCTACGACCTGCTCGGGCAGCAGGTGGCGCCGCTGTTCTACGACCGGGACGGCGACGGGGTGCCGCGGGGCTGGATGTCCATGGTCCGGCACACCCTTGACACCCTCGGGCCACGGGTGCAGGCCTCCAGGATGGTGCGGGAGTACGTGCAGTCCTACTACCGGCCTGCCGCCACCGCGGTGACCGCCGCGCTCGAGGAGTCCGGTGCCGGAGCCCGTTCCCTCGCCGCGTACCGCAACCGGCTCGACCTGGCCTGGAACCAGGTGCGGATCTTCGACACCGAGTTCCTTGTCGAGTCGCCGGAGACCCTGGTGGTCGGCAAGGAGGTCCGGGTACGCGCCAGGGTGGACCTGGCAGGGCTCGATCCGTCCGATGTGGAGGTACAGGCGCTGCTGGGCAGGGTGGGCGACACCGATGACCTGCTCGACCCGGTGGTGGTGCCGATGGAGCCCGACGGCATCGGCGCCTTCGCCGCCGCGGTGCGGCTGCCCCGCGCGGGCTCCCTCGGCTACACCGTGCGGGTGCTACCCAAGCACTCGCTGCTGGCCAGCCCCGCCGAGCTCGGCAAGGTGGTGCTGGCCTGAGTTCGCCTGCGAACCGGTCGTCGGCAGGCCGGCGGCCAGCCAGGCGCGGTACCCGCCGACCAGGTCCCGTACCCCGGTCAGGCCGAGCCGTCTGACCTCGGCGGCGGCGAGGCTGGAGGCGTAGCCCTCGTTGCAGAGCACCACCACCGTGCGGCCGGGGTGGACTCCCGGCAACCGGTGCGCGCAGGAGGGGTCCAGCCGCCATTCCAGGTGGATCCGCTCGACCGGCACGGCGCCCGGTATCTCCCCCTCGGCGGCCCGGTAGCTTGCCGGGCGGATGTCCACCAGCAGCGCGCCGTCGGCCCGCAGGCGTGCCGCCTCCGGCGGGCCTACCCGCTCCACAGTGGACCTAGCGGCGGCGAGTGCGGCTTCGATGCGCGCGGTCACGGGACGATCACCGGCAGCGGCGGTGTCTCGGCCGGAACCTCGGCCAGGGTCGAGTACTCCCTGGTCGGGACCAGCGGCGGGGAGTAGGCGTGCACGCTGGCCGCGGGCGCGGCACTCGCGTTGCCCACCCGGTGTGCCCTGCCCGCGCCGAAGCCGAGTCCGTCCCCCGCGGTGTGCACGCGCTGCCGGACCGGCCCGCCGGGGTAGCGGTACTCCTCGGTCAGTTCGCCCTGTAGCACGGTGAACGAGCCCGCGGCACCACCGTGGTCGTGTGGCCTGGTCTGCTGGCCGGGCAGCCAGGACAGCAGCCACAGCTCCACGCCGTCGGTCAGGGCGAGCCGGGCCCACCAGCGCTGGTCGGCGTCGAACCGGAGCAGGCCGCGCAACGCCGTTGTCAGCTCGGTGGTGACCGTGCTGGTCAGTTCGTTCAGTTGCCTCGGAGTCCACAATGGACTGTTCTGGGACAGGAGGCTGGGAAGTAGCGGGTCGGTGATCCGGGGGTGAATTTCGGCAGGGGCGATCGACTGGGTCATCGGGATGCTCCATGGGTGCGTCGGGATCTGGAGGGCTATTCAGAACGACCCGGCGACCGCAGGCCGCCAGGCCTGTGCGAGCGGTCGTTGCGGGACACAGCACTGGTGAGGCAGGTCGCGGACCTGAATAGCCCGACTATTGGCTAAGACACCGGGTGTACGGCGGATCAGCGGCCGGTACACCCGCACGACGCGACCAGCAGCAGGTCGACCGCGCGGTCGCGCCACAGGGCCCACGCCGGGCAGGGGCGGGGCGATCCGGTGGCGAACTCGAACACGACTCCGATGCTGCCACGTCGGCCGGGCGCGGTGGCCAGCTTCTCATTGGCTGGACACCGGTACAGGGGTGGGTCGTCGTGACGGGTGTGCCCCGGGTCAGTGACAATGGCCCCGTGAGCGAGCCGACGCAGCAGATCGAGCAGGCGGAACTGGACGACCTCGTGGTGCATATGTCCGGTGTCGGGGTCCGGCGCGGGGGTAACAAGCTGCTGGCCGACGTCGACTGGTCCGTGGAGCTGGACGAGCGGTGGGTGGTGCTCGGCCCGAACGGTGCGGGCAAGACCACCCTGCTGCGGATGGCCGCGGCCGAGCTGCACCCCACCACCGGCACGGTGCACCTGCTCGGCGAGCGGCTGGGCAGGGTGGACGTGTTCGAGCTCCGGCCGCGGATCGGCTTCACCTCCGCAGCGCTGGCGGGCCGGGTGCCGCCGGATGAGGCCGTACGGGACGTGGTGGTGAGCGCGGGTTACGCCGTGCTCGGCCGCTGGCGGGAGGACTACGACTCGCTGGACACCGAGCGGGCGGACGAACTGCTCGCGGCACTGGGGATCAAGCACCTGGCCGAACGCACCTTCGGCACCCTGTCCGAGGGGGAGCGCAAGCGCACACTGATCGCCCGCTCGCTGATGACCGATCCGGAGATGTTGCTGCTGGACGAGCCCGCGGCCGGACTCGACCTCGGTGGCAGGGAGGACCTGGTGGCAAGGCTCTCCACGCTGGCCATGGATCCGGACGCCCCGGCTATGGTCCTGGTCACCCACCACGTCGAGGAGATTCCGCCTGGCTTCACACACGCGTTGCTGCTGGCCGAGGGGCGGATGGTGGCGGGCGGCCTGCTCGAGGACGTATTGACCGGGGAGAACCTTTCCGCCACCTTCGGTCAGGACCTGATTCTGGAGCGTTCCGGTGCGCGCTTCTTCGCCCGGCGCCGGTAACGTGTTCTACTGACGGGTAGCCTGCGGGGAGCCCGCAGGTGTCGGCAACACGAGGAGGATGGGCGTGGGCGAGTTCGTACGTCTCGAGGTCGAGGCCGGGGTCGGCACGATCCGGCTGGAGCGGCCGCCGGTCAACGCGCTGAACAACCAGGTGCAGGCCGAACTGGCCGAGGCCGCCAGGCAGGCGACCGACCGGGACGACGTGCGTTCGGTCATCCTCTACGGCGGGGAGAAGACCTTCGCGGGCGGCGCGGACATCAAGGAGATGGCCGCGAAGTCCTATGTGGAGATGTCGAAGTTCGGGGCCGCGCTGTCCGGTTCGCTCACCGCGCTGGCCGAGATCCCCAAGCCGACCGTGGCGGCGATCACCGGGTACGCCCTCGGTGGCGGCCTCGAGCTGGCGCTGACCGCCGACCGCAGGGTGGCAGGCGACAACGTCAAGGTGGGGCAGCCGGAGATCCAGCTCGGCATCATCCCCGGTGCGGGCGGCACCCAGCGGCTGGCCCGCCTGATCGGCCCGAGCAAGGCCAAGGACCTGGTCTACACCGGCCGGTTCGTGAAGGCCGAGGAGGCGCTCGCGCTGGGGCTGGTGGACCAGGTCGTGGCCCCGGACGATGTGTACGCCACGGCGCATGCCTGGGCCGCGCAGTTCGCCGAGGGGCCCGCGGTCGCGCTCAAGGCGGCGAAGGCCGCGATCGACGGCGGCCTGGACCTGGACCTGCGCAATGGGCTCAAGCTGGAGACGAACCTGTTCGTCTCGCTGTGGGCGACCGAGGACCAGTCCACCGGGATGCAGTCGTTCATCGAGAACGGCCCCGGCAAGGCCACCTTCGAAGGCAAGTGAGCCGCCCGTGACGGACGCGACCGACCCCGCACCCAACCCGCACGCCACCGCCGAGCAGGTCCAGGCCGCCTACGCGGACCCGAAGCTGGCCAACGTGCTGTACCACGACTGGGAGGCGGGCACCTACGACGAGAAGTGGTCGATCTCCTACGACGAGCGCTGCATCTCCTATGCCACCGACGTGTTCCGCACGGTGGCCGGGGACGCGGACTGGCCGTACCCCACCGCGATGGAACTGGGCAGCGGTACCGGGTTCTTCCTGCTGAACCTGATGCAGGGCGGGGTGATCAAGCGTGGTTCGGTCACCGACCTCTCGCCGGGGATGGTGCAGGCGGCGTTGCGCAACGCGGCGAACCTCGGCCTCGACGTGGACGGCCGCGTGGCCGACGCCGAGCGCATCCCGTACCCGGACGACAGCTTCGACCTGGTGATCGGGCATGCCGTGCTGCACCACATCCCCGATGTGCGGGCCGCGTTCCGCGAGGTGCTGCGGGTGCTCAAGCCGGGCGGTCGGTTCGTCTTCGCAGGCGAGCCGACCAGGATCGGCGACTTCTATGCCCGCAAGCTGGGGCAGTTCACCTGGTGGCTGACCACCAACCTGACCCGGCTGCCCGCACTGCGTTCCTGGCGCAGGCCGCAGGAGGAACTGGACGAGTCCTCCCGCGCCGCGGCCCTGGAGGCCGTGGTCGACCTGCACACCTTCGACCCCTCCGAGCTGGAGCGCACGGCACTGGGCGCGGGTGCGGTGGACGTCGAGGCGGTCACCGAGGAGTTCACCGCGGCCCTGCTGGGCTGGCCGATCCGCACCGTCGAGGCCGCCGTGCCGCAGGAGAAGCTGACCCTGCGCTGGCGGCTGTTCGCCTACCGCGCCTGGCTCCGGCTGTCCGCCGTGGACCGGAAGCTGCTGGCCAGGGTGCTACCGCGGGAGCTGTTCTACAACGTCATGATCACCGGGGTGAAACCCCCAGCCCCCACCGAACCCTGACCCCCGGTCGTCAGTCCTCGGGCTCGGTGGTGAGGGGTCGCCAGGACTCGCCGAGGGTGTGCAGGCGCTTGAGCTCGGCGAGACCGCCCAGCCAACCGGCCTCGTGCTGTGCCGCGTTGTCCGGTTCCCCGGCCGGGAACCCGCTCTGCACGAAGGTGAGCCGGGTCCGGCCGGCGGAACCGGCCAGCTCCCAGCGGACGATCGCGCCTTCCTCGTCGGAGTAGGCCAGCGTGCGGCCCGGCTCGAACTCGAAGATCCGGCCGTCGGCCCCGAGCGCCATCCGGCCACCGAGCCGGGGCTCGACCTCGGCCTCCCAGCCGAACCAGCGGGCGATCCGCTTCGGATCGACCAGGGACTCGAACACCTCTTCCGGGGCGCCGTCCACGGTGACCTCGATCCGGATCTCCGCCGGGCGGGACGGGCTGAAGTCGCAGGCCGGGGTGAGCTCCCTGCCCTCCACGTACTCGGCGAGGCGCGCGATCGCCAGCGGCCAGAACGTGTGCAGCGTGTGCAGGCCGTCCCTGCGGCCTGCCGGTTCCATCAGCTCGGCCATGGTGGGGACGCCGGTCTGGGCGAGGGTCAGCGTGGTACCGCCGGATTCGGCTTCGGCGAGCCTGAGCTCGACGGTCGTCTCGGTGCCGTCGAGCACCCAGGCGAACCGGAGCAGCCGGTCCGTCTCGGCGACCAGCAGGCGTTGCCGGCCGGGTTCGCCTTGCGGGGTGTACCGGCCCCAGAACGCGAACCGGTCGGGAGTGGCTTCCGCATGCTCGGCGAACCAGGTGCGCAGCGCCTCCGGTTCGGTCAGTGCCCGGTACACCGTGGCCGGTGGGGCGTCGAGCCGGGCGGTCAGGTCGAGAACGTCACTCATCGGTGTCTCCACGGGGGTAGCAGGCGACCGCGAGGCGGAAGGCGTCACCCTCCGCGCCGCCGTAGCGGGTCAGCAGGTTCTGCAAGGTGTCCCTGAGTTCGTCGAGGAAGGCCTGGCGTCGCTCCCTCGGTAACCGGATCTCGCCGGAAACGCCGAGCGTGGGAAGTTCGCCGGTGCCTGCCTCCAATGCGGCGAGGTCCACCTGGACCTCCTCGACCAGGTTCAACAGGTAGCCCAGGCTCAGCTGGTCGCGGGCGCTGCGGTCGCCGATCGTGCCGACCAGCCGGGGGGACAGCCAGTAGGAGCGGGCGCTGGCCTGGTAGATGCCCTCGTTGATGCCGCGCACCCGCCGCTCGCTGACCCGGTCCACCAGGCCGGCGTCCAGCAGGCGTTTGACGTGGTAATAGACCCGCTGCGGGGTTTGGTCGAGTTCGACTCCGACCTCGGTGCACGAGCGCGGCTCGGCGAGCCGCCGCAGCACCTCCACGCGTTGCGGTTTGAACAGTGCCTCGGCCTGTTCGAACCGGTCCAGGTACAGCAACTCCTTCACAAAGGAGAGTTTTTACGTAAAGACAGTCTTTGTCAATGACTATTCGTCCGGCATGGCGTCCAGGTGCCGCTCCAGTGCGTCCAGCCGGTCGTGCCACAGCGCGCGGTACGGCGCGATCCAGTCGTCGACCTCGGCCAGCGGCTCCGGGCGCAGCCGGTACCAGCGGCGCTGCGCGTCCTGGCGCACCTCGACCAGCCCGGCCTCCCGTAGCACCTTGAGATGCTTGGACACCGCGGGCTGGGTGACCTCCAGCCGCTCCACCAGGTCGCCGACCAGCCGCTCCCCGGTACGCAGCAGGTCGAGAATCTCGCGCCGACGTGGTTCGGCCAGTGCCGCGAACGCTGTTGCCATATGAGTAATATAACCGATACGGCATTCGCGGCTCTCGCGTTCGTTGCCCCGCTACGCTGGGTCGAGGTGGGATCCGGGGGCACGGTGTGCGGGAGGTCGCAACGATGGACTGGACGCTGGAAGTCGTCATCATTCCCGTGTCCGATGTGGACCGTGCCAGGGAGTTCTACGCCGACCGGCTCGGCTTCCACCTCGACCACGACACCCGGATCAACGAGGAGCTGCGGGTGGTGCAGCTGACCCCGCCGGGGTCGGGCTGCTCGATCGTGGTGGGCACGGGCGTGGGCGAGGGCATGCAACCGGGTTCGCTCAAGGGTCTGCAACTGGTGGTCTCCGATGTGCGCGCGGCACGGGCCCAGCTGGCCGCGCGCGGGGTGGAGGTCAGCGAGGTCCGGGTGGCCGAAGGCTCCGGTTTCCGGGCGGTCCGCGAGGGGGAGGACCTGAACAACGTCGGCTTCGCCTTCTTCGCCGACCCGGACGGCAACTCCTGGGCGGTGCAGCAGATCACCGCGCGGGGGTAGTGTCCGGGCCACCGACCTCGGCGCCGATCTCCTCCGTCCGCACGGTGTCCAGTAGCGCGTCCAGCAGGCCGGGAAACCTGGCTCGCAGGTCCTCGCCCCGCAACCGGACGAAGCAGCGGGTGCCGTCCTGCCTGGTGCGGGTGACCCCCGCGGCGCGCAGCACCTTCAGGTGATGGCTGAGGGTGGACTTGGCCACCGGCACCCGCAGCTCGTTCCACGCCCGTTCCTCGCCGTCGGCGAGCAGCCGAACCAGCCCGAGCCGGATCGGGTCGCTGAGCGCGGCCAGTACCCGGGTGAGACTGATCTCCGCGGTCGCCGGATGTTGCGCGTCCCTCATGGCCACCATGATAGCGTCGTTCGACGTTCTACGAACATCGAACAAAGCTGAATGGGGGTTCTGATGACGATTGACTTCACCGGGCGTGTGGTGGTGGTGACCGGCGCCAGCTCCGGGATCGGTGCGGCCGCGGCGGAGGCCTTCGCCACGGCCGGAGCGTGGGTGCTCGGGGTCGCACGCAGGGCCGAGGCCCTTGCCGAGCTCGCCGACCGGTACCCGGCGGTGGTCCCGCACGTCGCGGACATCCGGGACGACGGCACCGCGGCGGGGGTGGTCGAGGCGGCGCACTCCCGGTGGGACAGGCTCGACGTGCTGGTGAACAACGCCGGGGTGTTCGCGGCCATGCCACTGGCGGAGGTCACCGCCGAGCGGGTGGCCGACCTGATGGCCACCAACGTCACGGCGCCGAGCCTGCTCGCCAGGGCCGCACTGCCGCATCTCGAGGCAACCGGTGGCGCGATCCTGAACGTGTCCAGCATCCTCGGGCACCGCCCGGCGGCCGGGGTGGCGCACTACGGCGCGTCCAAGGCCGCGCTGGAACAGTTGACCAGGAGCTGGGCACTGGAGCTCGCCGAGCGTGGGGTACGGGTGAACGCGGTCGCCCCGGGGCCCACCGAGAGCGAGGCACTGGCCTCCGCGGGCCTGTCCCAGCGGAGGTCGAGGAGATCAAGCGTGCGGAGGCTGCCCGGATCCCGCTCGGGCGCCGCGGGCGTCCGGAGGAGGTGGCCACCTGGATCCTGCGGCTGGCCGATCCCGCCGCCAGCTGGCTGACCGGGCAGGTACTCACCGTGGACGGTGGTCTCGAGCTGGTGTGAGCAGATCTGCGTCGTGTGCCAGCAGGGCGATCTGGACCCGGTTGTTCAGCCCGAGCTTGGTCAGGATGTTGGAGACGTGCGTCTTCACCGTGGGCACGCTGAGGTAGAGGGTGGCACCGATCTCGGCGTTGGACTTACCGTGGCCGACCGCGACGGCCACGGCATGTTCCCGCTCGTTCAGCGTGCCCAGCTGTTCCAGCGCCCGCGCCCGGCGCCGGTCCGGTTCGGGGTCGGCGACCCGGTCGATGAGCCGCCGGGTGACCGAGGGGGACAGCACCGGCCTGCCCTCGGCGACCTGGCGGACGGCGGCCACGATCTCGGCAGGCGGGGTGTCCTTGAGCAGGAACCCCGCGGCCCCGGCCCGCAGCGCCCGCAGTACGTGCTCGTCGGCGTCGAAGGTGGTCAGCACGATGACCTCGGGGGCGTGCTCGCGGGCGCGCAGTGCCTCGGTGGCAGAGAGGCCGTCGGTGGTCGGCATGCGGATGTCCATCAGCACCACATCCGGGCCCAGCCGGTCCACCAGGTCGAGGACCTCGGCGCCGTCCCCGGCCTCGCCGACCACCCGGATGTCCGTGCCGCCGCCGAGCATCATCACGAGTCCGGCACGCACCAGTGGATCATCGTCGACGACGAGCACGCCGATCGCCGTGGCATCGGGTTCGGTCATGGCGGCCAGGGTAGCCAGGCCGCCAGCCGCCACCCTCCCGCCTCGGTGCGGCCGTGTTCGAGCCGTCCCCCGGCCAGCGCGACACGCTCGGTGAGGCCGAGCAGGCCCTGCCCCGCTTCCGCCTCGCCCGCGGGCGGCGCCGGGCCGTTGCGCACCTCGACGGCAAGGCCCTGTTCCGGCGCGCCGGAGATCGTCACCGTCACCTCGGTTCCCCATGCGTGCTTACGCGCGTTGGTCAGGCCCTCCTGCACGATCCGGTAGGCGGTGCGGCCCAGCTTGTCCGGAACCGGGCAGCTCACCTCCTGCCGCAGCTCCACCGGCATCCCTGCCTGCCTGGACTCCGTCACCAGCTGGGGCAGGTCGGCCAGCGTCGGCTGGGGCAGCTCACCGACCGGGGCCCGCAGCACGCCAATCACCTCGCGCAGGTCCTGCAACGCCTGGTGCGCGCTGTCCCGGATCACCGCGGCCGCGCGGGCCACATCCTCGGCCGGGGCGTCCGGGCGGTACTCCAGCGCGCCCGCGTGCACGCTCAGCAGCGACAACCGGTGACCGAGGACATCGTGCATCTCCCGCGCGATGTCCTCCCGCGCCCGGTGCTGGGCCTGTTCGGCGCGCAGGTGGGCTTCGGTCTCGGCGCGGGCCGCCCGGTCGCGCAGGGACAGCACGAGCTGACGCCGGTGGTGGATCACCCTGCCCCAGCCGACCACGGCGCCCTGCATGGCGAGACTGAACAGCACCAGGACGAAGCCCGGCACATCCGGATCGGGACGGATCAGTACGAACAGGACGGCCGCGGTGATGGCGAGGCCGAAGAGGATCATGGTGGTGCGCTGCGAGCGGTGTACCGCGACGGTGAACAGCGCGGCCAGCATCGCGCCGCCGACCATCTCGGCGAAGCCGGACAACGCGACCAGCACCACGGCGAGCCCCACCGGCCAGCGGCGGCGCAACCACAGCGCGGCACAGCCGAGCGCGCCGAGCAGCTGATCGACATCGAACAGCCAGGCCGGGTGGACCGGGGGCCCCAGCCCGATCCGCAGGGCCGAGGTCAGCAGCCCGAAGGCCACCGCGGCCAGGAAAAGGCCGGTGTCCACGAGCCACTCGCGGACACCGCGCCTGCTGGCGGGCCCGGCACCGTCCATGCCGTCGAAGCTACTGGGCCCGGCCGCCGCGGGCGCGGGCGGCGGCCGGGACGGTACCGAGGTCGCGCGGACCGATACTTTCGTCGCGACCGCGACCGTGCCAAGGCGACCAGGGTCGGGCCAGCCGATACCGTCGACCGATCCCGTGCCCTGCGGGAATCTCCTAGCTTCGAGGCATGCGCAAGGGAGTTCAGTTCCTCGGCCTGTACCTGGTCCTCGCCGGGATCAGCGGGACGATCGACCACCTGGCGGCACAGCCGTTGCTGGGTGCGGTGCTGAACGTCTTCAACCGGTTCGTGATCCCGCGGATCGGCCTGCTCTCCGGGTACGAGATCTACGCCAACCTCTCCCTTGCGGTTCTCGGCGCCGCCGTACTGGTGGCGGCGGTACGGGTGCGCAGCAGTTGAGCGCATGGGCAGAAAGGTGAGTTCACGGCAATGGCCGCACACACGAAGGCGATCGACGGCCTGGAGGGGCTGGTCGGGCTGGCCGGGGTCACGCTGGGGGTGATCCCGTTCGGCGGATGGGTGATCGCGAAGGAGCACAGTGGACCGTTCCGCTGGCTGTTCGGCGAGCAGACCGGGGCGATGGGGTATGTCGCGCCGCTGGTCGTGGTCGCGGTGGCGGCGCTGCTGATCACGGTGCTGGAGGCGGTGAAGCGGCGGCTGTGAGCACCATGGCGCCTTCCGGCTACGACTGCTCCGCGGGCGGGCCGAGCGCCTGGCGGCCACGTTCGAGGAACGCGCGTTCGGCCGCGTTATCGGTGCGCTCCAGCGCCGCCTGGTACGCCCGCGCCGCCTCGGCCTGCCTGCCGAGCCTGCGCAGCAGGTCGGCACGGACGGCATGGAAGAGGTGGTAGGTGCCCAGCTCGAGCTCGTCGACCAGGGCGAGTGCCGTGGCCGGTCCGTCGAGCTCGGCGATCGCGACGGCGCGGTGCAGCGCCACCACCGGGCTCGGGGTGAGCGCATGGAGCTGGTCGTACAGCTGCCGGATCTGCCACCAGTCGGTATCAGCGGCGGTGGGCGCGTCGCTGTGCACGGCGTTGATCGCCGCCTGGATCTGGTACGGACCCGGCTGGTTGCGCCGCAGGCAGGCGCGTACCAGTGCCTGGCCTTCGGCGATGAGCCCGCGGTCCCAGCGGTCGCGGTCCTGGTCGGGCAGCCGCACCAGGGCCCCGGTGGGGTCGGTACGGGCCTGCCTGCGGGACTCGGTCAGCAGCATCAGGGCCAGCAGCCCGGTGACCTCCGGCTCGTCCGGCATGAGCTCGGCCAGCAGCCTGCCGAGGCGGACGGCCTCGGCGCAGAGGTCGGCTCGGACCAGGTCCTCGCCCGAACTGGCCGCGTATCCCTCGTTGAAGATGAGGTAGATCACGGCCAGCACGGCGCGCAGCCGGTCCGGCAGGTCGGCCTCGGTCGGCACCCGGTACGGGATCCGGGCGTCGCGGATCTTGCCCTTGGCCCGCACCAGGCGCTGGGCCATGGTCGGCTCGGGCACCAGGAAGGCGCGGGCGATCTCCGCGGTGCTGAGCCCGCCGAGCAGCCGCAGGGTGAGCGCCACCTTGGCGGGGGTGGCCAGCGCGGGATGGCAGCAGGTGAAGATGAGGCGCAGCCGGTCGTCGCGCACGGGACCCTCCTCGGCCGGTATGTCCTCGGTACGGGCGTGCAGCCGGGCGGCCGCGGCCTGCCGGTTCTCCCTGGAAGCCTCCCGGCGCAGCCGGTCGATGGCCCGGTTGCGGGCGGTGGTGATGATCCATCCGGCCGGGCTCGGCGGTAGTCCCTCGGCGGGCCACCGGCGCACCGCGGCCGCGAACGCGTCCTGGACCGCGTCCTCGGCGAGGTCGATATCGCCGAAGACGCGGACCAGGGAGGCCACGGCGCGGCCGTGCTCGGCGCGGAACACCCTGGCGATCTCCGCGGTGCTCACCTCCGGCATACCGGGCTCACCCGCAGCTTCCGCCCTGCATCGGCCGGACCTCGATCGGCAGGGTGATCGCCGCGGCGAGCTTGCGGCCCCATTCCAGCGCGGCGTCCAGGTCGGGCGCCTGGATGACGGTGAAGCCTCCGATGTGCTCCTTGCCCTCGAGGTAGGGGCCGTCGGTAGTGAGCACCTCGCCCTTGCCGCCGTCCGCCCGCAGCACCGTGGCGGTGCCCGGCGGGTGCAGCCCGGCGGCGAACACCCAGGCACCGGCCGCCCTGAGCTCCTCGTTCACCGCCTCCACGTCGCGCATGATCGGTTCCAGCACCTCGGGTGCGGGCGGGTCGCCGTCGGGCTGGTAGATGCTGAGCAGGTAGTGCTGCATGGTCGGCTCCTCCCTTGGACAGGCTGACGGTAGGCCAGGCGGCGCTGCGCCGCTCACTCCCTACACGAATGCTCGGCTCCCGGATCGACACCGCGGGCGAAAAAAGTTCCGGGACCGGGCCGCCGTCGTCGCCACCGGCCGGGGTGCGAAAATTCTTCACGTGCATGCGGAGTCCACGAAAGCCGGAAACGGCATCCTTCGCCGCCTCGGGACGCTGGCCGTGCTGGCGGCCGTGCTCGGGGGGTGCACCGGAGCCCCGCCGCCGGAGCCGAGCCCGGCGCCGAGCACACCGCCGACCTCGGCGGCCCCGCGGCCGGACCTGGTGGTCACCCTGGGTACCGGGGACGCGGCCATGGGGTTGCGGGTGCTGACCATCGAACTGACCAACGAGGACACCCGCCCGCGTACCGTGCGGGGCTACCCCTCGATCCGGCTGCGGGACGCCGAGCGGGACCCGATCGAGGTGCGGGTCCGGCATGGTTCGGGCTCGATTGCCACCATGGAGGACTTCGACGCCGGGCCCAGCACGCTGACCCTGGAGCCGGGCGGTACGGCGGTGGCAGGCCTGGTCTGGCGCAACACGGTCACCGACGCCACCGTGCCCGCGACCGAGGGGAAGTATCTCGAGGTCGCGCCCATGGAAGGGGAGGCATGGCAGGAGGTGCCGCTGGACGCACCCGTGGACCTCGGCAACACCGGCGAGCTGGGGGTGAGTGCCTGGGCACCGCCGCGCCAGGAGTGAGCGACCTGCCGGGTCACTCCACCAGTTCACCTTCGAGCAGGCTCATCAGGATCAGGTCGTACCACCTGCCACCGCGGCGTAGCGCCTCGCGCTTGCGCCCCTCCTCGACGAACCCGAGCTTGCGGTACAGGCGGTGGGCACTGGCATTCTCCGGCACCACCCACAGGCTGATCCCGTGCAGCCGCATCTCCTCGAACCCGTAGCGGCAGATCACCCTGGTCGCGTCGGCGCCGTAACCGCCGCCGCGGTACTCCGGCTCCCCGATATAGATGTCGAGCTCGGCGCGCGCGGACTCCGGCTCGGCTCCGGAGAGGCCGACCACCCCGATCGCCCTGTCCTGTGCGAGGGTCTCGATGCACAGGACCAGCCGCCCGTAGCTGTTCTGCGGCCGCTCCTCACATTTCCTGCGGTACTGCGCCACGGACAGCGGGTAGTCGTTGATCATCCACCGGGAGACGTCCGGATCGGCGTTCCAGCGCCACAACGCCTCCGCGTCGGACGGTTCGATCGCGCGCAGGCGCACCAGCTTTCCGGTCAGCATCGGATCGTCTCCTCGATCATGGACCCCGGCTGGTGCGCATTCTGGCATCAGGGCCCTTCCTTGCGCACCACAGTTTCCCGCTCGCCCGGCTTCCAGATCGTGACCTCCATCCCGCCGTCCCTGATCTCCACCGCGGAGGCGCCGGTCAACTCGGCCGCGTAGAAGGGGTCGAACTTCTGCCCGCGCAGGTCGAAACCGGTCTCCTCGAACAGTGCCGTGAGGAACCGCTGGTGCAGGGCCTCGTCCCGGACGTTGCGGACCCGGCCCCACAGCTTGGCGTCCCCCTCCTTGACCTCGGTGTCCTCGGTCGCGGTGTGCAGGCAGAACCGGGGGTCCCGCGCGAGGTCCCGGAATTTCGTCGTGCCCGGCATGCCGACGAGCCACAGCTCGTCCTCGAAGATCCGCGGCTCGAGCGGGCTGATCCGCGGAAAGCCGTCCGAACGGATGGTGGCCAGCATGCACAGGTTGCCGGTGGCGGTATGGCGGCGGGTGAAGATCTCGGCGATCCGCGGGCTGCCGGCGACGAATTCGTTCCACGTGGTCATGCCACCGACGCTAGGGCGCAACCCTGTCAGCCTGCGTCATGGTTTCTTCGCTCAGTCGGCGAGGTCCACGCGCAGGGTCAGCAGGTCGGTACCGACCGCCCGGACCGCGGCGCTGTTCATCCGGGGCAGGGCTTTGAGCCGCGCCCTTGCGTCGTCCTCGGGCACCAGGTGCGCGGTGCCGGAGTGCCATTTCCCGTTCAGCCGGAGCCGGACCCGCGGATCGGCCTGGATGTTGCGAACGTACTGCGACTTCTCGCCGTGCTCGGACACGAACCAGAACTCCCGTCCGGTCCGCCGCCCGCCGATCGGTGTCCGCCGGGGTTGCCCCGACTTCCGTCCGGTTGTCTCCAGCAGGGTCTGGCCCGGCAGTGCGCGGCTGATCGGGTTGGCGACCCGGCGCTGGAACGAGGTGACCACCCGGTGCTTGAGCTCGTGGTAGCGCGACATTCCTTGCTCCCGTCCGGTGCCTGGCTGATGCCGGCCATCATCCCCGGACCCGCGTGTCGACCTGGACGACCCCCGGCGAACCGGGTACGCACCTGGTGTGGAGATCCGGGCATACACCGAGGCCGACCGAGCCGAGTTGCGCGCGCTGTTCGGCCGCGCTGGGGAGGGGGCGCCCACCGCCTCGCTGTGGGGGCATGTGGAGTCCGAGGCGGCCATCTATCTCGACCCGTACCTGGACCGGGAACCGGAGTCGGTGTTGCTCGCCGTGGTCGACGGTGCGCTGGCCGGGTACCTGGTGGGTTGCCTGGACAGTTCCGGCTTTCCCAGCGAAAGCGCCCGGATGGAGCAGGCGATCAAGCGGTACCGGCTGATGTTGCGGCCCGCGACGATGGCGTTCTTCGCGCGTGCGCTCACCGACATGGCCTGGGCCAGGCTGCGGCGCGAGCCCACTGCTGGGGAGTTGACGGACCAGCGGTGGCCCGCGCACCTGCACATCAACGTGGAGCCGATGGCGCGGGGCACCGGCGCCGCGGCCGGGCTGATGCACCGGTGGTTCGACCGGCTCAGGGAGAACGGATCGCCCGGCTGCCACCTGCAGACCCTGCGGGAGAACACCCGGGCGGTGCGGTTCTTCGAACGTATGGGGTTCCACACGTACGGCCAGGACCCGCTGGTGCCCGGGCTCCGGCACCAGGGTGGGCGGCTGCACCAGCGGACGATGGTCTGGACCCCGTGAGGGCGCCGCGGCCGCCTTTACTTCGGGCTATCGGGTGAGAAGTTCCCGCAGCGCCCCGATCACCTCGCTCGGTGCCTCCTCGGCCATGAAGTGACCGCTGGAGACGGTGCGGTGGTGCAGGTCGGCCGCCCAGGACCGCCAGCGCGCGGCCGCGTCGTAGCCGAGCGCGGCTCCCCAGTCCTGCTGTAGCACGGTGACCGGCATCCGCAGCCGGTTGCCCGCATTCCGGTCGGCCGTGTCGTGTTCGACGTCCACGGTGGCCGAGGCCCGGTAGTCGGCCACGATGGAGGGCACGGCATCCCGGCAGGCCCGCAGGTAGGCGGCCCGCACTTCGGCCGGGATCGCCTCGGTGCCCTGTGCCCAGGCGTCCAGGAAGTGGCCGAAGAACGCATCCGGCTCGGCGCCGATCAGCCGTTCGGGCAGGCCGGGCGGCTGCGCCATCAGGTAGAGATGGAAGGCGACCGCGGCACCCGCGCCGTGCAGCACCTCCCACATGTCCAGGGTGGGCAGTACGTCCAGCGCGGCGAGGTGGGTGATCGCCCCGGGGTGGTCCAGCCCGGCGCGGATGGCCACCAGCGCGCCGCGATCGTGCCCGGCCAGCGCGAACCGCTCATGTCCGAACGCGCGGGCCAGCGCCAGGATGTCGGCGGCCATGGTGCGCTTGGCATAGCTGTCGCCGGTGTCTGCCGGTTTGTCGCTGCCGCCGTAGCCGCGCAGGTCGGGGCAGATCACGGTGTGATCGCCTGCGAGGTCCGGTGCCACGTGCCGCCACATCAGGTGGGTCTGCGGGAAGCCGTGCAGCAGCACGATCGGGCTGCCGGAGCCGCCGACGGCGGTCTCGATGGCGACGCCGTCGGCGACGGGCACCCGCTGGTAGTCGAATCCAGGGATCCGCATGCTTGGGTCCTTTCCGGTCGGTGCGGCACCCGCGGTTCCGGGTGCGGTGACCGCAGCCTCCGGCGTACCGATCAGCATCCGGTCAGCACCGGCTGAGCGGTGCGCGGACACTGGAGCCCGGTGCCGGAATGTGAGGAGGGAGTGCATGAGCCCGTCCGTGCGGTTCGCGGTGCTTGGTCCGCTGGTGGCCGAGGGCGCACACGGGCCGGTGGACCTGAAAGGACCGCGGCACCGCGCGGTGCTGGCGCGGTTGCTGGTCGCCAGGGGCCGGGTCGTCCCGGTGGACTTGCTCATCGACGACCTGTGGGAGGTCCCGCCGGACGGGGCGGCCGGGGCGGTCCAGACTTTTGTGGCGGCGCTGCGCCGCGCGCTGGAGCCGGAGCGGGCGCCGCGGGCGCCCGCGCGCCTGCTGGTGACGGCGGCCTCCGGCTACGCGCTGCGGGCCGAACCGGACTCCGTTGACGCCTTCCGGTTCGAGGCTGCGGTGACCGCGGCCGGTGCGGCACTCGCGAGCAACCGGGCGGCCACCGCGCTGGCCACGATGGCGGAGGCGCTGGCCTGGTGGCGCGGGCCCGCCTACGCCGAGTTCGGCGAGTACGGGTGGGCCCGCGCGGAGGCTGCCCGCCTCGACGAGCTGCACCTGCTGGCCCAGGAGCGGCATGCGGAGGCGCTGGTGGCGCTGGACCGGGCCGCCGAGGCCGTGCCCGAGCTGGAGGCCCAGGTGGCGGGCCATCCCTGGCGCGAGGAAGCATGGCGGCTGCTGGCGCTGGCCCGGTACCGGTGCGGGCGGCAGGGTGACGCGCTGGACACCCTGCGCCGGGCGCGCCAGGTGCTGGCCGCCGAGCTCGGCCTCGATCCCGGCCCCGGCCTGCGCGCGCTGGAGTCCGACATCCTGGCGCAGGCCGCCCACCTGGCCGCCCCCGGCAGGCCTTCCGCCACGGAGGTGGCGGCTCCCGCGCCACCGCTGGTCGGCAGGGAGGAGGCCATGGCACGGGTGCGGGCGGCGGCCAGTGCCGCCCGCACCGGGCCGGGGCCGGTACTGGTGCTGGTCGCCGGGGAGGCGGGGGCAGGCAAGACCGCGCTCGCCGAGGCGGGCACCACGCTGCTTGCCGGGCAGGGCTGGACCACCGCATGGGGTGGCAATCCCGAGCACGAGGGGTTGCCTGCCGCATGGCCGTGGACCCGGATCCTGGACACCCTCGCGGCGGGGCACGAGCCCGCACCCGCCGTGCCCGGTGTGTCCACTTCGGACCCGGCGGTGGCCCGGTTCCACTGGCACCGCGCGGTCGGCGACTACCTCACCGCCGTCGCCAGGCAGGCGCCGCTGCTGCTGGTGCTGGACGATCTGCACTGGGCGGGGGAGGAAACCCTGGCGCTGCTGGAATCGGTGGCCACCGAACCGGCCGTGCGACCGGTGCTGCTGATCGTCACCTATCGCACCACCGACGTGCCCGCGGCGCTGGCAGGCTTCCTCGGCCGCATCGCCCGCACCGAGCCGTCCCGGATCTATCTCGGCGGGCTGCCGGAGTCCGCGATCCCCGAGCTGGTCCGCGCCGTGACCGGAAAGGCGGTGCAGGCCGCGCTGGCCGGGGTGATCCACCGGCGCAGCGGCGGCAACCCGTTCTTCGTCCGGGAACTCGCCCGGTTGCTGGACACCGAGGGAGCCGCCGGGCTGGACGCGGTGCCGCCGGGGGTGCGGGACGTCGTCCGGTACCGGCTGGCCTGCCTGCCGGACGTCGTGCGGGCGGTGCTGCACCAGGCGGCGGTGTTCGGCACCGAACTCGATCTCGAACCGCTCACCGCCGTGGCGGGGGAGGCCGGGCAGGTGCTGGACGCCGTGGAGATCGCGACCCGCCGGGGTTTTCTCACCGAGTCCGCGCCGGGCCGGTTCCGGTTCGCGCACGCACTTGTGCGCGACACCCTGTACGAGGACATCTCCCGCTCGCGCCGGGCGGCCTGGCACGCTGCGGTGGCCGAGGTGCTGGAGCGGCTGCGCCCGGACGATGTGCAGGCACTGGCGCACCACTTCCTGCTCGCCGAGAGCCCGGCGACCGCGGACCGGGCCGCCCGGTACGCGCGAGCCGCTGCCGAGCAGGCCGAGCGGCGGTTCGCGGCGGCCGAGGCGGCCCGGTTGTGGCGGGCCGCGGCAGCCGCGCACGATCGCTCCGGCAGCCACGACATCCGGGAACGGATCGAGCTGAGCATGGGCGTGGCACGGGCGCTGGCGGTGACCGGGGCGTTGGCGCAGGCGCGGCAGCACCGGGCCGAGGCGATCACGCTCGCCGCAACCCTCGACGACCCGGCACCGGCCGCCCGTGCGATCGGCGCCTTCGAGGTGCCCGCGCTGTGGACCGAGAACGACGACCAGCAGCTGGCCCACCGGGTGGTGCGGGTGGCCGAACGCACCCTGGACGGCCTACCACCGGACCGGGTGGCCGACCGTGCCCGGCTGCTCAGCACCATCGCGCTGGAGCTGCGTAACACCGGAGGCGAACCCGCCCGCGCGGCGGCGCGGGAGGCCGAGGCCATCGCCCGCGCCGAGGACGAGCCCGCGCTGCTGGCGCTCGCGCTCAACGCTCGGTTCATACAGTCCTTCGAGCGCGCCGGGCTGGCGCCCGAGCGGGTGGAGCTCGGGGCGGAGCTGGTCGACCTTGCAGCCCGGCACGAACTGGTCACCTTCGAGGTGCTCGGCCACCTCGTGCTGGTGCAGGCCCATTCGGCACTCGCCGACTTCGCCGCGGCCGACCGGCACGCCGAGCTGGCCGACCGGCTGGGCGAGCGCTACCTGATCCCGCTGGTGCCGGTTTTCACCCGCTGGTACCGGGCGTTGCGCACCGCCGCCACCGGGCCGCGGGCCGAGGGTGAGGCGGCCTACCGGGCCGCCGCGGCCGGTCTCGCCGGAACCGGAATGTCCGGACTGGACAATGGAATCCTCCCGCTGGCGTTGCTGTGCAACCGGCTACAGCACGGCGATTCGTCCGATGTGGACATATCGAGGGATTTCGGTGGTTACCAGGAGTGGTGTCGCCCCATCCTGCTGCGTGCCGCCGGCAGGCTGGACCGGGCGCAGGTGGCCGCCATCCCGGAGTCGCCGCGGGATCTGCTCTACGAGGCCCGCACCTGTCTGCACGCGAGTGTCGCCGTCGAGTTCGCCGACCCTCCTGCCCTGGAACGCCTGTACGCCGACCTGCGGCCGGCCGCGGCGGAACTCGCCGGGGCAGGCAGCGGGCTGCTCACCCTCCGCCCGGTGGCGCACTATCTCGGCGATCTCGCCGTGGCGCTCGGCCGCCGGAACCAGGCCGCCGAGCACTACGAGCAGGCGGCGGCCATCGCCACCGGGGCCGGGGCGGCACACTGGGCGCAGGCCGCCCGGGCGGCGAGGGCCTCGGCCGTGGCGGCGTCGGCAGGCAGGTAGGCCACGAGCCGATGTTCCTCGGTGCCGGGCAGGGGCAGGCTCTCGTAGGCCAGGTTCACCGTGCCGTATTCCGGGTGCCGCCAGCGCTCCACACCGGTCCAGGCGGGCAGTACGCCGGAGGTGGCGAACCGGCGGCCGAACTCGGTGCCCGCGATGATGGACAGTTCCTCGGCGAGCGCGGCGGCCGCGTGATAGCCGAGTTCGCCCGCCGCCCGCAGCGCCGCGGCACGGTCGTCGGCAACGCGGTCCCAGTCCGGGAAGGTCGCGCGTGCGTTCGGGTGGGTGAACACGAACCGCGCGAGGTTGGGCGGATCGCCCTCCAGCAGGCCGACCGGCTCCGCGAGCAGCCGAAACCCGGCGTTGCTCGCCAGCACGTCGCCCTGGGCGTCCACGACCAGCGCCGGGCCGGGCTCCAGCCGGTCCAGCAGCGCGCGCACGGTGGGCCGGGGTTGCGCCGACGCGGCGGCGGACTGCGCGCAGGCCCCGCCGCCGTGCGCCTTGACCAGCCGGTGCAGGTGCACCCGTTCCTCCGGGGAGAGGCCGAGGGCGTCGGCCAGGGCGCCGACGACCTGGCCGGAAGGATGGCGGTCCCGGCCCCGTTCCAGGCGGGTCAGGTACTCCACGCTGATTCCGGCCAGCCCGGCCAGTTCCGACCGGCGCAGCCCGGGCGTGCGCCTGCGGGGACCGCTCGGCAAGCCGACCGCGGCCGGCGGGATCGCCTCCCGCCGGGCCCGCAGGAAACCGCCCAGCGCGTTGTCGACCATGGTCACCGATCCTAGCCGGGCCGGTCGGCAGAGGGGCCCTGTCACGGTCTCCCTCCGCCGGGCGGAGGGGGCGAGGCTGGGCGGTATGAACGTGTTTACCGCAGCAGAACTCGAGTACCTGCGCGGCCAGCCGCTGGCCCGCCTCGCCACCGTCGGCGCGGACGGGAGGCCGCGGGTCAAGCCGGTCGGATTCCTGCTGGACTCCGCCACCGGCGGCATTGTCATCGGCGGCTACGCCGGTACCGGGATGGCCACGAGCCGGAAGTTCCGCGATGTCCGTGCGACCGCCGAGGCCGCACTGGTGATCGACGACCTCGCCGCGATCGACCCGTGGACACCCCGCGGGGTGGAGATCCGTGGGCGCGCCGAGGCACACACCACCGGCGGCGCCGAGACGGGGGAGCGGCTCGGCGCCGCGTTTCCTTTCGATCCGGCGTGGATCCTGGTGCTGCCCTGCCGGATCGTTTCCTGGGGGCTGGAGGCCTCCGCCTTCGATGCCGTGGCCCGCGATGTGACCCCGGCGGTGGGCTGACCCATGCGATACCGGCTTTTCGGTCCGACCGGGCTGCGGGTCTCGGAACTCGTGCTCGGCACGATGGCACTGGACGACCCGCGGGAATGGCGGCGCATCCTGGACGCCTACGCCGACGCGGGCGGCAACGTACTGGACACGGCCTCGGCCTACGGTGAGGGGGAGAGCACCCTCGGCACGATTCTCGGCAGGCGAGACCGTTTCGTGCTCGGCACCAAGTACACCTTGTCGCGGGATGCCAAGGATCCCAACGCGGCGGGGAACCATCGCAAGAATCTCGTGCTGTCGCTGGAACGCAGCCTGCGCAGGCTGCGCACCGACCACGTGGACATCTTCTGGGTGCACGTATGGGACCGGCACACCCCGATCGAGGAGACCATGCGCGCGCTGGACGACGTCGTGTGTGCAGGGAAGGTCCGGTACATCGGCATCTCCGACGCTCCGGCGTGGGTCGTGGCCAGGGCCAACACCCTCGCGCAATGGCGCGACCGCACCCCGTTCGCCGGCCTGCAGGTGCCGTACAACCTGCTGAAGCGGGACGTGGAACGGGAACTGCTGCCGATGGCCGAGGCGTTCGGGCTGAGCGTGACCGCATGGGCACCACTGGCGGCAGGGGTGCTTTCCGGGGCCGCGGACGCACCGCCCGGTGCACCAGGCCCGACCCGGTTCGATCCGGCGACGCTCACGGCGCGGGACCGAACGGCGGCCGCCGCGGTCCGTACCGTCGCCGATGAACTGGGCGTCCACCCTGCTCAGGTGGCGATCGCCTGGACCCGCAGTAAGTCTCCGGCGATCCTGCCGATCGTGGGCGTGCGCAATCTCGCTCAGCTCACCGTGAACCTGGGCGCCGTCGAGCTGACCCTGCCGGAGGAGGCGATCCGGCGGCTGGAAGCGGCTGCTCCGTTCGAACCGGGATTCCCCAGCGACTTCATCGCGCAGTGCGAGCCCGATCCGTTCGTGTTCGGGGAGGCCGCAACGCGGGTGGACGGGCGCCGGTAAGCGGAAGCCGGGCCGCGGCGGGCCTACCGGTCGCGTAACCCGCGGGAAAGCGCGTCGACCAGGCGGAGTGCGCTGGGCAGGCGGTAGGGCCCGGCCATCTCTCGCACCAGGGCGGCCGCGTGCTCGGCGGGCATCCCGGCCGCCGTGATGTACAGCGGGCGGGTCGCCTGGCCGCGGCGTAGCTCCACGGCATGGGTCGCGGCCCGGAAGGCGGTCTTGGCCACCCCGATCACGGGTACGCCGAACTCGGCGTGCACATGGGCGCCCAGCCCAGGTCGGCCAGATGGGTCGAGATGGACGTAGCCGTCGACCAGGAGCAGGTCGAGGCGGCCCGCCTCGCCGAGGACGGCGCGCAAGGGCGGCAGCTCCCTGGCGTAGAACGCACCCGGCCGGTACGCCGCGACCTCGGTCAGGGTGGCGGTGCGTTCGGTCGTGACGGTGGTGAATGTGGGGTCGGCGGCGATCACCAGCGCCGCGGTAGCACCCCCGATGGCGGGGTAATGGACATCGACGGCCGCGTACCGTCCCACGCTGTGGCCCCTTCCGTGTGGACATACTGCGATCCGCGCCGCCGATCATCTCGCACCCCCTTGGTGGTGGAGGAGGTTGCGTCTGGGTCTTCGCTCGGGGTCGAGGAAGGCCGGGGGTAGGAATTCGGGTAGTCCGTTGCGTATGCGCATTGACCAGTCGGTGTGGTGGATGAGGTTGTGGTGGTACCAGCACAGCAGGGTGAGGTTGTGCAGGGCGGTGGGTCCTCCGAGGGCCCAGGGGGTGACGTGGTGGGCTTGGCATTGTTTGGGTTTTCTGCGGCAGCCGGGGAAGGTGCATCCGCGGTCGCGCAGGATCAGGGCTCTGCGGATGGCGAGGGGTACGGTGCGGGTGCGTTGTCCGATGTCGAGGATTTCGCCTTTGCTGCCCAGGACGGCGGGCACGATGTAGGAGTCGCAGGCCATCCGCCGGATTGGGCGGCGGAGTAGGACTCCTGTCCGTGCAGGAGCCCGTATCCGGTGCCGTGTTTGAGGTCGTCGAGGGTGATGGTCACCATGACGGTGAAGGGTTCGCCCGCCTCGGTGGGCCCCTCCTCCGGACACCCCGCTACCACGCGCAGCACGTCGGCGAACGCGTCCCCTTGCCGCTGGAACTTACTCCGGCGATCCGGCTCCTCTTTGGTGCTGGCGGGTTTGGCGCGGGGTTCGATCAGCCCGGTCAGTACCGCGGCGGTTTCGGCGTCGAGGTCGAAGGTGTCGCGGAGTCGTCCGCCGCGGGTTTGTCGCCAGTCCAGGGAGCGTTCCGGTCGGGCGAGTTCGTCTTCGGTGGGTGGGGTGCCGTCTTGGTCCAGGCGGGCCAGGATTTCCCGGCCCAGGGTGGTGATGGTGTGGGGTTCGTACTCCCGCGCCGCCTTGGTCAACAGCGCCTCGGCATGCTCCCGGTCCGGCAGGCTGACCGGCTGCGGAAACCGCGTCACGGTGGCGCGGATGGTCTCGATGTGTTCCGGCCCGATCACCCCCTCGGCCGCGGCGGCACCGACCTCGGGCAGGTCCGGCTCCAGCGGTATCCCACCCGGGCCGTGCCGCCGCACCACCGCCCGCGCATGGGCCACCCGCTGGCGGGCGTCATACGGGTTGACCCGCAGGATCTCCCGGGTCAAGGTCGGCAGGTCGCGGTAGCCCTGCTGGTTCGCGGTGTCGCGCCCGTCCAACTCGGCCAGGACCGCCAACTCGCGGGCATACAGAGCTCGCCGCTGCTGTTCGAGGTCGCCCAGCGCGGTCAGGAGTTCCTCCTCGCTCATGCGGGAGGTGTCGGTGCCGAAAGTCCTGGTCACAACCCCACAGTACCGCGTAATCGCTCATGTGTTCGATACACGATCAGGTGAGGTTTCCGGTGACAGCCTGTAAGACGAGGCTGGACATCGCTACCGCCAGCCACAGCAGTACCCCGAGCAGCAGGGGCCGGTGACCGGCCGCGCGCATCGCGGCGGGCCGCAGCCCGAGGCCGATTCCCGCCAGCGCTGTGGTGATCAGGAAGGTGCCGCTCGCGGAAAGGACCGGGTGCCAGGAGCCGGGGATCACGCCGAGGCTGCCCACGGCGACCGCGAGCAGGAACCCGATCAGGAACGGCGGCACGATCCGCCGCCACGGCATCGAGCCCGGGTCGAACTCCTGGCCAGCGGTGTTTCGGCGAGCGGCCAGTGCCGCCAGTGCCAGCACGATCGGGATCAGCATCAGCGTCCTGGTCAGCTTGACCACCATGCCGTGGCTGCCAGCGTCGCCGCCGTACCCGTATGCGGCGGCCACCACCGAGGAGGTGTCGTTGATGGCGGTTCCGCTCCACAGTCCGAACGCCTCGGGGCTCATCCCCATCAGGTGACCCAGCGGCGGGAACAGCAGTACGGCGGCGATGTTGCAGGTGAAGATCGTGCCGAGGGCGTAGGCGACCTCGGTGTCCTTCGGCTTGAGAACCGCGCTGGTCGCGGCGATCGCGGAGGCGCCGCAGATGCCGGTGCCGACGCCGATCAGGGTCCTGGCGTCCCCGCGAACCCCCAGCAGGTTGCCCAGCAGCCACGCGCCGCCCAGCGCGACGGCGAGCGTGCCGAGCATGACCGGGAGGGACTGCCCGCCCACCTGGACGACCTGCCGTAGCGACAGCCCGGTGCCCAGCACCACGATCGACAGTTGCAGCACCGGCTTGGCCGCCACCGCGTACCCGGGGGCGCAGCGCTTCGACCGCAGCGCAGGGACCAGCGCGGCCAGGGTCGCGCCGAGCAGGATGCCGAACACCGGGCCACCAACGACCGGCACGAACCGGCCGGCGATGGTGGCCACCGCCGCGATGAGCAACGCCACCACCAGGCCGGGTGCCACCCCCGCGAGTCCTGGGCGGATCGCGGCGTGCCGGGTGCCGGTGTCGTTCGCCTCGACCCGCATCCCCCGGCCCCTCTCGGCATCTAATGTACGTACATTTAAATTACGAGATGTACGTACATTGGGCAATGGGTAGGGTGACCGCGCGGACGGGAGGAGGTGACATGGTCGGGAGCACGCTGGACCGGGACACCTCGGTTCCGCTGTGGCGGCAGCTGCAGCGGCACCTGCTGACCCGGATGCGGGCGGGGGAGTTCGCCGACCACGTCCCCGGCGAGCTCGCGCTGGTCGAGGAGTACGGCGTGAGCAGGCAGACGGTGCGCCAGGCGCTGCGCCAGCTGCGGGCCGACGGCGTGATCATCTCGGAGCGCGGGCGGCAGCCGCGGATCGCGCCGACTCCGGAGATCAGCCAGCCGGTTGGCGCGCTCTACAGCCTGTTCGCCTCGGTCGAGGCGGCGGGGCTCTCGCAGCGCAGCATCGTGCGGACCTTCGACGTGCGGGCGGACGCCATCGTCGCCGAACGGCTCGACCTGGAGGCATCCACCCCGCTGGTCTACCTGGAACGCCTGCGGCTGGCCGGGGAGGAACCGCTCGCCCTGGACCGGGTATGGCTGCCGGAGTCACTGGCCAGATCGCTCCTCGGCGCCGACTTCCGGCACACCAGCCTGTACGGCGAGCTGGACCGGCGCACCGGGATCCGGCTGGACCACGGCAGCGAGCAGATCCACGCCGTCGTGCCTACCCCGGCCGAGCGCGCCCAGTTGCGTTGCGCCGCGGACGCGGCCGCGTTCTCCATCAGCCGGATCGGGCATGCCGAGCAGCGGCCGGTGGAATGGCGGCATACCGTGGTGCGCGGGGACCGATTCGCGCTCACCGCCGAGTTCTCCGGCCGCGTCGGCTACCGCCTGGTCGGCTCGCCGGGCCGGGACTAGCGACCCGAGCGGTTCCCTCGACGGCCCGAACGGACGCGTACCCGGCCGTGCGCCGGGATTCGGATCGGAGGATGCATGCGAGCCACGTTGATCTACGGCGCGGGCGATGTGCGGGTGGAGGAGGTTCCGGACCCGAAGCTGCACGAGCCGACCGATGCCGTGGTGCGGGTGCTGCGTTCCTGCATCTGTGGCAGTGACCTGTGGCCGTACCAGTCGAAGCCCGCTGCCGAGCGGGCCGATCGCATCGGCCACGAGTTCCTCGGCGTGGTCGAGGAGGCAGGCTCGGAGGTGTCCGGCCTGGTGGCAGGGGATCTGGTCGTCGCCCCTTTCGTCTGGGCGGACAACACCTGCGACTTCTGCCGTGAGGGTCTGCACACCTCCTGCCGCAACGGCGGGTTCTGGGGAGCGGGCGAGGTGGACGGCTGCCAGGGCGAGGCGGTACGGGTGCCGCAGGCGCAAGGAACACTGGTGAAGCTGCCGGTCGGCGCCGATTCCGCGTTGCTGCCCTCCCTGCTGACCCTGTCCGACGTCCTCCCGACCGGGCACCACTGCGCGCTGACGGCGGGGGTCGGTCCGCGCACGACCGTGACGGTGATCGGGGACGGCGCGGTCGGGCTGTGTGCGGTCATGGCGGCTCGACGGCTGGGGGCGGAACGGATCGTCCTGATGGGACGGCATCCCGACCGCACCGATCTCGGCCGCGAGTTCGGCGCCACCGAGGTGGTCGCCGAGCGCGGGAAGGAAGGCGTCGAACGGGTCCGGGAGCTCACCGGCGGCGACGGCACGTACGCGGTGCTGGAATGCGTCGGCACCCTGGCCGCGCTGGAGACGGCGTTCGGTGTGGTCCGGGCGGGCGGCAGGGTGAGCCGGGTCGGTATGCCGCAGTACCGGGAAGCGGCGGTGGGTTTCGGCATGTTCGTCCGGAACATCACGCTGACCGGTGGCGTGGCCCCGGCGCGCGCCTATATCGACGAACTGCTGCCCGACGTGCTCGAGGGCCGGATCGAGCCCGGCCGGGTGTTCGACCGCACCATCGGCCTGAACGAGGTACCCGATGGCTACCGCGCGATGGCCGACCGCACGGCGCTCAAGGTGCTCGTCCGGCCGGAGTGATCCCGCGGCGGCTGGTGTTCCCGCTCACCGCAGCCGCCGGGCACGCAGCACGGTGTCGGTGACGTGCCGGGTGCCCGGCGGGGCGGGCATGGTCCGTGGCCGGGTCTCGTTCACCAGTACGGTCCAGGAGTCGTCGAGGAGCCCGGCGATATCGGCGGGGTGGTAGTAGGCGGACGGATCGAAGTGGTGATCCGGGGATGGTGCCAGGTCGGCCGGGTTGTGGCTGCCGATGAGCAGCGTTCCGCCGGGCGCGACGGCGGCCAGTAATGCCCGCAGCCCGGCGTACCGGTCGCGGGGAAACGGGAAGTACTGGGCGGACACCAGGTCGAAGGCACCGGCCGGGGGCGGGGTGCTGGTCAGGTCGCCCTGGTTCCAGGCCACCCGGCCTGCCACGTCCGTGCCCGCCGCGGCGGCACGCTCCAGCGCGACCCTGGAGATGTCCACCGCGGTGACCTGCCAGCCGCGCCGGGCCAGCCAGAGCGCGTCGGCGCCCTCGCCGCAGCCCACGTCGAGCGCCTGCCCCGGCGGTAGGTCGGTCACCTCGGTGACGAGCACACCGTTGGGCTCGCCGCTGAAGACCTGGTCGCGGCTGCGGTACATGTCGTCCCAGGACTGCGTGTCCATGATTCCTGCCTCGATGCTCGGTCCGATGCGTCCGGAGTTCGCGGCACGGCCGGTGTACTCCGCAGCCACCAGCCTGCCGCCCCGGCGATGCGGCGGCAAAGTTCTTTGCCAGATCAGCAAGATCGGCCACCTCGGCCTCCGTTCAGTCCAGCACCCTGCGCAGGAACGCGGCCAGGTTCGCCCTGGTCCGTTCGGCCTGCTCGGCCACGGTGAGCGACTCGTAGATCCGCAGCCCGGCGTCCTTCTTCCCGCGCAGGTAGAGCGAGCAGGCCAGGTCGGCGCAGAGGTAGGCGCCCACCGAGTTGCCCTGCTTGCCGTCGCGACCGGCCTTGCGCGCCGTCATCAGCGAGACACCGTCGCCGGTGTGCGTGGTCAGGCACAGCGAGCACATGCTGCGCCGGGTATGCCCGGTCTGCGGCGCCACCCGCAGGGCGACACCGGCGAGCCCGGTACCGGACTCGGCCACCAGGTAGGCGCGGTCCCGCGCCGAGGGATCCCGCCACCCGAGGAAGTCCAGGTCATCCCACGGCCACTCGGCCAGGTCCTTCGGTACGGCCAGGCGCTTCGCCTCCCCTTTCGTGCAGTTGACGAACGAGGCACGGATCTCGCGTTCGGTCATCGGTCTCATAGCAAATAGCCTAGTATGATTAGGCAAGTAATTAATGGGACTAGCTTGGTGGAGGATGACGGATGGCACGCGCGGGGGTGACCGTCGAACGCCTGACCCAGGCGGCGGCGGACCTTGCCGACGAGGTCGGCTTCGAGAACCTGACCGTTTCGGCGCTCGCCCGCCATTTCGGGGTGAAGGACGCGAGCCTGTACTCGCATATCCGGAACGCGCGCGAACTGCGGGTCCGGGTGGCCCTGCTGGCGCTGGCCGAGCTCGCAGACCGGGCCGCGGGCGCGCTGGCGGGCCGGTCGGGCAAGGAGGCCCTGGTGGCCTTCGCCGACACCTACCGGGACTACGCGCGGCGGCATCCGGGCCGGTACGCGGCGGCTCAGCTGGAGATCGACCCGGAGACGGCCACCACCGGCGATGCGGCCAGGCACGCCGAGCTGACCAGGGCGTTGCTGCGTGGTTACCGGCTGGCAGAACCGCAGCAGACCGACGCGGTCCGCCTGCTGCATGCCACCTTTCACGGGTACGTGAGCCTGGAGACCGCGGGCGCCTTCAGCAGGCACCCGCGCGAGGTCGACGCCTCCTGGGCGGCCGCGCTGGACGCACTGGACGCCGCGCTCCGGAACTGGCCCACGGCCTGACCGGGCCGGTTCAGGCCGCCGTCAGACGCTGCGCAGTACCGAGACCACGGTGCCCAGCACCACGGCCGAGTCCCCGGCGATGATCTCGTAGGCGGGGTTGCGCGGTTCCAGGTAGACGTGCCCGTTGCGGCGGCGGTACACCTTCACCGTCGCCTCCTCGTCGATCATCGCGGCGACGATCTGACCCGAATGCGCCTCCGACTGCTGCCGCACCACGACCACATCGCCGTCGCAGATCGCGGCGTCGATCATCGAGTCCCCGCGCACCCGCAGCCCGAACACGTTCCCCCGCCCGGTGAGCTCCCGGGGCAGCTTCAGCATGTCGTCGACGTGTTCTACCGCCGAGATAGGCGTTCCCGCCGCGATGTCGCCGACCACGGGCACACTCACCGAGTCCTCGCTCGCCTCCCGGTTCGCGGGCTCCTGCAGGAACATCCGCACGTCGATCGGCCGGGACACGGTGTCACTACGCCGCAGGAATCCCTTCTCCTCCAGGCTGGCCAGATGCTTGGACACCGAGGAGGACGACCGCAGCCCGACGGCGTCGCCGATCTGCCGGGTGCTGGGCGAGTATCCGTGCCGGACCACCCAGTCCCGGATGGTGAGCAGGATCCGCTGCTGGCGGAGCGGCAGGATCGAGGGGTCCAGGTGCCCGAAGGCACCGTCGTCGTAGCCGGTCATCCGCGGAATGGTAAAGGTCGGCGCCCGGTCCCGCGCCGGCCGGGCTACCGCGGCGGTCGGCAGGCATCGCGCGATCAGACCCCGGTGCCGGCAGGGGCGCCGGCCGCGCGGGCGGCGACGAGCCAGCAGGCCGCGGTGAACCGGACCTCGGTTCCGTGCACGAAGGGGTCGAAGGCGGGACGGACCGCTTCGATCACCTTGGCACGCAGCTGATCGTCCGCCTCCTGCAGGGCCCGCCCGACCGGTCCGAGCAGGGTCAGGTAACGGACCAGTTCCCTCTCGGGCAGGGCACAGGCCACGTCGGCAGGCTGGATGTCGATCCCGGTCCAGCCACCCTCCGCCAGCAGGCGGCGGAGGCGATCCGCGTCGGCGAGGGCGAACTGACCCGGTGCGTCCGGGTCCCTGGCCGGCAGTTCGGGCAGGAGTGGTGCCGCGGCGCGTTCCGCCGTGGTCATGAACGGGTTCTCCGCCATACCGCGCCAGACGACGAAGCGGAGTTCGGCGTCCTCGGCCGCGGCGCGGCGCAGGTTGCCGAAGGCCCGGCCGAAATCGTCGAAGAACATCACCCCGAAGCGGGAAATGATCAGGTCGAAGCCGCCGGGTTCGAAGGGGTGGGACTGCGCGTCGGCGTGCAGGAAGCTCACCTGCCCGCCCTCCCGTTCGGCCTGTGCGCGCGCCGCGGCGATCATGGGTTCGGAGATGTCGGCACCGACGCAGTGGCTCCCGGCGCCGAGCGTCCTGGCAAGGGTGCGGGTGACCCCGCCGGTGCCGCAGCCGACATCGAGCACCCGCCGCGGGCTCGCGGAGGCCGCCGGGCTCCCGGCCACCGCGGCCTCGACGAGCAGGCCTTCGATCGGCCGGAGTACCTGGTCGATCAGTTCCGCAGCCTGGAGCCAGCCCTGCCCGCCCGCTCCGTTCCACAGCTCGGCCTGTTCGTCGTTGGTCTCGCGCACGGTATCCATGACTGTCTCCTCGCTTGCGGCGTGCGATCGGAAGTCGTACCGTGCCAGTTCAAGTCAACTTGAGGTCAAGGGCGGATGGCGGACCTGGACATATCGGAGGTTTCGAAGCGCTCCGGCCTGCCGGCTTCGACGCTGCGCTACTACGAGGAAAAGGGCCTGATCACCTCGATCGGCAGGCGGGGCCTGGCGCGGGTGTTCGAGGACACCGTGCTGGAGCGGCTGGCACTGATCGCGGTCGGGCGTGCCGCTGGCTTCTCCCTGGACGAGATCGCCGGCATGTTCGCACCGGACGGGCGGCCGCGCATCGACCGGCGGCTGCTCACCGCGAAGGCGGACGAGCTGGACGCGACGATCAGCAAGCTCAGCGCCATGCGGGATGGCCTGCGGCACGCCGCCGCCTGCCCCGCGCCGAGTCACGCGGAGTGCCCCACCTTCCGCCGCATCCTGCGGGCCGCCGAGTCCGGTCCGGCCTAGCCGCCGCGGAAGCGCTCGCGGCCGAACAGTTCCTGGTCCCGGAGGATCTGCTCGCGCAGGATGTCCGCGTGTCCACAGTGCTGTGCCAGCTCACGCAACACGTGCAGGTACACCCAGCGCAGCGGCAGCGGGCCGCGCCAGTTGCCGTGGACCGTATCCTCCAGCCCGAGTGCGGAGGCCGCACGACGGGCCGCCGCGCAGGCGTCGTTGTGTGCTTTTCGGACGGTGACGATCGTGTCCTCCGCGCCAAGGGCGAAGGACTCGTCCGGGGTAGCAGGGATGCCGATCTCGGCACGGGAACGGCAGGTGATGGCCTCGTCGAACCACACCTGCTCCACGAAGGTCGCGTGCTTCACCAGGCCCAGCAGTGTGGTCCGGGAGGGCACCAGCGACCGGCGAGCCTGCTCCTCGGTCAGTCCGTCCAGGCAGCCGTTGAGGGCGGCGCGGTGCTCGTCGAGAAATGCCTCGAACTGAGCCCGCGCCGGGCTGCCGATGGCCTCAGCGGTGGGCGTGGCCGGGAGGGAAGACATGAGCGAAGCATGGCAGAGCGGTCCGCGGAGGGACCAGACACCGCCCGCGGAGCAACCGGCTCCGCGGGCGGTGCCCGTTCACCGCGGCGTGAGCCGGATCAGCGGGTACTGCCGCTCGGACTTGCTCTGGTACTTCTGGTAGCGGGGCTGGGCGGCGACGATGCGCTGCCATGCCCGCTCCCGATCGGTGCCTTCGAGCCGGTGCGGCGTCACCGGGATGGCCTGCTGCCCCGGCAGTTCGACCGAAACCCGGTCGGGGTGCGCCATCATGTTCGCGTGCCAGTCCGGGTGCCTGCTCCCGCCGCCCGATGCGACGATCAGCCAGGAATCCTCGCCCTCGGCGAACCGCGCCAGCGGCGTTTCCCGCCGCTGGCCGCTCCGGCGGCCCACCGTGTTCAGGATCAGTACGTCCATGCCCATGAAGTTGCCGCGGCCACGGCGGATCTTGCGGTTCATCCTGGCGGCCATCTTCCGCTGCATCCAGCGGGAGAACGGGCTGGGGGTACCAGGTTCGCGCCCGCCGCGCTTGCCTTCCTGCTGGTCCGGTGCCATTGGTTACCTCCGCTCGGTCCGTTTCTTCGCTGGCCGGACGGCTCAGGTCAGCTCGTTGATCCGGATCAGGTTGCCGGAGGGGTCACGGACGGCACAGTCGCGTACGCCGTAGGGCTGGTTGGTCGGTTCCTGGACGATCTCGACATCGCCTGCCTGCAACTGGGCGAAGGTGCCGTCGAGGTCGGCGGTGGCCAGGGTGATGATCCCGTAGGTGCCCTTGGCCATCATCTCGGTGATGGTGCGGCGCTCCTCCTCGGTGACGCCGGGGTCGGCGGCCGGCGGGTACAAGACGATGGAGGTGCCCGGCTGGTCGATGGGGCCGACGGTGATCCAGCGCAGCCCGTTGTATCCGACGTCGTTGCGGACCTCGAAGCCGAGGGTGTCCCGGTAGAAGGCCAGCGAGGCATCCGCGTCCTGGTGCGGGAGGAAAGCGTAGTGAATGCTGATGTCCATGGTGGTCACACTAGGTGTGGCCCGGTGGCCGCCGCTTCTTGATTCCTGATCGGTCTCGTCCGCTGCCTCGGTCAGCAGGCGGCCCGGCGGAGGCGTTCGGCGGCCTGCTCCCGGAGCGCGTTGCCGGACACCGGGGTGGTGCCGTGCAGTGCTTCCCACCGGGCGTTGTGCGCTGCCGGCCACAAGCTGGCCGCCCACGCGATCTCCCGCTCCACGGCCGTGAACGCGCGCCCACGATGGTCCTGATAAGCCGCGAGGAATGCCTCGGAGCTCTCGATCGGCGCCAGCGTGGGCGGCCGGGCACTGGAGAATGTCCCACTCGCCGCTCCCACCAGCGCCGCCTCGGGTTGCCACGCCAGGCTGTCCCAGTCGTGCACCGCCCACAGCTCGCGGCCCCGCCACCGGAGGTTCTGTGCCTCGAAGTCGGCATGGCCCAGCACGCAGGGCAGGTCGGCGGCCAGCAGCCGCTTGCGGGCCCGTTCGGCCGTGTCGGCGACGTACCCGGGCACGGCGCTCTGGTCCCGCTCGTCGAGGAAGTCGATGGCGGGCCACACCCCGGAATCCGAGTGATCCCAACGCGCCCAGCGCGGATTGGGTAGCGGCGGACTGATGGTCGCCGTGGCCAGGTCGGCCATCGACCGGGCGAAAACCTCGGCGTAACGGACGGCCACATCCGGTGAGTCCCCGTGCAACACCTCGCCGCCGGGCCGGAACTCCTCGGCGTGCACGGCCAGCGAACCGGCGCCGACCACCGGGGTGAGCGGCCTGGCACACGGAAAGCCGCACTCGGCCAGCCTGGCCTGCGCCGCGACGCAGGACACGGCCCGGCCGTCATCGGCACGCGCCTTGACCACGATGTCCGTGCCGTCGGTCAGCCGCAGGCCGAACACCGTGGACATCTGTCGTAGCTGGAACAGTACGTGGGCGGGCCTGCTACCAAGGTGGTCCAGGCACCAGGCAGGCAACCAGCCCGGCAGCTCGTCCGATGACATGACCTGGACTGTGGCACGGGAACCGAACGGCGGGAAGGCGTTCACGCGAGAAGACGGCCCTCACTGGACTGTCGCCGCGCCGGGTCCTGGCAGCGGGTCGACGTCACCTGCGTGCATCGGCTTACCGCAGTGGGCGCAGCGAAGGTCGACACCGCTGACCTCGCCGCAGGCGTGGTGGCGGTAGAGCACCGGAGGGCCTGCCTCGCCCGCGAGCCACCTGTCTCCCCAGCCGACCATGACCATGAGCAGGTCGACCAGTTCGGTGCCCTTGTCCGTCAGGACGTACTCGTAGCGCGGTCGCCGGTCGTAGGGACGGCGCTCGAGCACGCCATGGTCGACGAGGTGGTTCAGCCGCTCGGTCAGGACCTTGCGCGAGATGCCCAGGTCCTCCTGGAGCTGCTCGAACCGGCTGAGTCCGACCCACACGTCCCGCAGGATCAGCGGTGACCAGGGTTCCCCGATGACGTCGAGCGTGCGCGCGATCGAGCACGCCATCTCGCCGAAGTTCGTGCGCTGCATGGCACCAGTCTAGCAATCGGAGTTCCCTTAAGAAACTTGAAGTGCTACGGTTCCAGGGTCTCTTGAAGGAACCCAAGAAAGGATCACGGAGATGAGCAAGGTCTTCAGCGCCCATGCGGTGTCGGTCGACGGGTACATCACCGGTCGCGAGCCCGGTGCCGGGCACGGGCTCGGCGAGGGGACGATGCTGTTCGACTGGTACTTCGACGGCGACACGCCCAGTCAGGCCTTCGACGGATTCCAGCTGAGCGAGCCCAGTGCCAGGGTCTTCGACGCCCTCGCCGGTCGGGTGGGTGCGGTCGTGGCGGGGCGTAACACCTACGAGGACTCCGACCGGTTCGGCGGCGGCAGCCCGCACCCCGCGGCCCGGCTGTTCGTGCTCAGTCACCGGCCGGCACCGGAGCTGACCGAGCGGCAGACCCTCGTCACCGGTATCCAGGACGCCGTGGCCGCGGCCCGGGAGGCCGCCGGCGGCAAGGACGTCGGCCTGATGGGCGGCGGTGTCCTGGCCGCGGCGCTCGCGGCGGGGCTCGTCGACGAGGTGATCCTGCACCAGGTGCCGGTCCTGCTCGGCGGCGGCAGGCCCTTCTTCCAGGCGCTGCCAGAGCACGTGCGCCTGCGGCTCGTCGAAGCCGTCCCGGCGCCAGGGGTCACCCACCTCCACTACCGGGTAGAGCGATGAGCGCCGGCGGTTCAGCGGGTGCGTTCGTAGTGGCGGCGTGCTTTCGCGCGGTTGCCGCAGACGGCCATGGAGCACCAGCGGGCGCGGTTGGCGCGGCTGCGGTCGAGCAGGAACAGGCGGCACTCCTCGTTGGCGCATGGGCGCAGCCTGCCGGGTAGTTGCTGCTCGGTGGCGGCCCAGGCGAGGACCGTTTCCACGGCCAGCCGGGCGTGCGGGGGAGTCTCGAGTGTCCATTGAAGACCATCCGCGGTGAACTCGGGGACCTGGCGGACACCTTCGAGTAGCGGGCTCAACGCGGTCGGCGAGCTTTCTCCCCGCACCACCTCCTGCAGGGTGTCCCGCGCCTCGCGCAGCAGCGCCAGTTCCGCGCGGCTGCCCTCGCCGCCATGTTCCCGTGCCCAGCGGCTGCCCGCGGCCGGGTCGCCGAGCGCGTCCCGTTCCTCGCCGTTGACCCGTGGCCTGCTGTTGAGCAGGTCCAGCAGCGTGTCCATCGGATTCCACCCTCCTCTCTAACCAGATCGAATCGTTTGACAGGTTAGCTCACTCGTGCTTGCATGACGAAGAAACTAACCAGATCAAATCTTCAAAGGGGTTAGATATGAGCCCGGTGCACCACCGGACCGCCACCGTCGACGGCCACGAGATCTTCTACCGCGAAGCCGGCCCCGCCGACGCTCCCGCGATCGTCCTGCTGCACGGCTACCCGACCAGCTCGTTCATGTTCCGCGAGCTCATCCCGCTGCTGGCCGGGGACTACCACGTCATCGCGCCGGACCACCTCGGCTTCGGCCACTCCGCCGCGCCGCCTGCGGGGGAGTTCAGCTACACCTTCGACGCCCTCGCCGGACTCACCTCCGGGCTGCTCGGCCAACTGGGCCTGGACCGCTACGCCCTCTACGTGCAGGACTACGGCGCCCCGATCGGCTGGCGCCTCGCGCTCGAGCACCCCGAACGGATCTCCGCCATCGTCACCCAGAACGGCAACGGCTACGAGGACGGTTTCGTCGAACCCTTCTGGGCCGCCGTATGGGCCTACGGCGCGAACCCCGGCCCGGACACCGAACCCGCCGTCCGCGCCGCGCTGAGCCGCGATGCCATCCGCTGGCAGTACCTGCATGGCGTGCCCGACCCGAGCCTGGTCAGCCCGGACACCTGGGAGCACGATTTCGCCCTGGTCTCCCGCGAGGGCAACGACGAGGTCCAGCTGGCGCTGATCCGCGACTACCAGAACAACCGCCCGCTCTACCCGCTGCTGCACGAGTACCTGCGCACCAGCGGGGTCCCGGTGCTCGCCGTGTGGGGCCGCAACGACGAGATCTTCGGCCCGGCGGGCGCGCGGGCCTTCGCCCGCGACGCCAAGGACGCTGAGGTACACCTGATCAACGGCGGTCACTTCCTGCTGGAGAGCCACCTGGACGTCGTCGCGGGTTACCTGCGCGGTTTCCTCGGGCGGGTGCTGGCCTGAACGGGGACCGCCAGGTACCGGTCAGCGAGTGAGCCTCGCGCGAGCCTCTTCGGTGACCGGGGTGAAGAAGTTGACCAGGTTGCCGTCGGGGTCGCGGAACAGCAGGGAGCGGTTTCCCCACGGCATCGTGGTCGGCTGCTGCACGATCTCCGGGGCGCCCGCCAGGCTCGCCAGCCGTTCGTGCTCCCGGTCGACGTCCTCGACGAGGAACTCGAGGATCGCGGTCCGGCTCGACTCCGGCATGGCCGCCCCGGCGCTGAACAGCGCCATCGTCTCGGCACTGCCGATGGCCAGCGTGCACGACGGGCCCACGAGCTCGGCGAACTGCTCGGCGGGCCGCCGCGCATCGAGGCCGGTCACCTGCTCGTAGAACTCGACAAGGCGGGTGACGTCGTTGGTGATGACGCGGACGGAGACAAGCTGCACGGTGGATCCTTTCTGGGCTGGAGGGCGGTTTCTGACCCGTCCTCCGGGTACACCGGACACGCTAGGGGCGATAGTGGACAGGATCCGCCCGGTATTGGCAGGATTCTGTCCGTGACTCGGCCGATCGCCCGTGTGCTGGCCTTGCTGGAGATCCTCCAGCGCGGCGGTACCCGCACCGTCGCCGAGCTCGCCAGGCGACTCGACGTGGATGAGCGCACGGTCCGCCGCTACGTCGACCACCTCCTTGACCTGGACATCCCGGTCCGTTCGGTGCGCGGGCGGCACGGCGGGTACCGACTGTCCCCTGGCTACCGGATGCCCCCGCTGATGCTCACCGACGAGGAGGCGCTCGCCGTCCTGCTCGGTCTGGTCGCGGGCAGGCGCGCCGGGCTGATCACAACCTCGGTCGCAGCCGCCGAGAGCGCGGTCGCGAAAGTCCGACGAGTGCTGCCCGAAGCCCTTGGCCGCAGGCTCGACGCGCTGCTGGAGATCGCCGACTTCACCGCGCCCGCACGAGCTGCACGCACGGCGGAGGCGGAGACACTGCTCACCGTCGCGGAGGCAGCACGGGAACGCCGCCCGGTCGAGATCGCCTACACCGCAGGCCATGGTGGTGCCAGCGAACGCGTCGTCCACCCGTACGGGGTCGTGGCGCACTCCGGGCGGTGGTACCTGAGTGGCTTCGACTCCGCGAGCGGGCAGGTACGCACGTTCCGCATCGACCGGATCACGATCGCCGAGATGCGTGTCGGAACATTCGACACACCGGCCGGATTCGACCCCGCCCAGCGGGTGCTGGCCGCGCTCGCCGAGGCGCCGTACCAGCACGAGGTGTCCGTGCGGATTCGATCGAAGCCCGAACAGATCCGCTCCGTCTTCCCGCCGTCGGTCGCCACCCTGGAGGAGATCGATCCCGGCACTTCCTGGGTACGGGCCCGGATACGGGCACAACGGCTCGAATGGATACCACCCCTGCTCGCCGCGCTCGACCGGCCGTTCGTCGTCGAACAACCCGACGCTCTCGGTGACCTGGTGCGAGCGCTGGCCGACCGGCTCGCCTACCACGCCAAGGCGCGATAGGGATCACGCCCTACTCCCGGAACAGGCCAAGGTCGAAGACCTCGGCGATCGCCGCGTGGCCGGCGTCGTTCGGGTGGACGGTTCCCGGCAGCTGCACGCGCTGCACCTGCTGCGAGCCGGGTACGACAACGTGCTGGCCACCCTTCGCCACCTCCGCGACACCGGCGACGCGGCTGCGGAGTACGGCACCCTGGCCGAACGCGACGGACACAGGTGCATAGGGGGTTCCATACGGTGCCGGTTTGACAAGGCATTGGATCCGAACGTCCACGTGTGTTCGAGTGGGGCCAGTGGCCCAGGGCCCCTGTCGGGGTGCCTCCGTCGGGGTGCCCCGTCAGGTGCTCGGCACCGCGACTCGCCTGGCCAGCACCTGGTGCAGGATGTCGGCGAGGAACCGCGCCGGGTCCAGGACCGGTGCCGTGGCCCGCATCGCGATGATCGCGTCCGGTCGCACGAGCAGGGCACCATCGTCGGGCAGCCACGGTGCGCGGACCCGGTGCGCCGGTAGGCCGACGTCCGCCGCGGCGGCGAGCCACTGCTCGCCCGCGGGGCCCACCAGCAGGGTCCATCGGGACGCGACCAGGTCGAGCGTGGAGACCCCGTCGACCCACGTGTGGGGCACCCGTGAGCCCGGCGAGCCGTCCAGCGCCACCGCCAGGTCCACCGTGGACGGGAGTTCCGGCCGCGGGTCGACGACGGCTGCCGAGTCGTAGCGCTGGCCGAGGTGCACGACCGGCGCCGCCCACACCCCTGCCGCCGCCCTGGCGGCGTCGGCCTCGGGCCCTTGCCCCCAGTGCAGCTGCGGGTCGGCGAGCCTGCGCATCGCCTGGTCCAGCGTCGCCGCGGCGACCGGCTCGCGCTCCTGCGCGTAGGTGCCGAGCAGCCCGGCACCCGCCTCACCCTTGTGCACGGCGGCCAGCTTCCACGCCAGGTTGTGCGCGTCGGCGACCCCGGTGTTGAGGCCGAACGCGCCCAGCGGCGACACGGTGTGCGCGGCGTCGCCGACGAGGAACACGCGGCCGACGGCGAAGCGGTCGGCCAGGCAGCTGCGGGGCCGCCACGGGAGCACGCTGCGCACCTCGACGTCGAGGTCGGGATCGCCGACCGCCGCCCGGACGACCGCGGCGCAGCGCTCGTGCGTGAAGTCCTCGGGGCGCTCGCCCCCGTCGACGTCGCAAGCGACGTGGAAGACCCAGTTCGTTTCGCCGTCCACGGTCGCCAGCAGGCCGGGTGCATCCGGCGTGGTGATCGTGCAGGTGGCGAAGGACATTCCCCGCAGGTGGGGTCGGAGGTCGGCGCGGAACAGGATATTGATCATCGACTTGCCCAGGTCGCCCGCCCCGGAGGTGCCCACGCCGAGCGCGGTCCGCACGGCGCTGTGCGTGCCGTCCGCGGCCACCACGCGCGCGCAGCGCAGCGAGTAGCGGCTGTGGGGCCCCGCCAGCTCGACGTCGACCCCTTCGGCGTCCTGCGAGATCCCGACCAGGCGGGTCGACCAGCGCAGATCCGCTCCACGGCGCGCCAGGTCGGCCGCCACCACGGCGTCGAGCCGGTCCTGCGCGCAGACGCCGCGCAGCCGGAACGGCGTCGTGTCCAGTTCATCTGCGGACGGGGCCGGCATGGGCATGGTCGTGACGTCGCCCGCGCCCATCTCGACGACGGTCCGCGCCACCGCCTTGCCCGCGCCGCCCCGGAGGTCGACCGCGGCGGCGTCGACGGCGGTGTCCAGCCCGAGCTCGCGCAGGACCTCGACGGTACGCGGCCCGATGCCGGTGGCGCGCGGGTGGACCGACGGCCCGGACCGGCGTTCGACGAGCACCGCGGGGACGCCGTGGTGGGCGAGCAGCGCCGCGGTGAGCAGCCCGACGCTGCCGCCTCCGGCCACCAGCACCGCCACTTCTGGATACGCTGTTTCCGTCATGGATACACCGTAGCCAGAAGGTAGAATGCCGGTCAACGAAGAAGGGAGCCACCCATGACCGAACCCGCTCCTTCGTCGGTGTGGACCAGGCCTCGCCCCGAACCCCGCCGGCGCGCACCGGGGGTGGACCAGTACGTGGCCACCGCGCTGGCCATCGCCGACGCGGAGGGCTTGGCCGCGGTGTCGATGCGCCGGGTCGCGGGCGACCTCGGTTCCGGGACGGCCACCCTCTACCGCTACATCACCAACCGTGACGAGTTGGTGGAGCTGATGGTCGACGCGGCGCAGGGCGAGGAGCCGCTCCCCGAGCCCGCGGGGACTGGCGCGCCGACCTGGCCGCGGTCGCGCACGCGCTGCGCGCGACCCTGCTGCGGCACCCATGGCTGGCGGGCGAACTGGCGGGCAGGCCCTCGCTCGGCCCCAACTCGTTGCGGCGGTCCGAATCCGCGCTGCGCGCCGCCGTCGCGCTCACGCCCGACATCACCCTGGCCTCGCAGGCGCTCGGCGCCGTGCACGCGTACGTGCTGGGCTCGGTGGCCGCCCAGCAGGCCGCTCGGCACGCCGAGCAGCGCACCGGCCTCACCAAGGAGCAGTGGCAGCGCAGCGTCGGCCCCTACATCAGCGAGGTCCTCGCGGCGGGCGAGCACCCGACGCTCGCCCGCCGCGTCCACGAAGCAGAGGAACTCGACCCCGACGCCGAGTTCGCGTTCGGTCTGGATTGCGTGCTCGACGGTCTCGCGGCCCGTTGCGAGGGACGAGCAGGTTCAGCACCGTTTTCCGCTGGCTGTCAGAGCTCGTAGCTGAGGTCTTTGGCGGTGACGGAGTTATGTGGCCCCACTTTCACTGGCCGGCGAGCTGATGGGGCTGCCGAAGGTCGTGATCTTGGTGGATGAGCTTCCCGGAAGCGTAGCGGGTGTATTCCGGCTGCCACCCGTCTCGGTAGTCCGGGTCGTCGGCGAGCGGCAGCGCCAGAGATCGGACATGCAGGCATGGCCATGCCTCGACGTTGATGTGGAGGTAGCTGGGGAAGACTGAACCGGCAGGAATCTGCGAGCATGTTGCGCAGCCGGTGAACATTGCCCCTCGTGTTTCCGCGCGGCCTCCGCCGCCTTCGAAGTATGGGGCCATCATGCGCGTAGGTTCATGGGCGACGAGCTGTTCGAAGCCGGTCTCGTCAAGCCGCATCAGCAGGAAGTTGAGTAGATCCTCGACAGAACGGTCATGGTGGGCCACTGTGAGATCGTCTCATGAGCGCGTCGCCTGAGATAATCTTGCAGCATCGACAAACCCTTGCGCCCCAACGCGACCCTCTCGATCACCTCCCGCGCGACCGCCTCGGCCAAGCCCGGGACCGCCGCGGCGATCCACTCGCCGAGCTCGTCCAGATTCGTCTGCGCGATCCGGGCGCGTAGCGCCACCCCGTAAACTTGGCCCGGCGTCGCCGGTCTGGGCAGCTGGCGCGGCGCGGGTTCCCATCACAGTGCCCGTGGTCGGGCGGATCGTGGTGCGCCGTGGTGACGGTTTATCGGCGCCAGCGGCCTTGCCAGTGCCGGTCTTGCGCACCTGGGCTGGGGTGGCGGTGATCTCGATCAGGGTGGAGATCCGGGAGGACACCGGGTACAGGCCTGTGCCGCGCGAGCGGAGCGAGGCAATCCAACACCGCCCAATCCCGATGAGTTTCTCCCGACCCGGCAGTCTGTACTGCCATGGGAAAGCTGACCTATGGCATGAACGTCTCGGTGGACGGCTACACCACCGACGCGAACGGCGACCTCGGCTGGAGCGTGCCGGACGACGAGTTGCACCAGTACTGGAACGACCGGACCAGGGACATCGCGCTGTCGCTGTACGGCCGGAAGCTGTACGAGCTGATGTCAGCCCACTGGCCGACCGCCGGCCAGGCACCCGGCGTGCCCCCGGTGGAGGCCGAGTACGCCCGGCTGTGGCTCGCGATGCCGAAGGTGGTGTTCTCGCAGAACCTGGAGTCGGTCGACTGGAACTCCAGGTTGGAGCGGGGTGACGTCGTCGAGGTCGCGAGGAGGCTCAAGGCCGAGACCGACGGCCTGATGGAAGTGGGTGGCGCCACGCTCGCCGCGCCCCTGGTCCGGGCCGGCCTCGTGGACGAGTTCCAGGTGCTGGTCACGCCGGTCGCGATCGGCGGCGGCACCCCGTTCTTCCCGTCACTGGACAAGTGGCTGAAGCTGGAGCTGGTGGAGAACCGCACCTTCTCGTCGGGCGCGGTCCTCCTGCGCTACGAGCCCGTACGCGGCTAGGAGACGCTGACGACCGGGGAGCCCGTCCAGGCACCGTGGGTCAGAGATGGGAGACCGGGGCCTGCTTGGCACTCTTTCCGCGGTATCTGATCAAATGATTGGACAACTGTCATCTGCACGCGGAAACTACACGGATGCTATTTAACTGGTGGAGCGACAGTATTCGAACCCTGTCGTATTCCTCTTCCGTATCGGTTTATGGGTCAGAGTACGACGTCATCCTGGTGGGCGCTGAGCTCGGCTGAGCGCGTTTCGGTGGCGTGTTTGGTGCGCTGTATCCGGTCGGTCCACGTTGCTGTGGCACCGAACGCGGTTTCGGCGAAGCCCACCTCGCGGATGGCTTCGGGCAGTGCCGGGTCGTCGGCGGCCAGTAGTCGTACCGGGTCGCCCAGCGCGACGGTGAACGGGGGCACGAAGTACTCCGCCGGAGTCACGGTGCGCGCGTGCACCAGGGCACTGACCGCGACGGTGGTGCCCTCGTCGAGCCTCGCTGTCTGCAGTACGGTCACGGCCGTCGCCAGGTAGGAGCAACGGGCGACCGTGCACCCCAGCAACGTCGCATGCGGGCCGACGAACACATGATCGCCGACATCGACCGGTTGCGGCCCGGCCACCGCGGACGCGCGGAGTACGGCGTGCTCGCCGATGATGCTGTGGTCGCCGATCGTCACCCGTGAGCCTTCAGCGTCCAGCACGGCGCCCGAAAGAACACGTGCGTGTGCGGCCACTTCCACGTCACCGATGAGGGTCGCGGTCGGTGCCACGTAGGCGTCGGCGTGCACCCGGGGCTCCCGGTGACGATGTCGAATGCGCATGTCCGGATGCTACGAAGTGATCGCTGGCGTGGCTGGCGGTTTTCCGACGTGCCGTTCGACGGCTCGCGGAGAACGCTATTCGTGCGGCGGCGTGGTAGGTGGCCCAGGCGATGACACAACATCAAACCGTGGCCAATGTTGCATCAGATGCAATAATGGTCAGTTGGCCGGTCGGCCCGCGCCCGCGTAGCTGTCGTTGGGCTTGCGGTAGTTGTGCACCTGCACGGCCTGGCCGAAGGTGGGCGCGTCGATCATCTGCTGGTTACCGATGTAGATGCCGACGTGGTGGATCTTGGTGTCCGGGTTGCCGTAGAAGATCAGGTCACCCAGGCGCGGTTCCTCATCCGCCGGGACCAACGGTACGCTGCCGTACTGCCAGTGCGCGGTGCGTTTCAGCGTGATCCCGGCGCTGGCGTAGGCCGCGGTGGTCAGCCCGGAGCAGTCGAAACCGGGATCACCTTTCTCCTTACCGTTGCCGCCCCAGATGTAGGGCAGGCCGATCTTCTCGATCGCGAAGCTGACCGCCTGCAGCGCGGCCGGGTTCGGCGGGGACTCGCGCTGCCCCACGGTGCCGTAGACGTTCGCGGTGGCCAGCACGCGGTGCAGGAACAGCGGCGCGTCCTGCAGGGTGGACACGGCGGCCAGCCAGTCCTTGCCATTGGCCAGGTTGCCGCCACCGGCGCACAGGGCATGCCCCGCGGTCAGCGCGGCATCGTCCACGTTCTGCACGTCCGGCTCGCCGGAACCGGCGCTACGGCCCCACTTCTCCCATACCGCGGGGGACAGCTGCAGCGGTCCGGCGGCCCCGGAGACCGAGACCACCTTCCCGGTGACATCGCGCAGCTCGATCGTGCCGATCGGAGAGCTAGGCAGGCCGTCCTCGCCGAGCTGCCCGCCGCCTGCCCGCCCGTGGTCGGTCATGGTCTTGCCGATTCCGGCCAGGGTCACCCAGGACAGCTTGCATCCCGGCCGTTCCTCGCCGAGCGCCACGGTGGCGGCGGCGTAGGCGTGCATCGCCCGGCGCGGGATGTCCAGCCAGCCCGCGACCTCGTCCACCCATCCCTCGAACCTGATGCCGGAGGGCTCGGGCGGCCCCTGCTGCTCGGGTGCGGCGGGTGGTGGCGGCGCGGGCGGGGGCGTGGTCGCGGAGACCTGCTGGTTTGCCAGTGCGGCGGTGGTGTCCCCGCCGTCCTCCGCGGTCGGGGCGTACACCAGCGCGAGCACGAACACGGCCACCACCAGCGCGGCGGCGCCCAGCGCGAGGTAGAGCCTGCGCCGCGGCCCTGCCGGGCGCGGGTCCTCCGGCGAATTCACGGGATCAGGGTAAGAAGGGCCGGTCATGGCCGGTCACCGCCCCCGCCGGTGAGCCTGCCGAGCACGAAGGCCCGCAGCCCGTCCAGATCGGTGTCCACCGCGACGTCGACGGCCGAGTGTGGCTCCTCGCGCTCCGCGGCCTCGGCCCGGCGCCGGTCCACCACGGTGGCGCCCCTGGACGGCCCCTGCGTGCAGTCGACGTCGATCGGCAGCCGCTCGGTTTCCAGGATGCCCTGGCTGATCGCCTCCGCGACGGCGACCGCGTCGTGCATGACGATGCCGTTCCAGCCCAGCGCCTTGCGGTAGTAGTCCCGGTAGTCCGGGGTGAGCGCATCCAGCGCGGCGCCGACCGTGCCGGACTCGCGCAGGGCACCGAGCCAGTCGGTGTCCACCGCGCAGCGCACGGTCAGGTCCATCGGCACCAGGACCGCTGGCACCTCCTCCTCGACCAGCACCCGCCGCGCCGCCTCGGGATCGCTCCAGATGTTGAACTCGGCCGCCGGGGTGACGTTGCCCTGGCTCAGCCCGCCACCCATGATCACCAGGCGGTCGATCTTCGGCCGCACGCTGGGGTGCGCCGCCAGTAGCGCGGCGATGTTGGTCAGCGGCCCGATCGGGGCGATGGTCACCGGTTCCTGCGCGGCCTCCAGCAGTGTGACCAGCAGGTTCACCGCGTCCACCTGGGCGAGCTCGCGGGCGGGTTCGGGCAGCGCCTCGGCCCGGCCGGAGAGGCCGTCCAGCCCGTGGGCGTAGCGGGCCCGGTGCGGCTGCGGGTAGACCAGGGGCCGCTCGGCACCGGCGGCGACCGGCACGTCCGGCCGCCCGCACAGGGCGAGTACCCGCTGGGCGTTGCGGGTGGTCGCGGCCAGCGGGACATTGCCGAAGACCGTGGTCACCCCGAGCAGGTCCACGTCCGGGCTGAGCGCCGCGAGGGTGATCGCGAACGCGTCGTCGACTCCCGGGTCGGTGTCGATGATCAACTGGGTCCCCATGCCGCTCCTGTCTGCGCCGAGCCTCCGAGAACAGGTTACGGTCAGGTGCATGACGTCCATGTGGGGTTCGCCGATACTGTCCAGGGTGCAGGCGTGGCGCAGGGCGCGCCGCGACCCCCGGCAGGCGAGGTTCCTGACCGCCGACTCGCTGCGCTGGGTACTGCGCCACCGGGCCTACACTCCCTGGTACCTGGTGCGGTACTGGCGTCTGCTCAAGTTCCGGATCGCCAACCCGCATATCGTGCTGCGCGGGATGGTGTTCCTCGGCAAGGACGTGGAGATCCACTGCCGCCCCGGCTACGGCCGGATGGAGATCGGCCGCTGGGTGCACATCGGCGACGGCAACGCGATCCGCTGCCACGAAGGCTCACTGCGGATCGGGGACAAGTCGGTCTTCGGCAGGCAGAACGTGATCAACGGCTACCTGGACATCGAGCTCGGCTCCGCGTCCCTGATCGCCGACTGGGTCTACATCTGCGACTTCGACCACGTCACCACCGACATCAACCTGCCGATCAAGGACCAGGGCATCGTGAAGGCCCCGGTGCGGATCGGCCCGGACTGCTGGATCGGCACCAAGGTCTCGGTGCTGAAAGGCACCAGGATCGGCCGTGGCTGCGTGCTCGGCGCGCATGCGGTGGTGCGCGGGGACGTCCCGGACTACGCGATCGCGGTCGGTTCACCCGCGCGGGTGGTGCGGGACCGCAAGGCCGACTACGAGGCAGACGCCGAGCGCAGGGCGGCGGTGCAGGACATGGCCCGTAAGGCCAACGAGGCCCTGCAGAAGTCCCTGGGTGAGTCCTAGGCCCCGCGCACGGCCCGGAGGAAACGGTTCCAGGCGTCGGCGGGGAAGGTGAGCGGCGGCCCGGCGGGCCGCTTGGAGTCCCGGACAGCCACTACTTCTTCGCCGAACGCCACCTCGACGCAGTCACTCTGTTCCTCGCCGACGCTGTAGCTGCTCTTCCGCCAGTTCGCGTGCGGCATGCCGGGCTCCTTGCTAGCTGAGTTCCTCGGCCACCCGCTCCAGGAACGCCAGGCTCGCGGCCTCGTCGAGTGCCTTGGCGCGCAGCCGTTTGAACGCGACTTTAGCAGCGTCTACCTCGGCTTTTTTCTCTGTGTCCGTGCCGCCGAACGCGTGCTCGATGTACAGCGTGTCCGGCAGGATCTTGTCGGGGAAGGTCAGCACGCTGAAGCCGCTCGCCATGCGTGCGTTACTTCCCGCCGAGCTGGGCAGGATGCGCAGGGAGACGGTGGGCAGCTTGGCCAACTCGGCCAGGTGTGCGTACTGGCCGTACATCACCTCGATCCCGCCGACCAGGCAGCGCAGGGCGGCCTCGTGCACGATCGCCTCCAGCCGGAGAGGTTTGCGCTCCCCGCGCAGCCGTTCCTGGCGGATCATCCGCACGGTGACCAACGGCTCCACCCGGTCCGCCCGGACATTTTCGCTGTTCTGGAACAAGGTGCGTGCGTAGTCCTCGGACTGCAGCAGGCCGGGGATCAGCAGCGCCTGGAAGGTGCGGACGCTTTCCGCGTCGCTCTCCATGGTGATGTAGCCGCGGCCGCTCACGCCGTAGGTGTCCCACCAGCCCTTGCGCTGTGACCTGCGGCAGAGGTCCAGGATCTCGTCGTGCCTGCCGACCTCGCCGTAGACGTCCAGCATGCTCTTGGCGAGGTGCACGTTCACGCCCTGCTGGCCGTTCTCCAGCCTGCTCAACGTGGCGGGGGAGATCTCGATCGCCTCGCAGGCCTCGATGGTGGACATCCGCGCCTGCTCGCGTAGCTGCCGCATGATCAGGCCGAGCATCCGGCGTGTGATGCTCGGGCCGTAGTCCTCGTCGTCCGACCAGGTGGTCACCGGTTACCTCCCGCGTTCGTTCCGGTACGCAGTGTCCGGCCGGGACGGCGATCCGGAATTACGCCGCGCCGAAAGTCGGTGTCGGCGGGGTTCGGAGGGTTGGTAAAAGAAGTACATGTCGAGACGGCGTCTGCTGACCGCGCTCTGCACCTTCGCACTGGTCGCCACCGCGACCCCCGCCGTCGCAGCCCCTGCCGCCACCGCCGAACCGCGGACCCTCGCCCCGGCCTGTAGCGAGCGGCCCCGTGAGCTGCCGATCTACGAGTTCACCGATCACCGCGAGCTGGGCATCGAGCTGGACCGGATCGAGCGGGTGAGCCAGGGGCGCGTCGAGGTGGCGCAGATCGGCCGCAGCAACCGCGGCCGGGAGATCTGGTCGGCCAGGGTGGGCACCGGACCCAAGGCGGTGCTGCTGACCAGCGAGATCCACGGGAACGAGAAGACCGGCACGGACGCGCTGCTGAAGATGCTGGACTGGGTCGGCACCAGCGACTCGGCGAAGGCGCGGCGGTGGCGGGACCGGCTGACCATCGTGGCGATCCCGAAGATGAACCCGGACGGCGCCGAGCTCGACCGGCGCGGTAACGACCTGACCTGGCAGGAGGTCGTGGCCCGCAACCCGCAGCTGCGGCACAGCGAGCCCGCGTGGAACTACTACACCGGCTCGTTGCAGGGCGATGACTACTCCGGCCGCCCCGGCTTCGACGTCAACCGGGACTACAACCCGGACCTGAACTACGTGCCCAAGGCCGCCGACTTCCCCGGCAGCTCGGCCCAGCCCGGCTGGTACATCACCCCGGAGGCCAGGGCCGTGCGGGACGTGTACCGCGGCCTGGCCGCCGAGTTCGGTGAGGTGGACACCTACGTCGACCTGCATCACCAGGGCGCGTGCTATGTGATGCCGGAGGACCAGGACGAGTTCGTGACCCTGTCCATCTCCGGCAGGTTCGTGGACGATCCGGCGACGACACCCGGGTACGAGAAGTACGCCGGACGCTACGACCTGGACTACTCCAAGCGACTCAACGTGGCCGTGTACAACGCCCTGCTGGGCGCGGCGAACCACCGGCCGGTGTTCGGCAACGTCACCCTCTATCCGCAGAACCTGCACCTGCCCGGTACCGGGCTCGGCTCCTTCGCGCTGAACGGGAGCGGGACGGTGCTGTTCGAGGTCCGCGGTCAGACCCAGACGCTGGGCCAGCGCCAGCGGGGCATGCTGACCAGGGCGGTGAACATCGGGCTGGACGGCATGCTTTCCGCGATCGCCAGTGGCCAGGTGGACCGGCTCGACGCGGCCGACTACGACCGCATCCCGCCCCGTGGCCCCAACATCGGCACCGCCACCCGCACCGCCGACCCCCGCACCCTGCTGGAGCCCTGACCTCAGCTGAGCAGGCTGGATTCGGGTAGCATGCCCGGCCGTGCCGGGACGCGCCGCCTTTCTGCCGCTGGTGGCCGCCCTGATCCTGGTCAGTCACCTACTCGGTCCGCACACGCATGGCCACGCCGCGTATCTGGCCGCCCCCGTCGACCACCACCACTCGGAGACACACGACGGCCGGCCGTCGGACGGGCACAATCCGGCCGGTGATGGTCCCTGCGGCTATCCGTGCGCCCGCGACGGCGGTAGTGATCCAGCCGGTTCGGTCCATGCATGGCCGGAAGCCGTTCCGGTTCCGGAGCCGCCACCCGTTGCCACCCGGCCGGCGCACGCCAACGGGGCGCGGGGACCGCCCGACCTCGTGCGGGAACTCCAGGTGATGCGGGTCTAGCCGGCGCCGCGACGCGCCGTCCGACATCCGCAACAAACCAAGGAGTTCGACCATGCAACGCAAGACTGATACCCGGCTCGCCACGGTCGTCGCGGCCCTTGCCTCGGCAGGAGCCGCATGCATCCACCTCGCGGTGACCCCGGGTCACTGGCAGGAGTGGATGCTGTCCGGGCTCTTCTTCGTCCTCCTCGCGCTGTTCCAGCTCGGCTGGGCGGCGACGATGATGCTCGCCCCGCGCCGGAGCCTGCTCGTCGTCGGTATCGCCGCGAACATCGGCGTGATCGCCCTGTGGGCGGTCACCCGGACCTGGGGTCTGCCCTTCGGGCCGCACGCGGGTGACCCGGAGGCCGTCGGCGTCGCGGGCTCGCTGACGACGGTGCTGGAGATCGTCGTGGTCCTCACCGCGGCGTGGGGCCTGCTTCCGCGCAGGAGGGCCTCGGTGTTCGCGCCGTGGAGCTACCGCCTCGCACTGGGCGGCGCCGCCGTACTCGTGGTCGCGGCCATGGCGCCCGGGGTGGTCGCCGGTCTCGACCACTCGCACGACGGTGCGGGACACGGCGGCACCCACGATCACGACGGTCCCGCCGAGCACCACGGGACCACTGGCCGGCACGAACCTGCCGGGCAGCACGAGACCGGGTCCGCGCCGACGTCCCCGCCGTCCGCCGCCGTCACCACCACACCGCCGGTGACCTCCGAACCGCACGGGCACTCGGACGACCACTCCCACTGAGCCCACTGCTGTGAGTGGCCCGTTCACTGCGGAATTCGCAGTGAACGGGCCACTCGCAGGACTTCAGCCGGGTTTGGGGACGGCGGGGTAGGGGACGAAGGTGCTGGTGTTCTCGTCCACGGTGAGCTGCTTGCCGATGGTGGGGAAGGCCCGTTGCGGGCAGGCCTGCCGCTCGCAGACCTTGCAGCCCATACCGATCGGGGTGGCCGCGGCCTTGTCGTCCAGGTCGAGGCCGGTGGAGTACACCAGCCTGCGGGCATGCCGCAGTTCACAGCCGAGCCCGACGCTGAACATCTTGCCCGGGCTGCCGTAGCCGCCGATGTTGCGGCTCACCGTGCGCGCCACCCAGAAGTAGCTCTTGCCGTCCGGCATGCTGGCCACCTGGGTGAAGATCTTGCCGGGCGCGGTGAACGCCTCGTAGATGTTCCACAGTGGACATGCACCGCCCACCCGGGAGAAGTGGAACCCGGCCGCGGACTGTCGTTTCGACATGTTGCCTGCCCGGTCCACCCGGACGAAGGAGAACGGCACCCCGCGCAGCTTCGGGCGTTGCAGGGTGGACAGCCGGTGGCAGACGGTCTCGAAGCCGACCCCGAAGTGGTCGCACAGCCGCTCGATGTCGTAGCGGAAGTGCTCCGCCGCGGAGTGGAACGGACGATACGGCAGGATCAGCGCGCCTGCGAAGTAGTTGGCCAGCCCCACCCTGGCCAGCGAGCGGGCGGCCGGGCCGGAGAACGCCCAGGAGTCGGCCAGCTCGGTGATCAGGTCGTCATGCTCCAGCAGCGCGATCTGCGAGGCCATCCGGAACGCCTGCTGGCCGATCCGCAGGCTGGGCGCCATCCGCAGGATGCGGGCATGCGGCTCGTAACGGTGCTGCTCACCGGCGGCCTCGTCGATGCCGTCGCTGGTCACCTGCACCCCGTAGGTGTCGTCCAGTTTGGCCCGCAGCTGGGCGCGCACCTCACCCCGGCGCAGTCCCATGGCCGAGGCCATCCGCTCGGCGCGCTCGTCCAGCTCGGCGACGTAGTTCTCCCGCTCGTAGAAGAAGTCCCGCACCTCCTCGTGCGGCAGCGGGGCGGCCGCACTGCCGTGCATTCCGCGTCCGTCCTCGGTGACCAGTGCTGCGGTGTTCTCCACCGCGTTGCGGTACCTGCGATGCAGCTTGACCAGTGCCTCGGCCATGCTCGGCAAGTTGTTCGCCAGCTCGTTGATCTCACTGCTGGAGACCTCCGCGGCGACCGCCTCGTCCAGCAGCGCCTCCCGCACGTCGGCGACCAGCCGGGCGGTGTCGTTGTTGGCGAAGAACTCGGCGTCCACCCCGAAGGCCTCGGTAACGCGCAGCAGCACCGGCACGGTCAGCGGCCGGGCGTTGTGCTCGATCTGGTTGAGGTAGCTGGGGGAGATCTCCAGCAGTCTGGCCAGGTCGGCCTGGCTCATCGACCTGCTCTCGCGGAGGTGACGCAGCCGGGGGCCGGCGAATGTCTTGTCCATCGTGACCGTCCTGTACCGAAGGTTTTCCGGACCGTACCGATCAAGCTCGGTGGTTCGTCCGGACTTGCGAACTCCTCGTTCGCAACCTTCACAACATCATAGGGAAACTTCGCTAAAATTGGCAAATTGGATGGCTGGTGGCGTTTTCGCAGCGCATGTCATCGTGACTTCAGCAGGCGAGAAATCGCAAAGTTCGCAAAGTTGGAGTCAAGGCGATGGTGGAGAAGGCCAAGCAGTGGGAACAGGCGGCAGCGGAGCTCGCCAAGCAGTGGGAGACCGACCCGCGCTGGCAGGGCGTCGAGCGGTCCTACTCTGCGGCCGAGGTGGTCAAGCTGCGCGGCAGCGTCGTCGAGGAGAACACGCTGGCCCGCCGTGGCGCGGAGAAGCTGTGGGACCTGCTGCAGAACGAGGACTACATCCACGCGCTGGGCGCGCTGACCGGTAACCAGGCGGTCCAGCAGGTGCGGGCCGGCCTGAAGGCGATCTACCTTTCCGGCTGGCAGGTGGCCGCGGACGCGAACCTCGCCGGGCAGACCTACCCGGACCAGAGCCTCTACCCGGCCAACTCGGTGCCCGCCGTGGTCCGCCGGATCAACAACGCGCTCGGCCGGGCCGACCAGATCACCTGGGCCGAGGGCGACACCAGCATCGACTGGTACGCGCCGATCGTGGCCGACGCCGAGGCGGGCTTCGGTGGGCCGCTGAATGCCTTCGAGCTGATGAAGGGCATGATCGCGGCCGGTGCGGCCGGGGTGCACTGGGAGGACCAGCTCGCCTCCGAGAAGAAGTGCGGCCACCTCGGTGGCAAGGTCCTCATCCCGACCAAGCAGCACGAGCGCACGCTGAACGCCGCGCGGCTGGCCGCAGACGTCGCCGGGGTGCCCTCGGTGATCATCGCCCGTACCGACGCGCAGGCCGCCACGCTGCTGACCAGCGATGTGGACGAGCGGGACCGCAAGTTCGTCACCGGCGACCGCACCTCGGAGGGCTTCTACCAGGTGCGCAACGGCATCGAGCCGTGCATCGAGCGCGGCCTCGCCTACGCCAAGTACGCCGATCTGCTGTGGATGGAGACCTCCGAGCCGGACCTCGAGGTGGCGCGGAAGTTCGCCGAGGCGATCAAGGACAAGTACCCGAACCAGCTGCTGGCCTACAACTGCTCGCCGTCGTTCAACTGGAAGAAGCACCTTGACGACGCGACGATCGCGAAGTTCCAGCGCGAGCTCGGGCACATGGGCTACAAGTTCCAGTTCATCACCCTGGCCGGCTTCCACGCGCTGAACTACTCGATGTTCGACCTCGCCAAGGGTTACGCCTCCGACGGCATGACAGCCTACGTCGACCTGCAGGAGCGCGAGTTCGCCGCCGAGGAGCGCGGCTACACCGCGACCAAGCACCAGCGCGAGGTCGGCACCGGCTGGTTCGACCAGGTCAGCACGGCGCTCAACCCGGAGAGCTCTACTACCGCGCTCAAGGGCTCCACCGAAGAAGCGCAGTTCTGACCGGCGGCGGCCCGGCGGCGTAGCGCCCGTACTGGACCCGCAACCAGTGCGGGCCCGCCGGGCCGCACCTCAAATTCCACTGTGGAGGGACCCGAAGATGGCTGACCGGCTCAACTACCGCATCGAGGTCGCCGCGCACGCCGGCGATCGGTTCGACGAGATCCTCACCCCGGCGGCGCTGGACTTCGTGGCGCGGTTGGACAACGAGTTCGCCGGCCGCCGCCGGGAACTGCTGGACGCCCGCCGCAGGCGCAGGGAACGGATCGCCTCCGGCGAGGAGACCCTGGACTTCCTGCCCGAGACGCGGGCCATCCGGGAGGACGACAGCTGGCGGGTGGCCGGGGCCGCGCCCGGGCTCGAGGACCGCAGGGTGGAGATCACCGGTCCCACGGACCGCAAGATGACGGTGAACGCGCTGAACTCCGGCGCCAGGGTGTGGCTGGCCGACTTCGAGGACGCCACCTCGCCGACCTGGCAGAACATCATCGACGGTCAGCTGAACCTTTTCGACGCGATCCGCCGCGATATCGACTTCACCACCGAATCCGGTAAGCACTACCGGATCGGGGACAAACCGGCGACGATCGTCGCGCGCCCGCGGGGCTGGCACCTTGTGGACAAGCACATCCGGATCGACGGCCGCCCGATCTCGGCCAGCATCCTGGACTTCGGGCTCTACTTCTTCCACAACGCGCGGCAGTTGCTCGCCCGTGGCAGCGGCCCGTACTTCTACCTGCCGAAGCTGGAGGATCACCGCGAGGCGCGGCTGTGGAACGACGTGTTCCGCCTCGCCCAGCGCGAACTCGGCATCCCGCAGGGCAGTATCCGGGCCACCGTGCTGATCGAGACGGTCACCGCCGCGCTGCAGATGGACGAGATCCTCTACGAGCTGCGCGAGCACGCCGCCGGGCTGAACGCGGGGCGCTGGGACTACATCTTCAGCGTCATCAAGAACTTCAGCGAGCGCGGGGCGGACTTCGTGCTGCCCGACCGCGCTCAGGTCACGATGACCGTGCCGTTCATGCGGGCCTACACCGAGCTGCTGGTCAGCACCTGCCACCGGCGCGGCGCGCACGCCATCGGCGGGATGGCCGCTTTCATCCCGAGCAAGGACCCCGAGGCGAACGCGGAGGCGCTGGCCAAGGTCCGCGAGGACAAGGAACGCGAGGCCGCCGACGGGTTCGACGGCTCGTGGGTGGCGCATCCCGGGCTGGTGCAGACCTGCCTCGAGGTGTTCGACGGTGTGCTCGGCGAGCGCCCCAACCAGGTGGACAAGCTGCGCCAGGACGTCGTGGTCACGGCCGAGGACCTGCTGGACGTGGCCAGCGCAGGCGGCGTGGTGACCGAGCGGGGCCTGCGCGCGAACATCAACGTCGGACTGCGCTACATCGACGCCTGGCTGCGCGGCACCGGGGCCGCGGCGATCTTCGGGCTGATGGAGGACGCGGCCACCGCGGAGATCGCGCGGGCCCAGGTGTGGCAGTGGATCCGCAACGGTACGAAGCTGGAGGACGGCACCGCGGTGACCACCGAGCTCGCCACCCAGCTGCTGGCCGAGGAGCTCGACTCGGTCCGGGCCGATCTCGGCCCGGAGGCCAGGCTGGAGGAAGCCAGGGCGATCTTCGCGGAGACCGCGCTTGGCGAGAAGCTGCCGAACTTCTTCACCACTGCCGCCTACGCCCGCTACCTGGTGCAGCCGGCAGGCGCCTGATTGTCGAACGCCGCCGGACGGGCCAGAATGTATTGGTCCGTCCGGCGCAAACGCGATGACTTTCCCGGCACGAATGATCACATAACGTGGATCACATGGCAGTTATGGCAAGAAGCTATAGCGCCACCGGGCCGAGCCCGGATTACACTTCCCGGTACATCAGCCACTGTTCCGGCAGGAGCAACTTGGTTGATAAGTGCGGATACGTAGTGGAACCCCGGTTGTTTCTTTGGTTACGGGCAAGGATGCTCTCCCTACGACGGATCCTCCCCTGCCCCCGAGGAGTCTGCCCATGAAGTCGCGTTATGTTGCTGGATTGCTCGCTGCCCTGGCGCTGGTGTTCGGCGCCGCCACTCCCGCGGTGGCGTCGGCGGCCCACACCTCGAAGGCTCCCACTGGAGTGGAATGCCTGAGGTGCCCGCTGTAGCCCTCGCTTAGGGCTCGAAGGCGTTGCCGGTGGCGATCTTGGGGCGACCCAGGGTCGCCGGCTCGCCGATTCGGGTTCGCCGGTAGACCGCGGCCGTGGCCGCGGCGATCCGGTGCCAGTCGAAATCGGCGGCCAGGCGGGATTGCGCGGCGTGCGCCCGCCTGCCGGCAGCGCTCGCATCGGCGAGCACGGCATCCACGGCCCCGACGAGGGCGGGGATGTCGCCCGGAGCGAAGGCCAGTCCGGTCTCCCCGTCGATCACCACCTCGCCCAGCCCACCCGCGGTGGACGCCACCAGCGGGGCCTTGGCCGCGGCGGCCTCCAGCGCCACGATCCCGAACGGCTCGTACCTGCTGGGCAGTACGACCGCGTCCGCGGCTGCCAGCACGGCGCGCAGGTCGCGGTCGGAGAGGTGGCCGACGAAGTCCACGGCGCGGCGGATCCGGAGTTTGCGGGACTGCTCCACCAGTTCCTCGAAATGGCGCCCGTTCCCGGCGACCACCAGCCGGGTTCCCTGGTGCGCGCGCCGGATCCGGGGCAGCGCGTCCAGCAGGTCCTGCACGCCCTTCTCCCACTCCAGCCGTCCGAAGTAGAGCAACAGCGGAGCGCCCGCGGGACTGTGCGCCCGCCGCGCCCGGTCGATCTCCTGCTCGGTGACCTGCCAGCTGCGCTCCTCGATCCCGTTGTGGATCACGGTGATGTCCTCGGGCGCGAGCTCGAACAGGTGCGCCACCTCGATGCGCATGGCCTGGGAGCAGGTGATCAGCGCGTCCACCCGGTTGGCCAGCCACCACTCCACCGAGTGCACCTGCTGGTTCAGCGGGTGGGACAGCCAGCCGGAGTGCCTGCCCGCCTCGGTCGCGTGGATGGTCCCCACCAGCGGGACCCTGCCCGCCTCGGCGAGCGCGATCGCGGGATGGGTCACCAGCCAGTCGTGCGCGTGCACGACCTCGGGGCGCCAGTGCCGGAACAACTCGGTGCCCGCGCGGATCATCGCGTGGCCCATCGCGAGCGTCCAGGCGACCAGGTCGCGCTCGAAGGTGACATGCATCGGATCCTCGGCGACCCGGATGATGCGCACGCCCTCCACCACCCGGTCGGTCGTCGGATGCGTCTCGGCGTCCGTGCCCGCGACATGCCTGCACAGGACCACTACCTCGTGCCCGTCCTTGACAAGATGCCGTGCCAGCGCGTGGACATGCCGGGCGAGCCCCCCGACCACGACGGGCGGGTACTCCCAGGAGAGCATCAAGACGCGCATGAGTGGAGGTTACTCACCAGTCGGCTGAGGTCCTTCCTGGCGGTTGGTCAACGACACCTGCCGCCGCCTGGGCGAGCAACGCTCGCGCGGCTGCCTTGCTGGTCAGCGCGATGGCCGGATCGCCATTGATGGCCGCCGTCACGGTAGCCCCTTCCAGCAGGGTGAACAACTGGTCGGCAAGGGCGTCCGGGGCGGCGAGCGTGCGCAGGTAGGAGCGCACCGCCGTCTTGTGCGCGCGTGCCGCCGCGGTCACCCCGGGGGCGTTCGGGCCCAGCTCACCGAAGCAGTTGATGAAGGCGCAGCCGCGGAAGCCGGGCTCACTGAACCAGGCGTGCAGCCAGTCGAACACCGCAAGCGGATCGTTGCCCCTTGCCGCCACGTACCCGGTGAGCGAGGCGCGCCAGCGCTCGTCTCGCCGCCGCAGGTAGGCCTCGACCAGTGCCTCCTTGGCGGGGAAGCACTGGTAGAGGCGCTTGAGCGACACTCCGGACTCGGCCCGGATCGCGTCCATCCCTACGGCCTGCACCCCTCGTTCGTAGAACAGTTTTCCGGCCGCGTCGAGCAGCCGATCGGTGGCCTCGGCGTGGTCCACGGCACCTCCCACTGGTGTGGAGAACGATCGTTCTCTACGCTGACCGTCATGATACGTCCCCCGTTTCCCCCGTTCGAGGCCGACACCGCCGCGCAGAAGGTGCAGGCTGCCGAGGACGCCTGGAACACCCGTGACCCGGAGCGGGTCGCGCTGGCCTACACCGAGGACTCGGTGTGGCGAAACCGCGACCGCCATCTCGTCGGCCGCGCCCGGATCGTGGAGTTCCTCCGCGAGAAGTGGGCGCGTGAGCTGGACTACGCCCTGCGCAAGGAGCTGTGGGGGTTCCGAGGCAACCGGATCGGCGTGCGGTTCCAGTACGAATGCCGCGACCGCGAGGGTCAGTGGTGGCGCAGCTATGGCAACGAGCTGTGGGAGTTCAGCGAGGAGGGGCTGATGCGGCGCCGGGAGGCGAGCATCAATGACGTCCCGATCACCGAGGCACAGCGCCGGATCTTCGGCCCGCGTCCGGAGAGTGAGCACGGGGTCCTGCTGCCGGTGTACTAGGGCGTGACCTTCGTCACCGTCGCGGCGTGCCGGCGGGCGCTGCCGGGGTAGGAAGGGTGTGGTGACGTCCTCCGTGAGCGATCCGGGATGGCAGCCTCCGCGGCCCCCGCTCGACACCCCGTGGACCGGCCAGGTCGGCCCGGACAACGCCCTGCCGGAGTATCCCCGGCCGCGGCTGGTCCGGCGGCGCTGGCTGAACCTCAACGGCGTCTGGGAGTACACCACCCCCGGCCGGTACGGCGAGCGGATCCTGGTGCCATACCCGCCGGAGTCTGCGCTGTCCGGGATCGGGCGGCACGACGACCGGATGTGGTACCGGCGCACCTTCGAGCTGCCCGATGGCTGGGAAGGCGACCGGGTGCTGCTGCACTTCGGCGCGGTCGACCAGGTGGCGAGGGTCTGGGTGAACAACCAGCTCGTCGCCACCCACGAGGGCGGGTACACCGCGTTCACCGCGGACATCAGCGGCGCGCTGCGAACCGAGGGGGAGCAGGAGCTGGTGGTACGCGCCGAGGACACCGGCGACCGCGGCACCTTCCCGGTCGGCAAGCAGGCGAACGACCCCGGCGGAATCCTGTACACCCAGGCCTCCGGCATCTGGCAGACGGTCTGGCTGGAGCCGGTGGGGCCCGCGTACGTCGAGCGGCTGGACGTCGCCGGTGAGCGCACCGGGTTCGCGGTCACCCCGCGGGTCAGTGGTGCGCAGGGGCACCGGGCCGAGGTGGTGGTGACCGAGCCGGGCGGGGCGGAGGTCGCCCGTGCCACCGGGCCCGCCGGGGACCGGCTGTGGCTGCCGGTGCCCGAGCCCCGGTCGTGGAGCCCGGCGGACCCGTACCTGTACGACCTGACCGTGCGCCTGCTGGCCGCCGACGGCCGGGCGGCGGACGAGGCGTCGAGCTACGCCGGCCTGCGCACCATCGAGTTGGTCCCGGACGGGCAGGGCAGGCCGCGGATCGCGCTGAACGGCCGGATCACCTTCCTGCACGGCCCGCTGGACCAGGGCTACTGGCCGGACGGGATCTACACCGCGCCCACCGACGAGGCGTTGCGCTTCGACCTGGAGCAGACCAGGCAGGCAGGCTTCAACTGTGTGCGCAAGCACGTCAAGGTCGAGCCCGAGCGCTGGTACTACTGGGCCGACCGGCTCGGCCTGCTGGTCTGGCAGGACATGCCCAACCTGCCGGTACTGCTGGACAACCCACCCGGACCGCAGGCCCCGCCGGTCCGGCAGGCGCGGCTGCGGTTCGAGGCAGAGCTGGCCGCGCTGATCGGGCAGCTGCGCGGGGTGACCTCGATCATCGGCTGGGTTCCGTTCAACGAGGGCTGGGGCGAGTACGACACCGCGCGGATCGCCGCCGAGGTCAAGGCCGCCGATCCGGACCGGCTGGTGGTCGCCGACAGCGGGGTCAACTGCTGCCACTCGCATCCGGACAGCGGCGCGGGCGACGTCTACGACGACCACACCTACGTCGGCCCGGGGCGGCCGGAGATCCGGGACCGGCGTGCCCTGGCCGCGGGGGAGTACGGCGGCCTGGGACTGGTGCTCGATGGGCACTCGTGGCCGGGGCAGCCGCAGGCATACGAGATGGCCACCGATGCCGAGCGGCTCACCGGGCGCTATGCCGAGATGAGCCGGGACCTGGCCGCGGTGGTCCGGGACAACGGGCTGTCGTTGGCGATCTACACCCAGACCACGGATGTGGAGAACGAGGTCAACGGCCTGCTCAGCTACGACCGGCGCGTGGTCAAGCCGGATCTCACCGTGGTCGCCGAGCACAACCGGGCCGTGATCGACATCGGCTCGGACTGACGGCGGCACCTGCCACCGGTAACGCGACCGGGCGTGCGGACCAAGAGTGCACGAAAGCACAACCACGACGCACGCAGGAGCAACGGTGAGACAGGTGAGCGGATGACCCGAGCATCGGAGGAACAGGATGTAGCGAGGATCGGGCGCGACCCGGCGGCGTTCGAAGCCTTCTACCGCGAGCACGTGGACCTGATCCAGCGGTTCATCGCACGCCGGGTCGGTGACCCGATGCGCGCCGCCGACCTGGCCGCGGACGTGTTCCTCGCGGCCATCGAATCGGCACACACCTACCGCGCCGCCCGTGGCGGGCCGACGGGCTGGCTGTTCGGCGTGGCGCGCAACGTGCTCGCGGCCGAGCGGCGGCGGCATGCCCGCGGGCTACGGGCCGAGAGCAGGGTCGCCGGGCGAGCGCTCGTCGACCGCGACGACATCGCCCTGATCGAGGAACGGATCGACGCCGAAAGCCAGTCCCGGCGGCTGTACCAGGCCATGGACGAGCTGGCCGAGGGCGAGCGCGCCGTGCTCGAACTGGTTGCCCTGGACGGACTCGCCGTCACCGACGCCGCGAAGGCGCTGGGAATCCGGCCGACCGCGGCCAGGGTGCGGCTGCACCGGGCGCGCAGACAACTCCAGCACCACCTCAGGCCAGACGCGACCGATGGGGTCGCCGCACCCGTGGAGGTATTGCCATGAACACCAGCCACCAGCCGCGCGGACGGTTCGAGGACCGGCTGCTGGTCTCCCTGAAGCAGGTCGTCAGCGAACGCGCCGCCGAACTCCCCGCAACCCCCGAAACCACTGAAACCGCCGGTGCCACCTCGGCCCGGCGCAGGCCACGGCTGGCGATCGCGGCCGGCGTTGCCGCCTGCGGTGCCGCGGGAGCGGTCGCGCTTCCCATGGCGCTCGGTGGCAGCAGTGCGGCGTTCGCGGTGGAACCGCAGCAGGACGGCACCGTGCGCGTGGAGATCAGCGATTTGCGCGACGCCGGGGAACTCGAGGCCGCGCTGGGCGAGCACGGCATCAACGCGGTGATCGACTACCTGCCGGAAGGCAAGATGTGCAAGCAACCGCGGTTCCCCGGCACCGGTCCCGACATGGGCGGGCCGATGGCGCTGCGGGTGGAGGGGAACTCGGCGGTCTTCACGCTGCGGCCCGCGGACTTCCGCGGCGACCGGGCACTGGTGCTCAGCACCATGGGCAGCCGGGACGTGACCGGGATCCAGCTCGCCACGGCCACCACGCCGGTGCCGCCCTGCGAGCCGGTGGACATGGACGAGGCGCTGCCACCGGTTCCTCCCGCCGGGGACGGTGTCTCGAACGACGCCGATGTCTCGAGCGGCGGTGAGCGGGGGCTGGACACCAGGACCGGCTGACCCTGCCCGCGGGTGGCCACGACCGGTCGTGGCCACCCGCGAGTGGGCGGTGTCCGAACGGCCAACGCGCGGACGTGGGCGGCCAACGCGTGCGCGTGGGCGGCCAACACGCGGATGTGGGGAGCAAACACGCCGTGGCGGGGGCGCCGCGTGGTGCTCAACCCAGGTCGCGGGCGTCCAGGCGGCCGAACGGGCCGTCCTCGGTGCGCAGGGCCGCCGCCCTGCGCACCGCCTGGTCCGCCTGGCCTGCGCGCAGCAGTCCGGCCAGTTCGTCGAAGCGTTCGGTGTGCACCCTGGCCCGCCTGCGGGCGTAGTCGGCGGCGGAGTCCTTGGTGACCATGAACGCCCAGTCGCTGGAAAGGGCCAGCAGGGCCTCGGTGACCAGCTGGTCGCGTGCGGGGTCCCGGGCGGCGCGGTGCATCCCTTCCAGCGCGGGGAACAGGCGTTCCTGCAGCCCGGCGTTGGCCCGGACCATATCGGCGACCTGCTCGCCGTCCCAGACCCGCCAGTCCTTGCCTGATCCCCAGGACGAGGCGGGCAAGTCCACCGGGCCGCCGAGGTGACCGGCCGCCAGCGCGCCGCGCAGGGTGGTCACCCGGACCCCGGCCTCCGGCAGCGCGCGCAGCACGGCCTCCAGCCAGGCGGGGCCCTCGTGCCACCAGTGCCCGAACAGCTCGGTGTCGTAAGCTGCCACGACCAGTGCCTGCCTGCCGTGCCGCGCACGCAGCTCGCGCAGCCGGGTCACCACGGTGTCCACGAAGTCCTTGACGTGCAGGCGCAGGGTGTCCGCGGCCAGCGCCGGTTCGTAGGGTGCCTTCTGCTCGGGCGGCACCTGCTTGCCGGTGACCCTGGACGGCTTCAGCCCGACCTCGTGCGCCCAGGTGTGGAAGTCCCGGTAGGAGGAATGCCCTGGGTAGCCGGCCTTCGGTGACCAGACCCGGTAGGTGACCTCCAGGTCCCGCCCGAAGCACACCACCTCCGAGGAGCCGACGGTGCGCGCGGCCGAGGTGTCCCCGCGCAGCGAGGGTCCGTCCACAAGGAAGTGTCCCACCCCAGCCGCGGCGTAGCCGTCCTCCATGCCGGGGGCGTACCCGCACTCCGGCGCCCAGATCCCTTGTGGACGGTGGCCGACACGCAGCCCGGTGTCGGCCAGCCCGCCGCGCAGGGCGAAGGAACGCAGGCGCTCGTCCAGCAACGGCTGGAAGGGGTGGGCGAGCGGCCCGCCGAGCAGCTCGGCCACCTCGGAGTCCACAAGGGATCGAAGGATCGGGGAGAAGCCGTGTCGCCAGTGCGTTTCGAAGTCGTCCAGTGCGCCGGAGGCGGCGCGATACTCCCCGGCCGCCAGCGCGCTGAGCGGCCCGTTGCCCTGCCAGAGGGTGGCGGCATGCTCGGCGCGCAGCTGCCAGGTGCCCAGCCACTCGTGGAAGGCGCGCAGGCAGTACGGGTCGTCCAGCTGTGCGGCCAGCACCGGGGTGACCCCGAGGGTGAGCACATCCCGCTTGCCCTCCTCGGCGAAGCGGCGCAGCAGGTCCACCACCGGCAGGTAGGAGTGCGCCCATGCCTGGTAGAGCCATTCCTCGCCGACCGGCCAGGATCCATGGTGCGCCAGCCACGGCAGGTGGCTGTGCAGCACCAGGCAGAAGGTTCCCTCGGAGTCGCTCACCGGGCCACCGCCACCGCGACCAGGTCCAGGCTGGCGTCCAGGTCCTCGCCGTGGATCGCGAAGTCCGCGGCACCGATCGCGCTGACGTCCGCCAGCAGGCCCGCGGGCCATTCGGCCTGGCCGGGGAGGGAACCCATCACCACCCGCAACTGCGCGTCGATGATGCCGTCGTACCGCCGGTCCAGCTCGCGCAGCGCCGGGCCATGGTGCAGCCCGTGCAGCAGCTCGACGTCGAATCCGGAAGTCCTCAGTAGACTATCCAGTTCGGACGGTGAGAGCTCCCTGGTGTGGTAGGGATTGAGCGGGGTGTCCGAGTCCGGGGTGAAGGTCAGCCGGTTCGGCGTGGTGACCAGCAGCCGCCCGCCCGGCCGGAGCACCCGCAGGCATTCGGCGAGGAACCCTTCCTGGTCCCACAGGTGCTCGATCACCTGGAAGTTGGCCACCACGTCCATGCTGCCGGTGCCGACCGGAAGGAACGCCAGGTTGGCCCGCACCGGAGACACCCGCGGGTAGTGCTCGGCCACATGCGCCATCGCCTGCTCGTCGTAGTCCACGGCGAGCACCCCGGCAGCCTCCCGCGAGATCAGCCCCGCGCCGTAGCCCTCGCCGCAGCCCGCCTCCAGCACGGTGGCGTTCACGCAGTACGGCAGCAGGGCGTGGTAGGCCGCTTCGTGGCGGCGGTACCAGTAATTTTCCTCGGGTACGCCGGGGACGGTCCGCTCACCGGTCAGGTGCAGGGTCGCGGCCCGCGCCGCCGCCTCGGTGGATGGGGTGCTCACACGTCAGGACCCTAACTGGCCGGTAGCCACCGGCACATCCGGCAGGTGTCCTGCCGGTGCGCTCAGCGTGGTGGGGGAGTGCTGCCGCCGTCCCTGTTGCCGTTGCCGCCGCTGCCCTTGTCCCGCAGCTTGTTCAGCATCTCCTTGGCCTGTGCCCGGCGGCGTGGATCGCCTGCGAACTCTTTGGCCTGGTTGATGACCTTGCGGCCCTGTGGACTCCGCGCGTAGGCGGCGAGCTTGACCGCCTTGCTGAACAGTGATGCCATCTCGGGACCTCCGGTACTCGACGTCGATACCGCAATCATCCAAACGTGCGGGCTCCGCCGCCAGTTCCGTCCGGTTTTACAGCACGGGAGCCACGGTGATGCCCAGCGCCCCCGGGCCGACATGCGCCCCGATCACCGTGCTGGCCTGGACCAGGGTGATCTCCCGCAGGTCCCGGACCTGCTCGCGGAGTTGCCGCACCACGGTCATCTCCCTGGCCGAGGGTGCGGCGCAGGCGATCGCCATGTCCACCGGACGAGGCCCGGCCCGTTCCACCGCGATCTCGGTCAGCTTGGCGAGCGCCCGCTTCGCCCCTGGCACCCTTGTCACCGGTGCCACCTCGCCCCGGTGCACGGTGAGCAGCGGCTTCAGCGAGAGCGCGGTGCCCAGCAGCGCGGAGGCCGCGCCGATCCGCCCGCCCCTGCGCAGGTACTCCAGGGTGTCCACGTAGATCAGTTCGGTGCTGGCCGCGCAGCGCCACTCGGTCACCTCGATGACCCGGCGGGTGTGCGCCCCGGCCGCAGCCGCGCGCGCCGCGGAGAGCACCGCGAACCCGAGGCTCATCCCGGTGGTGGCGCTGTCCACCACGTGCACGGGTATCTGGACCTGCTGGGCCGCGGCTCGCGCGGCCTCCACCGTCTGGGACATCCGGCCGGAGATGTGCACACTGACGATGGCGTCCGCACCCTGGCTGGCTGCTTGCTGGTAGGTCCAGAAGAACGCACCCTGATCGGGTGGTGCCGTGGAAACCGGCTCGCCCGCACGCAACGACTCGATCAGTTCGGCGCGATCGAACCGGTTCTCGTCGTCGATGCGGTCACCCACGCGGATCTGGACCTGCACGACCGTGACCCCCCACTGGGCAGCGAGCTGCTCGGGGATGCAGGCGGTCGAATCGGTGATCACTGCTACGGGCACGTTCGGCAGGTTAACCCGTTTACACCCACTTGAAGTAGTCCGGTACGTCCGAACGGGTGTGATGGCGCACCGGAAGTAGTGACCTCCCCGACGTTACCCTCCGGTGGCCGTAGAATAACGGGACCATCGTCTCAATAAGTCGCGATTCCAGGTGAATGCGGTCACCTCGGCGCGCCAACCGGCCCGGTTGCGCATAATCTACCGGCCAGTAATACCTAGCAGCGCTCCATCCAGCGGGAGGTCGAACAAGCCCCATGACCAACATCGTCGTCCTGGTCAAGCAGGTGCCGGACACCTATTCGGAGCGCAAGCTCACGGCTGGTGACCACACCCTGGACCGTGAATCCGCCGACGCCGTGCTCGACGAGATCAACGAGAAGGCCGTCGAGGAAGCCCTGAAGATCAAGGAAGCGGGCGAGGGCGAGGTCACCGTCGTCTCGGTGGGCCCGGACCGCGCGACCGATGCCATCCGCAAGGCCCTCTCGATGGGCGCGGACAAGGCCATCCATGTCTCCGACGAGTCGCTGCACGGTTCGGACGTGCTGGCCACCGCCAAGGTCATCGCCGCGGCCATTGGCCGGGTCGAGGGCTATGACCTGATCATCGCCGGCAACGAGGCCTCGGACGGCCGCGGCGGCGCGGTGCCTGCGGTGCTGGCCGAGCTGCTGGGCATCCCGCAGCTGACCCACGTCCGGACGCTGAACGTGGAGGGCTCTACCGTCAAGGCCGACCGGGAAACGGAGGAGGGCATCACCCACCTCGAGGCCGCCCTGCCCGCACTGGTGAGCGTCGGCGAGAAGATCAACGAGCCGCGCTACCCCTCCTTCAAGGGCATCATGGCCGCCAAGAAGAAGCCGGTGGAGACCCTGACCGTGGCCGACCTCGGTGTGGACGCCGGTGCCGTCGGCCTCGGCAACGCCTGGTCCGCCGTGGTCGAGTCGGCCCCCAAGCCCCCGCGGCAGGCGGGCCAGCGGGTCGACGACGAGGGCGACGGCGGCACCAAGGTCGCCGAGTACCTGGTCAGCCAGAAGATCATCTGAGAGAGCGCCGCGCGGGATTTAAGGAGACGAAGAAACGTATGGCTGAGGTACTGGTCCTCGTCGACCATGTCGACGGTGAGGTCAAGAAGGTCACCTACGAACTGCTGACCGCGGCGCGCGCGCTCGGCGAGCCCGCCGCCGTCGTGGTGGGCGCCCCCGGCACGGCCGGCAAGGTCAAGGAGTCCCTGGGCTCCTACGGGGCCGCCAAGGTTTACGTGGCCGAGTCCGAGGACGCCACGGGCTACCTGGTCACCCCGAAGGTGGACGCGCTGGCCGCCGCGGCGGCCAAGGGGTCCCCGGCCGCCGTGCTGGTGCCCGCCAGCGCGGAGGGCAAGGAGGTCTCCGCGCGGCTGGCCGCCCGGCTCGAGGCGGGGCTGCTGGTGGACGTGGTCGGCGTGAACGCCGACGGCACCGTCGACCAGTCCATCTTCGGCGGCGCGTACTCGGTGAAGTCCAGGTCCGCCAAGGGCGCGCCGGTGATCTCGGTGCGCCCCGGTAGCGTGGACGCCGAGCAGGCCGATGGCGCGGCCGCCGAGGAGCCGCTGGAGCTGCCCGCGGTGGACCCGGCCAAGTCTGCCAAGATCACCGGGGTGGAGCCGGTGGTCGGCGGGGACCGGCCGGAGCTGACCGAGGCGACGATCGTCGTCTCCGGCGGCCGTGGCGTCGGTTCGGCCGAGCAGTTCGACGTGGTGGAGAAGCTGGCCGACTCGCTCGGCGCGGCCGTCGGCGCCTCCCGCGCTGCGGTGGACTCCGGGTACTACCCCGCGCAGTTCCAGGTGGGGCAGACGGGTAAGACGGTCTCCCCGCAGCTCTACGTGGCGCTCGGGATCTCCGGTGCCATCCAGCACCGCGCCGGGATGCAGACCTCGAAGACGATCGTCGCGGTGAACAAGGACCCGGAGGCGCCGATCTTCGAGGTCGCCGACTTCGGCGTGGTCGGCGACCTGTTCAAGGTGGCTCCCCAGCTCACCGAGGAAGTCACCAAGCGTAAGGGCTGACCCCTTCGCCAACTGCTGTGCGTGGCCCGTTCCCTGCGAAATTTGCAGGGAACGGGCCACGCACAGCAGGAGGGCAAACCGGGTGTTAACGGACTGTGCATTGAGCGGTCATGGGATCGCACTCTTCGCGGTCCATTGGTGCCGGGTACACCTAGGGCATGACGCGGTCCGAGGTGCTCGTCAGCACTGATCAGACGGGTATGCAACCAGCGGCGGGCGCGCCCCGGTACTCCCTGCTCGTCGCACATGACAACGCCGAGGTCATCGCCGCACAGCGGCTGCGCTACCAGGTTTTCGCCGAGGAGATGGGGGCGAGCCTGCACTCGCCGGAGCCCGGCCTTGACGTGGACGAGTTCGACGAGTTCTGCGACCACCTGGTCGTGCGGGACGACGACAGCGGCGAGATCGTCGGAACCTACCGGATGTTGCCGCCGGACCGGGCTGCCAAGGCGGGGCGGCTCTACGCCGATACCGAGTTCGACCTGACCGCGCTGGCCCGGCTGCGCGGCTCCCTGGTGGAGACCGGCCGGTCCTGCGTACATGCCGCGCACCGCAGCGGCGCGGCGGTGAGCCTGGTGTGGGCGGGTATCGCCCGGTACATGCTGCTGTCCGGGCACCGGTATCTCGCAGGCTGCGCCTCGGTGCCGCTCGCCGACGGCGGTGGGCTCGCGGCCGGGGTCTGGGACACCGTGCTGCGCAGGCACTACGGCGCGGAGGAGGAGCGGGTCACCCCGCTCAACCTCTGGTCGGCCGATGGCATCGAGCGCCCGCGGCGGACCGTGCTGCCGCCGCTGCTCAAGGGCTACCTGCGGCTGGGCGCCGTGGTCTGCGGCCCGCCCGCGCACGACCCGGACTTCCGCGTGGCCGACTTCTTCCTGCTGCTCGACCTGCACCGGGTCGACTCCCGCTACCTCAAGTACTTTCTCGGGGCGCAGGTGTGAGTACGCACGCCTGGATGCCGGTCTCCCCGTGCGGCCCCGGCTGTCTCACCTCGGGTGCCCCGGTGGTCGCCTTTCCGCGCCGGGTGTTGCGGTTGCTGGCCGCGACCGGGGTGGTGCTGGGGGCGCTACCGGTGGCGCCCGCACTGTTCCTGCTCGGTCCCTCGGCCCGGCAACGGCTGGTGCGCGCGATTTTCCGCGGGGTACTGCGCGCCTTCGGGGTCCGGCTGGTGGTGCACGGCGGCGCGAGCCTGCGGGATCTGCCGGACGGCCGTGGCGCGCTGGTGGTCAACAACCACATCTCCTGGCTGGACATCATCGCGATCAACGCGGTGCGCCCGATGCGCGCGCTGGCGAAGCGGGAGATCGCGAGCTGGCCGGTGCTCGGCCGGCTGGTTTCCCGCGCGGGCAGCATCTTCCTGGACCGGGAACGGTTGCGCACCCTGCCGGGCACGATGACCGAGCTGGCGCGGGCGCTGCGATCGGGGTCGCTGGTGAGCGTGACCCCGGAGGGCACCACCTGGTGCGGGCGTGGCTCCGGCCGGTTCACCACCGCCACCTTCCAGGCCGCCATCGACGGTGGGGTGCCGGTGCGCCCGCTGGCGCTGCGTTACCGGCTCGCCGACGGCAGGGAAACCACGCAGCCGTCCTTCATCGGGCCGGAGTCCCTGATCGCCTCGCTGCGCCGGGTGGCCCGGCTGCGCGGGCTGGTGCTGGAGATGTTCGTCTGCCCGGAGATCGCGCCGGGCCGGGCGGCCGACCGTGCGGAACTGGCCGAGCTGGCCGAATCCGCGGTGCACGCCGCCCTCGGCACCGCCCGCATCCCCACCCAGCACCGCCGCCGCTCGACTGCTGTCAAGAAGGTGGCTGCCTGAGGTGATGCGCGGGCGCGCGTCCGGCCGCAGGCTTCGGCGACCGCGCGCCTTGAACACGGGTTAGCGCCAGGGGAAGGTGTCCAGGATGGACAGGCGGCAGGTGGAGCGGGCCACCACGCTGTTGTCGCTCTCCGAGCGGGCCTCCAGCTGGACGGTGGCCCACGGGGAACCGGCCGGATCGCGGACCGCGTGCACCGGAACGCTGACCGTGGAGCCCGCCTCGGCGTCCACCACCTCGCTGGGCAGGGTGGCGCTCCAGCCGCGCCCGGAAACCGATGCGGACAGCCGGTAGACGTCCGAGGACACGTACCGGCTGACGTCCTCGGGATGCTCGCCGCCGACCGGCTTCACCGTGCCGGTGTTGCGCAGCGGGAACTGGCAGGTGGCCACCCGCGTGGGCACCTTGCCGACCGGCCGCCCCGCGCGCAGGGCGACATCGCGGGTGTGCGGCCCGGCCCCGTCCAGCGAGCGCACCGCCAGCCGGTAGCTGAGTACCCCGGTGTCATCGCGCCGCACGTCCAGCACGTAGAAGTGCAGCCGGTTGGCCTCGTCCACGTACTCGAACTCGCTGCCGGAACGGGTGCCCGCGTGGAAAAGGGCGTCGGAAAGCTGCCGGTAGTCGCCGATGGAAAGGTACTGCTTGGTCCCGTCCGGCCGGACGAAGTCCACCGTGCGGATGTCCTGCGGGTTGGCGTCCACGGTCCACACGAACGGCGCCCGGTCCCGGTCCTTGGTCTTGGCCAGCATCACCCCGGCGTCCGGTACGAAGGAGTCGTAGCCCATCCGGTCGATGACCTCGAGCGTGTAGTTGTCGAAGTTCCCGCCATCGCAGAACGGATCCCTGCCGGGGTCGCAGGCGGGGCCGCGGTCGGTTTCCAGCGCCACGTTCACCCCGACCAGGCCGTCCCGCCCGTCCAGGCCCATCGGGGCCGAGCGGGCGGTCACCGTCATCACCGCGACACCCGAGGACTTCAGCGCCTCCCGGGACAGCCGCAGCACATGCTCCTCGCCGACCGCGTCCAGCCGCAGCTTGTCCCGCAGGGTCTGGTGCACGCCGACCGAGCCGCCCTGGGTGGCGGGCACGTGGTAACGGGTGTGCGGGCCACCGGGCCCGTTGAACGAGCCGCGGCTCATCATGCTCCACGGCCCGGTGTAGCTGCGCCGGGGCGGATCACCGAAGGGGTTGTTGTAGTTGTCCCCGATGCTCAGCACGTGGCTGAGCTCGTGCGAGAAGGTGCCCAGCCCCGAGCTCTCCGCCTGGGTGGTGCTCTGCCCGCGGGCGTTCGGCCAGTGGTTGGCGGCGGCCGCCCAGGACGTCCACGGCACGTACCGGGTGGTGGAGCACTTGGGCAGGGACGGGTCCGGCGGCCCGAACTCCGCCGGGATCGACTCGCAGTCGGCGAAGCGCATCTCGCCGAACTCCTGCCAGGTCGAGGACTCGTCATTGCCCGCGGTCAGCACGAACACCACGTCGTAGTTCTCGGCGATGTCCTCGCCGTGCTCGGCCTTCCACGGCGCGAACACGTCGGCGCGCAGGTCACGCTCGCAGTCGTCACCGGAGGGGCAGTTCTCCTCCTGGTTCCACTCGTTCAGGCCGTACTCGTGCTTCTTGCCGGGCAGCCGGTAGGCGCCGAAGGCGTCCAGCGTGACGCCGTAACGCCCGTTCGAGGTCTCCATCCAGTAGCCGTGCATGGTCAGCCGGTGGTTCAGCGGCTGTGGTGTGTTCAGGAAGTCGCGGTAGAACGCGGCGACCTCCTCCCGCGGCACGCCGACGTTCATCCGCGGGTTGCCGAAGATGTCGCTGCCGGCCTGCCTCGTGACGGCGAAGTCCACGTCCTGGTAGTCGGCCAGCACCAGCGCGGCACGGAAGGTGCGTTCGGTGGCCTGCCGGTCCGGGTCCGACCAGTCGACACCCGGCACCGGACGCAGGTCCTGCCAGGTCATATCGTCGGGATTCTCCCAACGCTGCGGATCGATCGGGGCGGTGACCTGCTCGGGGGAGGGCCAGTGGCGGCCCGGCTGCGCGACTGCCGGTTGCGCCACCTGCAGCCCCAGCGCGGCGACCATGGCCGCGGCGACGGTGAGGACGGAAAGGGACGCGCGTCTGCTGCGACGCGTTATGCGGAACGGCACTGCGGATCACACCCTTGGGGACGGGGAGAAAAGCGGGGATCACCCGCGGTGCAGCGTATTGCGCCCGGAAGATGTTGATCAACGGCCGAAAGTCGGGAACCGTCGGTAGGAAATGCTTGAATACCGGGTATGCACAGTGCCGCGGACGATGTCGACGAGTACCTGGCCCGAGTTCCCGAGGAGCGCAGGGAAGCGCTGGCCAGACTGCGTTCCCTCTGCCGCGAGGAGTTGCCGGGGTTCACCGAGCGGATGGCCTACGGCATGCCCTCCTACCAGCGCGATGGCACGACCGACGTGGGTTTCGCCAGCCAGAAGCAGTACATCTCGATCTACCTGTTACGCACCGACGTCCTGGCGGCGCACGCCGACCGGCTCGCGGGCGCGGACCGCGGCAAGGGCTGTCTGCGCTACCGCAGGCCGGATGCGATCGACTTCGAGCTGCTCCGGTCGATGCTCAGGGCGACCGCGGCCACCCGCGGCGAGGTCTGCTGACCGCGGGGTCAGTCCCGGAACAGGCCGCGCGCGATGATCTCCCGCTGGATCTCCGACGCGCCCTCGTAGATCCGCGGTGCCCGCACCTCCCGGTACAGATGCTCCAGCAGATGCCCCTGCTCCAGCGCCCGCGCCCCGTGCACCTGGATCGCGACATCCACCGCCTGCTGTGCCGCCTCGGTGGCGAACACCTTCGCCATGGCGGCGGCGGATGCCACGTCCTCGGCGCCCGAGTCGTAGGCCTCGGCAGCCGAATGCACCAGCAGCCGGGCCGCCTTCAGCCGGGTGGCCACATCGGCGAGCTGGTGCGAGACGGCCTGGAACTCGCGCAGGGCCTTGCCGAAGGCCTCCCTGGTACGGGCGTGCGCCACGGCCGCGTCCAGCGCGGCCTGCCCCATGCCTACGGCGAAGGCGCCCACGCTCGGCCGGAACAGGTTCAGCGTCTTGCGCGCGACCCGCATCCCGTCGTCAACCTGGCCCAGCACGTGCTCGGCAGGCACGAACACGTCCTCGAAGGTCAGCCTGCCGATCGGATGCGGTGCCAGCATGGCCAGCCGCTCACCGGTGAGCCCTTTCGCGGAGCCGGGAACGGCGAAGGCGGTGATCCCCTTGGTGCCCGCCCCGGGGTTGGTGCGGGCGAACACCGAGTACACATCGGCGTCCGGGGCGTTGGAGATGTAGACCTTCTCACCGGTGAGCCGGAAACCATCCCCGTCCCTGGTGGCGGCCAGCGCGAGGGAACCGAGGTCGGAACCCGCCTCCGGCTCGGTGATCGCGAACCCCGCGACGGCGCTGCCGTCGGCCACCTGCGGTAACCAGGCGTCCGCGAGCTTGGTGCTGCCAGCGGACAGGATCGGATAGCTGCCGAGACCCTGTAGCGCCAGTGCGGTCTCGGCCTCGGTGCAGTACCTGGCCAGTGCCTCCCTGAGCAGGCACAGATCCATCGCGGACACCGCGCCGTAGCCGTCGTCCCCCCGCCGGAACAGCCGGGAGAGCAGGCCGTGCTCGCCGAGTCCGGCGAGCAGGGGCCGGTTCACCGCACCCGGTTCGGCGGTCCCGGCCAGTGGCTGCAGCTTGCGCGCGACGCGTTCGGTGTCCTCGAGCAGCTCCCGGTGTTCGGCGGAAAGGTTCAAGGTGACACCCCTTTTCTCAGTGCTTGTCCGGAAACGCGCGACACGATCGGCTCGGCGGGGCTTGGACTCCGGGCATGACCGTCGCCTGCGCGGATAGCGCCCCGCCTCCCCGCTCGTGGGCTTCGCCGAGCGCGCGTTCTTCCACTCATCATCACAGGTCCGAGCCGTTCTCGGACACACTCCTTACGTGATGACCGCCGTTCCGACCAGCTCGAGCTTCGCGTCCGGATCGAACAACTCGGCCACCCCGAGCAGAGCGATGGCGGGATAATGGCGGCCAAAATGTTTGCGGTACAACGGGCCAAGTTCGCGCAGTGCGGCTCGGTAGGCCGGCACGTCGGTTACGTACACGAGTAACGAGACCAGGTGTTGCGGTCCGCCCCCCGCTGCACGTAGCGCAACCACTATATTACCGGCTGCTACGTCAAATTGCTCGGAAATTGTCGAACCCGATATCTGGCCGTTCTTGTCCTGTGCGGTCTGCCCACCAAGGAAGACCGTGCGGCCGGGTGCGGCGACCACCGCGTGCGCATAGCCCACCGGCGGGGCCAGTTCCGGCGCCGTGACCACCCGGTGCGGGGTCACTTCCCCGTCCATCGTGCCCCCCTTCCCTCGGACCACGCACGGTAGAACTCGCGATGGTCCTCTCCGGTCATCAACAACGCCTGGGTCATCGCCTCCAGTTCCACCGAGGCGCCGAGGTCCATGTCCAGCTCCCTGGTGAGCAGGACCTTGGTCGCCGAGTAGGCGCCTGCGGGACCGTCGGCGAGCCGCCTGGCCAGCGCTCGCACCGCGCCGGGCAGTTCCTCGTCCGCGAGCACGCTGGTGGCCAGCCCGATCCGCTCCGCCCGCTCGGCGTCCAGCTTGTCCCCGAGCATCAGCAGCTCGGTGGCCCTGCCGAGACCGACCAGCCGGGGCAGCAGGTAGGCCGAGCCCATATCGGCCCCGGCGAGACCGACCCTGGTGAACAGGAAGGCGAACGCGGCGGACCGGGCCAGCAACCGGAAATCGCTGGCCAGCGCGAGCACCGCGCCCGCCCCGGCGGCGATCCCGTGTACCGCGGCGATCACCGGCAGCGGCGTCTCCCGCAGCGCCTTCACCACCGCACCGGTCATCCGGGTGAACTCCAGCAGTTCGGCGCTCTTCATCCGTTGCAGCTCGCCGATGATCTCCTCGACGTCACCGCCCGAGCAGAACCCCCGTCCCTGCCCGGCCAGCACCAGCACCCGCACGTCATCGCGGTGCGGCAGCTCTGCGAGCAGGTCCCGCAGGTCGGCGTAGGTCTCGAAGGTCAGCGCGTTCAGCTTGTCCGGCCTGCGCAGCGTCACCGTGGCCACCCCGTCCTCGACGGCGAAGTCGAAATGCCGCCAGTCCCCGGTGAATCCCGCCGACGCCCGAAACGGGCTCATCTCTGTAGACCTCCTCCGTCGAGCACGATGGTCTGGCCGTTGATCGCGGCCGCCTGCGGTGCCGCCAGAAAGGTGACGGCGAAGGCGACCTCGTCCGGTTCCAGCAGCCTGCCCAGCGGGGCTGCCGCCGCCAGGGACGCCTCGGCTTCCTCGGCGCCCCGCCCGGTGGCCCCGGCGATCCTGGCGACCGAGCGCTCGGTCATCTCGGTGCGCACGAAGGCGGGGCAGACCGCGTTGGCCGTCACCCCGGTGCCGGCCACCTCCGCCGCGACCGCCCGCATCAGCCCGACTGCGGCGTGCTTGGCCGCGGTGTAGCCGGAGGTGTAGCGGTATCCGGTGTGGCTCGCGGTGGAGGCCACGGTCACGATCCGCCCGCTGTCCCGCTCCCGCATTCCCGGCAGCACGGCGCGGGTGCACAGGTACGCCCCGGTGGCATTCACCTCCAGCAGCCGCCGCCAGTCGGCGAGGGTGCTGCGGGCCAGCGGGGCGCTGGTGGCCACCCCGGCGTTGTTCACCAGCACGTCCACCCGGTCCAGCCCGGCGAAGAAGGCGGTCACCGCGGCCTCGTCGGTGACATCGCAGTCGGAGCTGCCGGGGGCGAGCACCTCGTCGCCCGCGTCGGCGAACCGCCTGGCCACCGCGGCGCCGATGCCCCGCGTCCCACCGGTGACCACCACGACCCGCCTCATGAAGGCTCCTGCTGCGCGCGCAGGGCGCGGCGGTCGAGTTTCCCGTTGGCGGTGCGGGGCAGCGCTTCGACGAAACGGAACTCGCGCGGGCACTTGTGCCCGGCCAGCCGTGCCCTGGCGAACTCGCGCAGCGCCTCGGCATCCGTGCTAGCCCCCACCCGCAGCACCACATGTGCCAGCGGTCGCACCAGCCCGCCCGTCGCGTGGCCGAGCACGGCACAGTCCAGCACGTCCGGATGGCCGAGCAGGCAGTGCTCGATCTCGCTCGGCGCCACGAAGACCCCGCCCACCTTCAACAGGTCGTCCGCCCTGCCGTGGTAGGTGAAGAAGCCCTCATCGTCGCGGCTGAACAGGTCGGCGGTGCGGACCGTGCCCGCGCCGAAGGTGCTCGCCGACTTCTCCGGCGCGTCCCAGTACTCGCTGGCCACGCTCGGTCCGCTCACCTCCAGCGTGCCGATCTCGCCGTGCGGCAGCTCGGCGCCGCTCTCGTCCAGCACCCTGGCGGTGTAGCCGGGCACCGGCCTGCCGACGCTGCCGTGCCGGATCTCGCCGGGGCGGTTGGAGAGGTAGATGTGGTAGGCCTCTGAGGAGCCGATCCCGTCCACCACCGGTACCTCGAAGGTGGCGTCCCACCTGCGGTGCAACGCCTCGGGCAGGGCTTCCCCAGCCGAGGTGGTCAGCCGCAGGGAGCTCAGATCGGCCCCGGCCGCGCCCTGGTGGGCGAGCATCGCGCTCATCATGGTCGGCACGTTCACCAGCACTGTCGGCCGGTGCCGCTCGATCAGCTCGAACAGCAGCTCCACCGTGCTGCGCTCGGGGAAGGCGATCCCGGTGCCGCCCACCCCGAACGGGAACAGCGCCACCAGGTCGCGGGCGTAGCCGAAGAACAGCTTCGGCACCGCCAGCACCCGGTCGCTCGCCCGCAGGTCCAGCACCCCGCGGGCGTAGTGCCGGAAACTGGCCAGCGGGTTGCCTGCCGGGTGCACACAGGCCTTCGGTGAGCCGGTGCTGCCGGTGGTGAACTTCCAGATCGCCACGTCCTCGGCCGCCATCGGCTCCGGCTCGAGCTCGCCGGGCGCCTGCTCCATCAGGGTCCACAGTGGACTTTCCTGCGGTCGCAGCTCCGCTTCCGGCACGCCTGCCACCAGCACCCGTGCCCGCGCGCCGCCGGCAAGGGCCTGCCGCACCGGTTCCAGGGTCACCGCGTCCACCACGACCACCGCCGCATCGGTGTAGCCGAGGTAGTAGGCATAGTCCTTGGCGGTGAGGAAGGTGTACACCTCGGCGGTCACCGCGCCGATCCGTTGCGCCCCGTACCAGGCGGCGACGAACTCGACCCCGTCGCTCAGCGCCAGCAGTACCCGCTGCCCCTTGCGCACCCCGAGCGAGCGCAGCAGGTGCCCCGCCCTGGCGGAGAGGGCGACGAGCTCGGCATAACTGACCGAGACCTCACCGCAGACCAGCGCGGTGTCCGCGCCCCTGCCCTCGGCGAGGTTGCGGTCGAGGAAGTACCCGGCGAGGTTGGACTCCATCTCTCAGTGCCTGTTTCTGAACGCGCGACACGATTGGCTCGGCCGGGCTCGGACTTCCGTCATGACCGTCACCTCCGCAGGTGGTGCGCCCGGCCTCGCCACTCGTGGGCTGTCGCCGCGCGCGTTCTTCCGCTCGCCTCGGGCAGCTACGTCCAGTTCAGAGCAGGTGGCTCAAGCCTCCTTCGCCAGTTCCCAGATCGCCTCGGTGAGCAGGGTGGTGAGCACCTCGAAGGTGTCCGCGCCCTCCGCGCCGGTGGCCTCGGCGGGAGAGCCGCAGTACGCCTCGGTCATCCCCAGCGCGGGAAAGTCCCGCTTGCCCTCGGCCATCGCGGCCGGCATGTCCACGGCGACCCGAGGCAGCGCGCGCATCCGTGCCGTGTCCACCAGTTCCGGCCGCTCCGCCAGCACCAACGAGGTCTCGTACCGGCCCGCGTGGCACTCGCCTGCCTGGAACTCCGCGGTGAGCCGTTCGGCGTGCTGCCGCCGCACCAGATCCAGGTAGCCGATCCGTTTGCCGCACCGGGACTCCACCGTGCGCACCGCGCGTCGCAGGGTGGCCCGGTGTTCCGGCTCGAAGTGGTTGTTCACCAGCAGCACCCTGGGTAGCCCCTGCTCGGCCAGTTGCAGGCAGACGTCCACGACCAGCCCGTGCAGGGTCTCCTCGCTCACCCCGATCACCCCGGGGAACCGGACGGCGTAGCGGGTGACCCCGTAGGCCAGTGCGGGCAGGATCAGCACCCGTACATCGGGGTCGCCCTGGAACTGCGCGGCGGCGCGTTCGCACATCCCGGTGGAGATGATGGCGTCCGTGCCCAGTGGGGCGTGCGGCCCGTGCGGCTCGACGGCACCGATCGGCAGCAGCAGTACCGGTACCCGGTCGCCGGTGCGCAGGGCCGCCACCTGCGGGCAGGTGAGATCGGCGAAGTGGGTCACGCTGCCTCCCCGTTCGAGGTCGTGCTGAGCTCCAGGATGCACAGGTCGGCCCGGCCGGCGGCGAGCACCGTGTTCGCCTCGTCTGTCGTGGTCAGGTGACCGCCGACCATGGTGGCCACCCCGGCCTCGCTGCGCACCCGGTCGGCGAACGCGGTGAGGAAACCGCGACGGTACACCGGGCGGGACTCGGCCACCGTCTGCCCGGCCGCCACGTGGATCAGCGCGGCCCCCGCCCCGGCCATGGCCGCGGCGAGCTCGACCCCCTCGTCCAGGCGCAGCCCGCCCGGTGCCCAGTCGGTGACGCTCAACCGCACCACGACCGGCCGGTCACCGGCCGCCGCGCGGACGGCGGCCAGCACCTGAAGCGGGAACCGCAGCCTTGCCTCGGTGTCCCCGCCGTAGTCGTCCGTGCGGTGGTTGCTCAACGGGGACAGGAAGCAGGCCAGCAGCCCGCCATGCGCGCAGTCCAGCTCCAGCAGGTCGAACCCGGCCCGCACGGCGGCGGTAGCCGCCGCGGCGAAGGCGGTGCGGATGCGGTCCATATCCTGCTCGTCCATGGCCTTCGGGATGGCGCCGCCCGGCCCGTACGGCAGCGCCGACGCGGCCAGCAGCGGCCAGGCCTGGTCCGCGGGCAGCGGCAGGTCCACCCCGAACCGCGCGGGCCGTACCGCCCCGCGCCTGCCCGCGTGGCCGAGCCGTACTCCCGCCAGCGTGCCGGCCTCGTGCGCACGCCCGATCGCCGCCTCCCACGCCGTGCCGTCGCCCTCCAGCACCGGGCAGTCCGGCGAGGTGCGGCCGTCCGCGCACACCGCGACCGGCCCGGCCAGCACCAGGCCCGGCCCGCCGCGTGCGCGCTCGGCCAGGTCGTCGGGGCCGGTGGCGGTGCACACCGCCCGGTTCGGCAGCACGGTGCCGCCGAGCCGCAGCGGCACCAGCATCGGTGGCGGCCCGAAAAGGCGCGGCCCGCCACCGCAGAACCAGGCGTCGGTTTCGCGGACGAAATCCGGGTCCCGCTGGGCCAGGTTGCCGTGGCTGATCCGCCCGCTGCGGGTGAGCAGGTTCATCGCGAACTGCGGTGGTTCCAGCCGGGCATGCCTGCCCACCCTGGCGAAGTAGTCGGCACTGTCCGCCGCGGCCTGCTGGAAGCGGTCCACGACCGGGCGCCGCTCCTGCTCGTAGTCGGCCAGTGCCGCCGGGATCGCCGCCGCGGTCCCGCCGTGCCGCACGAAGGCGTTCGCCAGCGCGATCGCGTCCTCCATCGCCAGTTTGGTTCCCGAGCCGATGGTGAAGTGCGCGGTATGCGCGGCGTCCCCGAGCAGCACCACGTTCTCCGCCCGCCAGCTGCGGTTGCGCACCAGCGGGAAGTCCAGCCATACCGACTTGTTCGACAGCAGCCGGTGCCCGGCGAGATCGGCCGCGAACAGCCGCTCGCAGAACTCGATGCTCTCCCGCTCGCCGAGCTCGTGCAGCCCCGCCGCGCGCCAGGTGGCTTCCGGCGTCTCCACGATGAAGGTACTGGTGTGCTCGTCGAACGGGTAGGCATGCACCTGGATCATGCCGTGCCCGGTCTCGGCGAAGACGAACCGGAAGGCGTCGAAGACCCGGTCGGTCCCGTACCAGATGTACTTGCCACCCTGCGGCCGGACCGTGCTGCCGAAGTCCCAGCCGCGGCGGGCCACGCTGTGCACCCCGTCCGCCGCCACCAGCAGGTCGGACTCCGCGGCCAGCGCGGCCGGATCCGTCACCTCGACGCCGAAGCGCAGCTCGATCCCGAGTTCGGTGCACCGGCGTTGCAGGATGTTCAGCAACCGTTTGCGGGCGATCGCGGAGAATCCGTGGCCCCGGCAGCGGCGTAGCTCGCCGCGGTAGGAGATGTCGATGGCGTCCCAGCGGGCGAAGGTGTCGGTGATGTCCAGGAAGCTGGGGTAGTCGGCATCGCGGAGCGCGCCGAGGGTTTCCTCGGAGAACACCACGCCCCAGCCGAAGGTGGCGTCCGGTGGATTGCGCTCCAGGACGGTGATCTCGTGCCCGGCGTGCGCCTTCTTCAGCAGGATTCCCAGGTACAGCCCGGAAGGGCCGGCACCGAGCACCGAAACCTTCATGTGAGGACCTCGGCCAGCCGGTCGACCTCGGCGAGATCGGGAACGGTTGGCAGCAGCACCAGCTCGTCGCAGCCCGCCTCCCGGTAGCCGCGGACGAAGTCCCGTACGGCACGGGCGCTGGTCAGGTTCGCGGCGGCGATCCGTTCGGCGAACGGCCCGGTGAAGGCGTAGTAGTCGCGCAGGTAGGCGCCGCCCCGTTCGGGGTCGCCGAGCGCGAAGTAGCCCTGGCCCCACAGGCGCGGCGCACCCGGCCTGCCGTGGTCGTGCCAGGCGGCCCGTGCCTTGGTCGCCGCGGAGGCGAAGGCCCGCGGCGGGCCGCCGCCGTGCGCGTACCCGTCGGCATAGCGGGCCATCCTGGCCAGCGCGGCCCCGCTCGCCCCGCCGACCAGCAACTCCATCGAACGTTCACCGCCACGCAGGTGTGCCAGCTGGGCGGACAGCGTCTCGCCGCGGGTGCGGTGCTCGGCGCCCGCGGCCTCGTAGTCATCTCTGCGCGCGCCCACCGCCAGGCCGAGGGTGAGCCTGCCGCCGGAGATCGTGTGCACCGAGTCGGCCTGCTTGGCCAGCATCGCGGCACCGCGCAGCGGGCCGATCGCGATCATCGTCGCCAGCCTGACCCGCTCGGTGACCGCGGCCGCCGCGGACAGCGCGGCGAACGGATCGAGGCTGTCGTAGACCAGCCGGTCCAGGACGGCAAGCGAGGAGAACGGGCCGGCCTCGGCCCGGCGCGCCCACTCCAGCAGCAGCGCGCCATCGGTGCCCGGTGTCGTGTTCGGCAGTCCGATCCCGACCTTCACCCGGCTTAAATTACACCTCAGTCCGGTGAGGTGTATAGAGTTGGGGCGTGAGTGGTGAGGCCGGACCCGAGCAGGCGCCACAGGAGCTGGTGATGACCCTGCTCGGCAGCTACCTGCGGCCGCGGCGATACCGGTCGGTATGGGCGGGCGGCCTGGTCGCGCTGCTGGCCGAACTCGGCTTCTCCGCGGGGGCGGCGCGGGTGGCGCTGACCAGGATGGCCCAGCGGGACCTGCTGGAGCGGCACCGCGACGGCAGGCGGGTGCACTACACGCCGTCCCGGCGCACGCTGGACATCCTGGCCGACGGCGACGAGCGGATCTTCTCCTTCGGCCGGCGGCGCTCGCCGGACGGGCCGTGGACCCTGCTGTGGCACAGCGTCCCCGAGGACCGCAAGCTGGCAAGGGCGCGGCTGGTGCGCCGGTTGCGTTTCCTCGGTTTCGGCCCGGTCGGCGACGGCACCTGGCTGGCGCCGCACGACCGCGAGCGGGAGGTCGCCGAGCTGCTGGCCGAACTGGACGTGCGGGCGCACGCCGGGCTGCTGGTCGGCAGGCCGCCCGCGCCGGTGGATGTGCGGGTGTTCGCGGCCCGTGCCTGGGACCTGGAGGCACTGGCCGAGCGTTATGCCGCCTTTGTCGCGGAGTTCGAGCGATACCAGAACGCCCGGCTGGACGATGCCACCGCGTTCGCCGTGCGTACCCGGCTGGTGCACGCCTTCCGCCGGTTTCCGATGCTCGACCCAGAGCTGCCCGCGGCACTGGTGCCACCGCCCCGGCGGCGGGCCGACGCGGTGGCGCTGTTCCACGATCTCTACCCGGCGCTGGCCGAGGCCGCCGGACGACACTTCGACGAGGTGGTTACCCCGTGAACGACCAGAACGCCGCACTGACCTACACGTCCTACCTCGCGCTGGACGAGGTGCTTGCGGCCCAGCGACCGCGTTCGGACGAGCACGACGAGCTGCTGTTCATCGTGATCCACCAGGTGTACGAGCTGTGGTTCAAGCAGATCCTGCACGAACTGGGCTACGTGCAGGATCGGCTGGCGGCTGGGGACACCGCGCACGCCTCCCGCGGCCTGCGCCGGGTGCTGACCGTGCTGAAGGTCGTGGTGGCGCAGATCGACGTGCTGGAGACCATGACGCCGAGCCAGTTCGCCGGGTTCCGGGCCAGGCTGGACGCGGCAAGCGGGTTCGAGTCCGCCCAGTTCCGGGAGCTGGAGGCGGTGCTCGGCAGGCGGGACGAGCGGGTGTTCCGGCACTACCCGGAGGGCAGCGCGGCCAGGCAGCGGATCGCCGACGCGATGTCCCGGCCTTCGCTCTACGACTCCTTCCGCGGCTACCTGCGGGTGTGCGGCTACCCGGTGACCGAACGGACCGATGTCCGGCAGCCGGTGGAGCCATCCGAAGAGCTACAGGCGACCCTGCTGCGGGTGTACGCCGATGATGCCGGGCCGGCGCTGCTGTGCGAGCAGCTGGTGGACCTGGACGAGGGCCTGCAGGAATGGCGGTACCGGCACGTGCAGATGGTGCGGCGCACGATCGGGGACAAGGCGGGGACCGGCGGTTCCTCCGGTGCGGGCTATCTGCGCACTACCCTGTTCACGCCCGCGTTTCCCGACCTGTGGGCGGTACGGAGCAAACTGTGAACCTGGATTCGTTGCGCCGCACGCCGAACGCGCTCGCCGCGGACTACTCGCGGTTCCGGGTCGGCGAGCGCCTGCTGCTGACCGGGCACTCGCACCAGGCGTGGCCGGATGTCGCCAGGGAGGGCCAGCTGGCCGCCTTCGAGGACGCGGCCGGGGAGGTGGATGCCAAGTGGGCCGCCGCATCCCGGATGGCCGAGGAGGTGCGCGCCGGGGTGCGGGCGCTGCTGGCCGATGACGGCGAGATCGCCCTCGGCGCCAACACCCATGAGCTGCTGGTCCGCTTTCTGTCCAGTGTGGACCTCCGGCGGCGGCCGCGGCTGGTGACCACGGACGGGGAGTTCCACTCCGCGCGCAGGCAGCTGGCCCGGCTGGCCGAGGAGGGCGTCGAGGTGGTGCGGGTGCCGGCGGCACCGGTGGGCACGCTTGCCGAGCGGGTCGCCGCCGCGGTGGACGAGCGCACCGCCGCGGTGCTGGTGTCGGCGGTGCTGTTCGAGACCGCCCGGATCGTGCCGGGCCTTGACGCGGTGGCGATGGCCTGCGAGGCACGCGGGGCCGAGCTGGTGGTGGACGCCTACCACGCGCTCGGCGTGCTGCCGCTGCCGCTGCGGGAACTCGGGCTCGACGCTGCCTGGGTGCTCGGTGGCGGGTACAAGTACCTGCAGCTGGGGGAGGGCAACTGCTTCCTGCGACTGCCCCCGCATGCCGAGCGGCTGCGCCCGGTGATCACCGGCTGGTTCGCCGAGTTCGGCACCCTGGCCGAGGAGCCCGACCCGGACCGGGTGGCCTACGCCCGCGGCGGGGACCGGTTCGCCGGGGCGACCTACGACCCGACCAGCCACTACCGGGCCGCGCGGGTGCTGCGGTTCCGTGCCGAGCGTGGGCTCACTCCGGAGTTCCTGCGCACCGTGGCGCAGCATCAGCTCGGCCTGCTCGCCGACCGGTTCGACCGGCTGGACCTGCCGGAGCCGGTGATCACCAGGGACCGCAGCGTGCCGCTCACCGAGTTCGCCGGATTCCTGGCCCTGCGCTGCCGGGACGCGGCGGGACTACGCCAGGCGCTTGCCGAGCGCGGGGTGTCCACCGACAGCCGCGGCGAGTACCTCCGCCTCGGCCCCGCCCCCTACCTTTCCGACGCCCAGCTCGAATCCGCCATCACCGCGCTGGCGAGCTGCTGCACCTGACGTGGCCGTTCAGCGGGCGGTTCAGCGCAGCCGGTCCAGCAGGGGGAGGAGGGCTTGCGGGGCCTCGACGTGGGCGTTGTGGCCAAGGCCGGGCAGCACGGTCGACTCGGCGTCCAGCGGGCTGAGGTGCTCGGCCGGGCACATCGGGTCGTGCTCACCCGCGGCCAGCAGGACCCTGGCGCGGCAGGCGGCGAGCAGGCCGGGCAGGTCCGGGGCGCCGACGCCGAACGCGGCCGGGTCCATGGTCAACCGCCACCCCTCGGCCACCCGCTCGATGCCCGGCTCCAGTGCCGGGGAGCCGGGCTGCCACAGCCCGGTGAGCCCGGCGACCTTCAGCGCCCGCTCGGCGGCCTCCTGCCGGGATGGGAAGACCCGGTTCGGTTTCCGCGCCAGCCCGGCCGCCCTGGACAGTTCCTCCTCCGACCAGCGGACCTTGACCCCGAGTGCGCACACCCCGGCCACCGGGACGCCGAACCAGCCGCTGGCCAGCGCCAGCCCGAGCACCCCGCCGAGCGAGTGCCCGAGCACCACCAGCTCGCGTTCCGCGGGCAGGGTCCCCGCCACCTCGGCGGCCAGCCGCCCGAAGGAGTAGTGCGGAGCGGGCGCCGAGCGGCCGTGGCCCGGCAGGTCCGGAACGAGCCAGCCACCCGGCCAGCGGTCGGCCAGCTCGCCGGTGAGGCCCTGCCACACCTCCCCGGTGGCGCCCAATCCGTGCAGCAGCACCAGCACCGGTCCGGTGTCCTGCCCACCCCGCCGTAGGTACACCCGCGTCTCGGCATCCATCCCGGCGATCCTGCCACAATCCGCCCACCGGAAAAGGATCTTGACGACCGCCGGTGCAGCCGCCGAAGCTCTGCTGATCACTCGTCCGCGGAAGGGGCAGCGATGACGCAGCACGATGGTTTCGCCAGGGTGCTCGGCAGGTTCGACGTCCTCGCGATCGCCTTCGGCGCGATGATCGGCTTCGGCTGGATCGTGCTGACCGGTGGTTTCCTCGAGGACGCCGGCAGCTTCGGCGCCGCGCTGGCCTTCGTCGCCGGTGGGGTGGTCGTCGGGCTGGTCGGGCTGACCTACGCCGAGCTGGTGTCCGCCATGCCGCATGCCGGCGGGGAACACAACTACGTGCTGCGCGCGCTTGGTACCCGGCCGGCCTTCATCACCTCGTGGACCCTGGTGCTCGGGTACGTCTCGGTGGTCGCCTTCGAGGCGGTCGCCCTGCCGCAGACCCTGCTCTACCTGGTCCCCGAACTACCAGCGGGCAGGCTGTGGTCGGTCGCGGGCTACGACGTCTACGCCACCTGGGCCGCGGTGGGTGTCGGCGCCGCTCTGGTGGTCACCGCGTTGAACTACGTCGGCGTCCGCCCGGCGGCGGTATTCCAGACCGCCGCCGTGCTCTTCCTCGCGGTGGTTGGCGTGCTGCTGGCCACCGGCTCCCTGCTCGGCGGCTCGGCGGCGAACCTGGAACCGCTGTTCGCCGACGGCGCCGCGGGTGTGCTGGTGGTGCTGGTCGCCACGCCGTTCCTGTTCGTCGGCTTCGACGTCATCCCGCAGTCGGCAGGCGAGATCAACCTGCCGCCGCGCCGGATCGGCAGGTTGCTGCTGGTCTCGGTGGCGCTGGCGACCACCTGGTACGTGCTGATCATGCTCACCGTCGGCTCCGGCCTCGGCCGGGCGGAGGTGGCCGGGGCGGAGCTGCCCACCGCCGACGCCATGGCGGCGCTGTGGGGCAGCGAGGCGATGGGCACGGTGCTGGTGGTCGGCGGTATCGCGGGCATCCTCACCAGCTGGAACGGTTTTCTGCTGGGCGCCAGCAGGCTGGTCTTCGCGATGGCCGACTCCGGGATGCTGCCGAGGTGGTTCGCCAGGGTGCATCCGCGGTTCGGCACCCCGGCCAACGCCGTGCTGTTCATCGGCCTGCTCTCCGCGCTCGCGCCGCTGTTCGGCAGGCAGATGCTGGTGTGGCTGGTGGACGCGGGGAGCCTCAGCATCATCGTGGCCTACCTGCTGGTCGCGGTGACATTCCTGGTGCTGCGCCGCAGGGAGCCGGAGCTGTCGCGGCCCTTCCGGCTGCGGTACGGCCGGACCGCGGGCACCCTCGCCGCGGTGCTCAGCCTCGGCACGGCGGTGCTGTTCCTTCCAGGGATGCCGGCGGCACTGACCTGGCCGTCGGAGTGGATCATCGTCGGCCTCTGGTGGGCCGCCGGGATCGTGCTGCTGCTGCGGCTGCCCCGCGGCCGCCCTGCGGGGCGGGTCACCGGTCGCTGAGCCCGGCCAGCCGCTTGGCCAGCCGGTTCCGGAAGGCCGGTAGTTGCGCGAGCAGCCGGAGCAGGGCGTTGCGCAGCGGCCGCACCCGCGGGCCCGCCGTGGCCAGGGTGGTGAGCACTCGCGCGAACCGGACCACCGTGCGGGCCAGCGGCCGCTGGGTGGCGGCGTAGCGGTCCAGCCGGTCCTCCGGCGCGCCGCCAAGCACCGCGCCGAGGGCCGTGCCCAGCGCGATCGCGTCCCGTAGGCCCAGGTTCATGCCCTGCCCACCCGCGGGGCTGTGCACATGCGCGGCATCGCCTGCCAGCAGCACCCGCCCGGCGCGGAACCGGTCGGCGATCCGGTGGTGCACCCGGAACCGGGAACCCCACACCACCTCCTCGACCCGCACCCCGCCCGCGGGGCCGCGCCGGTCCAGCAGGTCCTGGATGTAGGCCGCGTCCGGCTCCTCCGGTGGGTCGGCGACCTCGGCCACGATCCGGAAGGTCCCGTCCGGGAGGGGAGCCGAGACCACCATCCCGCCGGTGGAGAAGAACAGCACCACCTCGTCCGCGGGTAGCACCCCGGTGGCGCGCACATCGGCGAGGGTGAAGGTCTCCCCGCCGTGGTCCTCGCCGAACCCGATCCCGGCCAGCTCGCGCACCGTGCTGTGCATCCCGTCCGCCCCGACCAGGTAGCGGGCGCGGATGTGGTGCCGGTCGTCCACTGTCACGGTCACCCCGGTCCCGTCCTGGACCATGCCGGTCACGGTATGCGGGCGCAGCACCGTGCCGCCCAGTTCCAGCAGCCGCTCCAGCAGTACCCGCTCGGTGTCCGACTGCGGAACCATGAACAGGTTCCGGTACCGGCTCGGCACGCCGTCGAAGCGCAGCGGGACCAGCACCCGGTCCCGGTCGCGGATGGTGAACCCGTGCGAGTGCAGGGAGAGCGCGGACAGCCGTCCGGTCACCCCGATCTCGTCCAGCGCCTCCATCGTGCGCGGGTGCACCACCGCGGCCCGTGAGGTGTTCACGCCCTCGGCCTGCTGGTCCACGACGGTGACGGAGTAGCCCTGGCCGCGCAGGTGGGCCGCGGTGGCGAGGCCGACCGGTCCGGCGCCGGCGATGAGAACGTCCGTGCGGGTGGGGAACATGACCGCCTCCTGGTCAACAAGTGTTTGCCAACAGCTGTTGACCAAGGTAGCCACGGCCGGACTGGAAAGTCAACAAGTGTTGGCCTACAGTTGTTGGCATGAGTGCGGGAGCCAGGCGTTCGGACCGGACCAGATCGGCGATCCTCGCCGCGGCGCGGGAACGGTTCGCCGCGGACGGGTACGACCGGGCGACCATCCGGGCGATCGCCGCGGACGCTGGCATCGACCCATCGATGGTGATGCGGTACTACGGGAACAAGGAGCGGCTGTTCGCCGCGGCGGCCGAGTTCGACCTGCGGCTGCCGGACCTCGCCGCCATGCCGCGCGAGCGGGTCGGCGAGGCGCTGGTGGCCCACTTCACCGACCGGTGGGACGACGACGAGTCCCTGCAGCTGCTGCTGCGCACCGGAGCCACCAACGCCGCCGCGGCCGAGCGCATGCGGGTCATCTTCGCGGGGCAGCTGATCCCGGCGATCGCGGCGCTGCATCCGGCGGACATCCCGGCGGAGCTGCTCGCCCGCCGGGCGGGGCTGGCCGCCACGCAGGTACTCGGCATGGCGTTGTGCCGTTACGTGCTGGAACTGCCGCCGGTGGCGGCGATGGACCGGGAGACGATGGTGGGCTGGCTGGGCCCGACGGTTCAGCGATACCTCGTCGGGCCCGAGCCAAGCTGAGGGGTCAGGCCGCCCGGCGCGCGGCGGTGAGCACGGCGGAACCGGCCTCGGTCAGCACGGCGGGAACCATGGACGCCGCGGCCTCCGGCCAGGGGGCGGGCGCAATCAGGCCCTTGTGGACGAGCAGGTGCGCGCTGAACTGGTCGCAGCAGGCCATGCCGTCCACGAACAGGTCGGGCTCGCTGCCCCGGGTGAGCTGGACCCGCCCGGCCGCGACGGCGCGCAGGATCGCCAGGGTGCGTCCGGTGGGTTCGGCCGGGCCGGAGGTGGATGTTGTGGTGGATGTTGCTGGTGTGGACATCGCCGTGTTCCTCGTGCAGGGTTCCCCCGGCCTCGTCGCCGGAGGCGGACATCCCGATGGCGATGATCTTGCATGACGGGCCCCGGCCATGGTCATCCCAACCGGGCATAACACCCGTGGCCCCGCTGCCTCCTGCTTCGGACGTCAGGGTTCCTCGAGCCGTCCTCGGTACCACTGCTGCGTACCCGCAACCAGCCCGGCAGGAAGCGAGGGGACAGGCGGATGACACAGCCACCCACGGAGCAGGAGACCACCCGGCCCTGGTACCCGCGCCACGACCAGCCCATCACCCTGCGCTCCATGCCGCGCTGGTACCGCACGATCTTCGTGGCGGACGCGCTGGAGCGCTTCGGTTTCTACGGGATGCAGGCGATCCTGGTGCTCTACGCGGCCGCGCCGAGGGAGGCGGGCGGGCTCGGCCTCGCCGCGGCGGACGCCGCCTCCCTGTTCGGCGCCTGGATCGCCGCCATGTTCATGCTCTCCCTTGCCGGCGGCTGGATCGGGGACCGGCTGCTCGGGCACCGGCCCGCCCTGCAGGCGGGGTGCGCGCTGATGACGCTGGGCTACCTGGGCCTCGGGATCCCGCAGGGCTGGGTGACCGCGGTCGCGCTGTGCGTACTGGCCGTCGGTGGTGGCCTGTTCAAGCCGAACCTCCAGGCGTTGTACAACCTGATGTACACCGGCAGTACGGGCCGGGAATCGGGCATCTCGCTGATGTACGTCGCCGCACAGATTTCCGCGCTGCTCGCCCCGCTGGCCGCGGGTTACCTCGGGGAGCGGGTCAGCTGGCCGCTCGCGTTCGCGGTGGCCGCACTCGCCGCCCTGCTCGCGGCGCTGCGCCTGCGGGTGGCCTGGCGGCAGTTCGGGGACACCGGCGCTGTCGCGGCACGTCCGCTTGCCCCGGCCGAGCGACGGCTGGTCCTGCGCCGCACCGGGACGGCGCTGGCCGCGCTCGCCGCGCTGCTGGTGGGAATGGCACTCGGTGGGGTGCTCGATCCCACCGTGGCGATCGCGCTGGTCGGCGGCTGCACCGTGATCGTCCCGGTGTTCGGCTACCTGCTGGTCTACCGCGACCCCGGGCTGAACGCCGCGGACCGGCGCAGGCTGCGGGCGTTTCTCGCGGTACTGCTTGGCTCCACCCTGTTCTGGATGATCATCGCGCACGCCGCCTCCCTGCTGAACCTGTTCGCCCGCGACCACGTCGACCGGGACGTGCTGGGCTTCCGGATCCCGGCGAGCTGGATGCAGTCGGCGACGCCCACCTTCATCCTGGTGCTCGCGCCGGTGCTGGCCTGGCTGCTGCCACGGGTGGGGACGCGCAACAACGTGCCGGTGAAGTTCGCCATCGGCCTGTGCCTGGCAGGGGGTAGCTTCCTGGCGATGTGCCTTGCCGCCTTCCTCGCAGCCGACGGCACGCTGGTGTCCCCGCTCTGGCTGTTCCTGGTCTACTTCGGACACGCCTGCGGGGAGGTCATCATCGCGGCGGTCTCCATCGCCGCGGTGGCCGAGCTGCTTCCCGCCCAGTTCCTCGGCCGGATGATGGGAACGTACTGGCTGTTCGCCGCGCTCGGCGGCGGGCTCGGTGCCGGGGTGGTGCGACTGGCGGAGGTGTTCCCGGAGCCGGTCTACTACCTGGGGCTCGGCACCGTCGCCACGGTCACCGGGCTGGGTTTCCTCGCCGCGCGGTCCCGGCTGACGAGGGCGCTGAACGCGACCTCGTCAGCCGGAAGCTGACCACTGTGGACCGTAGGGTGCCTTCGATTCCGGAGCCGGGTCACTCGGCTTCGGTTTCTGAATCCCGGCCGGGAGGGGTCGCGCTGAAGGTGTGCGCGGGCAGCACGCACCCGGCCTGGGAGGCCCCGAGGCTGGCGAGTCCCTCGAGCAGTGCGCCGAGGACGATCCGCCAGCGTTCCCGGAGCCGTTCCTGTTCCTGCGAACCCGGTTCGCTCACCGCCGGTTCACCACCCGGTGACCGGATCCGGCAGGCTGCCGTGCTCGTGATAGGCCGCACTCACCTGGTAGACGCCGAACGGACGCGGCACGCTGGTGTCCCGGAACCGGCGCAGTGGTGCGGTGACAGTGCGATGGTCGGCACCGCGTTCCCATTCCCGGAAAGCCTCAACGCTTTCCCAGGAACTCGCGATGACGAACCCGGCCGGATCGTGCAGCGAACGGAGCAGTTCGTTGCCGAGCAGGCCGGGGGTGCCGAGCAGCGCCTCGCTCACCCGGTGGTACGCGGACTCGATCCCGGACAGGTCCGGGGTGGAGTTGTAGATCAGGACGCGCACACCGCCGACGGGCAGACTCATCAGGACATCCCCCCATCGACCGGGATGACGCCGCCGGTGACGAACCGGGACAGGTCGCTGGCCAGCCACAGCACGGCGCCCGCCGCCTCCTCCGGCTGCCCGATCCGGCCCAGCGCGCTCTTCTTGCTGTAGAGGTCCTGGATCTCCGCGCGCCGGTCCTCCGGGAGCTCGCGCAGGGTCTCGGTCTCGATCACCCCGAGCCGCAGCACGTTGAACCGGATGCCGCTGGGGCCGAACTCCCTTGCCAGCGAACGGTTCAGGCCCAGCAGCGCGGCCTTGGTCGCGGTGTAGTGCGCGCGCCGGACGACCCCGGCCTCGACCGAACGGGAACCGACGCTGATCACCGAGCTGCCCGGGCGCAGCAGCGGCAGCGCATGCTGGATGACCAGATGCGCCGAGGTCAGGTTGCTGGCCACGATGCGGTTCCACTCCTCGAGCGCCAGCTCCTGGTAGGGCACGTGGCTGATGGTGCCTGCGTTGTTCACCACCACATCCAGCCGGCCGTAGCGCTCGCGGCAGTGCGCGAGCAGCTCGGTGACCTGGTCGGGGTCGGTGACATCGGCGCGGAGCACGTGGTGGTCGCCGCCGATCGACTTCAGCTCGCGCTCGAGCGAGGCCGCCGACTCGTTCTCCTTCCGGCAGCAGGTGGTCACGTCGACGCCGTGCCTGGCCAGCCCCAGCACCATGCCGCGGCCGACGCCACGGGTACCGCCGGTGACGAGCGCCTTCTTTCCTTGCAGGCCAAGGTCCATGGTTTCCGTCCTTTGTGCTTGTGCGTGTTGTTGTCGTTGCCGCTTCACAGCAGCACACCGAGGCCCGCGCAGTTCAGCCCGAACGCGAGGATCCCCAGCACGCTGCGCCGCCGGTTCCAGCTGCCCCAGCCGGTACGGGGGTCGATCCGGTGGAAGTCCCGAGGGAGGCTGTCCGGGTCCAAGGTGCGAACCCAGCGGTTCACCGGGACGTTCTTCAGCACCGAGATCACCCCCGTGCAGACCGCGAGCAGCGCGGCCGCCGCGAAGAACACGCGCGCCACGCCGTTTCCTGTGCTCAAGGCCAGTACGAGGTCACCGAGGAACGTGGTTACCAGGCAGATCGGCATCCACGGGTCGTAACGGGTGGAGAAGAAGGCGTGTGCCCGCACGTAGTCCGCGGCGGGCAGGCCGCGCAGCAACGGCCACCCGCCCAGCTGGGTCGCCAGCAGCACCCCGGCGGCCAGCCCGCTGGCGAGCAGCACGACCGGTATGAGCACAGTGGACATCCGGAACCTCCCCTGGCCGCCCGCTCAGGAGACGGTCGCCGCGGAGTTCGCAGCCGCCTCGATCCTGTCCTTGATCAGGCCCATCTGGGTCTTGGTGTTGCGGTCGATGCGTTCGCGCATACCGGCGTCGTCGACCGGAAGGCCGGGCTTCATCTCGAAGTCCTGCACCCAGCGCATCCGCACCCTGCCGTCCTCGGTCGGCAGGTACTCCCAGAAGATCCACATGTACTTGAACGGCCCGGTCTCCAGCCGGTACGCGCGGACGGTCCTGGCTTCCTCGTCCGGGATCCGGGCCGAAACCCACTCCCATACCGTGCCGTTGTCGTCCGGATGCAGGGCGAGCCGGAAGATCACCATCCCGTCCCTGCGGTCCTTGATCTCCGCGGCCGCGTACTCGCTGAACAGGTTCGGCCAGTTCTCGATATCGTTGGTCATCTCCCAGACGAGCTCCATCGGTGCGTCGATGACCACCTCGTTGTCCACATGACTCGACATGCCGGTTCCTCCTTTTCGTGCTCTTCGCGATGTGTCAGTCCGACCGCGGTGCCTGCGGGTGGTCGAGCACCCCCGCCGCGTCGAGGTTCCCGGTTCCCTCGGCCAGCATCGCCGCGTATCGCTCCGCGGCCCGCTGCGTCACCGGAAGGTCCAGCCCCGCGGACCCGGCCTCCTGGCACGCGAGCCGGAGGTCCTTGTGCATGAGTGCGCTGCGGAAGCCCGCGGGCCGGTAGCTGCGGTTGCGCATGAACTCCGCGCGGAACCCGAGTGCGAAGGAACCCCACGCCATGTCCCGCAGGGTGTCCAGCACCAGGCCACGGTCCAGCCCCGCGGTCTCGGCCAGGCCCACCGCCTCGGTGAGGCCGACCGTCTGCACGCCGAGCAGCAGGTTGAACGCCAGCTTCAGCGAGCTCGCGGTACCCGGCTCGCCGAGGAACTGCGTCTGCCCGCCGATGGCGTCCAGCACATCGGATACCGCATCCACTTCGGACCGTTCTCCGGAAACGAAGACCCTGAGCGTGCCGTCCTGCGCCATCCGCGGGTTGCCCACCACACATGCCTCGATCCGGGACACCCCGCGGCTCGCCATCCGTTTCGCCGCGGTGCGGGCGAACTCGGGGGACACGGTGGAGGTGTCCAGCACCCGCTGCCCCCGGCCCAGCGCCCCGTCCAGCTGCTGGAACAGTACCGACTCGACTGCCTCCTCGTCGGCGAGGCTGACCAGCAGCACCTCGGCCGATTCGGCCACCTCGGCCGGCGTGGCGGCGACTCCGGCGCCCTCCCCGGCGAGTGCCTCCGCCTTCGCGGCGGTTCTGTTGTAGACGGTAACCGGGAAGCCCGCGCGCAGCAGCGCGGTGGCCATCCCGCCGCCCATGCCGCCGAGCCCGAGCACGCCGACCGCTCGCTGCGCCGCGGGCATCAGATTCCCCCGTCGACGGTCAGGTTGGCACCGGTGACGTAGCGCGAGGTGTCCCCGGCGAGGAACAGCACCGCGCCGGCAACGTCCTCGGGGTGGCAGATCCGCCCGAGCGCGGTCATCCCGACGATGCGGGACATGACCTCGGGCGGCAGCCCGGCACCCGGCTCGGTCTCGGTCAGCCCGGGAGAAACCAGGTTGACCCGGATCCCACGGGGGCCGACCTCCTTGCACAACGCCCTGGTGAAGCCGATCATCGCCGACTTCGCCGTGGTGTAGTGCACAGCGTTCGGCCTGCCCCTGGTGGCAACCGAGGACCCGATGTTGACCACCGAGGCGCCGTCGGACAGCGCCGGAAGGGCGGCGCGGGTCACCAGGTAGGCCGCCGTCACACTGCTGTCCAGCACCCGGTCCCACTCGGCGGAGCCGAGCTCGCCCAGCGGTGCGGAGCCGTCCACCCCGACGTTGTTCACCAGCACGTCGATGCCCTCGCCTCCGCCCGGGCGCGCGGCTTCGACCAGTGCGGCGGCCTCGCCTGCCTTGGTGACGTCCGCCTGGACGACCTGATGGCCCTGGCTCAGTTCCTTCAACGCGCGGGCCGTCTCCTCGGCCTGCTCGTGGTCGGCGCGGTAGCAGGTGACGACGGTGGCCCCCGCCTTGGCGAAGGCGAGTACGGTGGCGCGGCCGATACCCCTGGTTCCGCCGGTCACCAGTACGCGCTTTCCGGACAACCCTTGGTCCACTGGTCTCTCCGTTCACCGTGTTGGGTGTGTTTCTGGCGCGTCGGCAACCACGTTGCCAACGAGGTGTCGGCCGCGGATCGAATGCGGCTGAAAGAGGAGGCTTGTTCGGGAAAGGTCAGGATGGATGGTTCGGGGTGGCCGAGCCGATCTGGTACCGGGAGGTCACGTTCTCGTACACCAGGTGCAACATCATGCCCACCTTCGAGTGCAGCAGGTTGTGGCAGTGGTCCATCCACAGGCCGATGTTGTTCGCGTGGAACGCGATCTCCCAGGTCTCGCCGACGTCCACGTTCACCGTGTCCAGCCAGACCGGGCTGCCGGAGACCGGCTTCCCGTTGCGGCTCAGCACCAGGACCTTGTGCCCATGCAGGTGCATCGGGTGGCTGAAATGGCTGCGGTTCACGAATCGCACCTTGATCAGCTCGTCCTCCGCCGCCACGATCGAAGGGATATCGGGGAAAACCTCCCCGTTCACCGTCCACAGAAAGGTGAACTGGCCGTTGTAGAACCCCGGCTTGTTGTCGAAGGTCTGGGTGAACGTGCGATCGAAATTACTTTCCGGGCCGAATGGCGTGTCCTTGGGTGTGCCGTAGCTGGTGAGATCGAAGTCGGGCTGGTCCGGCCGCGGAGTGACCTCGCCCGAGCCGTCCGGGCTGAGCAGCAGGCCACCGGAGAGGTCGAGTACGTCGGTCAGCCGGACCGGATGGTCCGGCATCATGAACTCGAGGTCGATCCGCCCGCCGCCGCCGAGTTCGAGCCGTCTGCCGGACAGCTCCGTCGGCTCGTGCACCGGCATCCCGTCCAGTGCGGTGACCCGGAACGAGGTGCCGTCCAGTACGAACTTCCGCGGCAGGCTGTCGGTGTCCAGCACGCGCAGCCGGACCGGGGTGCCGGGCTCGACCCTGCGGCGGTCCAGCCGGTCGGCCGTTCCGATCGCCCGCAGTGGCCCGCCGTCCAGCTGCCAGGAGTGAAACGGCACGAAAAGGTCCTGCACCGCGGGATCCAGCCCCCGTGGCGGAGCGATCACGAAGGCGCCGTAGAGTCCGCTGGCGATCGACTCCCAGGACTGCTGATGCGAGTGATACCAGTGTGTTCCGATGTTGGTGGCCCGGAACCGGTAGACGAACTCGCCCCCTGGCGGCACCGCGTCCTGGGTGACTCCGGGCACCCCGTCCATCGCGTTGGGCACGTCCAGCCCGTGCCAGTGCACGGTGACGTTCGACTCGCGCAGCCGGTTGCGCAGGGTCACCTCGACCAGTTCGCCCCGGCGCACGGTGATCCGCGGACCGGGAACCTGGCCGTTGAAGGTCTTCCCCTCGACGACCCGGCCGGAGCTCAGCTCGATCCGGGAGTTCTGCGCGACGAGGGTGAACCGCCGGTCGGGCGGTCCCTTGCTGGGGTCGGTCAGGCTGTCCACGTCCACCGTGTCGGCGCCGAGACCGTGTTGTCCCGCGGCGTGCCCTGCGGGCGGTTCGTGCTGGCCCGCCATGTCCAGCTGGGCTGGCAGCACGCTCTGCTCCGCCGAGCGCACCACCCAGCCGGACACCAGCAGGCAGGCGGCGATCGCGGTGGCGGACACCCGCAGTACCCGTTGCCCGGTTCCGCGCCGGGCAGGCACCTCGATCCGGGCCCGGCGGCGGCGCTGCCGCAACAGCAGCAGGCCGGTCCCGGCCAGCCACCCGAGGTGGGTCAGCACCGCGGTGTCCGCGAACGGCGGTGTCACCGGTTGCAGGTAACCGAGGTAGCAGGCGGGCAGCGCGCCGAGCGCCGCCGCCTGCACCGGCAGTACCAGCCGCGGTGCGGCCGCCCGGTCCCGCAGCGAGTCGTCCACCCTCGCCGTGCGATCGGGTTCCCTGATCCGGGCGAGCCGGAGCAGCCGCGGCACCGTGAGCACCAGTATCGCGCCGAACGGCAGGAGCAGCAGCGGCACCGAGATGACGATCCGGTCGGCGGCGAACTCCCAGCCGTAGCTCGCCATTATCCCGATGGTGGCCAGCCTGCCGAGCAGGAACAGACCGGCGATCCCGAGGTACACCAGCCCACGCCGGGCCGCACGGGCGATGCCACGGCGGGTGTTCCTGCTCGCCAGCCTGCCGGCGTTGTAGCCCGCGATCGCGAGGAACACGAGCAGTACGAAGCCGAACATGCCGTCGTAGTTGAGGGTCGCCTCGAACAGCTCGGACGCGGACATGGCGGACCTCCTGTCGGGAATGGACGGTTGTTACCCGGCGCTCGTGGTGGCTGACCCCGGGTAGTTCTCCGGGGTCAGCTGGGCGATGCTGCGCATCAACGAGTTCCGGAAGTGCTGCTGGAAGGCCTCCGGCGTCTTCGTGTCGCGCTTCTTGGCCAGGTAGGGGGCCAGCTTGGACTCCAGCTCGTGTACTCCCTGCTGTTGCCCCATATGCCTGCCGACATCCACCAGCGAACCCTCGTAGTGGATGACCCGGACCATGATGTCGTCCTTGATGAACACGGCGCTGCCAAGCAGCCTGCCGGTGACCTCTCCTTCGGCGTTGCGGATGACCGGGGTGCTGACCCGCTTGAAATCGGCGAAGATCTGCTCGATCTCGTCCTCGTATCCGGGCTGCACGTCATAGGTGATCGCGGCGTAGGGCATGTCACTCCTTTGTCGTTTCCGTTGCTCAACCGCGGAGTCCGGTGTCCCGCGGCAGGATCTGGTGGCCTTCTTCGCCGAGCCGCCGGACCGCCTTCCGTACCGATTCGCGATCGGCCTGCCCGGACGGGTCCCGCAGCCGCGCGGGCAACAGGGCGGCTGCCGAGCTGTGCCCCGCGGTGACCTTGGGATGCCGCCTGGTCAGTGCGCTGAGTCCTTGCCCAGGACCGGCCTCGAGCAGCAGCGCGTCCCTGTCCTCGAGCAGCAGGTCCAACGCTGGTCCGAAAAGGACCGGATCGGCGGGCTGAGTGGTCCAGAACAGTGGGTCGGTTGCCTGCTCGGCCCGCAACGGGCCGGGCCGGTACGCGGAGTACACCGGGATCCGGGGTGCACGCAGGGCGGTGGCTCGCCAGTGTGGTTCGGAACGCCCCGCGGCGGCCGCCACCATCGGGCTGTGGAAGCCCTGCTTCGCCTTGACCCGGCGACAGGTGATGTCCTTGGCGCGTAAGGAACGCTCCACCTCCGCGAGCTCGCCTTCCGGCCCGGCGAGCATGGTCTGCCTCGGCGCGTTCACCGCGGCGAGGGCGACCTGCCCGCCGAGGAACGGGTCGAGGTCGGCGGCCGAGGCCGCCACCGCCAGCATCCCGCCGGGCGGGGTGTCCGCCATGGTGTCGACGCGGTCGCGCATCAGCCGGATCCCGTCGGTGAAGTCGAAGACCCCGGCCAGCGTGGCGGCGGCCATCTCGCCGACGCTGTGTCCCAGCAGCGCGCACGGCCGCACGCCCCAGCTGAGCACCAGGCTGCCGAGGGCACAGTTGACCGCGTACAGCAACGGCTGGGCGCGGGTCACATCGTCGAACGACCCGGAGGGTTCGGCGGAAAGCCACTCGGTGCGCAGGCGGTTTCCCTCCGGGCCGAGCAGTTCGAAGGCGGTGTCCATCAGTTCGGTGAACACGGCGGAATGTCCGTAGAGCCCGGCCGCCATCCGTGGATGCTGGGCACCCTGGCCGGGAAACAGCAGTGCCACGGGCAGGGCCGGGCCGCTGGTTTGGGTCATCATGCCTCCTTGGTGGCCGTGCGCGGCAGCCGGAACAGCAGCAGGACGATGAGTGCGCAGAGTGCGAGGTCGAACAGCAGGGTGAGCCGCATGGCGTCCAGGTGCCGCGCCTGGCTCGCCAGCTCCGGCGTACCGACGAGGCCGAAGAACAGCGCCCCGCCCGCCGCCACCCCGAACGCCGAGCCGACCTGGCGGACCGTGGTGAAGACCCCGGCGGCGGATCCGGCCTCGGCGGGCGGCAACGCGGCGACCGTCATGTTCAGGATCGAGGTGCTGACCACGCCGATGCCTGCGCCGAAGGCCACCAGCCCGGCCGCCGTCGCGCCCTGGTCCAGCCGCACCCCGGAGCCGGCACCGATGACCAGCAGCAGTACGGCCATTCCCGCGACCATCGACGCCACGGCACCGAGCAGGGCATACCGGCCGAACCGCCTGGTCAGCCTGATGGCGACGAGGGAGGCTGCGGCCGTCCCGAAGGCCCAGGGGGTCATGGTCGTCCCGGTGCGCATGGGGGAGAGGTCGAGCCCGCTCTGCAGGAACACCGCGAAGACCAGGAAGAAACCGGTCAGCAGCGCGGCGACCAGGAAGTTGATCAGCAGGCCTGCGGCGAAGACCTGGTTGCGGAACAGGGCGAGCGGGATCAAGGTGGTCCGCCCCCGGCGTTCCCGCCCCCGTTCCAGGCCGAGGAACGCGGCCAGCGCCGGTACCGACGCGGCCACCGACACCCAGCACCACCACGGCCAGCCCAGTTCCCTGCCGTACATCAGCGGGTGCAGGAGCAGCAGCAGGGCACCGGCGGCGAGCAGCACCCCGGCGAGATCGAGCCGGGTGTGCCCGCTGGGGCGGGAGGCGGGCACCGCGAACAGGGCGATCGCGCTGGCCAGCAGTCCCACCGGCAGGTTGACCAGGAAGATTGTCCGCCAGCCCCAGCCGAACAGGTCAGACTGGACGAGCACGCCGCCGAGGATCGGACCGCAGACGGTCGCCAGCCCGGCCACCACCGCGTACAGGGCGAGTGCCGGTTCGCGCCGCCGCGCGGGCACCATTACCCGGAACAGCGCGAGCACCTGCGGGCCCATGATCGCCGCCGCGACGCCCTGTAGCACCCGCGCGGCGACCAGCAGCTCGATGCTTCCGGCCAGGGCTGCGGCCGTCGAGGTGACCACGAAGGCCGCCACCCCACCGAGGAAGACCCTGCGGTGTCCGGCGATATCACCGAGCCGCCCGCCGGTGACCAGCAGCAGCGCGAACGGCAGGGTGTAGCCCGCCAGCACCCATTGCACGGCGCCGTAGCTGGTGCCGAGGTCGCGCTGGATATCAGGGACGGCGACGTAGACGACGCTCACCTCGAAGAAGGTCATGAACGAAGCCAGCAACACCGCGAACAGGGCCAGCCGGGGGTGGGCAGGCACGGTCGCCGGGTCCCCCTCCGGTCCGGCCTTGACGGGGGAGGTCACCGTCTCCTTACCGGCACTCATACCGACACCGCGCTCGCGGTGGCGTTCACGGTGACGGCAAGCAGGGCCAGCGTGGTACGCAACCGGTGCCAGCCGCGCCACTGCGGACGGGGATCGCGCCAGCCTGCCGGAATCGCGTTCGGATCGACGGCCACCAGCCTGCGGTTGATCGGTACGTTGGCCAGGTGGGAAACGCCCTGCACGCCCACCAGCAGCACCGCCGCCGCGAGAAAAAGCAGCCGCGCGGCCTGCCCAGGCGCCAGAAAAATCAGGCCGATATCGGCGAACATCGCCCCGTTGACGATCAACGGCATCATCGGGTGGTAGCCCTTTCCGAGCTCACGATGCATTTCCACATAACGCCCGGCCGGTAGTTTCATGAGTGCGGGCAGGACGCTGGCGGCGACCGCGTAGAAAACACCCGCGACGAGCCCGCTTCCGATGACGGCGATGATCGCCAGTACGGTCGCGACCGCATCGACCATGGGCGTTCCCATCTCCTCGGTGTCTCATCCGGTGGTTCCGGATCGCTTCGTGCCGAGGCTGGCCACCCGGTCTCGAAACTCGATGGAGAGCCGCTGGTAGCCGATGCCGTTCCGGCTCCAGTTCACCTTCACCGGCCCCCGAGTCCCGGTTGCCAGCCTTTTCCGAAGCGGTTCCGGCAGCGAAGGAGGAACACGAACGTGGTGCACAGGACGCTCATCGTCGCCAAGATGAAACCGGAGGACACCGATCGGGTCGCGGAGATCTGGGCCGAGTCGGACGCGACCGAGCTGCCGCACCTGATCGGGGTCGACCGGCGGACGCTCTTTCGCTTTCACGGCCTCTATTTCCAGCTGGTGGAGGCGGAGGAGGACATCACCGAACGGCTGTACGCCGCGCGTAGCCACCCGCTTTTCCTCGACATCCACCACAAACTCGCGCAGTACATGACTCCTTACGACCCCAACTGGAAGGAGCCGAAGGACGCCATGGCCGTGCCGTTCTATTCCTGGGCGCGGGAGAAGTAAGGCTTCAGCAGCAGCGGCGATGGGAGTGAGCAGTGACCGCGACGGTAGTGAGGAAGATCAGGGCGAGCGAGGTGCCTGCGAACCGGCGACGCGGCGGTGACGTGCGGGTCGTGCTCAGCCCCAAGACGGTCCAGGCGACCTCGGGGTTCGGCGGAACGGTCACCCTGGTCCCCGGTGAGTACATCTGCGAGCACTACCACCCGTACTCCGAGGAGTTCGTGCATGTGGTGCACGGCTCGGTGCTGATGCGGGTCGGTACCGAGGAGATCACCCTCGAGCCCGGCGACGCGCTGATGGTTCCGGTCGGGGTGCGGCACCGGATGGAGAACCAGGGAACCGAGCGCGCCCACCTGGTCTTCCATCTGAGCCCGCTCGCGCCACGGCCGGAGCTCGGCCATGTGGACACCGAGACCCGGCCCGATGGCGAGCAGGAGTCCGCGCCGGAGGTGGGTGGACCGCGATGAACGACCGTGCCGTCGCGGTGACCGGAATCGGCGTGCTGGCCCCCGGCGGGATGGGCAGGGAGGCGTTCTGGGCGATGCTCACCGCGGGCCGTACCGCCACCCGCCGGATCACCGCCTTCGACCCGACCGACTTCCGCTGCCAGGTGGCGGCCGAGTGCGACTTCGACCCGCGTGCGCACGGGCTCAGCGCACGCGAGATCCGGCGCATGGACCGGGGCGCGCAGCTGGCCGTGGTTGCCGCGCGGGAGGCGATCGCGGACAGCGGGCTGACCACGGCGGAGCTGATCCCGGAGCGGACCGCGGTGACCGTTGGCAACGCCGTCGGCTGCACCGTCGGGCTGGAGCGAGAGTACACAGTGGTCAGTGACACCGGGCGGAAGTGGGTCGTGGACCACGAGTACGCGGTGCCCGAGCTCTACGACTACTTCGCGCCCAGCTCGCTGGCGCGCGAGGTCGCTTGGGACTGCGGGGCCGAGGGAGCCACCGCCGTGGTGTCCTCGGGCTGTACCTCGGGCATCGACGCCCTCGGCTACGCCGCGCGGCTGATCTGGGACGGGACGGCCGAACGGGTCGTCGCAGGATCGACGGACGCCCCGCTCTCCCCGATCACGGTGGCCTGCTTCGACGCGATCAAGGCCACCTCGACGTACAACGACCACCCGGAGGAGGCCTGCAGGCCGTTCGACGGCGACCGCAAGGGCCTCGTGCTCGGCGAGGGCTCCGCGATGTTCGTGCTGGAGGACGCCGAACTGGCCCGGCGGCGCGGGGCGCATGTGTACTGCACGATCGCCGGCTACGCGACCAGGGCCAACGGATACCACATGACCGGGCTGAAACCCGACGGGCGCGAGATGGCCGAGGCCATCCGGGTGGCGATGGACCAGGGCAGGCTCGACCCCGAGGACATCGACTACGTCAACGCGCACGGCTCGGGCACCAAGCAGAACGACCGGCACGAGACCGCCGCGGTCAAGCGCAGCCTCGGCGAGCACGCGTACCGGGTCCCGATGAGCTCCATCAAGTCGATGGTCGGCCATTCGCTGGGGGCCATCGGTTCGATCGAGGTCGCCGCCTGCGCGCTGGCGATCGAGCACGGCGTCGTGCCGCCGACCGCCAACCTGCACGTCAAGGATCCGGAATGCGATCTCGACTACGTGCCGGTGACCGCGCGGGAGCACCGTACCGATGTGGCGCTGTCCGTCGGCAGCGGCTTCGGCGGGTTCCAGAGCGCGATCGTGGTGGCCGAGCCCGGAATGAGGAGACGATGACCGCACCACGGCAAGACGGCCCGGCCCCGGTGGTGGTCACCGGGCTCGGCGTGATGGCGCCGAACGGCCGCAACGTCGAGGACTACTGGGCCTCGACCCTGGCAGGCAAGAGCGGCATCGACCGGATCACCCGCTTCGACCCCGCCGGTTACCCGGTCCAGCTGGCAGGCGAGCTGCGCTCCTTCGACGCCGCCGAGTACGTGCCGAGCAGGCTGCTGATGGAGACCTCGATGATGAGCCATCTCGCGCTGGCCGCCGCCGACATGGCGCTGGCCGACGCGGAGGTCGTCCCCGCGCAGCTGCCCGAGTACGAGCTGGGTGTGGTCACCGCCAACGCCACCGGCGGGGTGGAGTTCGGCCAGCGCGAGCTGCAGAACCTGTGGAGCAAGGGCCCGGACCACGTCGGCGCCTACATGTCCATTGCCTGGTTCTTCGCCGCCACCACCGGCCAGCTGTCCATCCGGCATCGTTTTCGCGGGCACTGTGGAGTCGTGGTCGCCGAGCAGTCGGGCGGACTGGACGCGATCGGGCAGGGCCGCAGGGTGCTCCGGCAGGACCACCGGCTGGTGCTGGTCGGGGGTACCGAGTCGGCGATGTCGCCCGCCGGCGTGGTCGCCCAGCTGCCCACCGGCAAGCTGAGCCCGCGCACCGATCCGACCCGGGCCTACCTTCCCTTCGACGCGGACGCGAACGGTTACGTACCCGGCGAGGGCGGGGCGATCCTGGTGCTGGAGGACCGCGACTCGGCGCTGGCCCGTGGCGCTGCCCGGCAGTACGGCGAGATCGCGGGGTACGCGGCCACCTTCGATCCCCGTCCCGGATCCGGTCGCCCACCCACCCTGCGCAAGGCCGCCGAGCTGGCGCTCGCGGACGCCGGAGTCCCCGCAGGGGAGATCGACGTTGTGTTCGCGGACGCCTACGGCATCGCCGAACTCGACCGGCAGGAGGCCGAGGCGATCACCGCGATCTTCGGCCCGTACGGCGTGCCGGTGACCGCGCCCAAGACCATGACCGGACGGCTCTACGCCGGTGCGGGCGGGCTCGATGTCATCACGGCGCTGCTGGCCGCGCGGGACGGTGTCATCCCGCCGACGATCAACGTGACCGAGACCGCGCCCGGATGCGAACTCGACCTGGTCCGGGAACGACCGCGGCCGTGCGAGGTGCGCACCGCGCTGGTACTCGGCCGCGGCCACGGCGGTTTCAACTCCGCGATGGTGGTGCGCGGTGCGCACCAGCAGGCAAAGGAAGGTGGAGACAACTGATGTCCGAATTCACGGAGCACGATCTCAGGCGGCTCATCCGGATCTCGGTGGGCGTCGACGACTCGGTCGACCTCGATTCCGACATCCTGGATGTCCCGTTCACCGAGCTCGGCTACGACTCCCTGGCCGTACTCGAGGTCGCGGGCCGGATCGAGAAGGAGTTCCCGGTGTCCATCCCGGACGACGACGTCGCCGATCTGGAGACGCCGCGGAAGACCATCGACTACGTCAACAGCAAGCTGGCATCCACCGCGTGAAGGAGCCGCTCATGCCAGAAGGAGACACCGGATTTCGCGCGCTGCTCAGGTTCGAGATCAACCCCGGGATGGAGGAGGCCTTCGAGCGGGAATGGCTTTCGGTGGGCCGCACCATCAGCGGCCATCCGGACAACCGTGGCCAGCTGCTGATGAAGAGCGGGGACGAGGAGGCGGTGTACTACGTCCTCACCGAGTGGAGCACCGAGCGCGCCTTCCGCGAGTTCGAGCACAGCGCGGTCCACGTGGAGAACCGGCGGCGGCTGCAGCCGTTCCGGCGTGGTGGCTGGATGAGCACGATGACGGTGGTGCACGCGCTGGCCGCGGCCGCCCCCGCCGGTACGGAGCGGGTGCCTTGAGGTTCGATCGTCTTTATCTCGCCGGTACCGGGCACAGTCTGCCGCCCGCACTGTCCACGGCGGAGGCCGAGCGGGAAGGACTGGTCAAACGCAGGGAGATCTGGCGGACCGGGATCACTTCGGTGTGTGTGTCCGAACGGGAGTCCGGACCGGAGATGGCGGCGAGCGCGGCGCGTTCGGCGTTGCGCCGGTCCGGCTGCCAGCCGGACGACATCAAGCTGATCCTGCACGCCAGTTTCTACTACCAGGGCCATGACCTGTGGCCCGCGGCCTCCTATATCCAGCGGGTCGCCGTGGGCAACCGGTGCCCGGCCGCCGAGGTGCACCAGATGTCCAACGGCGGGATGGCGGCGCTGGAGCTCGCCGGGGCATACCTGTCCGCCGACCCCGCCGCAGGGAAGGCGCTGGTCACCACCGGGGACCGGTTCAGCCTGCCGGGCATCGACAGGTGGCGCAGCGACCCCGGCACCGTCCTCGCCGACGGCGGTACCGCCGCTGTGCTGTCTACACAGGACGGATTCGCCAGGATCAGGAGCCTGGTCACGGTTTCCGACCCCAGCCTGGAGCAGATGCAGCGCGGGGACGATCCGTTCGGGCTGGTCCCGCTCGGCGCCCGCAGGCCGATCGACGTCGAGTCGCACCGGCGCAGCTTCGTGTCCAGCACCGGGCTGGACACCGTGCTCGACCGGATCCAGGCGGGTCAGCGGGAGGCGGTCAAGCGGGCGCTTTCCGAGTCCGAGGCCGAACTGGCCGATATCGACCGGTTCGTCCTGCCCAACCTGGGCCGCGGCAGGCTGGACGAGCACTTCCTGAACATGTTCGACATCGACGTGGACGCCACCACCTGGTCCTGGGGGAGGGGGATAGGCCACCTCGGCGCGGGCGACCAGATCGCGGGCCTCGGCTGGCTCGGCGAGTCCGGCGGGCTGCGTCCCGGGCAGCTCTGCCTGCTCGCCGGGGTCGGCGCCGGGTTCAGCTGGTCCTGTGGCGTGGTCGAGATAACCGCGCCGCCACCGAGCCCGTGACCGGGCAGGAGAAGAGCACATCCAAGAAAGGGGCCCAACATGTCAGGTGTTGCCGGCTGGGTCGACCTGCGCCGCGATCTCTCCCAGGAATGGGCGACGGTCCGGTCGATGACGGCTACCATGTCCTGCCGGGGCGAAGCGGCGGAGCACGTCTGGACGACGCCGCGCGCCGCTCTCGGCCACCGCACCCATCCGGCCACCGCGGGCGGGCACGGCCAGCCCCTGGTGGAGGGGGAAGGCGAGGCGGGCACGCGCGCGGCGGTCGTGCTGGACGGCGAGGTGTTCAACGCGCCCGAGCTACGTGCCGAACTGGCCGCGCGGGGGCACCGGTTCCGCGGTTCGGACACCGCGGAGGTGGTGCTGGGGGCCTACCGGGAGTGGGGAGCCGCCTGCGCCGAGCGGTTCAAGGGCGCCTACGGCATCGCGGTATGGGACCCGCGGGAGCAGACCCTGGTACTGATCCGCGACCGGCTGGGGAACAAGCCGCTGTTCTACTTCCCCACCGGCGACGGCGTCCTCTTCGGCTCGGAGCGCAAGGCGATCCTGGCGCACCCCCTGGTCGAGCCGGTGGTGGACGCGGACGGCCTGCGGGAGATCCTTTCCTACGCAGGGACCCCGGGGCACGGCGTGTTCCGCGGGATGCATCAGGTGCGGCCGGGGCACGTGGTCCGGTTCGGGCCCGGCGGGATCCGGGAACAGCGTTACTGGTCACTGGAAGCCGGGGTGCACGAGGACGACCTGGACACCACCATCCAGCGGATTCGCGCCCTGCTGGAGGACGCCGTCCGCGGCCAGCTGGCTGCGGACACCCCGCTGTGCATGATGCTCTCCGGCGGGCTGGACTCCAGCGGGATCACCGCACTGGCCGCCAGGATGCGGGCCGAGCGCGGCGAGGGCGCGCTGCGGACCTTCACGGTGTCCTTCGCCCAGGACGAGGACTTCCAGCCGGACCAGGTGTGGAACACCGAGGACTCGCCCTACGTCCACGAGCTGGTGGAACTGGTGGGCGCCGAGCACACCGACATCACCATCGGCGTCGGTGACCTGCTGGACCCGGTGGTCAAGGCCAACGCCCTGCGGGCCAAGGACGTACCCAGCCCGCTGGGCAACATGAACACCTCACTGTACGTGCTGTGCCGGGCGATCCGCGAACACGCACCGCTCGCCCTGCTCGGCGACGCCGCGGACGGGGTGTTCGGTGGCACCATGTGGATGTCCATCCCGCAACTGCTCCAGGCGCAGACCTTCCCCTGGCTCGCGATGGCGCATTGGGCAGGCGGCAAGCACGGGATGGGAACCGACCTGCTCGATCCGGGCCTGCTGCGTGAGCTGGACGTCCCGGGTTACGCGAAGGACCGGTACTCCGACGCGATGGCACGGGTCCCGCACGGGCCTGCCGACACCGCCGAGGAACGCCGGATGCGGGAGATCTGGTACCTCAACGTCACCAACTGGCTGGAGACCCTGCTTCCGCACGGCGATTCGATCGCACAGTCGGTTGGGCTGGAGTTCCGGCTGCCGTACTGCGATCACGAGCTCGTGCAGTACGTCTTCGGCGCACCGTTGGCGATGAAGACCTTCGACGGAAGGGAGAAGAGCCTGCTACGGGCCGCTGTCGCCGACCTGCTCCCGAACTCCATTGTGGAGAGGCAGAAGTCGCCCTACCCGGTACCGCAGGATCCGGCCTACGCCAAGGCGTTGTGTGCCGAGCTGGAAGGGCTGCTCGCCGAGCCGAACGCGCCGGCGTCCCCACTGCTCGACGCCGATGCCGCCCGCCGGTTCGCCGCCGACCCGGACAGCCTGGTCTCCGGTCCGCAGGCATGGGTGTCCAGGACGCACGCGGAAATGGCCCTGCAGCTCAACCAGTGGCTCGACGAATACCGGGTGCGCGTGGACCTCTGAGGCGTTCCGGCAGCCTGGAGTTGCGTACCGGAATGGCCAAACCATGCGCGTGGACGGCCAACGCGTGTAACTGAGCGGCAAACACACGCGCGCAGACGGCAAACACACCGCCGCGGTGTGTTTGCCGTCTACGCGCACGCGTTGGCCGTCCACATCCGCGCGTTGGCCGTCCAGCGACGCGGACCGGCCGTCCGCGGAGGCGGGAACATGCGAAGGGCCGCCAGGGAACGTTTCCCTGGCGGCCCGCCGTGTTGTCGGCGTTCAGACGAGGGTGACCAGCTGGAACATCCCGTCGTAGGCGGGCGGGTAGCCGGTAACCGGGTCGATGATGTAGGAGAACAGGACGTACGGGCCTGCCGGGAGGTCGGTGCGCAGTACCGCGGAGCGTCCTGGCGAGATGGCCGAGAGGCCGCAGGGCCAGGACACCACTGGGCTCTCCGCCGGAGGCGGCGGGTTGCCGGACTTCATCTTGGCGTAGTACTCCCGCATGTCCTCGACCGTGGTGCCTGGCCGCACCCGCGCCAGCACCGCTTCGTTGCCGTACCGGGCGGTGTTCAGCACGAGATGGTGCCCGGAGGCCTTGAGCCGCGTGCTGGGCAGGTGGAAGACCGGCTGGTCGCCTTCCTGCCGGTGGATGATCAGATCGTCCACCCCAGGGAACCGGATCTGGCCGCACGGTCCCGCCGTCCGCACCTCGCGCACCGGTGGAATCTCGGAGGCACTGGCGTAGTTGAAGTTGATCAGGTGGTAGGTGCCCTGGGTGAGCACCTGGGTGAACGAGGTGGAGACGCCGCCGGAGACGGCGGAGCCTCCCAGATAGTCGGAGTCCTCGGCGAGGCGGCGGGCCGCCTCCGCCCGCTCGGCCGGATCACGGGAGGATGTTCTGGCCAGGTTCGCCAGGTAGTCCTCCACCGAAACCCCTTCGTGCAGCCGGACGAGCAGCAGCGAACGGCCATTCTGGACTGTCGTCCGGACGTTGAAGGTGACGACACCGAACGGGATCTCGCTGGGGACGGTCAGGCTGTCGGCGTTCAGCACCACGTCCACCTCGCCGGAACGCCAGGAGGTGGTGGCGGCCGCGGCCGGGCCGGAGGCCAGCCCCAGTGTGGTCGCGCCGGCGACCGCGGCCGATCCTGCCAGGAAACCGCGCCGGGACAGCCCGCCCCGCGCCGCGGATGAATGAGAAGTGCTCACAGCTGTGCTCCTTGTCCGAGAGTGACGGTAGCCGGGCAATGGTCGGTCAGCCGGATCGCTTGTGCCCGCAGATCAGCTTGTCCGGGCCGACCAGCGGGCTGGTGGTGAGATCGGTGAACCCCGCGGCGGTGAGCCACGAGTACGCGCGCTCCGCGGTGTACTCCGAGCCGCCCGGGGTGAGCAGCCGCATGTTCAGGCTGGTGAGCAGGCTGGTCGGATAGGAGGCCGCGTGGTCGACGAGCGCGTCGTACACCAGCACGCAGCCACCGGCCGGCAACGCGTCGAAGGCCTTGCGCAGCAGCGTCATCCTGCGCTCGTCATCCCAGTCGTGCAGCACATGCCCGAAGATGACCACGTCGGTCTCCGGCAGCGGGTCGGTGAAGAAGTCACCGGGGTAGAACGTCACCTGCTCGCTGAGGCCGAGCCGGGCCATATGCTCGTCGAAGAACGGCTCAACCGGGGCGAGGTCGTAGCACCCGCCATGCAGGTGCGGATGCGCACGGGCGATCCCGGCCGCCGCGTTGCCCCTTGCCCCGCCCACATCGACGAAGGACTTGTACGAGCTCCAGTCGAAGGCCTCGGCCAGCGCGGGCCCGACAGCGGAACTGGCCCCGTCCATGGCTTCGAGGAAGGCGCGAACCCGCTCCGGCGCCTCGTACAGCTTGTCGAAGTCGTACCCGCCGCGCATCTGGGACTCACCGGTACGCAGCAGGTCGGTCAGCCCGCCCCACATCTGGAAGTGGAAGTTCAGCAGCTTGCAGAACCCGCCGATGTAGCGCGGACTGTTCTTGTCGAGGTAGGTCTGCGCAGCGGCACTGTTGCGGTAGCGATCACCATCCTTGTCCAGTACCCCCAGGCCGACCAGCGCGTCGAGGAAGTCCTGGGTGGCGCGAGGGTGCAGGCCGAGCCGGTCGCGCAGTTCCGGCTCGGTGGCCGGCTGCTCGGCGAGCACGGTGAACAGCTCCAGTTCGGCCGCGCTGAGGAAGGTTTTGGCCGCCCAGTACCCCTGGGCCAGCCGCATCAACTCGGCGGTGCCGGAGTCGTCGGTCCGCTCGTTCCCGGCCGCTTTCTCAGTGGTTGCGCCCACGCCGAGGCTCCTCTCCTGCGTAACGTCGGTTGGTCCCTTCGCCAACCGTGGCGGGGAGCTCTCGACGCGGGATCGAACCGCACTGAACGCGGCTGCGGCTGGACTTCGCCACCGCCGGGTACGGCACGCCGGAGCCGGGGTCAGGTGACCTCGAAGTTGCCCATCATGCCCATGTCCTCGTGTTCCAGGTTGTGACAGTGCAGGATGTACTTCCCGGTGAACTCGGTGAACCGGATGGCCACCCTGGCCCAGCCGTTCGGGTCCAGCTGCACGGTGTCCTTCAGCCCGACGTCCCATGGCCGCGGGTCGCCGGTGTCGCCGCGCTCGAAGATCCGGAAATGGCCGAGATGGACGTGCACGGGGTGGTTGATGTCCGAGGAGAACTCCCAGATCTCGGTGGTGCCCCTGGCCGGTCTGGCGAGGATCGTGTCCGGGTCGAACAGCTGCCCGTTGATGGACCAGTCGCCCTCGCCGAGCTGGAAGAAGTCGAAGCGGCGGGTGGCGACGGCCTGAGCCGGGTCCGGGAGGTCGAGGGTGGTGGAAAGGGTGTCCGGAACCGAACTGTCGTCCGGTTCCTCGCGGACCACGTCGAACCGCATCACCTCGGCCGTGCGGCCACTGCTGCGGGCGTTGCGCAGCACCACCTGGGAGCCCACCGGGAACTGGGAGAAGTCCACCACGACATCGAAGCGCTCCGCGGGGGCCATCTTGATGTTGCGATGGGTCACCGGGCCCGCCAGCAGCCCGCCGTCGCTGCCGACCTGCACGAAGGAGCCCTCGCCCCGGTCGGACTCCAGCCGCAGGTCGTACTCGCGGGTGTTGGAGGCGTTCAGCATCCGTAGCCGGTACCGGGTGTTGGACACCTCCAGTACCGGCCATGGGGCACCGTTGACCAGGATGACATCGCCGAGGACGCCGGTCATGAACTGACCCTGGACCCCGTGCTCACCGCGCAGCGAGGGGTCAAGGGCCGGATACCGGAAGGACCCGTCCGCGTTGAACGACCGGTCCGCGATCATCAACGGTATCTCCCGTTCGCCCTTCGGCAGCGGGAGCGCGTCCTCCTCATCGTCACGCAGGATGAAGAACCCGGCGAGGCCGTAGTAGATCTGCGGCCCGGTGAAGTCCATCCGGTGATCGTGGTACCACAGGGTCATCGCCCGCTGGTTCAGCGGATAGACGTACTCCTTGTCGCCCTGGCTGAGGGTGGGGTCCGGGGCGACCACGTCGGCGGCGGTGAACGAGCCGTCCGCAGGCAGGACGAGGTCGGTCGGGTAGCCGTCGCTGTCCGGCGGGGTGACACCGCCATGCAAGTGAACCGCGATCGGCAGGGACAGTTCGTTGCGTTGTCGGACCACCACCTTGCGGCCGCTGCGCGCTTCGATGGTCGGGCCGGGAAAGATCCCGTTGTACCCCCAGACGGTCGTCTGCAGGCCAGGCAGGATCTCCGCCTGCGCGGTTCGCTGAGTGATCTCGTAGTAGTCGGTGGTGGCGTCCGTCCGGGTGGGACTCAGCACCGGCGGGACGGGCAACCGCGCCTGGAAGGCCGGGGGAATGGGTGCCTCGCTCGGCACCACCTCGCCCGCGGTGTCACCCGTGTCGCCGCCACCACCGTCGGCGGGGAAGTCGGAACCGTCGAATTGATCATCATTACTGCAGGCCGTATTGACGGCGGCGGCAACCGTGATCGTGCCGGCCAGTTTCAGGAACTCTTTCCGCGAAAGCGGCATCCTCAACCCCCTTGACATCCGGTGAACCCCGCGACGAATGGCTGCCCGGATTACTGCCGCGGGTGCCTCGAAAGCCACCGTACCGGTGCGCGCGGGATGGCGCCGGATGCCCTCCCAGCGCGCCTCGAGTGGTTTTTCATGGCCCGCCCACATGCTGCTGCGGTCAGGTCCGGATGCCTGCCGGAATACCCCGGTGAGCCGTTGGTGAGCAGCGAAGGGGGAGATGGTGTACGACGAGAGAACGCCTGTTCTGATTGTCGGTGGCGGCCTGGTCGGGTTGTCGGCGGCATTGTTTCTTTCCTGGCACGGCGTGTCGTCGATCCTGGTCGAACGACATGCGGGTACCTCGATCCACCCGCGGGCATGGGGCTGGTACCCGCGCACGCTGGAACTGCTGCGCATGGTCGGTGTCGAGCGGCAGGTGATGCGGGAGAGCGCCGGCTTCGTCGGGCACACCTTGAACGGCAAGGTGGAGTCGCTGGCCGGAAAGGAAATCTCGCTCACCACCATCCCCGACCCCGAGGACGTCAGCGATATGAGCCCGATCGGCCGGGTGGTTTCGCTCAGCCAGGACCGGCTGGAACCGATCCTGCTGGACCGGGCCAAGGAACTCGGTGGCGAGCTGCGGTTCGGCACCGAGCTGACCGGCCTCGAGCCGGGAACGGACGGGGTCACCGCCACCGTGCGGGTCCGGGAAACCGGGGCGGAGCGCCGGATTCACGCACAGTACGTGATCGCCGCCGATGGCGGGCACAGCCCGGTCCGGCGGCTGCTCGGGATCGGGCAGCGCGGCCGCGGCATCCTGCGCGACCAGATCAGCATCCTGTTCCGCGCCGAGCTGAGCGGCCCGCTCGGTGACCGCAGGTTCGCCGTCTGCCAGGTGGAGAACGACCTGGTGGAGGGCATCCTCGGGCATGACGACTCGCTGCGGCAGGGCACGTTGATCGTCACCTACCGCCAGGAAGACGGGGAACGTCCCGAGGACTACGACGAGGAACGGTGCACCGAGCTCGTCCGTGCCGCGGTCGGCGACCCCGGACTCGAGGTGCGGATCCGCGAGATCCTGCCCTGGCAGATGGCCTCGCTGCATGCCGAGCGGTTCAGCTCCGGCCGGGTGTTCCTCGCCGGGGACGCGGCGCACCTGCTGCCCCCTGTCGGTGGTTTCGGCGCCAACACCGGAGTGCACGACGTACACAACCTGGCCTGGAAACTCGAAGCCGTACTGGCCGGAAAGGCAGGGCCGGAACTACTGGAAACCTACGACCAGGAGCGGCGCCCGGTCGCGGTCGCCACGATCGAGCAGGCCGGCCTGCGGCTGGCCGCTCGCGGCGGCTTCGCCACCCCGCAGCAGCGGGCGGCACTCGCCGACACGCTGAGCGTCACCTTCGGCTACCGCTACGACTCCGCGGCGCCCGCCTTCCTCGATCCGCGCGAGCTCACCGGCCAGCCAGGTACCCGCGCCCCGCACATCCCGATCCGGTTGAGCGGGGCCGTGGCCTCCACCCTCGACCTCTTCGGCCGGAACCCGGTGCTGCTGGCGGGTGCCGACGCGCAGTGGTGCTCGGCGGCGGAGCGACTGCCCCGGACCGTGGACGTGCTGCGCGCTGGCCATGACTTCCAGGAAACGGGGCGTTCCTGGCACGAGGCGGCCGGGATCGAACCCTCCGGGGCGATCCTGGTCCGGCCGGACGGGTTCGTGTCCTGGCGTTCGATCACCGCCCCGGAGGGCGACCCGGCCGCCGTGCTGTCCAGGCAACTCGACCGGATGTTCCGCACCAGCACCGAAGCTCCGGTGGACGACCCGCCGCAGATGCTGGCCGGCCTCCCGCCGAAGCAGCGGTTGCTGTTCCTCACCGTGAGCAGGACGGTCTCCCGATGTGTCTGGGCGCTGGCCGAACTGGGGGTGGCCGACGAGCTCGCCTGCGGGCCGAAACCGGTGACCGAACTCGCCGACGCGGTGGGCGCGGATCCCGACCTGCTGTACCGGGTCCTGCGCTGCACCGCGACCTTCGACGTCTTCCGCGAGCTCGCGGGCGGGCGCTTCGCGCTGACGCCAGCGGCGGAGCCGCTGCGCAGGGACGTACCGGGTTCGCTACGCAACCTCGTGCTGCTGGAAGGGCATGACCTGTACTGGCGGTCCTACGGCGCGCTGCTGCACAGCCTGCGTACCGGCGAGCCCGCCTTCGACCATGCCTTCGGTACGAGTTTCCAGCCGTACCTGAATACCTCACCCGAGGCCGAGACGCTGCTGCGGAAGGCGATGAGCGAGACCAACAGCGGCAAGCCGAACATGCTCACCGAGATGGTCGACCTGAGCTCCTGCGCCAGCGTCGTCGATATCAACGGGGGAGAGGGGCGGTACCTCGCGGCGTTGCTGATGCAGTACCCCCACTGCACTGGGGTGCTGTTCGGCAGGCCGGGCGGGTTCGCCGAGGCGGCAAGGGTGTTTGCCGAGCGGGGTGTCGCCGACCGCGCCTGCACGATCACCGGCGACCCGTGCACCGCCGTGCCCGCCGGGCACGACGCCTATGTCCTCAAACAGGTGCTGCACGAGCTGGCCGACGAGCAGGCTGTGCGCGTGCTGCGCTCGGTGCGGGCCGCGATCGGCTCCGCGGGGCACTCGCGGCTGTTCCTGGTCGAGCACCTGGTCGGGATGCAGGACAAGCCGGATATGGCGACCCTGCTGGACGTCGACATGCTGGTGACGACCGGGGGAAGGGAGCGCTCCCTTGACGACTGGCGGCAACTGGCCGGTGCGGCCGGTTTCCAGGTCGACGACTCCACCGGTGCGCACGGCTGGGCCGTGCTGCGCTGCCGTCCGTCCTGAGCTGGGGGCTCGCGATGCCTGAACCGATTGCCATCATCGGACTGTCCTGCCGGCTGCCAGGCGCGGCCGATCCCGGCGCGTTCTGGCGGTTGCTCCGGGACGGTGCGGACGCCGTCACCGAGGTCCCGCAGGACCGCGCGGGAAGCGTGCCACCGGGTACCCGCTTCGGCGGTTTCCTTGACCGGGTCGAGGAGTTCGACGCGCCGTTCTTCGGCATCTCCGCACGGGAAGCCGGTGTGCTGGACCCGCAGCAGCGGCTGGTGCTCGAGCTGAGCTGGGAGGCGCTGGAGGACGCGCGAATCGTGCCATCGGCACTGGCCGGCAGTCGCACCGGTGTCTTCGCCGGAGCCATCTGGGACGACTACGCCACCCTGCTCTACGGGCAGGGCGAGAACGCCATCACCCAGCACACCATCACCGGGCTGCACCGCGGCATCATCGCCAACCGGGTCTCCTACACCCTGGATCTGCACGGCCCGAGCGTCACCGTGGACTCCGGCCAGTCCTCCTCGTTGGTCTCGGTCCGGATGGCCGCCGAGAGCCTGCTGCGCGGGGAATGCACCGTGGCCCTCGCGGGCGGGGTGAACCTGAACCTGGCCCCGCAGAGCACCCTGGGCGCCGCCGAGTTCGGCGCGCTTTCCCCGGACGGCCGCTGCTTCACCTTCGACGCCCGCGCCAACGGCTACGTCCGGGGCGAGGGCGGCGGCATGGTGGTACTCAAGCCGCTGGAGCAGGCGGTACGGGACGGCGACCGGGTGCACGCCGTCATTCTCGGCGGCGCGGTGAACAACGACGGCGCCACCGAGGGTCTGACCGTCCCCGGCGAGGCGGCGCAGGCGGATCTGCTGGAGCTGGCCTACCGCGAGTCCGGCATCGAACCCTCCGAAGTGGACTATGTAGAGCTGCACGGTAGCGGGACCCCACTCGGGGATCCGGTCGAGGCCGCAGCGCTCGGCTCGGTGCTGGGTGTGCACCGCCCCGAGCACCTTCCGCTGCGCGTCGGATCGGCGAAGACCAACCTCGGGCACCTGGAGGGGGCGGCCGGGATCGCCGGACTGGTGAAGGCCGTGCTGGCCATCGTCAACCGCCAGCTCCCGCCGAGCCTGCATTTCGCCGAACCGAACCCCCGCATCCCGCTGCGGCGCCTGCGGCTGGAGGTGCAGCGGGAGCTCGGCCCGTGGCCACGACCGGACCGGCCGCTGCGGGCGGGCGTGTCCTCCTTCGGGATGGGCGGTACGAACTGCCACCTCGTACTCGGTGAGCCACCGGCGGCCGAACCCCTGGCCGCCCGGCAGGAGCAGGGGATGACCATCTGGCCGGTTTCCGGCCGCTCGGAGCCCGCGCTGCGGGCGCAGGCGGCGCGTCTGCGTGAGTTCCTTGCCCGCGAGCCGCGGGCCGGTCAGCACGACATCGGGTTCTCGCTGGCCACCACCCGGTCCGCCTTCGACCGGCGCGCCGCGGTGGTCGCCGCGGATATCGAGGGATTCACCGACGGGCTGCGCGCACTGGCCGAAGGCGGGCAGGAGCGCGGGCTGGTCACCGGCCGCCCGCGCGCGGGCGAGCTCGCCATGGTGTTCTCCGGGCAGGGCGCGCAACGCCCCGATATGGGCAGGCAGCTGCACGCCGCCTTTCCCGCCTTCGCCGCGGAGTTCGACGCGGTATGCGCCCACGCCGACGGCTGGCTGGAGCAGCCACTGCGCGAGGTGCTCTGGGGCAGCGATACCGGGGACACCGGGCTGCGTGCCCGCGCCGACTACGCGCAGCTCGGCATGTTCGCGGTGCAGGCCGGCCTGCACCAGCTGTTCCGCTCCTGGGGCGTGCGCCCCGGGCTGCTGGCAGGGCATTCGGTCGGCGAGTACGCGGCCGCGTACGTGGCCGGGGTGTTCTCCCTTGCCGATGCGGTGGCGCTGCTGGCGGCAAGGGCTCGCCTGATGCGGGAACTCCCGGAACCCGGCGCGATGTTCACCGTGCAGGCCACCGAGCAGGAGGTGACCGGCGCCCTCGCCGGGCGGGTCGATATCGCGGCCGTGAACGACCCGCACACCGTGGTGATCTCCGGGGCGGAAGATGACGCGGCCGACCTGGCCCGCCGGTTCGCGGAGCGGGGCCGCCGCACCGACCGGCTCGAGGTGAGCCACGCCTTCCACTCCCCGCTGATGGAGCCGATGCTGGCCCAGTTCCGCACCATCGCGGATGGGGTGACCTTTCACGGGGCGGCGGACGTTCCGATCGTCTCCTCGGTCACCGGCACGCTGATCGCGGCCGAAGAGCTGTGCTCGGCCGAGTACTGGGTGGCGCATGTCCGGCGGCCGGTGCGGTTCGCCGACGCCGTGCACACCCTCCGCGAACTCGGGATGTCGGCGCTGCTGGAACTGGGCACCGGTGGCGCGCTGACCGTGCTGGCCCGCCGCTGCCTGCCGAACGAGGATGTGGCCGCCGTGCCGAGCCTGCCCGACCGGGCGGAGGAGCGCGGGGTGCGCACCGCGCTGGGCAGGCTGTTCACGATGGGCGTCGAGGTGGACTGGCCGGCCGTGTTCGGCGACCGGGCGCGGGCGGTGGACCTGCCGACGTACCCGTTCCAGCGCCGGAGCTACTGGCTGCCCGGCGGGGACCGGCAGCCGGTCCCCGGGCAGCGGGAACCGGAGCCGGATGAGCCCGCCGAGCCGGGTGGGCTGCCTGCGCTGGCCGGTCTCGGCCGGGCCGGGCAGTGGCGCGCGCTGGTCGACCTGGTGAACCGGACGGTCGCGCTCGTGCTCGGCGAGGATGCCGAGGGCGTGGCGGACCGGGTGGACGAGCGGACCACCTTCAAGGACCTCGGCTTCAACTCGCTGATGTCGGTGGAACTGTGCGGCAAGCTCGGCGAGGCCGCCGGGCTCGACCTGCCGACCACCCTGCTGTTCGACCATCCGACCCCGGCGCTGCTGGTGGAGCACCTGCACGGGCTGCTGGTGCCGAGCCAGGAGCAGGCCGGTGCCGGCACCGCAGGCACCGGGGCCGAGCCGGGGGAGCCGATCGCGATCGTGGCGATGAGCTGCCGGTACCCTGGGCAGGTTCGGAGCCCGGCCGACCTGTGGCGGGTGGTGTCCGATGGCAGGCATGTGCTCGGCGAGTTCCCCGCCGACCGGGGCTGGGACCTGGACGAGCTGTTCGACCATGACCCGGACACCCCGGGCCGGTCCTACCTGCGGCACGGCGGATTCCTGGAGGACGCGGGCCTGTTCGACCACGAGTTCTTCGGGATCAGCCCGCGCGAGGCCACGGCGATGGACCCGCAACAGCGGCTGGTGCTGGAGGCATCCTGGGAGGCATTCGAGCGGGCGGGCCGGGACCCGGACTCGCTGGACCGCGACCGGGTGGGGGTGTTCCTCGGCGCGACCGCGCAGGAGTACGGCCCCCGGTTGCACGAGAGCGCCGAGGGCTTCGACGGTTACCGGCTCACCGGCAGCACTCCCAGCGTGGCCTCCGGCCGGGTCGCCTACACCTTCGGGTTCGGCGGCCCCGCCGTCACGGTGGACACCGCCTGCTCGTCCTCGCTGGTGGCGGTGCATCTGGCAAGCCAGGCGCTGCGCAACGGCGAGTGCTCGCTGGCACTGGCCGGCGGGGTGACGGTGCTGGCCACCCCCGGTATGTTCGTCGAGTTCAGCAGGCAGCGCGGGCTCGCCCCGGACGGCCGCTGCAAGGCCTTCGCCGCGGGCGCCGACGGCACCGTCTGGGCCGAGGGTGCCGGCGTGCTGCTGCTGGAGCGGCTCTCCGACGCGCGCCGCCACGAGCACCCGGTGCTGGCCGTGATCCGCGGCAGCGCGGTGAACTCCGACGGCGCCAGCAACGGCCTCGCGGCGCCGAACGGCCTTGCGCAGCAGCGCGTCATCCGGCAGGCGCTGCGCGACGCCGCCCTCGATCCCTCCGAAGTGGACGCCGTGGAGGCGCATGGCACCGGAACCAGCCTCGGCGACCCGATCGAGGCACGGGCGCTGATCGATACCTACGGCAGGGATAGGGATCCCGGAAGGCCACTGTGGATCGGATCGTTGAAGTCCAACCTCGGGCACACCCAGGCCGCGGCCGGGGTCGGCGGGCTGATCAAGATGGTGCAGGCGATGCGGCACGGGGTGCTGCCGCGGACCCTGCACGTGGACGAGCCATCCCCGCACGTGCCATGGGACCAGGCCCCCGTCCGGCTGCTGACCGAGCAGATGGACTGGCCGGGTGATGGCAGGCCGCGCCGGGCCGCCGTGTCCTCCTTCGGGATCAGCGGTACCAACGCACACGTGCTGCTGGAGCAGGTTCGGCAGACCGCGCCCGCCACCGGACCGGCGCAGACCGGGGTACTGCCGTTCCTGCTCAGCGCCAGGAACGAAGGCGCGCTGCGGGAGCAGGCAGGGCGGCTGAGCGGGCACCTGCGGGCCGAACCCGCGCTCGAGCGGGCCGAGATCGGCCGCACTCTGGCCACCGGCAGGGCCACCTTCGGCCACCGGGCGGCGATCGTGGCCGCGGACCGGGAGGAGCTGCTGGCCGGGCTGGACGCCCTGGCCGCGGGTGAACCGGCCGGCCAGCTGCTGCGTGGAACGGCACTGGCGAACCGGATCGTCTTCGTGTTCCCCGGCCAGGGGTCGCAGTGGCAGGGGATGGCGCTGGACCTGCTGGAAGCCTCCCCGGTGTTCGCGGACCGGATGGCGGAGTGCGCGGACGCGCTGAGCCGGTTCGTGGACTGGCGGCTGCTGGACGTGCTGCGCGGCACGGCGGGTGCGCCCGCGCTGAGCAGGGTGGACGTCGTGCAGCCCGCGTTGTTCGCCGTCATGGTCTCGCTGGCCGCGGTGTGGCAGGCGCACGGCGTGCGGCCGGACGCGGTCGTCGGCCACTCGCAGGGCGAGATCGCGGCCGCGCAGGTGGCCGGTGCGCTGTCCATCGAGGACGCCGCGCGGGTGGTAGCGCTGCGCAGCAAGGCGATCGCGGCGCTGGCTGGCACCGGGGGCATGGCCAGCCTCGCGCTTGCCGAGGACGAGGTGCGGGCGCGGCTGGCCGCATCCGACGGCGAGGCGCATATCGCCGCGGTGAACGGGCCCGGCTCCACCGTGGTGGCCGGGGACGCCGGGGCGCTGGAGCGGCTGGTCGCCGGCTGCCATGCCGCCGGCATCTCGGCCCGCCTGATCGAGGTCGACTACGCCTCGCACACCCCGGCCGTCGAGGTCCTGCGCGAGCGGCTCGCCCAGGACCTCGACGGGATCACTCCCGCCAAGGCGAGCATCCCGTTCGTCTCCACGGTGACCGGCGAGGAGCTGGACACCACGACGCTGGACGCCGGGTACTGGTACCGCAACCTCCGGTCCCCGGTGCGGTTCGGGGACGCGATCCGGCGGCTGAGCGAGCGGGGGCACGAGCTTTTCCTCGAGATCAGCCCGCATCCGGTGCTCACCATCGGAGTGGAGGAGACGATCGAGGCCGCGGGCACAAGGGGCCGGGCGCTCGGCACGCTGCGCAGGGAGGAGGGCGACCGGCGCCGGTTGCTGACCTCGCTGGCGGAGGCCCATGTGCACGGCGCCGCCGTCCGGTGGGACTCGGTGTTCCCCGGCTCCGGTGCCATGCCGGCCGACCTGCCGACATATGCGTTCCAGCGCAGGCGGCACTGGCTGCCCGCGGGCCGGGCCGATGGTGGTGGGCTGGCGGCGGCCGGGCTGGCCGCGGCTGAGCACCCGCTGCTGGGTGCGGAGGTCGAGCTGCCGGACCGGGCGGCGACCGTGCTGACCGGGCGGCTGTCCACGCGGACGCATCCCTGGCTGGCCGACCACGCGGTGTCCGGGACGGTGTTGCTGCCCGGCACCGCCTTCGCCGAACTGGCCCTGCATGCCGGTGCCCGCCTCGGCTGCACCCAGCTGGTCGAGCTCACCCTGGAGGCACCGATGCCCCTGCCGGAGACCGGTGCCGTCGCGCTGCGGGTCACCGTGGGGGCGCCGGACGAGACCGGCAGGCGGGACCTGAGCCTGCACTCCCGGCCGGAGGGCGCGGCCGAGGGGTCGTGGACCCGGCACGCCACGGCGGTACTCACCGCGGCGGTGCCCGCACCGGCCGCCGGGCCTGCCGAGTGGCCGCCCGCAGGCGCGCGACGGCTCGACTCGGCGGACACCTACGAGCGGCTGGGGGAGCGCGGCTATGGCTACGGCCCCGCCTTTCGTTGCCTGCACGCGGTGTGGCGCAGGGACGAGGAGATCTTCGCCGAGCTCGCCCTGCCGGAGGAGCAGGCAGGGCAGGCGGCAGGCTACGAGCTGCATCCCGCCCTGCTGGACGCGGCCCTGCACGCGGCCCTGCGGTTCGGGCCCTTCGCCGAGGACACCGGGATCCGGCTGCCGTTCACGCTGGAAGGGGTGGCGCTGCACGCGACCGGACAGTCCCGGCTGCGGGTGCGGATCACCCCGGCCGGGCCGGACGCCATCGCGCTCACCGCCGCCAACGCCACCGGCCCGGTGCTCTCGATCGACCGGCTGGTGCTGCGGTCGGCCCGCCCCGGACAGCTCGAGGTGGCTGGCGATCCCGCGACGGAGCCGCTGTACTGGATGGACTGGGTGCCGGTGCCTGCCCCTGCGAGCTCCCCGGTGCGCAGCTGGACCGTGGTCTGCGCGGCCGGGGACGAGCTCGGGGCGGGCCTGTGGCCACCACCGCACCGCGACCTCGGTGGCCTGGCGGCCTCGCTCGGGCGGGGCCCGGCGCCGGACGTGGTCTTCCTGGCCTGCCCAAGGGAACCGGCCGCGGACGGCGAGCTTCCCACGGTGGCCGGGTCGATCGCCGCCACCGTGCTCGAGTCGCTGCGGACCTGGCTGGAGGACCGCCGGTTCGCCGACTCCAAACTGGTGCTCGTCACCAGGGCGGCGGTGGCCGCGGCCGGCCGGTACGAGCCGGACGGGCTGGCGCAGGCCGCGGTATGGGGGCTGGTGCGCTCGGCACAGTCGGAGCACCCTGGCCGGATCACGCTGCTGGACATCGGCGGTGAGCGCGCCGGGCAGGAGGTTCCGCTGGACACCATCGCCTCGGCGGTGGCATGGGACGAGCCGCAGCTGGCCGTGCGGGACGGTGTCGTCCAGGTGCCGAGGCTGGCCAGGGCCGCAACGCACGGCGCGCTCCGGCCGCGGGCGGGGCAGGCCTGGCGGCTGGACGTACGGTCTCCCGGCAGCCTGGACAACCTGTCCCTGCTGCCCGCCGCGGAGGCGAGCGCGCCACTGGCCGAGGGGCAGGTGCGGATCGAGGTCCGTGCCGCCGGGGTGAACTTCCGCGATCTGGTCGTCGCGCTGGGCATGGTCGGCACCGAGACCGGGATGGGGATCGAGGGCGCCGGCGTCGTGCTGGAGACCGGGCCGGGGGTCACCGGCTGCGCCGCCGGCGACCACGTGTTCGGCATGTTCGACGGTGCCTTCGGCCCGCTGGCGGTCGCCGATCACCGCAAGATCCGCCCGATACCGGGAACCTGGTCCTTCGAGCAGGCGGCCGCGGTCCCGATCGCGTTCCTCACCGCGTATCAGGGACTGGTGGACGTCGCGGCGCTGCGCCCGGGGGAGTCGGTGCTGATCCACGGCGCGACCGGCGGGGTCGGCATGGCGGCGGTGCAACTGGCCCGCCAGCTGGGTGCCGAGGTGTTCGGCACGGCGAGCCGGGCCAAATGGGAAACGCTGCGCGCGATGGGGCTGGACGAGGACCACATCGCGTCCTCGCGCTCGATCGACTTCGAGGCGAAGTTCCGGCATGCCACCGGCGGCCGTGGGGTGGACGTGGTGCTGAACTCGCTCGCCGGGGAGTTCGTCGACGCCTCGCTGCGGCTGTTGCGGCCCGGCGGCAGGCTGGCCGAGATGGGCAAGACCGACATCCGGGACCCCGAGCGGGTGGCCGCGGGCTACTCCGGCGTGCGCTACCAGGCGTTCAACCTGCCCGATGTGCCACCGGACCGGGTGCGCTCCATGCTCGATCACGTGCTGGGGCTGTTCCAGGCAGGCGCGCTGAGCCTGCTGCCGGTGCGCACCCAGGACGTGCGGCGCGCTCCCGAGGCCCTGCGTTTCCTCAGCCAGGCAAGGCATATCGGCAAGCTGGTGCTGACCATACCGCGCAGGCCGCGGTCCGATGGCACCGTGCTGATCACCGGCGGGACCGGCACGCTCGGCGGGCTGCTGGCGCGCCATCTGGTCACCGCGCACGGCGTCCGCAGGCTCGTGCTCACCAGCAGGCGGGGCGCGGATGCGCCGGGCGCGGCCGAGCTGGCGGCGGAACTGACCGCGCTCGGTGCCGAGGTGCGGATCGTCGCCTGCGAGGTGACCGACCGGTCGGCGCTGGCGAGGGTGCTGGCGGAGATTCCGCGGCGGCACCCGCTCACCGGTGTGGTGCACGCGGCCGGGGTACTCGACGACGCCCCGGTGTCCGCGCTGACCGGGCAGCGGCTGGACCACGTGTTCCGGCCGAAGGCGCATGCGGCCTGGATCCTGCACGAGCTGACCAGGGATCTGGATCTGTCCATGTTCGTGCTGTTCTCCTCCGCTTCCGGCCTGCTCGGCGAGGCCGGCCAGGCCAACTACGCCGCAGCGAACGCCTTCCTGGACGCCCTGGCCTGGCACCGGCGCGCCCACGGCCTGCCTGCCACCGCGCTGGCGTGGGGGCTGTGGGAACAGCGCACCGGGATGACCGAGGGTCTGAGCGCGACGGACCTCGCCCGGCTGCGCCGGTCCGGGATGGCCCAGCTGGAGTCGGAGCGGGCGCTTGCCATGTTCGACCTGGCCTGCGAGCTGGACGAACCCGTGCTCGCCCCGCTGGAGCTGGACCTCGAGGCCGTGCGCTCGGCTGGCGGCCCGGTGCCCGCGCTGCTGCGCGGCCTGCTGCGCCGCAACACCCGCCCCGCACCTCCGCGGGGCGCCGATGCGGACGGCGACGGCGAGGCCTCGCTGTCCGAGCGCCTTTCCACCATGCCCGAGGAGGAACGCCACCAGGTGCTGCTGCGCCTGGTCTGCGATCAGGCGGCGGCCGTGCTCGGACACCTCGACACGGACGAGGCGATCCGGCCCGAGCAGGACTTCGACGATCTGGGCTTCGACTCGCTGGCTTCGGTGGAACTGCGCAACCGGCTGAACGCCGTGACCGGGCTGCGGCTGGCCTCGAACGCGGTGGTGGACTCGCCGAACCCGCTGGCGCTGGTGCGGCGGTTGCTGGCGGCTCTCTAGGGAGCCCGCGGGCTAGCGAGCCTGCGGGGTCACAGCACGGAAAGGCCGCGATCGAGGGAGGTGAGCAGGGTGTTGCCGGTGGCTCCGACCAGGAAGGTGTCCTCCACCTGCACCGCACCGAAACCGAACTCGTGGTACGGGGTCTCGATGTTCAGCACGGTGTTCTCCTCCAGCAGGTCCTCGACCCCTGGAGCCAGGCCCACCCGGTCGTACAACCCGGCGCCGATCCCGTGGCCGACGTTCTGCCTGCGGTAGTGCGGAACGCCCGACTCGCGCACGGTCTGCACGGTGCGCTGGAAGACCTCCTTGCCCGGCATACCAGGGCGGGCCTCGCGCAGCGCGTGCTCCTGGCCGGCCAGCATGGCGGCGTGGTAACGCACCAGCTTGTCCGCGGGCTCGCCCCAGCTGAACACCCTGGACAGATCGGACCAGTAGCCCTCCAGCACGCAGCCGACGTCGAACCAGATGGCCTCGCCGCGGCGCAGCGGCCGCGTGCCGGGCGCGGTCTGGCCCGCGACGGCGGAGCGGCCGAACTTGATCAGGGTGAACCGGGGCCGTCCACCTTCCCCTGCGACCGTGCGATCGAACTCGCGCACCAGGTCCCGTTCGGTCACCCCGGGCCCGACGATCGCCGTCGCGGCCTCGATCCCCCTTTCGGTGAGCGCGGCCGAGGCGGCCAGCCGCCGGATCTCCTCCGGCGTCTTGACCTTCCGTGCCCAGCCGAAGATGTCCGCCCCGGGGCGGAACTCCGCCGCGGGCAGTGCCTCGGCCAGCGTCGCGGTCAGCCCGGCCGCGGCCCCGTGTTCGTCGATGGCGACCCTGGCCGCGCCGAGCCCGGCCGCGCGCAGCGCCTGCGCGAGCGCGTCGGCGGGCGCCGCCGCGAACGCGGGCGCGGATTCCGCCTGCCACAGCAACCGCTCGTCCTCGCTCAGCTCGGCCCCGGCCGGATACTCGCGATAGAAATACCCGAAACCACGCGCGCTCGCCAGCCGCGGCAGGGCGTCCATGGCCTGGTCCAGTTCGCCGCGCGCGGCGACGAAATGCGGCTGCGCCAGGCGATCCCTTGTCACCACTGCGTAGCACTGCGCGGCCGGTGCGCCAAGGCTCAGCGAGAGGCTGGTGATGCCGGTGAGATAGCAGACGTTCGGCAGGCTCGTCGCGACGAGCCCATCCACCCCCAGCTCGTCCATCCGCAGGGCGAGCCGCTCGATATTGGCCAGGGTCATGCGGTTTTCTGCCCCTTTCCTTTCACCTGCTTCCGGCGAGGTCTCCGGTGAGCTCGGGGGTGCGCGCCACCGCGGCGGTGCTCGGCTGCCGGGCCAGCGCGACCAGGCGGTCGACGGTCCGTAGCCCGGCTTCCTCGATCCGCTCCAGCAGCCCCTTGCTCCGTAGCCAGTCGTCGTCGAAGGTCTCCTCCAGGTAGTTGACCCCGTCGTCCGGGGCCAGCACCACGATCCGGCTGCCAGGGTGGTGATGCGCGTGGTGCAGGGCGCCGAACACCGCCGCCCCTGCCGACTCGCCGACCAGCAGCCCCTCGCTGCTGGCCAGCAGCCGGGTCGTCGCGATGCCCTCGTGGTCGGCGACCAGGTGTACCCGGTCCACCACATCGAGATCGAGGCACCGCGGCTGCCACTGCAGCCCGAGTCCCCTGATCCGGCTCGGTCCCGGCGTCGCCCACTGGGAGAACGGGTAGCCGAAGGTCGCCGAGCATTCGGCGTCCACCCCGACGGTGACGACCTCGGGGAGCGCGCGTTTCACCGTCCGGGAGATCCCGCTGATGTGCCCGCCGGTGCCGACCGCGGTGACCAGGGCGTCGAACCGGGGGATCTCGCTGAGCAGCTCGCGCGCGGTCTGCTCCGCGTGCGCGCGGGGATTGTCCAGGTTGTTGTACTGATCCGGCCAGAACGACCGGGGCGTCTCGGCGAGCAACTGCTGGACCCGCTCGATCCGCGGTCCCTGGTACCAGCCGTGCTCGTCCGGGGTGTCCACCAGGTCGAGCTCAGCGCCGAGCGCCGAGGCGTAGCGCAGCATCGACGGCGGTGCCTTCGGATCGACCACGAGGACGACCCGGTATCCGCGGGCCACCCCGATCAGCGCCAGCGCCTTGCCGACGTTACCCGAGGTCGACTCGATGATCGTGCCACCCGGTTGCAGCCTGCCGTCCAGCTCCGCGTGGGTGATCATGGACAGCACGGCGCGGTCCTTGATACTTCCGCCCGGGTTGAACGACTCCAGCTTGATCAGGATCTCCGCCCCGTTTCCGACCGACATTCGGCGTAGCCGGACCACCGGCGTATCGCCGATCGTGTCGAGGACGCTGTCGCAAATCATGGGTCCGGTCTCCGTATGTTGGGTTCGATGCGCGCGCTCAGTGCTTGTCACAGCGCGAGCCGGACGCGGTATTCCTCGAGCCAGAGGTTGAGCTGCAGAACCAGTTCCATATCGGCTCTGGTCATCCGGTTCCCGGCCGCCACGGCCGGTTCCCTTGCGATCTGGTCCGCGGCCTCGGTGTCGATCAGTGGCCGCACCGGCGCCTCCTGGTCGGCCAGTACGCGCACGAACTCCTCGTGCAACCGCCGAGGGTAGCCGGGATCGTGACTCACCGGTGTCGCACTGCGCGGCCGGTCCACCACCTCCGGCGGGAGCAGGTCCGCCACCGCGGCCCGCAGCAGCCCCTTCTCGATGCCGCGGTGTGCCTGCATCTCGGCCGGGATGTTGTAGGCGTACTGCAGCAGCTCCGGGTCGCTGATCGGGGAGCGGGCCTGTAGCCCCGCGGCGGCGAACATGGCGTAGTCACTGCGGAACAGGGTCAGCACGAGGTAGGAAACCGTCCGCATCTTCCGTTGCCATTCGTCCGCACCGGGCAGATGCTCCACCCGTCCGGTGATCTCGGCGTAGGCGTCCCGGTAGTAGGCGGGCAGGTCCAGCTTCCCGAGCAGCTCCTTGCTCAGCAGGCCGGTGCCGAAACCGTTCATCGCGCCGTGCCGCTGTGCCAGCGCGACCCAGGGGAAGGTCCCGGAGTCGACCAGCTCGCGGTCGTTCGACCAGTTCGCGCCGAGGAACGCGTTGTCCCCGCCGAACCCGGTCAGGATCACCTTGTTGCCCTGCGCGGCCACGTGCTGCAGGAAAAGGTGCTGCGCGGAGTCCATATCGTAGATGCGGGTCGGGCCGTCCAGCGCGCGCATGATGCCCAGCCGCACCGTCGGGCTCAGGGTGTCGGTCGCCGCCAGCGGCACCACGCTGTGCTCGGCCCCGATGTGCTCGGCCACCATGCGCGCGAACGGTGCGTCCTCGCTGCTGCGCATGACATCCGGGCGGAACTCGCTGTCCTGGTAGTCGATCGTGCAGGTTCGCGGTGCACCGCCGCCGGTGCGGCGCAGTTGCGCCGCCGTCAACGCCGCCACCGAGGAGGAGTCGATGCCCCCGGAGAGCATGACCGTCAGCGCACCCGGATCGGCCGGCAGGGTCTTGCGTGTGCTTTCCTCCAGCATCGAACGGATCGTCGCGATGGTGGTGGGCAGGTCGTCGGTATGCGGTTCGGTGCGCAGCGTCCAGTACCGCCTGCGGTCCCAGCCCGCGCGGCCGAACCGCGCGATCTGGGCCGGCTCGACCTCGCCGAAGCCGGAGAACAGCGGCCCCGGTGGCAGTGCGTGTGCCACCACCTCGCGCAGCCCTTCCAGGTCCACCACCGGCCGCACCTCGGGATGCGCGAGCAGGGTCTTGCGTTCCGATCCGAAGACCAGTCCGGTGCCGGTCTCGGTGTAGTACAGCGGCTGGCCGCCCATCGGGCCCCGAGCCAGCACCAGTTCCATGGCCCGCTCGTCCCACACCGCCAGCGCGAACGCCCCGGACAGCGCGGGAATGAAGTCGGTGCCCCAGCGCAGGTACGCCTTCGTGGCCAGCTCGGCCTGCGGGGTGTCCGCGCCGATGGCGGAGTCGAAGGAGTGCAGCCGCTGCCGTAGCTCCGGCAACCCGGTTGGCGCCCCGGCAAGGCAGGCGGCTACCTGCCGCCCGCCGACCTCCAGCACGAACGGCTGCCGCCCTTGCGCCTGTTCCGTGCGCAGCCCGCGATACCCCAGCGCCGCGGGCGCCGAGGTCCAGACCGCTTCCTCGTCCGGCCCCCGTGGTGCCAGGGTTGCCGTCAGTGTCCGGACGATCGGACGGTTCAGGGTGAGGTCGCGGGAGAAGTCGATCCAGCCGGCGATACCGGACATTGGCCTTCCTTTCCAGACGTTGCGGGGCTTTCGTGCCGGGTTCGGGCCTGGCCAGATCCTGCTTCCCGCCGATCGTGGCCGAATGGAGCGCCACTCAGCCTGCGAACGAGTCGATGGCGGCCCGCGCCACTCGTAGCGCCTCCAGCCGACCCTCCACTGAGGACGCGTAAGGGCCGACGCACAGGGTGGTGACGCCCGCGTCGGCGTAGGCCTTCATCCTGGCGGCGATCCGGTCGGCGGGACCCAGCAGTGCGATCTCGTCCACGAACTCGAACGGAACCGCGGCCGCCGCGCCCGCGGCATCGCCATCGGCATAGCGATCCTGGACCAGCGCGGCCTGGGCGCCCAGTCCCATCTCCGCCGCGATCCGGTAGTAGAAGTTCTCCTCGCGGTGGCCGAGGCTGAGGAAGTGCGCGACGTACCGGGTGATCGGCACGGCCAGCTCGCGCGGATCCGGTCCGATGGCCAGCGGTACGGTCAGCGTGAGCTCGAAGCCCTCCAGCGTGCGGCCGGCCAGCGCGCGCCCTGCGGCCAGCCGGGGCAGGGCCCTGGCGACCTGCTCGACGGAGTAGAACACGCCCACCCAGCCGTCGGCGATCTCGCCCGCCAGTTCGAGGTTCTTCGGCCCGACCGCGGCGAGCTGGATGGGCACCTCGCCCCGGTCCGCGATCCGGAACCCGGTGCCGGTCTCCGGCGAGCGCGGGAGGGTGTGATGCCGCCCATGGTAGCGGACCTCCTCGCCGCGCAGTGCCATCCGTACTATGTCGACGTACTCCCGGGTACGGCCCAGTGGCTGCTCGAAGGCCTGGCCGTACCAGTTGGTGGTGGCATAGGCGTTGGAGATCCCCAGCCCGAGGCGGAACCTGCCGCCGGACAACATGTTCAGGCTGCCCGCGCTCATCGCGGCCAGTACCGGGGTCCGGGCCGGGATCTGGCAGACCCCGGACAGCAGCCCGATATCCGTTGTCTGCCCGGCGATCCAGCCGAGCAGGCTGATGGCGTCCCTGAGCCCTTCCGGGGCAAGGGCCGTGGTGTAGCCGAGCCGCTCCGCCTCCTGCGCGAGCGGGAGCGCGCTGTCCGGGATCAGATTGACGCCAAGGTCCACGATCGCCTCCACGGGTCGGTTCCGCAACCGGAGAACACCGGCGCCACCAGCCTGTCCGCGCCCACTCGAGGCGGCGGCAGGTGTCACTGAACGCGGAATTGGGAGGCGCGCGGGAACCTCCCTCAGCCGACCTTGCCGAGGTTGTGCAGCCGGTGCCGCTGCCGGGAACGGTGGTGTTCCTGCTGGAGCTGCCGCCCGATCGTGCGTACCCCCGGCAGGAACCAGTACCGGAACTGATCGGGTTTCGCCTCGACCGGTTCGATCTCCAGCAGCCGGACCTCGGCCAGTTCCTCCAGCAGGGACTCGGTGCCGTGTTCGTCGAGACCGAGAGCATGTGCCGCGGTGGTGATGCTGAGGTAACCGGCGTCCATACCGGACACGGTCCGGAACGCGGCCTTGGCGGGCTCCGGCATCAGCCGGTAGGTCCGCTCGACGCTCGGTCGCAGGTTCACCGGATCCGCACCGGTCTCCGGCGCCTTCGGCAGCTCCTCGTTCAGCCACCGCGTGGTGCGGCTGATCGACCAGTGCGGGCGCAGCTGGAGCCTGCCCGCGGCGGCGTGCAGTGCGACCGGCAGGCCGTCGCAGATCTGCACCAGTTCGTGTGCGGACTCGATATCGCGGGTCAGCCGCTGGGCACCGAGCACGTCGGCGAGCAGTTCGACCCCCTCGGAGATGCTGAGCGGCCGCAGGTCGACCACGGCGGTGTAGGGAACCGAGAGCCGTCTCCTGCCCGCGACCAGCAGCGCGCATCCCCGCCCACCTGGCCGCATGGTCAGCAACTGCTCGTTGTCGATCACGTCGTCGAGCACGATCAGCGCCTGATGGCAGGCGGTCCAGTCCCGGTAGACGCGTAGTCGTTCCTCGAACGAGGAGGGGATCTCGGCGGCCCGCATCCCGGTCTGCCGTAGCAGCGTCAGCAGCACCGTGCCGGACTCGATCGGCGTGCCGTCGTTGTCGAGTAACTGCGCGAACAGCTGTCCGTCCGGGTACTGCTCCGCGAGCCTGCGGGCCACCTGCACGCACAGTGCCGACTTCCCGGATCCCGGCAGGCCGGTCACCACCACCGGTCTGCCATGGGTTGCCGGTGTGAGGATCGTGGTGGCTTCGTCGATCGCGGCTTTGCGCCCGACCAGCTCCAGCCCCTCCGATGCCAGCCGGCTCGGCGCACTGGGCCGGGCCGAGGTCCTGGCAGGATGGCTCCCGGGGGCAAGATCCAGGCTGCTGTCGGAGGTCAGCACGGCCCGGTGCAGGCGCTGGATATCCCGCGAGGGGTCGAGCCCGAGTTCGTTCGCCAGCACGACCCTGGTCTGCTGGTAGGCGTGCAGCGCCTCGGAGCGCCGCCCGGCGCGGTACAACGCCAGCATCAGCTTTCCCTGGAAACCCTCGTGGGTCGGTTCCTGGGCGACCAGTTTGGTCAGTTCGCTGAGCAGGCTGTGGTGCCTGCCGAGTTGAAGGTCGGCTTCGATTCGCAGTTCCAGGGTGCTCTTGCGCAGCTCTTCCAGCCGCAGCACCTCGGCTCCCAGTACCGGGCCCGGCTCCACGTTGACCAGTGCCGGGCCCCGCCACAGCGCCAGTGCCCCGGCCAGCGTGTCCGCGGCCTCCAGTACCTCCCCAGCCTCGAGATGGGCCCGCCCGCGCCGGGCGAGGGTCTCGAAGGTGTTCACATCGAGTGACTCCGGTGGAAGCGTGAGCATGTATCCGTTCGGAAAGGAATGCAAAGCCGGATGGTGTTCACCGAGCGAAGCCGAGCCGGCATGTTCGGGTGCTCGAAGTTTCAACAACTTGCGGAGTTGGTAAATGTAGGTATGCAGGGTGGTCGCCACGCTGGCGGGAGGTTTGTCCTCCCACAGCTCCTCGACGAGTTGCTCGTTGCGCACGACGCTGTTGGAGCGCATGACCAGCAAGCTCACGACTCGCTGTAACTTGGGGGCGGACGGCGTCGACACGACACCGCCCTCCACTATTTCCAACGGGCCTAGCACGGAAACTTTCACGACAGCCGTTCCTCCCAGTTTAGGGCGGTCAGACGCCCGTATGGCCGGCCTTCGAGAGAGGCTGGCCGTGGCTACGTGGTCGGCTGCTCGACAGCCGGCAGTAATTTTCTACCAGATGGCTGAATTACAGCTGTATATGCGCTTTAACTGCGCTCGAGCGTCACTGAAAGCGCTGCTCCCGAACCTGGAGCACTCTAGGTGGTTGGTGCCTTGCTGGCCAACCGCTGATCAGGTTAATTGGCATGACGTTGGCTTGACGATAGTATGCGAGATCGGCTCGGTCGAAATATTCATCGTCCGATGACATTGTCGTCTCAGTCCTCCCCGGTGCGGCGCCGCGGCGAGCGCGTCGGACCGAGCGTTCTGCACATCGGCATGAACCACCGGCCCCGGTACAGCCAGAAGGTGGCCTCGACGGCGGTCCCGAGCCCCGCACTCAGCCGGGCACCGTGTCCCGCGAGGTAGCGCACAGTGTAGTAGCTGAGTACCGATTCGTGCTGTTCGGCGCCGGGGACAGGGACGACCCGGGTACCCACTTCATCGGCCACGAGTGCGGTCGGTTTGCGGGTGACGCGTTCGTTCAGTACCCGGCGGTCGGCCCCGCGCAGCAGTGCCTCGTCGAAATACACCGGTTCCGCGCCTTCTTCGTACAGTCCACGGCATGCCCGCACGCGTATCCGCGATATGCCGTGGTTGACGGCGACCAGCGCGGTGGCCTCGGCAGGCAAGGCACGCTGAAAACACAGGGACAGCCGATCGTCGAGCGAACCAGCACGCTCGGCCAGCCGGACCAGTTCTACTGTGCTCTCTTCGGCGGCGTCGCGGGATATGTTGGTGAAGCTGACGTCCAGTTTCCGGTCGTTCGATCCGGGGACCGACACCCGCCCGGAGACGGTGATCCGGTCCGGTAGCTGATCGATCCACTCGAAACTCCGGCGGCGTAGCCATTCTCTCCTTGGCCCGCTCACCACCAGCGTGTCGGGGACCGGCAGGCTGAGCTGACGCCGGGCCGCGGCGAGTGTCGCGTGGTCGATGCCGGCGAGATCGGGGCGCAGGCACCGGGGGTCGCGGAGAGACAGTACGTAAAGTTCGTTCCCTGCCGGTGGCTGCCAAGGAATCAGCACAACTGTCACCGTTCTCAGCGGGGGAAACACAGGGTGCAAACCTTCATCGTTGTCCTATCGTCGTGACCAATCGTCTGGACAGATCCGGGGACAATGCGTCCGACCCTACGCACGGTGCGTGGCGGCGTCGTCGGCTCATCGTCGTGACTTCGGATCGACTCCTGCCGTAGCCGGTCACCCGTGGCGATCAACGGAATGCGACGGCAGGCGTCCACCGTGAGCGGTCGTGTACCCCGCCGAGGGTGGATACGCTGCGGGAATGGGCAACGGGCAAGGTCCGCGCCGTGCGCTGGTCATCGACTCGCTGCTGGGCGCCACCGTCTCGGTGACCGTCGCCGTGGCGATCACCGTGGACATCGGCGGCAGCCGCGGCCCCGACGCGGTCGCGTACCTCTTCGCCGTCTGCCTCGGCGCGCTGATGCTGGTGCGCCGCCAGTTCCCGGTACTCGCGCTGACCGCCACCGCGGTCGGCCTGCTCGCGTACTATGCGGCCGGCTATCCGACCATCGGGCTGGCGCTCCCGGTGGCCGCCGCGCTGTACTCGGCCGCCGAGGCCGGGAGGTTGTCGATCGCGGTGGCCACGGCGGGGCTGCTGACCCTGGTGAGTGTCGGCTTCCGGATCCGGGAGGGTGAGGATCCGGCCTACCTCCTCGGTGTCGAGCTCGCTTCCACCTTCGGCCTGATGGCCGTGGCCATCGCGCTGGGCGGGGCCGTCCGGGCCACCAGGCTGCTGCGTGCCGAACAGGAACGCAGCGCGCGCAGGGCCGCCGAGGAGCGGGAGCGGGAGGCGCGGCGCAGGGTCGAGGAGGAACGCCTGCGCATCGCCAGGGAGCTGCATGACGTGCTGGCGCATACCGTGGCGGTGGTCTCGGTCCAGGCCGATGTCGCCACCGAGTCGATCGCCGACGACCCGGAGGCGGCGCGAGCCGCGCTCTCGGTCATCCGGATGGCCAGCGACGAGGCGGTCCGCGATCTGCAGAACACGCTGAGCCTGTTGCGGGATCCGCACGAGGCCGATGGCCGGAGCCCCACCGGCAGCATCCGGCACCTGGACGCGCTCGCCGAGACGATGGCAGGCAGCGGGCTGGCGGTGGAGGTCAAGGTCGAGGGCGAGGCGCCCCCGTTGCCCGCCGTCGTGGACACCACGGCATACCGGATCGTCCAGGAGTCGCTGACCAACGCCCTGCAACATGCGAACGCCAGCCGGGTGGCGGTCACGCTGCGATACGACGATCAGCGGCTGCGGATCACGGTATGCGACGATGGCACCGGCGGTGCGGATGCCACGGCTGGCACCGGCCGCGGTATCCGTGGCATGCGGGAGCGCGCCTCGCTACTGGGCGGCCGGGTCGACGTGTCGTCCCAGCCCGGTGCCGGATTCCGGGTGGAGGCTTCGTTGCCCTTGGAGGTCCGCTCGTGATCCACGCGATCCTTGTCGACGATCAGCATCTCGTCCGTGCCGGACTGAGCGCCCTGCTCGAGCGGGCCGAGGACATCACGGTGGTCGGGGAGGCCGCCGACGGGGCGGCGGGTCTCGCGCTCACCATCGAGAAGAGGCCGGACGTGGTGCTGATGGATATCCGCATGCCCGGTATGGACGGCATCGAGGCGACCCGCCGGATCGTGGCCGATGAGCGGCTGCGCGAGGTGCGGATCATCATGCTGACCACCTTCGACACCGACGAGCACATCTTCGACGCGATCCGGGCCGGCGCGGCGGGTTTCCTGGTCAAGAGCACCGAGCCGGAGCAGCTGCGGGCCGCGGTGCGCACGGTGGCAGGCGGCGAGGCCCTGCTTTCCCCCTCGGTCACCAGACGCGTGATCCTGGCTTTCGCCGATGCCTACCGTCCCGCGGGCGGCGACGAGCGCATCGAGCAGCTCACCGAGCGGGAACAGCAACTACTGGCCGAGGTCGCCGCCGGACGGTCCAACGACGAGATCGCGGTGCGCCTTTCGATCAGCCCCGCCACCGTACGCACCTACGTCAGCAGGCTGCTGACGAAGGTGGACGCCCGAGATCGTGCGCAGCTGGTGCATTTCGCCTACGAAAGCGGGCTGGTGCGCCCCGGCGACCAGTAATCCGAATTGTTGGCCGCCCGCAAACAGCAAACTCGCGTGCGCAGACGGCCAACACGCCGGGCTTCGGCGTGTTGGCCGTCCATGTACGCGTGTTTGCTCCCCACGTACGTGGGTTTGCCGTTCATGGGCGCCGGGCGCGGCTACTTGCGCAGTTTGAGCAGCCCGAGGGCGATGAGGCCGAGCACGAGACCCAGCAGGCCGTTGAAGAGCAACGTTCCCAGAATTCCCGCCGCCGCCATAGACTGGGCGCCGAACATCGTGCCGATCAGGTTGAGCGCCACCGCGAAAATGCCGTACGCGATTCCGGCGAAGGCCAGAGTGAGCACCGGTTGCGCGACCCGCTTGGCGACCACGACACCGATCCAGATGATCGCGATGATCACCGTGACGGCCACCGGGCTCCACGGCTTTCCCATCGCGTCCAGTGCGCCGACCATGCTCATCAGCGGCCGGACCAGCTGCAGCGCACCCAGCCCGAGGATGAGTCCCCAGGGCAATGATTCCAAAGCTGTGTTTCTGTTGCTCATCACATTCCTTTGTTGCGCTGGATTTTGTTGTCGATGATGATGGCGACCACGGCGCCCGCTATGGCCATGATGATCGGGCCGAACCCGGCCACGAGACTCCACGTGCGGCCCATCCAGCCGCCGCTCTGCGCGGCGACGAACGCCGCGATGATCTCGATCAGCACAAAACCGGCCAGCAGTCCTGTGAAGACGCCGAGAATAGCGACGACGAGCGTTCTCATGTCGGTTTCCTTCCCGGTTCCTCCCCTTACCGGGCCGACTTTACGGATCCGCCGAGCGGATGGCATCGGTCGACAGTGGAAAGCTGATGTCGCGTTGTGCGGTATCCGCGGCGGGGAGAACGTAGTCGTCAATCGACAAACATCACAACACCGGTGGGCGCTCGTCCCCGTAGTGCTCGTTCCACCAGTGCTGGTAGCTGGGGTTGCGGTCGATCAACTGGAAATAGGCCTCGGCCGCGGCCCTGCGCAGCAGCTCGGGCGCGACCGGGCACTCCTGGGCCCAGGTCAGCTCCAGCCGCACCGCCAGCGGATCGCCAGCCAGCGGGCGGACCACGATACCCCTGCCCTCCTGGGACGTCGCCTGTGCGAGGCTGATGCACTGCCCGCTGCTCAGGAAACCGCGTGCGGTGCCGACGTCGTTGACCTCATGCGCGATCAGCGGCTCGAACCCGGCCTCCCGGCAGGCCGCGCGCAGGTAGGCGGCCCCGCCGAGATCCTCCTGCGGGTCGACCACCCACTGCTCGCCTGCCAGCTCGGCCAGCTCGACCACCTGTTTGTCGGCGAGGGGATGACGTTCGGAAAGGGCCACGAACACCGGCTCCACCGGGACGACCACGGCGTGCTTGATGCCTTCCGGTAGCGGCAGCTCGTGCCCGAGGGTCTGGGCGATCAGCGCCGCGTCCAGCCTGCCCGCGTGCACCAGCGCCAGCAGGGTGGCCATCGAGGAGTCGGTGTGCGCGTGCACGTCCAGCGAGGGCTGGGCCGGTTTCCTGCGCTCGTCGTACAGTTCGGCGATCCGGGGCAGCACGACCGGAAGCAGCGGCCCCGGCAACGCGCCCAGACGTAGCTCGGCCGCCCGGTCCTCGTCGGAGGGGCCCTGCTGGATGCGGAGATCCGCCATCTCGGTGAGCACCGCGCGAGCCTTGGCCAGTACGGTCCGGCCGAACGCGGTGGGAGCCACGCCGGTGCGTGAGCGTTCGAACAGGGGCGAGCCCATGGCCTGCTCGATTCGCCGTAACTGCGCGGTGAGCGACGGTTGGGAGACACCGAGGATCGGTGCCGCCTTCGTGATGCTCCCGTGGTCGGCGATCGTGGTCAGGACCTTGAGATGCCGGATCTCCAGTTCCATAGCGTCCATCCTATGACCACCTGGGATGACCATCACGCCGGTGGATCACGCACTGTTCGACCAACCGCATCGGGGGACCGCGGTATGCCGCACAGCAGGAGGGCGCACTGGTGGGAACCCGGATTCACGCCATCCCGGGGGAGGGGTGGCGCTATCGGGACCGGCGGGGTGATGCGGGCGCGGCGCACCACCCCGCCGAACCGCAGCCGGGCCCGTGGCCGAGGCAGTGCAGGGACCGCAGGCCGCCGGTCGGTGCGGAGATGGAGACCGAGGGCCGGGAGAAGTCCGGCTAGGCCGTCGTCGTGCCCCTGTGCCTGGGGCCGCCGTCGAAGGAACCCGGTCAGCGCGCCGCGCTGCGCACGTCCCCCACGGGCAGCGCGTGACGTCCCCGAACGCGCGCACCGGGTACTGAGCCGCGGAGGAGGCGGGAGGGCCTGCTGCGCGCCGGCGGCTCCAATCCATCACCTTTCTTAACGTGTCGGCCGTCAGGTCGGTCTACCTGGCCGTGGCGCGTGCGCTCTGCTGGGCCTAGGTTCTGAGGCAGCGGCGGAGCACGTCGGGAACGACCTTCCCCGGCGCCGCCGGGCAGAAAACCATCCGGCCGGGCACGCACCACAAGCCGCGCGCCCGGGGCTGACAAAGGAGTCACCAACCGTGACCGAAGGAGTATTCGGCCGTAACAGCGGCCATGAGCAGGTCGTGTTCTGCCAGGACGTCTCGTCCGGGCTGAAGGCGATCATCGCGGTGTACTCGACCGCGCTGGGCCCCGCGCTCGGCGGAACCCGGTTCTACCCCTACGCCTCGGAGAGCGAGGCGCTCGACGACGTGCTGGCGCTGTCCAAGGGGATGGCGTACAAGAACTCGCTGGCCGGGCTCGACCTCGGCGGCGGCAAGGCCGTGATCATCGGCGATCCCGCGGTGGACAAGTCCGAGGCGCTGCTGCGTGCGTACGGCCGGTTCGTGCAGTCCCTCGGCGGCCGCTACATCACCGCCTGCGATGTCGGAACCTTCGTGCAGGACATGGACGTCGTGGCGAAGGAATCCCGGTTCGTCACCGGGCGCTCCTCGGACACCGGGGGAGCGGGTGACTCCTCTGTGCTCACCGCCTTCGGCGTGTTCCAGGGCATGCGAGCCTCGGCCGAGTACTCCTGGGGCAGCCCGGAGCTGCGCGGGCGCACGGTGGGCGTGGCCGGCGTCGGCAAGGTCGGGCACATCCTGGTCGGCCACCTGATCGAGGCCGGGGCGCGGGTGGTGGTCTGCGATGTGTCCGAGCGGGCCGTCGAGCGCACCGTGGCCGCGTATCCCGAGGTCGAGGTGCTGGAGAACGTGAACGAGCTGATTCGTTCCGATATCGACATCTACGCCCCGTGCGCGCTGGGTGGCGCGCTGAACGACGACACGGTGGAGAAGCTGCGGGCCAGGGTGGTGTGCGGTGCGGCCAACAACCAGCTGGCCCACGCCGGCGTGGAGAAGCGGCTGGACGACCGGGGGATCCTGTTCGCGCCGGACTACCTGGTCAACTCGGGCGGGGTGGTGCAGGTCAGCGACGAGCTGCACGGATTCGACTTCGAGCGGGCCCGGCGCAAGGTGACCTCGGTGTACGACACCACCAAGAAGGTGTTCGCGCTTGCCGAGGCCGAGGGGGTGCCGCCGGCGACAGCGGCGGACCGGCTCGCCGAGCGGCGGATGCTCGAGGTACCCCGGCTCAAGTCCATCCTCACCCCCACGTAGCCGACTGCTGTGCGTGGCCCGTTCCCTGCGAAAAATGCAGCGAACGGGCCACTCCCAGCAGTGGACCGGGTCAGCCGCTCTTGCGGCGGAAGGTGCGCCTGCCCCCGGCGGGGCCGTGCGTCTGGGTGACCTTGGGGACCAGGTCCTCGTGTGCGGCCCCGGCCTTGGCCTGGCGCTGCTTACGCTCCAGCGCCTCGCGGAACCTGCGCTTCACGTCGGCCTCCGGCTCGGCGCTCTCCTGCGCTGGGGTGGAATCCGGCATACGAACCTCCGAGCTCGGTACGGCTGGTTACCGCGTCAGCCTGGCAGGAGATCCGCACGCAGGCCACTTCATTTCTAGTCACCCTTGTTGCAGACGATCTTGTCCCTGGCGTCGTACTTCACCGTCCGTGGCTCCTTGCGCACCACCTGGCCGCTGGAGGCGTCCCGCAGGATGCGGGTGTCGGTGATGCTGAAGCCGACCGCGCCGCCGCTGGGCTGGCAGTTGTCCGCGGAGACATGCTTGGTGCCCGGCTGCACGAAGTTGGTGCGGTCCCCGGTGACGGACTCCACGTTGTACCGCTTGGTGCCCCACAGCTTCACGGTGATGCTGGAGGGGGTCCAGATGGTCTGGATCGCCACCCCGGTCTCGCTGTCGTTCTTGAAGCTGAGGTCGATCACGCTGCTGCCGTCCGGGTTCTGGAACACCGTGGCCTCCCGGCCCGCCGGGTAGCGGCTGATGTAGTAGCTGTGCTCGCGGTGCGCGACGTCCTTCATCCCGGCGAAGTAGTACGCGTTGTACAGCGTGGTGGCGAACTGCGAGATACCGCCGCCGACCGCCCGGCCCGGCTGGCCGTTCTCGATGATCCCCGCCTCGACGTAGCCCTGCTCCTTGCCGCGCGGCCCGGTGTGGCCGTTCAGGCTGAAGGTGTCGCCCGGCTTGACGATGGCGCCGTTGACCTCCTGCGCCACCACCTTGATGTTGACTCCGGAGTCGGAGGCGAAGCCGGTGGTGGTGAACTCACCGATCACCTCCTTGATGCCGAGCTTCTCGGCCTCCTCCGTGGTGATCTTGGCCGGCTTGTCCTCGTACTGCGCGACGATCTCCCGGTTGTCCTTGCGCTTGAGCACGTCCAGCAACGGGGCGAGGGTCTTGTCCCATTTGATGCCCCTGCCGTGCTGGGAGGGCTCCACGGTCGGCTTGCCGCCGGTGAACACGATCTCCGCGTCCTTGCCCTCCTGCTCGGTGGACGCGAGCTCGGGCCCGACCCCCTCGACGATCTTCTCCTGGTTGATCTTCGGGGTGAGCGTGCCGCCCTCGCCGGGTTCGAAGCTCAGCCCGGCCGCGATCTCCTCGGTCTCCAGCGTGCCGTCCTTGCCGTCCCCGCGCACCAGCACCGAGCTGGACACCGCCGGCTTGGCGACCTCTTCCAGCGCGATCCGTACGGCCTCGGCCGAGGTCCGCACCGGGGTGACCTCGACAGGAAGGTCGAGCTGGTTGCCCGAGGCCCAGTGCGAGAGCACCACCTGCTTGGCGGCCTCGACGTCGAGCTGCTGGCCCTGCTTGGGCTCGACCGCGACCGGAGTGGCGCCCTCGAACTTGACGGTGCCCTCGACCGGCTCGTGGTCGATCTTGTCCTGGAGATCACCCATGGCGGTCTCCAGCTGGTTCGGCTCGGCGCTGGTCACCACCCCGATCTCCTCGGTGTCGAAGAAGGAGAGGAACCGGGTGATCGGGTTGAGCGGCTGGTCCCCGGCCTGCTCGAGGGTGGCACCCCAGTCCAGGCTCAGCCCGGCCATCTTGGGATCGAACTCGGCCTGCACATCCCCGGCCGCGTACTGCACCGGCTGGGTCAGCCGCGGCTCGATCTCGTCGCGCAGTTTCTGTTCGGCGTTCTGTTCGCTCATCCCGCCGACGTCCACCCCGGCGACGGTGACGCCGCGCGGCACGCTGCCCTGGCTGACCAGCAGGTCCACGCCGTAGAGCAGGGCCAGCGCGCCCAGCGCCGCCCCGGCGATGAGCGTCCCCCTGCGCCGGTACCACTTCTTGCCCGAGCCGTCCGCCCCGCCGTGTTCCGGCGTGCCGTGCTCCGGTGGCTGCGGGGGCGGTTGCTGCGGCGGCATGGCGGTCTGTGTGGGCTGTACCCCTCCGGGAGGGGGCGGCGGTGCCTGCGGGTGCTCGATGAACTGCGTGCGCTCGGTCTGGAACCGGGTCGGTTCCTGTACCTGCGTCTGCTCGGCCTGCTGTGCCTGTTGCGGGGGAACGCGCAGCTCATCGGTGACGCCAGCGGCGTCGACCGTGCCATGGACGGCGCCATGGACGTCACCGCCGCCTGCGTCGTCGTCAAGGCGACCCGAGACGACCGGAATGAACTCGGTCTGCTCGGCGTCCGACTGCGGCCACTGTCGATCTTGTGGCAAGACAACCCTCCACGTGCGATGGCGGTGAGCCCCCAGGACTCCCCAGGACTCCCGTCGTCAAGATACGGGCTGGCCCAGCAGCGCCGACGACCAGCCCGATCGGGTGACGTGCGGTTCCTCCCCCTGGTTGTGCCGGGGTACCGGGCGGGATCCAACCGTTATCCGCTTGCGACCTGAGCGACCATGGCCCGCGCTGCTCTAGAGTCGGGATATGCGGCTGCTCATCATGGCCGATACGCACGTGCCGAAACGGGCGCGGGCGCTGCCCGCCGTGCTGTGGCAGGAGGTGGATGCCGCCGATGTCGTGGTGCACGCGGGGGACTGGGTCGAGGTCGGGCTGCTGGACGAGCTCGAGCGGCGGGCACGCAGGCTGATCGGGGTGTTCGGCAACAACGACGGGCCGCAGCTGCGGGCGCGGCTACCCGAGGTGGCCAGGGCGGACCTGGCCGGGCTGCGGCTGGCCGTGGTGCACGAGACCGGCGCCGCCAAGGGCAGGGACCAGCGGTGTGCGCGGGACTATCCGGACACCGACGTGCTGGTTTTCGGGCACAGCCACATCCCGTGGGACAGTGTTACCGACAGTGGATTGCGGTTGCTCAATCCGGGTTCCCCCACCGACCGGCGGCGGCAGCCGCAGTGCACCTACCTCACCGCGCGGGTGGCACGGGGCGAGCTGACCGAGGTCGAACTGCATCCACTGGATCGGAACGGGTGAGGTGATCAGCGTGGATCCGGTTGCGGCCCTGCGCAGGATCGCCTTCGAGCTGGAACGGACCCGGGAGCCGACCTACCGGGTGCAGGCGTTCCGGCGGGCCGCCTCGGTGGTGGACCGGCTGGGCCCGGAGCAGCTCGCCGAACGCGCCGCCGCCGGTACGCTGACCGCGCTGTCCGGGATCGGCAGGACCACCGCGGCCGTGATCGCCGAGGCGCTACAGGGCCGGGAGCCGGAGTACCTTTCCGCCCTGCTGGCGCGGGCCGAGCCGCAGCCGGAGGAGGGCGCGGAGCTGCTGGCGGCGTTGCGGGGCGACTGCCATACGCATTCCGACTGGTCGGACGGCGGCAGCCCGGTCGCCGAGATGGCCGAGGCCGCGCGTGATCTCGGCCACGAGTGGATGGTGCTCACCGATCACTCACCGACGCTGAGCGTGGCGAACGGGTTGTCCGCCCAGCGGTTGCGTGCCCAGCTCGAGCTGGTGGCGGAGGTCAACCGGGAGTTGGCGCCGTTCCGGGTGCTCACCGGGATCGAGGTGGACATCCTGCCGGACGGGACGTTGGACCAGGACCCCGAGTTGCTGGCCGAGCTGGACCTCGTGGTCGCCAGCGTGCACTCCAAGCTGCGGATGCCGAAGCGGGAGATGACCGAGCGGATGCTCGCCGCCGTGTCCCAGCCACGGGTGAACGTGCTGGGCCACTGCACCGGGCGGCTGCTCGGCGGGCGCGGCACCCGGCCGGAGTCGGCCTTCGACGCCGACCGGGTCTTCCAGGCCTGCCTCGAGCGGGACGTGGCGGTGGAGATCAACTCCCGGCCGGAGCGGCTGGACCCGCCGCGCAGGCTGCTGCGCCGCGCGGCGGAGCTCGGCTGCCGCTTCGCGGTCGACAGCGACGCGCATGCCCCCGGGCAGCTCGCCTGGCTGCCGAACGGATGCGCCAGGGCGAGCGAGTGCGGGGTCGAGCCCACAACCGTGATCAACACGTTCGGCGCGGACGAGCTACTGGAATGGGCAGGCCGGTCCGGCCGGGGTCAGCCGGCTTCGTGAGGCAACTCAAAGCCGCTTCTCGAACCAGTGCTGTGCGTAAGGGCCGTCGTTGTACGCGGGAATCTCGGCGTACCCGTGCCGCGCGTAGAGCGCGCGTACCTCCACCAGATCCGTCCTGGTGTCCAGCCGGATGGCCCGCGCACCCAGGCCACGCGCGGCCTCCTCGGCCGCGGCCAGCAGCAGGGCGCCGCGTCCCCGCCCACGTGCCCAGGGCTCGACGAACATCCGCTTCAGCTCGGCGATCCCCGGTTCCAGCAGCCGTACCCCCACGCAGCCCGCGACCGACCCGGCCCAGGTGGCGAGCAGGAACTCCCCGCGCGGCGGTGCCAGTTCGTCGCTGGGGTCCTCGGCCAGCGCCGCGTCCACCTCGGCCTCGGTCGGCCTGCGCCGGTAGTAGCGCTCCCCGATGTCCAGGATGTATCTGCGCAGGACCGCGGTGGCCATAGTTTCGTGCACCCCGACCGGGGCGACACTCCATTCCTGATCGTTCACGGCTCGATTCTCGGCGGGCCGTCCACCCGGTTTCCGGCGAAGAGGCGAATCACCCCGGGCAGCACGTGCACCGGGATGCCGGGGTCGATCGCCCGCTGCACGCCCAGCCCGATCCCGAGGCTGAGCAGCGCCGTGGCGCAGTCTCCAGCCGGCATCGGCAGGGTGATGCCGAACCGCTCCGCGTGGTCCTGCAGCAGCCCGGCGATCGCGTCCCGGATGGCCTTGTCCCGCACCGCGAGTTCGCGCCGCAGCGCCGGGTCGTGCCGCGCGTTGGTGGCGAACTCCACCTCCAGCGCCGTCCAGGCCTCGTCGCCGATGCTGCGCTCGGCCCAGGACTGGAAGGCCGCCAGCAGCTGCTCCATGGTCTCCGCGCCGGTCAGCGATTCGGACATCATCGCGGCCTGCTCGGCGTGGATGGCATCCAGTACCGCAAGGCAGAGCTCGTCCTTGTTCCGGAAGTTCGAGTACACCGCCCCCTTGGAGTACCCGGCCGCCTCGGCGACCTTCTCCAGTGAGGTCACGGAGTAGCCCTCGGCAAGGAACAGCTCCTTCGCGGTCGCGACCAGCTGGTCCCGGGTACGGGCCTGGCTTTCGGCGCGGGTGAGTCGAGGCATGTACCCACTCTATGCCGCTCCGGTATCGGGATACCGGCGGTCTCCGATCTTCAGGCAAGGGGTACCGCGAGTACGTAGATACTGCTAGTCTCTGGAATTGGCGGTTATCCGAACGATGGGGTTCTTCGATGGCGGAACGTAACGGCACCCGGGTCGAGCAGCGGCATTTCGACGTGATCGTCATCGGCGCGGGCGCCTCGGGTATCGGGGCGGCGATCCGGCTGCGGCAGGAGGGCATCACCGACTTCGTGGTCCTGGAGAAGGCGGACGACCTCGGCGGAACCTGGCGGGACAACACCTACCCCGGCTGCGCCTGCGATGTGCCCTCGGCGCTGTACTCGTACTCGTTCGCGCCGAATCCGGAATGGACAAGGGCTTTCGCGAAGCAGCCGGAGATCAGGGCCTATCTCGCCGACACCGCGCGCCGCTACGGCGTGACCGGGCACCTCCGGCTGGGTACCGAGGTGCGGCGGGCGCAGTGGAACGGCGGCCACAAGCGGTGGGAGCTTTCCACCTCGGCCGGTGAGCTCACCGCGCGGGTCGTGCTCGCCGGTGCGGGGCCGTGGCACGAGCCGCGGGTTCCCGATCTGCCTGGCCTGGCGGAGTTTCCCGGTGAGGTATTCCACTCCTCCCGCTGGAACCACGACTACGACCTGCGCGGCAAGCGGGTCGCGGTGGTCGGCACCGGGGCATCGGCGGTGCAGTTCGTGCCGGAGATCCAGCCGCTGGTCTCCCGCCTGCACCTGTTCCAGCGCACCGCGCAGTGGGTGCTGCCCAAGCCCGATCACTACGTGCCCAAGCTGGAACGGTGGCTGTTGCGGCGGTTTCCCGCCACGCAACGGGCCCTGCGGGCGGCGGAGTACGCCGGGATGGAGGCGCTCGGGCTGGGCTTCCGGAACCCGTGGATCCTGCGCCGCCTGCAGCATGTCGGTCTGCTGCACCTGCGCAGGGCCATCCGCGACCCGTGGTTACGTACCGCGCTCACCCCGGACTACACGCTGGGCTGCAAGCGGCTGCTGCTGTCCAACGACTACTATCCCGCGCTCGCGAAGTCCAATGTGGATGTCCACCCGACGGCCGTGCGCTCGATCGAGGGGAACCGGGTGCTCGGCGCGGACGGCAGCGCCTGCGAGGTGGACGCGATCATCCTCGGCACCGG